>NZ_MKZL01000063.1:0-274320 GCF_002803315.1 Paenibacillus sp. GM1FR | reverse complement strand
GTAGCTATGTACGGACGGGATAAACGCTGAAAGCATCTAAGCGTGAAGCCCCCCTCAAGATGAGATTTCCCAGTATGTAAGACCCCTTGAAGACGACGAGGTAGATAGGCTGGGGGTGGAAGTGCAGTAATGCATGGAGCTGACCAGTACTAATCGGTCGAGGGCTTATCCAATTAGCAAGTTGTAATTCGCGTGTTTCGTTTCGAATCTAGTTTTCAGAGAACGATCTCTGAAGCATATTCCCTGATAGCTCAGTTGGTAGAGCACTCGACTGTTAATCGAGTTGTCACAGGTTCGAGCCCTGTTCGGGGAGCCATATGGAGAGGTGTCCGAGCTGGCCGAAGGAGCACGATTGGAAATCGTGTAGGCGTCACAAGCGTCTCGAGGGTTCGAATCCCTCTCTCTCCGCCATAATATTAAGGCCCGTTGGTCAAGGGGTTAAGACACCTCCCTTTCACGGAGGTAACAGGGGTTCGAATCCCCTACGGGTCATAATAACTTCAAAAAAAGAAGTTGATTTTTACAACAAGATTATGGTATGATCATAAATGTGTTGTTCGGAGGCTTAGCTCAGCTGGGAGAGCATCTGCCTTACAAGCAGAGGGTCGGGGGTTCGATCCCCTCAGCCTCCACCATATAAACTTTATAACGACGCGGGGTGGAGCAGCCCGGTAGCTCGTCGGGCTCATAACCCGAAGGCCGCAGGTTCAAATCCTGCCCCCGCAATTATACTTTCCTTTGAGAAAGTGATCTGGAACCGTGGTGTAGTTGGCCTAACATGCCTGCCTGTCACGCAGGAGATCGCGGGTTCGAATCCCGTCGGTTCCGCCATTTAATCTTTACATGAGGCAAACTGTTCACTACATCTGCTGTATGGCACTGATGCCCTATATAAAGTGTAAGGAATTAAGATTAGACTTTATTATGGCTCGGTAGCTCAGTCGGTAGAGCAGAGGACTGAAAATCCTCGTGTCGGCGGTTCGATTCCGTCCCGAGCCACCATTTATAAAACAATCTAATATGCCGGTGTAGCTCAACTGGTAGAGCAACTGACTTGTAATCAGTAGGTTGGGGGTTCAAGTCCTCTCGCCGGCACCATGTAATCCTGGAGGATTAGCGAAGTGGCCAAACGCATCAGACTGTAAATCTGCTCCCGTACGGGTTCGGTGGTTCGAATCCATCATCCTCCACCAGTTTTTAGGGGCATAGTTTAAAGGTAGAACAACGGTCTCCAAAACCGTTGGTGTGGGTTCAATTCCTGCTGCCCCTGCCAATTAACTTTTTCAGAAATTAACCTTTTATGGCGGTCGTGGCGAAGTGGTTAACGCACCGGTTTGTGGATCCGGCATTCGGGGGTTCAATTCCCCTCGATCGCCCCTTTGTTTTTTCATTTTTTAATGGGGATTAGCCAAGCGGTAAGGCAACGGACTTTGACTCCGTCATGCATAGGTTCAAATCCTATATCCCCAGCCATTATGCGGACGTGGCTCAGCGGTAGAGCATCGCCTTGCCAAGGCGAGGGTCGCGGGTTCGATTCCCGTCGTCCGCTCCAAAATATGGCGCCATAGCCAAGTGGTAAGGCACAGCTCTGCAAAAGCTTTATCCCCAGTTCGAATCTGGGTGGCGCCTCCAGCATATGCCGGCGTGGCGGAATGGCAGACGCGCTCGACTCAAAATCGAGTGGGAAACCGTGGAGGTTCGAGTCCTCTCGCCGGTATATTGAATAGCCCTACATGTTGCTTATGCAATGTGTAGGGCTATTTTTAACTTATATGAAACGATTTATGTGAAGTAAGAAAATCTAGAGTAAGATAAGATGGACGTTAATAAAGATTGACGTATGATTATATTCGGTATATTGTAGATAAGTAAAGTCTTTAATATGGAGGAGTGAAGTAGAGTGACTAATGGAAAAAATGTATCGGATACCGATCTGTTATTTGATCTTTCTGTATGGGAAGAGGCATGGAAGAATCGTCCGAGAAGTTCAAAATATATGAAGAAAAGCGTCCCCTCTAATACAGAAGAAGTATTTGAGCGGTGGGCCAGAGATTATCATGCACAGTCGTTCACCGAAGAAGGAGAGCAGCGTTCTGAACGCATTATGGGCTGGATTGAAAATCAGGGTGTGGAATTCGCAGGGTTATCCATTTTGGATATTGGAGCCGCTTCTGGCATATTTACCATTCCTTTTGCAGAAAAGGGGGCAAGTGTGACCGCAGTTGAGCCTTCTGAATTGCTTGTCTCCCTTATGAAAGAGACGATACCTTCAGCTCTGGAATCCAAAATTGAAATCGTAAAAGAACGATATCAAGAAATCTCCATTCAGGATAAAGGCTGGGAGAAGAAATATGACTTTGCATTTGCATCCATGTGTCCAGCGATGTCGGATTGGGAAACGATTGAGCAGGCGATCAATTGTGCCCGGAAGTATGTGTATATAAGTACTATGGCGGGACAGAAGGAACACACACTAATGAATGAACTTAAGGATGTACTGGGTGTAACTTCTTCACACAAGGTCGATGATATGGGGTATATCCAACAGTTGCTGTATTTGAAGGGCTATTCTTATACGATGATCATTACGAGAGAAGTTAACTCATTTGAAGTACCGGTGGAAGAGATTATCGAGCAGCTGCCAGAATGGCTTAATACGTATGAGTTACCATCGGATGAAGATTCTCTCCGACTGGCTGAGAAGTACATTAGGGATACGTACAAAGGTAGTACGGCGACCTTCTCACGGGGAGCAAGGTTTGGTAAAATTCTAATCCAACTTGAACAGCCAAATATGAAAACAGTTCGGACTAAGGATAAGCGATAAATCGCATAAGCTTGGCACGTGTACTGATAACCAGGAATTGAGACGGAGACAATGTAGTCTAACGTCTAAGATGACACTAGGAAGCATCACAACGCTGTGCCAAAAGATGAACGGTTGAAACATATGAAGTTAAGATTGTAGAAGTAAAGTTGTAAGTGAAGGGAGCAGGTTATGTGCTCCCTCTTTTTTGAAGCGACTTATACATCGACCGCTTTGAACCAGACCCTCGTTTATTTAAAGATATTGGAGACAACGAAAAACAAAACACATACCTAGTTTTCGGAGAATGATCTCTGAAGCATATTCCCTGATATTTCAGTTGGTAGACCCCTTGACGGTTAATCGAATTGTCACAGGTCCGAGTCCTATCCCTGTTCGGGGAGCCATATGAATAGGTATCTGAGCTGGCTGAATGAGTATGACTTACAATCGTTCTCCTTTTCTAATTTCTGTTCGACACTTCTGCTTTCTGCTTACGCTCCCGATACTGGCCGGGGGTGATTCCTTCCCATTTACGGAATGATCGGATAAAGTTTTGCGGATTGTTGTACCGAAGTCGTGCTGCGATATCTTTAACGGTTAGATCACTTTCGTCCAGCCATTTTTTAGCGATATTAAATCGGTACTTGGTCAGAAATTCACTAAATGCATAGCCTGTCTCTTTGCGGAAAACACTACTTAAGTAGTTGGCATTGTAGTGAAGCTTAACAGCACATTCCTCAAGCGTCAGATCCTTATCATAATCTTGATGAATCATGGCAATCATTTTCTCAGATATATGCTGATACTGGGCATATTGTCTCGCTTTAAAAACCTGAATGACGGGCAAGATGACTTGATGGTTAAACCACTCCTCAACTTCAGCAGCGTACTGCAAACCATGAAGTTCATGAAACATCGAGCCACGACCTTGGGAGATCTGTCCAAGTCGTATGCCGGATTCCTGAGTCATTTGCAAAATATGCGTGAGTAGCCTCGTAAGAGCCACCTCATACTCCTCCGGTGTAACCTCCATACCAAAGACCACTTCTAGCAGTTGTTGCAGAAGAGCAGAGGCCTGAACTTCGTCCGCATTTTGAATAGCTTGGATCAATGAGTATTCCAATGATTCCGGGTAGATGATGGACCAAGTGAGAGTGTAATGATCTATGTTCTCATATTGAAAAATAATGCCTGTACCCAGCTTCATCCGATGCCTCAGTGCTTCCATGGCTTCTGTGTAAGCTTGAGAGATGTGATATAGAGAGCTGTGCGGCTGGCTGAATCCTATACTGACTTGAAGAGCCAGAATCTTATCCATCTGTTGTTGTAACTGGTCTGTTAATACATATAGCTGCTGTGAAAAAATAAACTGATCCTGTTCCACGGTGCCAATCACCGTGACTACTGTATGTTCCAGCACAATGGGAAGCAATTGTTGGTTATGCACAATGGTTTCCTCCAATATGTTTTGAATAGCGAATAATAAGAGGTCACGATCACTAGCTCTATATTTTGTATGATTAACAAGATCGGCCTGTAGTGTAATAACAGCAATTTGTTGCCATTCCCGAACCTGATGCGTGTAGCCATATTCATTCAGGGCGTCATGAAGAGTATGAACAGGGATCTTACCCTGGAACAGATTCATCATAAAATGATTGCGAATCTGCAATAGATGCACATTAAGTGTGTTCTCTAATTGGGAGCGAGAGGCAGTTAATTGTGAGACCCCTGCTCTGATCTGTTCGAACTCATCAGAAAATGGTGGTGATTGCTGAGCTACCGTGTTTCCTTCTTTGGACAGGTGGTTGTCACCAAGTTGGGTTAAAAGTTTACGAATCGGGACATGCATTCGCTTGGAGCCGAGCCAGGCGAGTAATAATGAAAGTAAAAGTAAGAAGATACTGATATACAAGGTGTGCAATCCGATATCGATATATTCTTGTGTCAGAATATTGGTAGGTGAGATTAGAACATAAGTCCATCCTTTTAAGGTAGAAGGGCTATACGTCAGAGAATAATGTGTATCGGCGATCTTGACTTCCCGTTTTTCAAAGCCTGTTGAAAATGTAATGGGTGATAGTTTGGTTATGTTGGCTTCTGTATCCCGATCCTGTAATCCAATGGCAGACAACGGTTGTCCAATATATACGGGATCGGGATGCACCAAGATACGTTGTTCCCGATTCAAAATGATCAGTCCTGAGGCAGCATTGCCTAAGGAGGCTTCTCCTAGTGTATTTTGCAAAGAGCATGCAGGGATTCCGGCAATCAGGGCAGCATCGGAAGATGTATTCAGATTCGGAATAGATCTCGCAAGGGCAATATGATAGATACAGCCTGTACCTGGTGAACGCTCATCATTACTGAACACCGATGAAGGGGAGAGTTGCCATCCAGAGGTTAGCGTATCCGATATCAATTCCTTCATGGGAAGAGCCAGTGGAAAATCCGTATTACGATATAATCCGGCATGATCAATAAGCCAATTCTGAGATTGATTCACCAGGGTAATATCTAACAAAGGTTCCCATGACCTCATATTCTGAAATTCGTTCTGCAGCTTGTCGGCAAGTAAAGGTCCTTTCCCTTCTATTGAAGAAGAAGCAGACAGGGAACGGAGGGTTACTGGAGAGCGAACGGCCTGATCAAGCATATAACTGACTGTAGCAAGTTTGTGCTCTACGTTGGATTGCATTTGTTCCAGCAACTGTCTGTTGGCCTGCGTACGATGCAGCTCAGTTTGGTTTGATGAATAGATAAATGCGGCAATTCCCGTTAATAAAATGGGCAGGGTGCTTAACAGGATTCCGAAGATGATCATTTTATGGAGATAGCTGATTGGTCGCACAGTTTCAGTTCCACCCCTGACATTAGAAATAGTAACACTTTCTATTTTAGTAAACGCTTACATATAGAACAATCTAAATTTTGTTTATTTGGATAAATAAGTAATTTCACAAAAGTGTATAGAAGTAGAGATAAGGGATTGCTGATAGATGATTTTGCAGAAAAGGCTAGAGAAATGGCTTGGACTGACTATCCAATACGGAATCATGAGAAACGAAATTGCAGTGTGAACGTAAATAGAGACATGGACAACATTCTCTCTACAGGTCGATATCTGCTAAAGGGTAGCCTGAATACGGGTAATAGAAGGTATCTGGAGTGCTATTCAGCTTAGGTGGAACGTTGGTCTTATATAGGGACAGACAAAGGTCCAACTAGATCCCCGACCTGAGTCTAGGATGAAAAACCGTCCACGGTCTGTTTTGAAAAGTCGCGGAATCCCCTAGAATAAGGACATAAGGTTAAACAAGAAACACGGAAACAAAAAACAAGAAACAAACGAACAAATGACTCAACACATTAAAAGGAACGAATGGAAAGGGCGGTGAACAACAATTATGAGATTGAATAAGGGAAATGGCTGGGCGATTGTATTGATTGCGCTGGGTGCACTACTCCTCTTCGGAAAGTTAACTCCACTTCTTGGACACTTAATGGGTTATCTGATTCCGGTCCTGATGATTGCACTGGGATACTACGGAGTTAAACGAGGGAATGTGATGCTTGGCTGGATTGTTCTCATCATCGGTATCATCTCACTGATGGGTAAACTGGCATGGTTGATCGGACCGATCATCGCGATCGGGTTAATCATCTTTGGTATCTCAATGCTAAGCAATAACCGCAGTCGTCGTGGTCGGTACTAAGCTTTCACGATTATGAAAAGGAGGGACAGAACATAATGAGTGTATTTCGTCGAATGCGGGATATTACCGTAGCTAATCTGAACGAACATTTGGAGCAAAGTCAGGACCCAGTCAAACTGATTGATCAGTTCCTGGTCTCGACCCGCCAAGACATCGGTGAAGCCGAGAAACTTCGTCATCAATATGCAAGCCATACCAGACAAATGAAACAACAAGCCGATCAGGCAGCAGGTATGGTGAACAAACGGGAAGAACAGGCTTCCATGGCTCTGAAAGCAGGGGAAGAACATCTCGCTAAGCTGGCCTTGCAGGAGAAAATCCTCCACGAGGAAAAAATGGAACAGTACAATGAATTGTATGCACAAAGTTATGCGGCATTACAGGAGTTGGATGAACAGATCGACCAGCTGAAGGTTGAATATCAGAATGTATACAGCAAACGCCAATATTACTACGCTCGTATGCAGACGATTCAGTTACAGCAACGTATGAACCAGAGAGGCAATCACAACGGTCAGAATGTACCCCGTATGTTTAACCGACTGGATGATCAAGTCTCTGATCTCGAATATGAAGCACAAAGTCTCCGCGATATCCGGCGGATGAATCAAGATGGTTCAGGAGTGACTGGCAGCATGTCATCCTCTACGCTGGATAAGGAACTGGAACGCTTAAGACAGAAATTGAACAATGACAGAAAGGAGTAGTCACAATGAATAAATTATACCGCTCGGCGCGTAATCGAAGGCTAACAGGTTTGATCGGCGGCATTTCTGAAAATCTCGGATTGAGTACTACGCTGCTACGTATCATTTTCTTCATCAGTATTTTCGCTACGGGAGGTACATCATTGTTGATCTACTTCATCGCTGCGTTGGTGGTACCAAAGGAATCCAATCACGTTGATCCATATGCTTATGATTCCAACGTAAGAGGATACAAGTAAACGAAAGGAGCAAGCACATGAGCAAATTATACCGCTCAACGCGTGACCGGATGTTAACCGGCTTGTGCGGCGGAATTTCCGAAACCATCGGAATGGATTCCACCCTGCTGCGTATCATCTTTGTTATCAGTATCTTCGTAACTGGCGGCACGTCGTTGTTAATATACTTTATTGCAGCACTGGTGGTACCAAAAGAACCGTATCCGCCTTATGATCCATATGGCTACGGTCCGGGCCAAGGCCCTGGTCCTGGCAGAGGATACGACAACTATGATCATCAGCCACCAAGAGGTCCTTTTCAAAATAATCACAACCAGCAAGGTCCTGGTAACTTCGGTCCCGGCCCTGGATTCAACGGCAGACCTCAATCTGGTCCCCGTTCTTATGACAACAACGCCTACGGAGCAGGAGCACCGCAAGAAAGTGAACTTGATTCCATGATGAAAGATATCGAGAAAAAAGCACTGAAAAAAGAAGTTGAAGAGCTTCGCCAAAAATTATCTCGTTACGAGAAGGGAGAAAAGTAAAATGGGAGTATTTAAACGGATTAAGGATATGACGAAAGCATCGGTAAATGATATGTTGGATAAAGTAGAGGACCCGATTGTAATGTTGAACCAGTACTTGCGTGATATGGAGGCTGAGATTCATGAGGCAGAGGTAACTGTTGCTAAACAAATGGCAAATGAGCGCCGCATGAAACAACGTTTGGATGAAGCGGAGCGTACTTCGGTACAACGTGAGTCCCAAGCAGAAGCTGCTCTGTCTAACGGTCAGGAAGAAGTGGCACGCAAATTGTTGGAAGAGAAAATCTACTTTGATCAAAAAATTACGGAGTACAGCGAACTGCATGCACAGTCCGAAGCACAAGCAAAAGATCTGTTGCAACAGTTGCATGATATGAAAGATGAGTTCTACAAAATGCGTAACAAACGTAATGAACTTGTATCCCGTGCACAAATGGCAAAAGCTAAAAAACAAATGTCTTCCATCAACAGCTTGCATTCGATCGAAAGTGGCGGCGCATCACTTGGATTCCACCGCATGGAAGAGAAAATCATGCAACTGGAAGCTGAGGCTGACGTAGCTCGTGCACCTTATCGCAACACATCATCCACGTATACGAATCCTGTAGATGTGGAAAAACAATTCAAAGTGGATCAGCAATTACAAGCCCTCAAAAATAAAATGGGCAATGGTTCCAAGAATGAAGCGAACGGAACTTCAAAAGAATAACTGTTCGCTTAGTGGACAATATGATATTCTATAAATCGTGTATAATGTACGGTTGGTAGAACAAAAGTTAAGCCATACAGGACTTCATTGCCTGATATGGCTTTTCCGTTGAATAAAGAGAGATTAACTTACAGAGGAGGTGCGGCGGGATGAATCAAAAGAGTAAATGGCTTGCAGTTGTCATTATGATTATTGGCACAATGATGTTATTGAATGACAATATTAACTTCCTGACCGCTGCCGCACTGATTCTGTTAACGGTTGGAATGCTTCAAGTCCGCAATGGGGATACCCGCAAAGGTCATCGGTATCTTGGCATTGGTGCGGCACTGTTATTGCTGGATAATTTAATGATTGTATTTTTGATTGTACTGGCTTCTTTAGCTTACTTTTATTCAAAAAACAAAAAGATTCATCTGGACGAAGGCGTTATGAAGAAACAGAATTTCATGGCTCGGTACTACTGGGATCAATCATCCTGGACGTTACGTAGTATGAGTCTGTGGCATGCCATAGGTGAGGTTAACGCCGATCTATCTCTTTCGATTCCGGAGGAGAAACAAACAATTGTGCTGCTGCAAGGAGTTATGGGTAATGTTCGCCTTACACTACCAGAAGATTATGGTGTGGAGATTGAAGCATCGGTTCTTTTCGGCCGAATTAATCTTCTTGGAGAACAAGATAGCGGCATGATGAACAAATTAGTATGGAGAACGCCTGGATATGAATCCAGTGAACATAAAGCAAAATTTGTCATTTCTTATATTGTTGGCGACCTAAACATCAGTAATCCGTAGTAAAATAGATGAAGAGAAGGAGGAGACCCCGATGAAGACAAAACGACATACCGACATGGTAACCCGAAGTATGGGTGAAGGGATCCTCCTGGTTTTCATTGTGCTCGCTGTTATTTTGTATGTATTGTATACATATGGTTATCTTGCTCCGTTTACAGGTTGGCGTCATCTGATTCAATCGGGTCTGGCCTTATTGCTGCTTCTGATTGGAATCGGTGCGGTCTTTGGGTTCTATCAGAGTTACCGGGTTAAACGCCGGCTTGAACTGCTGCGGGAAACACTTCTACTGTGGGAGAAGGGCTCTCTATCACGCACTGTACCTGATCTGGGCGATGATGATGTGGGCCGTTTAAGTGAGCAACTCGGACGAATCGGCAAAAAGTGGGAAGATCAGATATCTACGCTCCAGCGATTGTCTACTCATAATGCACAGCTTGCTGAACAAGCCAGAATTACGGCTATTGTGGAAGAGCGGCAACGTTTGGCACGGGAACTGCATGATGCGGTATCACAGCAATTGTTTGCGATATCCATGACAGCAACGGCCGTTGGACGGAAGATGGAGAAGGATTTTGAACGTGCTCAGCGGCAGGTGGCTTTGATTGAGGAGATGGCTTCGGTAGCCCAGTCCGAGATGCGTGCGTTACTGTTACATCTGCGTCCAGTCTATCTGGAGGGTAAACATCTCGAACAAGGTCTGCGTGATCTGGTGATGGAACTGAAAACAAAAGTACCCATGGACATTGTGCTCGAAATGGACGAAGACATTGATCTGATCAAAGGCATCGAGAATCATCTGTTCCGGATCGTTCAGGAGGCTATGTCCAATACGTTACGGCATGCAAAAGCGGAAAAAATGGAGATACGGATCCAGCGCCGTACTGATGCGATCCGGGTATTGATTCGTGATGATGGGCAAGGCTTTGATCTGGATGAGAATAAACAAGCTTCTTACGGTCTGGCTAACATGCGTGAACGTGTTACGGAGATTGGCGGGGCCATACATTTTGTAACAGCGCCTGGTAAGGGAACGCGGATTGAGATTACGATACCTTTGATGAACGATGAAAGCGAGGAAGAACATGTCAATGGAACCGGAAGTCGAAACGGAGACGGAAACGTCGATCAAAGTATTGCTCGTGGATGATCATGAGATGGTACGTATTGGTCTTGCAGCGGTACTGGATACCGAAGATGGAATTGAAGTTGTTGGTGAAGCAGGTAGTGGAGAGGAAGGCATTCGGCTTGCACAGGAATATAAGCCTGATGTTGTTCTGATGGACCTGGTTATGGAAGGAATGGATGGCATTGAGGCTACTCGTCAGGTACTTAAAATGTATCCTGAGTGCAAAGTCATTGTATTGACCAGTTACCTGGATGATGAAAAAATGTATCCTGTCATTGAAGCAGGTGCATTCAGTTATCTGTTGAAAACATCAAGAGCCAATGAAGTGGCAGATGCGATTCGCGCAGCAGCTCGCGGGCAATCCGTTCTGGAGTCACAGGTGGCTTCGAAAATGATGAATCGATTCCGGCAGCCACAGGCAGCAGCTCCTTTGCATGATGAATTGACGGACCGGGAAATGGATGTGCTCCGATTGCTGGCTAAAGGCAAATCGAATCAGGACATCGCTGATGATCTGATCATCGGAATCAAGACAGTTAAATTCCATGTCACGAATTTACTGGCAAAATTAGGCGTAGACGACCGTACACAGGCTGCGATCTATGCTTATAAAAACGGACTTGCAGAGTAAAAACAAGAACTAAATGCAATAACATAATTAAGCCAAAGAACCGTGCATTAATGTGCGGAAGTATAGATAAGAGATGATTTATATAAATTGAACTAAAGATTTACACAAAACGGAGAGGACAGAAGGAACCTGAAGAAGCGAAGCTAAAAGCTTTCTGAAAGAAAGCTACTTCGGAAGCATAAACTTCGCCTTTATCACCGGATTTTTACCTTGAAAAAGGGAATCAAAAAATCTGGGGATAACAGCGATCAGAAGGTTGTTCTGTCATCGGAGTGGCGAGTGTAAATATTGTGTAGTTCAATTTATATAGAAAAGATGAATGGAAAGCTCTGATCTGCCATGCAAGTGGCGGGTGGGGCTTTTTTGTTGTGTGCAGAAGAAGTATAGCAAATATGCGAAAGGGGCATGCTGTTGATAGATTCATAGAATGCAAGAAAGAAGCGGGGGATTCGAATGTTAAATCGTTGGATGACAGCAGGTATCTTGGCAATAGCTATCATAATTCTTATTGGTGTGACACAGGTATACGCAGAGAAGAACGAATCCAAAGCTGCCCAACTGGAACAGTTAATCTATACTGCTGACAGTGTGATTGATAATGTGGATCATCTAATTATTAAATGGCAAGGAGAAGGCAAGGGAGATGCACAAGCGCAGGCCGTGTTACTGGCAAGTCACTTGGGACTTGAACCACCTGTGCGGGTACGCCAGACGGGTCATGATGTTTACCGCAGTGAAGAGATTGTCGATACGGCTACTGGAGGTGCAGGCATGTTGGTCAATGTCGTCGATACAGGAGACAACGGATACTACGCCATCGTACAACTCTCAGGGGATGCACACACGGATCGGAAGGCATTAATGACATTACATGAAGAGGTCGATCAACTGCTTGTAGACTCAGGGATGAAGGCAACCTGGAATATGTCTGTGCAAGGTACAGCAGTTACTGCCACGGAACATGATGCGAGTCAGCAACTGGAACTGATCGAAGAACAGCTGTCCACAAAGGTGGATATCGCCTCCGTTGAACGATATACAGATGCAGGCACTGCAAGCGTCTCTTATAAGGCGGCTGAGCTGCCCCTATCGATCAAGAGTGGCTCGCACATGTTGAATATGCAACTCGCAGTTCACCAGGTTGGGGACGAGGTCGATAATCGAATTACAGTGGGGTTTCCGGTGATTACGATTGAATACTAAGGGATGGATTTTTCATGAATTGGGACCCAATATTGAGAATCTTTATCAGAAAAATGAGTTTGAAATAGTGCATCCATTCAGTTGATATGCTAAAATGGCATCACATCCAAGAAGGAACTTGCTGGTAATTGACAGTTGTATGTCGTGCATATATAACACCATTACATAGCTCGGGGAGAGCATGAAGGTTATCTTCCCGGAAGAAAGAGGAGCCCATGGTTGAAAAACAATTGCAAGATGAAGTACAGACACCAGGCGCAGTATTTTTCATTTTTGGAGCAACGGGTGATTTGGCCCGCCGGAAGCTGTTTCCGGCTATCTACAGTCTTTACCGTGAAGGCAAGCTTGCCGAAGACTTTGCGGTTATTGGCGTAGCACGTCGTCCGAGGTCCCCAGAAGAATTCCGGGAAGACATCTATGAATCCATTAAAGAGTTCTGCCGTTATCCAGCGGGGGAACCTGATGAGTGGAACGCTTTTGTCGATCATTTTGAATACAAAGCACTGGATATCAATAATGTGGAAGGATTCAAAGAGCTGCGTGCGCAGACGGAGCATCTGGAATCAAAGTTTAACACGCCGGGGAATCGACTGTTCTATCTGGCACTGGCACCTGAGCTGTTTGGCAGTGTCTCGTACAGTTTGCGGGACGGTGGTATGTTGGAAAGTCAGGGATGGAACCGTTTGGTGATCGAAAAACCATTTGGTTATGATCTGCAATCGGCCGAACATCTGAATGAGCAGATTCGTGAGGTATTCCGTGAAGAGGAAATCTATCGGATTGATCATTATCTGGGCAAGGAAATGGTGCAAAATATCGAAGTGATCCGCTTCGGAAATGCTTTTTTTGAACCGCTCTGGAACAACAAACATATTGCCAACGTTCAGATTACGCTTGGTGAGACGGTAGGCGTGGAAGAACGTGGCGGTTATTATGATCACTCCGGAGCACTCCGTGATATGGGGCAAAACCATATGCTTCAGATGCTGACAATGATTGCGATGGAACCGCCAAGTCGCCTATTCCCGGAAGACATTCGGGATGAGAAGGTGAAGGTATTGCGTTCATTGCGGGCCTTTACTTCGGATGAGGAAGTGAGCAACAACGTTGTGCGGGGGCAGTATGCCGAAGGGGAGTACCGTGGCAAGCAGCTTCCGGGGTATCGCCAGGAAGACAAGGTTGATCCGCAGTCGAATACGGAAACTTATTTTGCAGCACGTGTATTCGTGGATAATTTCCGCTGGGCGGGTGTGCCATTCTATATTCGGACAGGCAAGCGACTTCCGGTGAAAACGACCGAGATCGTGGTTGAGTTCAAGTCGATGCCAAACAACGTGTACCTTGGGAAAAAGTATAAATTGGAACCGAATCTGCTGGTCATTCGGGTGAATCCGATGGAAGGCATATATATCAAAATCAATGCCAAGAAACCAGGCTCGGATTCCGAGATTCAGCCACTCGCAATGGATTTCTGTCAGAGCTGCATGATTGGAATTAACTCGCCTGAAGCGTATGAACGTCTGCTGCATGATGCAGCAGAAGGGGATTCTACGTACTTCACCCGTTGGGATGAAGTGGCAACAGCCTGGTCTTTTGTGGATCGGATCGCAGCAGCCTGGGGGCAGAATCAAGGAGAGCTTCATACGTACCCTGCTGGAACTTGGGGACCAGAAGCGACAGATAAGCTACTGGAGCAGGATGGATTCCACTGGTGGCCGGTGAATGGTCAGGACGAGGACAGCGTGATCTGGCAAGTGAATGGTTAGGGTAGGGTAAGGGCATTAACAACAGTATTAACAACATACACAACATGACTGAGCCTGGGGAAATCGCAAATTTTGCGGTGTACCCAGGCTTTTTAGCGGTGAAAAGGTAGGTATCCATCTTAAGAAATAAGTAATTTAAATTAAGTTATTGACAAAAAGTAAGTATGTAACTTATACTCAACACATGAGTTAAAGAGTTACGCAAATGACAAACTTCATTCGGGCAAACGTTTCGGATAAGTTATCATTCATGAGATAAAATGTAAACCAGTTGAAGGGGTTTGCGTCACAGAGAATCATGAAGAAAAAATGTGCATAATATCTTTAATCTAAGAATACTATTTTGTATATATCGAATGGAGGAAAAAGAAAATGATGTTGGATGTAGGGTTGTTGTTGATTCGTTTGGTGATTGGATTGTCGTTCATGGCGCACGGGGCTCAGAAGCTGTTTGGTTGGTTCGGAGGTTACGGGATCAAGGGTACAGGTGGCTGGTTTGAGTCGATGGGCATGAAGCCCGGTGCATTGGTGGCGTTGCTGGCTGGACTCGCGGAATTCGGTGGCGGATTGCTGTTGGCTCTGGGTCTGCTTACACCAGTAGGTGGCATTCTGATTGCATTGACGATGGTTATTGCAATTGTGAAAGTCCATGGAGCGAACGGATACTGGTCTACACAGAACGGATTCGAATATAATCTCGCGATTCTGGTGATTGGTGTAGCGCTGGCCCTGACAGGTGGCGGACAATACGCGCTGGATGCATTGATTTTCTAAAACCGATAAATAAAAATGAATGAGGAGTGCCTGGATGCCATGGAAATGGCTGAAGGGTGCTTTTTTTTTGCAAGGGAAAAGAGAAGAATCTGCGGTAGTAATCGGTTATTTTCGGTAAAGATTATGGTACAATAGGAGAGTTGGGTTAAGAAGCAGTTCAAGGTATACATGAAAGCACAGATTTGAGGAGGATGAACTCCATTGTAAATGTGTAAAATTAATCTAGTGTGTAAAAACCTAGTACGTAAAAACTCGTGTACAATCAACCGGCCTCGCCGGATTGCATAAAGATTGAATGATGGACCGGCCATGCCGGATTAACGTGAATGAACGGACGAAAGGGATTAAACCTATGAGCAAAGCTGCAAATGATATTCTTCAACAGGAAGTGGACAAACGCCGGACGTTTGCCATTATCTCTCACCCGGATGCGGGTAAAACTACATTAACCGAGAAACTGTTGCTGTTCGGGGGCGCGATTCGCCTTGCGGGAACGGTAAAAGCTCGGAAAGCCAGCAAACACGCAACAAGTGACTGGATGGAAATTGAGAAACAACGGGGGATCTCGGTTACCTCTTCCGTAATGCAATTTGATTATCTGGATCATCGCGTCAACATTTTGGATACACCGGGTCACCAGGATTTCAGTGAAGATACGTATCGTACACTGACGGCTGCCGATAGCGCGGTGATGTTGATTGACGTGGCAAAAGGTGTCGAGGCACAAACGATCAAGTTGTTCCAGGTATGTGCGAAGCGCGGCATTCCAATCTTTACTTTCATCAACAAACTCGACCGTGAGGGTAAAAGCCCATTTGACCTGATGGAAGAACTTGAAAATGTACTGGGTATTCGTTCGGTTCCGATGAACTGGCCTATTGGTACAGGTCGCGAGCTGTGTGGTGTCTATGACCGGATGAAAAATCAGGTGGAGTTGTTCCAAGGGGACGATCACTCAACGATCAAAGTACAAAAGGTAGATGGCTACAAAGATCCGATTATCCGTGAGATGGCAGGAGAATACCTGCATGATCAATTGTGTCAGGATCTGGAGTTGCTGGATATCGCGGGCGACCAATTCGACATGGAGAAAGTTCAACGCGGCGAATTGACACCTATTTTCTTCGGTAGTGCGATTAACAATTTCGGCGTACAGACTTTCCTGGAGAACTTCCTGGAACTGGCACCGAAGCCTGAACCACGTCGCAGTACGGCAGGAGAGATTCAGCCAACGAATGAAAAATTCAGCGGTTATGTGTTCAAGATTCAGGCAAACATGAACCCGGCACACCGGGATCGTATTGCGTTCCTTCGTATTGTGTCAGGCAAGTTCCAACGTGGAATGAGTGTGAAGCATACTCGTGTGGGCAAAGAAATCAAGCTGTCACAGCCACAGCAATTCCTGGCACAAGACCGGGATATTGTCGAAGAGGCATATGCTGGCGATATTATCGGTTTGTTCGATCCGGGTATTTTCCGGATTGGCGATTCACTGAGCCAAGGCAGCGAAGTTATTTTTGAGGAATTGCCAACGTTCTCCCCAGAGATTTTCGCCAAAGTTACTGTGAAAAATGCATTGAAACATAAACAGTACCAAAAGGGAATTGATCAGTTGACGGAGGAAGGAACCATTCAGGTGTTCCAGACGGCAAGTTTCGACGAGACTATCCTCGGCGTAATTGGTCAACTTCAGTTCGAGGTATTTGAATACCGGATGAAAGGCGAGTATGGGGTAGACGTACTATTACAACGCATGCCTTATCAGTTCGCTCGCTGGATCGTGGACGAGAATCTGGACCCAAGCAAATTCCGGATTAACTCTGCGCTTGTAAAAGATAAAAAAGGAAATTATGTAGTGCTCTTCGAAAATGAGTACGCAATGAGAACGGCTATGGATAAAAATCCTACAGCTCAATTCCTGGAGACTGCGCCTTAAGTGAAGACAAAAGTATTTCGTGGGAATTGTTAAAAAATTAGTTAAACGTGACAAGCTCATGTGATGAGATAGCTTGTTAAAAATAAGATCCCTCCGCCAATTGGCGGAGGGATCTATTGCTATACACCTTACCTGGAGGCGGGTATGATCCAGCCGAATAAGGGAAAGCTTTCTTTTGCAGACAGAACAAACGTAATGATGGTTACCTTACCCTCCAATGCTTCACTTAGCGAAGCGGTTGAACGGGAATGGTGTGCAGATGCTCCTGCGCGATTTGAATGAGTTCTTCCTGCTTGGCAGGTTCTGTGTTCTTCCAGATCATCTCGAAAATGGCGCCAAGTCCAGGTAATGCAGCTTCCGGTCCATCTACTGAACCTTCAATCATCTCCCGGAGCTGATCATCACTCTTGTCATGAACTTTATGAACAATCGCTTCACGCAGGCTTAATGTAATGGGCATCGCAATTCCCTCCTCGTATATTCGGCTGCTCTAATACTGTTCCCTGGGAAGCGCGAGCGCATTCAAGTTTATCGGGCTTTGTGGTATACTACGAAGGATTATTTACGTTAGCATGGGTATCCGTAATGATGCGTCATGCTGAAGAGCAGCGGGAGGTTAAGACCCTAATGGCCAAGAAACAGTATGCCGTAATTGGTATGGGACGATTCGGATCAAGTGTTGCCAATGCACTGAGTGGCATGGGATTCGACGTGCTGGCAATTGATGCGGACGAGCAGCGGACTCAGGAAATGTCCAATGTGGTGACCCATGCGGTATCGGCAGATTCAACAGATGAAGAAGCGCTGCGTGCGCTGGGCATACGGAATTTCGACGTTGTCGTTGTGGCGATTGGTGAAGATATTCAGGCGAGTATTCTGACAACCCTGATATTGAAAGATATGGGCGTACCGGTGCTGATCGTAAAAGCTCAAAATGAGCTTCATGGTAAGGTATTGCAGAAGATTGGGGCGGATAAAGTCATCTATCCTGAGCGGGATATGGGACTACGCGTAGCCCATCATCTGACCTCGCCTAATATACTGGATTACATCGAGTTATCTGAGGATTACAGCATTTTGGAGATGAGAGCCTCCGAGCAAATGATCGGTAAAAACTTGATGGAATTAAACATCCGTGCACGTTTTGGTTGTAACGTGATGGCGATCCGCAGTGGGAACTCGATGAACATCTCGCCGTACGCTGAGGATCGGATCGAAGCTGGAGATGTGCTGATCATTGTGGGTCACAAGGATCATTTGACGAAAATGGAGCTTGCGTATCCGAAGTGATGGATGCAGATGGGAAGGATGGAAAGATGGATATTGTATCACCGCAAAATACACGTGTAAAAGAATGGGCGCAGTTGCTGGAGAAAAAGCATCGTACCCGTCAACATAAATATATCATTGAGGGCATTCATCTGGTACAGGAAGCATTGCGCGCCGGAGCAGATCTGGAGTGTATTGTGTACGACGGAGAGCAAGGCGTACCTAGCGAACTCGCCGGGCTTGAGAATCCGCTACAGCGTGTGGAGTGGGTTAGTGTATCTCCAGCGGTTATCGCCAAATGTACGGATACGATGACGCCACAGCCTGTATTCGCGATTGTGCGTAAAGGCAGTGAGCCACTGGAAAGCCTGATCGCAGGAGCACGTGGGCTTGTCGTTGTGCTGGACGGAGTTCAAGACCCGGGTAATGTGGGGACGATCATCCGTAGTGCGGACGCAGCTGGAGCCGCTGGGGTCGTACTTGGCGCGGGCTGTGCTGATGTGTATAACCCAAAGACGATTCGTTCGACGATGGGGTCATTGTTTCATTTGCCCATTGTGGAGGGCCAGTTGGAATCTTTGCTTCCCGAAGCGAAGGCTGCGGGCGTGAAGCTGGTAAGTACTTCTTTGCAGGCAGAGCATTCATGTTATAGCTATGATTTTACGCAGTCGGTATGGCTTGTGATTGGTAACGAAGGCAAAGGTATCTCGGATGCTACGGCACGTTTGGTGGATGATGCGATTACGATCCCGATGCAGGGACAGGCAGAGTCGCTCAACGCGGCAATGGCGGCAACGATTTTGTTGTTTGAGGCGATGAGACAGCGGATGGGGTAAACATTAAATAATTATTCCTGTCCCATTCCCAAATAACTGTCCCTAACTAAAATTAACTTCCCCCTAACCACCAAAGGCTGGAACATGGTTGCCGCTTTTCCCAACCATTTGTCCAGTCTTTTTGTCTTTCTCTTTGAAGCACCACAGCAGGGATTTTCCATTCAAATCCCGAATAGGTGATATAGTTTCTATTTCTTAAGCTAATGGGCAGGTGTAAAAATTGGAAATGAATAATGGAAAAGGAAAAACTCACTTTAGGGAATTTATGACTTGGGCTGGGGAAAAGGGCTGGGACATAATGAGTAAATCCGGTTCGCAGCTACATTTAAACAGCGGCATTACTTCAAGATATAAAGGACTTCCAGATGAATATTTAGAATTTCTAAATGTAGTTGAAAAATGCGTTGCACCGGATGAGCAAACCTGGTTTATTTGTGAGGCTGAGTTCAACAATAGCACGGAGACCGCATTCCAATGGAATGAATTTGAAATGCTTAGTTTGGAGGCAGCAGAGGGTGATTCTATTTGGCAGTCAGAGATAACGGCCTGGTGGGATCATCACTTGCCGATCGTAATGTCTGTGGAAGATGGATATTCCTTCTATGCCATTGACTTAACAACCGACAGTGGAGCTATTGTCCGTGGATGTGAGCCTGAATTTGAAGAGGTTGAAAAGGTATCCGATTCGTTTGGAGAATTTCTGGCATGGATGATGTCGAATTCAGATTAGCATAGCTAGGAAAGGTTGATGGTTATACTTGTGGCCATTGGCCTGACATTAGATTAACCAACGAAAGAAAAGTTAGTTCTGCTTAAATTGAAGGAGTGAAACGATATAGGAATTCTTAATTTATGATATAAAATGGTTTATATAGCGTTTCTCTTCTCATTTAAGTAAGTTCCAAACATGTTTTCTACATATAAAATAATTCTTTACTGCTCGTTCTAGAAATGATATGCTAACAGCAAGTTAGATCTAACTAGTTTTTTTTACACATTAAAGAATGATCGTTCTTGAAAAAAAGTACACTAATCTAAAGAATATAAGGGAGAGAATATGATGAAATACACAGTGATTACAGGAGCAAGTTCAGGAATTGGATATGAAACAGCATTGGCATTTGCAGCACGGGGCAAAAACTTGATTTTGGTAGCTAGAAGATTGGATAAGCTTGAAGAACTTAAATCAACTATTCAGGGTATCGACCCTAAAGTAAATGTTATCGTTCATACAAGCGACCTGTCTGTTAGCGCAGAGGCGTACACGCTATATAACGATTTGAAGGAATATGAAATTGAGACTTGGATCAATAATGCAGGGCTCGGAGAAGGCTCGTTCATTGCTGAACAGAATTTGGATAAAGTGGAGACGATGCTGCGTGTTAACATCGAATCTTTGACCATTCTATCTACACTGTATGTGCGAGATTATGCGAATGTGGAAGGCACTCAATTGATCAACGTCTCATCCGCACTCGGATATGCCATTGCTGTAGGCAGTGTTGCTTATTCTGCATCGAAATACTACGTTAGTGCCTTCACAGAAGGTCTTGCCAAAGAACTGGAACTGAAAGGTGCAAAACTAAAAGCGAAGATCCTGGCACCAGCGATCACGGAAACAGAATTTGTGCAAAAATCAATAGATGCTGAAGGATTTGATTACAAAGCGAATATGCCCAAATATCACACAGCTAAAGAAATGGCAGGCTTCATGATCGATCTGTATGATCACAATGAAGTGGTCGTAGGGATTGTAGATCAGAACTATGATTTTCAGCTGACAGGTGCAATCTACCCGGTGATTTCAGAATTGAATTAATACAGCAGAATCCCGAGGATACATTTACAAAATCTCAAATAAGAAGAGGAGTACATTCAATTGGAAAAGATATGGAGTAAAACAAAGATTGGCAGCATGGAATTGCCTCATCGACTAGCGATGGCACCTATGACACGCAGTCGAGCACAAGAAGATGGTACACCTGGAGAGTTGGCGGCACTTTATTATGCTCAGCGTGCAACGATGGGACTTCTGATTACGGAAGGAACGCAACCTTCCGATGATGGACAGGGATACTTGTGGTCACCTGGCATCTACACCGATAAGCATATTGAAGGATGGAAAAAGGTAACGGATGCGGTGCATGAAGCTGGCGGATATGTATATATCCAATTAATGCATGCGGGTCGCATGTCACATCCGGATAATACCCCGCATCATCGTCAATCGGTTGCTCCATCAGCAATCGCACCGGGTGTAGAAATGTTTACGGCTACAGGGATGCAGGATATCCCCGTTCCCCGGGAATTGAGTCAGGAGGATATTCAAACGACCATCGCCGATTTCCGAAAAGCAGCTGCCGCAGCGATCGAAGCAGGGGCGGATGGCGTTGAAATTCATGGGGCCAACGGATACTTGATCAATCAATTCTTGGGAGAAAATTCAAATACACGGACAGATGAGTATGGCGGGTCAATTGAAAATCGTGCTCGCTTTGCGATTGAAGTAACCAAAGCCATCGTGGAGGAAATAGGCGCAGAACGAACTGGCTTCCGTATCTCACCAGGGACACCGCTGGGTGGAATTCAAGATGGCGAACAAGGCCCTGAACTCTATCGCTATCTTGTAGAAGAATTGGCTCAATTGGATTTGGCTTACCTTCATGTTATGCATCTTGGAGATGAACAACTGCTCCAAGACATTCGTTCGATCTGGCAAAATCCACTGTTGGTCAATCGGGCTGGAAGAACGTTGGATGATCTTAGTGTAGATCTGGATCGTGGTCTCGCTGATCTGGTACCTGTAGGTGTATGGTCCTTAGCTAATCCAGATTTGGTGGAACGACTTCAACAAGGTGAGCCACTGAATGAAGCAGATCCGACAACATTCTTTGGATTGGGAAGTAAGGGCTACACGGATTATCCTACGTTGGAAGAATTAAAGTCGCAAGAGGGGCTACACTAGAACAAACCATGGAGCATGGCGTACAACTGAATACCGCGCGCCATGTTACTACATAAGTTGAACTAATCATTTACACATTAACGGAGAGGACAGAAAGAACCTGAAAAAGCGAAGCTAAAAGCTTTCTGAAAGAAAGCTACTTCGGAAGCATACACCTCGCCTTTATCACCGGATTTCCCTTTAGAAAGGGGATCAAAGAAATCTGGGGATAACAGCGATTGGAAGGTTGTTCTGTCATCGTAGTATCAGTGTAAATAATCTTTAGTTCAACTTATGTAGTCTATAAGCAAAGGAAGAGGATAAATGATGAGAGCAGCTCAAATACAGAAATACTCTAAAAAAATCCAGGTGGAAATTAATGATATTGCGACACCTCAGATCCAGAGCCATGAGGTTCTTGTCAGAGTAAAAGCAGCGGGTGTAAATCCACTTGATATCTTGAATATGAATGGCAGTGTTCGGATGATTGCCGACTATACGTTACCTTTAACTTTAGGGAATGAATTATCGGGTGTTATTGAAGCTGTCGGTGATGATGTTTTGAATTTTAAAGTGGGGGACTCGGTTTATACCAGGTTGCCACTGAATAAAATTGGTGCTTTTGCTGAATATGCGGCCGTACATGAGGATGCTTTATCCATGATGCCTGAAAATCTGTCTTTTATCGAAGCTGCTGCGGTACCCCTTACTGCCTTGACCGCGTATCAAGCATTGCATGATGTACTCCGAGCTGAACCGAATAAAAAGTTGTTTATTCCAGGCGGAACGGGTGGATTCGGGGCAATGGCCATCCCGATTGCCAAGTCTATGGGATTAACGGTGATTACAAGTGGCAGTGAACGGGGCAGAGCACGTAGTTTATCCATTGGAGCAGATCAATTCATTGATTATAAGACTGAGCGTTATGCTGACATTCTGTCCGATATCGATTATGTCATTGACACTTTGGGTGCGGACGAAATCAAAGCTGAACTGAGTATTTTGAAACCACAGGGGAAATTAGTCTCTTTGAAGGCAGGACCCAATTATCGCTTTGCAGTGGACAGTCAATTCCCGTTGTGGAAAAGAGCATTGTTTGGTCTCGTAGGTGCACGCCTGGATTCTTTAGCGCGTAAGAATCAAAATGTATATCGTTTTTTATTCGTGCACTCCAGTGGAGTTCAATTGCAAGAGATTACAGCTTTTATAGAAAAAGAAGACATTAAACCTTCGATCGATTCTACGTATACGTTTGATGACATTGAAAAGGCATTGATCAAAGTGTCCACGGGTCACTCCCAGGGCAAAGTCATTGTTACCTTTTAAAGGCTCGTTAAGATCATACTCATGCTATTTAATGTTCGTTTTCTGAACAGGAGGGAAACCAATGGCGAGGAGCAAAGAGTTCGAAGAGTCTGTTGTACTGGATAAAGCGATGAGACTTTTTTGGGAACAAGGTTACGAGAAGACGTCTATGACGGATCTGGTTAATCATATGGGAATTCATCGTAAAAGCTTGTATGACACATTTGGCGACAAACATACCTTGTTTCTAAAGTCAGTAGATCTGTATGATCACAAAATCAGCTCCGCTCTTGCAGCAGGCGTAAAGCGTTCTAAAACGGCAACGGAAGCACTTCAGTTTATATTTCTTTCTTTAATTCATGGAGAGGAATCTCCAGCATCAGGCTGCTTCATTGTTAATTCGACGGTAGAATTGGCGGCACGTGATAAAGACATGAACCACCGATCAACGGAGATGTTTGCAAATACGGAGAAACTAATCAAGGACATTATGGTGTGGGGACAGCAAGAAGGTGAATTCACAACGGAGTACAACGCCGAGGTATTGGCGGAATATCTGCATAACGTAAGCATTGGGTTAAGGGGGATGGCCAAGACTTCGATGACCAAGGAAAAACTGCTTCGTATAGCGATGCTATCCATGGATCTCATACTAAGGTAGTCTATTTTTTTTACTATTATAGAATGTTCATTCTAATTTATGTTCCAGATGAAACATATTTTATAGAAAAGAGAGGCAGGTCACGATATGAGAAAGACAGTTCTAATCACAGGGGTATCGGGTGGGATCGGTAAAGAGTTAGCTGATCGGTTTGCCAAAGATGGACATCATATTGTGCTGGTAGCACGAAGCGAGGGTAAAATACAGGATCTAGCTCAGGAGTATCAGAAAAAGTATGGCATTCAGGCGACGGTTATTGCCAAAGATGTAGCGGCACCTGGGGTACCACAGGAGATTTATCATGAGTTGAAGGAAAAGGGCATTGTTGTTGACTATCTTGTCAATAATGCAGGCTTCGGTTTGTTCGGGACATTTATGGAGACGGATATGGAACAAGAAGTTAATATGATTGACGTGAATATCAAGGCTTTAACCGTCATGACAAAGCTATTCTTGCCGGATATGATACAACGTGGACACGGCGGTGTGATGAATGTGGCTTCGTTGGTAGGTTTTTTCCCTGGACCGATGATGTCGGTATATTATGCGACGAAAGCGTATGTGCTATCGTTCACTGAAGCTTTGGAGAATGAAGTAAACGGTACTGGTGTTACGGTGACAGCACTGTGTCCAGGTCTGACATCTACCGGATTTGTTGATCGGTCGGGTATGGGGGTATCGAAGATGTTGCAGGGCCCAATCATGGAAGCTGGACAGGTGGCGGAAGAAGGATATCAAGGCTTCTTACGTGGCAAAACGTTAATTATGCCTGGAGCTCGTAACCGATTTATCGCGTTTATGCCGCGGTTGTTGCCGCGTAAGATGATGACTCGCATAATTAGATCCTCACAGGACAAGACAGGACATTAAACATATAAAGAGGATAAATCAAGTCTTCCTCAAGTCGATCGTTACACGTTGTCCTTCATCTTGTCTTTTACGACAAACATATACAAAAACAGGAGGGAAGCTGAAGGGCACAAATTGAATTTTCTCCATCTCAAATAACTCAGCTAATCGTTTCTTCATATGAAGTGAGTACTGGTATAACACTAAGGTGCCTCCAGGTCGGAGAGCTGTATGGATCTGTGACAGGATGTTTTGTCTCATTTCTCTGGAAAAATTAAAAAAGGGCAGTCCGCAAATGATGCTATCCAACTGATGCATATGTTCTTGGTTGATTCTTTTTAATAGATAGGATGCATTGGAATGGAACATGAATTCAGGATATGTTTTCTTCAGATTACTTCTCATTTTGGTGTCTCTTTCAAATAAAAACACGGTTGCCGATTTCGGTAATTGTGATCTTATGAGCCGGGTGATGGCCCCTGTTCCTGGCCCCAGCTCAGCAATGGTTCTAACCTCATCCCATCGTATGCACTGGACGATTTTACGGGCTAGATATTTGGAACTGGGGAGAACACTGCCTACTCGTTTGGGGTTCCTCAGAAATCCTTGCAGGAAAAGAAGAGGTTCGGATGTTTTCATCGCGGTATCCTCCATTATCAATGCTATTGAATGTTTCACTGGATGTTAGAAGGCAAGCTTAGTTGGAATATAAATACGTTACGCGTATGTTTTAGTGTTAAAGTCCCCTGATGTAAATCCGCAATGTTTCTCGCAATAGAAAGTCCCAGACCAGATCCTGATTGAATACCTTCGCTATTCCTCGAATAATCCACCTTATAAAAGCGATCAAACAGTCTGTTTTTTTGTTCTATCGTTAGTGGTATGCCTTTATTCTCTACTTCAATGGTAACGTGATTATCCTGCACACTCATTCGAACATGAATCGTGCCCGGTTTAAAGGAATACTTTAGTGCATTCATGAGGAGATTGTCGATGGCTCGAGCGATCTTATCACTATCCAGGGAAACCATGATTGGAGCATTACCGAGTTTTTTTTCAATACGAATCCCATGCTCCTGAGCTAAAGGTTCGAATTCAAACAACAATTGGTCCAATAGCTGACAGAGGTCAACATTTTTCAAATCCAATCGGGTGTTCACTTCGTTAAGACGCGTATATTCAAATAAATCATCGAGTAACTTCTTCAAATGCGTTGCTTTGTTATAGGTGTTTTGTATGAAACGGTCATACTCCGCTTTGTCTTGAAATGATTCTGATTTGAGAAGCTCAATATAGCCAATTATGCTGGTAAGCGGTGTACGCAGGTCATGTGAGATGCCAGTGATTAGGTCCATCTTGGATTGCTCCAATTCACGTTCTTTAGCAATCTGTTGCTTTAACTGTTCTGTCATGTGATTGATGTTGGAAGCGACGCGCCCAAGTTCATCTTGTCGATTAACGGGCACCCTGTAATTCAAATTTCCTTCAGATATGATTTGAAGCCCTTGTTCTAATGTAATGAGATCTCTCACAATTTTTCGTGTGGAAAACAAAAAAATTAATGTGAAAATTACGATGAAGATTGGTGTTAGAACGTAAGGAAAGATGTAGAGAAGCGAAGGCCAATTAAATCTTTCACTAATTTTTGCGGCAGCTATGATTAACATATTATTTACACCCACAGAGCCAACAAACGAAATCAATAAACTGATCAACATTTGATATAGGATGTTAATCTGTATCTTTTTTTTAAACTGTGGTAATCGTTTAATCAATTTTATATCCCACTCCCCATACCGTTTTAATGTACTGAGGTTCCCGCGGATTTACTTCCAATTTCTCTCGCAGATTACGAATGTGGACCATCACCGTATTATCCGAATACCCGTAAGGTTCTTTCCATACAGTTTCGTAAATTTTCTCGGAGCTAAATACTTGTCCAGGATGGCTGGCAAGCAGCACCAGAATGGAAAACTCTAATGGTGTAAGCGAAATGTCATTATCTTTGAGCTTCACAGAATGTTTACTCGTATCAATGACAAGGTCCTTGATCAAAATAAGTGAATTGGATTCTGGTTTCCCGATCAGTGTTTGACGTCGCAACTGAGCCTTAACGCGAGCCAGCAATTCTAGCGGATTAAACGGTTTGACCATGTAATCATCGGCCCCGGTAGTCAGGCCAGTGATTTTATCAATGTCTTCTTCCTTTGCGGATAACATAATAATGGGAGTGGCTGATACTTCTCTTATTTTGAAGCAGGCTTTGATTCCGTCCATGATGGGCATCATGACATCCAGTATTACGAGTTGGACGGATGTTGTTTTGATAATATTTAGCGCTTCCTCACCATTGGCTGCTTCAATGACCTGATATCCTTCGTTACGTAAATAGACATGAATGACATCCCGGATATCGGGTTCATCATCAACAACGAGAACGGTATTCATAATTCAACACTCCTTAAAAATTAGGATAACATCAGTGTAAACGATAGTCTGGAATGTTTAAATTGTTTCCTTTTTGCGACAGACATAAACGAACGCAAGTGGGATATTCAAAGGCACTAATTCTATTTTTTCGATGATAAAGTGTTCGGATAATGTTTTTTTCATTTGAAGTGAATATTGAAAGGCGATGAATAATCCTCCAGGTTTGAGTGCCTTATAGATCTGGTCTACCAACGTACTTCTTAATTCAGGCTCAAAGTTGAAAAACGGCAATCCGCTAAAAATGTAATCGAGTTGCTGAACGCCCTCTTGATTCATGGATTCTACCAATCGAGCGGCGTCTGGATAACAGGAGAACTCCGGGTATGCCGTCTTAAGAGTATTCCTCATCGTTTCGTTCATCTCAAACAACAACACTTGCGTTGAACCCTGCACCTCTTGTTGAATATAACGAGTGATAGCACCTGTACCCGATCCGAGCTCGGCGACTGCTTTGGCCTCTAGCCAAGAGGCTTGCTTCACCATTTTGCTGGCGAGAAACCGGGAACTGGGGATGATGCTGCCAACATGTTTAGGGCTTTGAAGAAAGCTTTTCAAAAATAAAACAGGTTCATTGGAATTCATAGGGATTCCTCCATAATGTGATGGTATGTTATTCAAACCAGTTAGAAATGTAATAAATGAAGCGTAGATAGTATGGGGCCACCGAAGTAAATTCCCGCTGTAAAATACGTTATGGTCCATAACAAAGCACTGGAATAGGAGATAAGAGCAAATTTTCTATACTGCACGCCACTGAGTCCCATCACCAAAGGGAGAACATACCGCACGATTGGAATGAACAAACCGACGCACATCGCCCAATTGCCACTTTTATTCAGAATCAGTTCAGCCTTAACGAAGTGTTTATGATGTTGAAAGCTGTGTTTTATCTTGGTTCCAAATAACTTCCCTGCAAAATAAGCAAAGGTAATGGCTGTTAATAGTCCTGATAAAATACAGAAGTATGTGATCCATGAATTGATAACTCCTGTATGACTCAAAATGGCACCGCTGATAATCGTGATCTCATTTGGGATTGGAATACCGAAAGGCCCTAATGAGAAGGCAAAATAAAAAATCAGATAACCATACTGATGAAGTAGCTCTAAGATCGTATTACTGATCATTGTTTTGCCTCCTCTCTTGTTGATATAGCAATCTTAATGAAAAAAACTAAGGAATTAATAAGCATAAATCTGAAGAAAATCTAAAGAATCCATAAGCAAAGCCAAACAACTTATGTTTAAGAGAAAAAGCCTTACCAACTTAGTGGCAAGACTTGAACAGGTGGACATATTCATGAGCGGTGATCAAGTGATATGAATTTCAGAATATCAAATAAAGTTTGTCTCAAAAGGAACGTATAAGCGAGCCCGAGTTGATTACCTATATCTTTATCTGCAAGGAAGAGGATGAGCATCAAAAAAGAGCCGAGACGTCATAATGACGACTCAGCTCTTTTTTGATGTCCCAGGGGATCAGACTTCTTTGAAATCAGTTTATTAAAGGAAGTAGAACCATCTGAATTTGGTACCAGCAACAATAAACAAAACAATCCATCCCCATAAAAACAACAAACGTAGAGGTCGTGGAATCAGTAAATATTCTGAGTACAATTTGCTGAAAAGTTTCATTACAGTAGTGACCACCCCTGCTAAGTTACTCCCTTATATCCGCTTTCGAAAGAAAAAGAGACGATAAGATAACCAAGATCCCGATAAGTCTATATACCGTGACGTAGGCCTCGAGGTTGCTTCTGGCGATTACAAATCCGATGATCGAAATAGATAATAGCAAAAGACCAAAGGGGATCTTATAACTCAGATGCAGAAACACCAATTATATCAAAATTAGGTATATTATATCATGATAAACACCAGAGGGCCTTTTTGTGTCAGATTCAGCCATACCTACTCATTCAATAATTAAATCGAACGATATGATGCTGACATACCAATATATAGTGTAAGGAGGAGGGGGATGGATAATGAGTGAGCAAGATGAGTACATAGAACTTGTAACGTTAATACGGGCGGGGCATGAAGAAGCTTATGGAGAATTATATGAGAAAACAGTGACGAGGATATATCAAACTGTGCGATTTCTCATCAAGGACAAGTCTGATGCGGAGGATGTAGTACAGGAGATTTACATTCAGGCGTATCGATCATTGGCGCGATATGATGCGGAGCGTGCTTTTCGTCCCTGGTTGATGGGGGTGACGATGCGACAGGTTCAGAGTTATCGACGCAAAAGATTGATGCAGTTTCGGTTTGGCAAGCGGATCGAAAAATCTGACGTGGGACTAGAATATGATTTTTCCACTGATCTGGTCAACAAGCTGGCAAATCGTCCTCTCCTGGAACAGGTGCGCCGTTTGCCATACAAGCTGCAGCAGGTGGTCACACTTCATTATTTAAATGAATACACGCAAGAGGAGATTGCTGGCATATTGGAGATTCCGCTTGGAACCGTAAAATCGCGCATACATGCGGCGCTGGCGAAGTTAAGACAGAAAGAGAAGATGAATCCAAGATTGCGGGGAAAGGTGGAGGATCTGCATGAAACTCGATGAACAGTTGCGAACAGCCTACCAGGAAGAGACCAAAGACTGGTCCGTTCCTGCGAGAATTAAACATAAAATGATGGATAGTATTCGAAATGATTCACACATCAGAAGAAATCGAAAAAAATGGCTGATCACTGGACTATTAGCTGTTGTGCTCATTATTCCCACCGGAGCCTACGCAGGATACACCTATCTCGCAGACGGAATATATGGTTCGCAGGAGAATATCAAAGCTATGGGGGGAACAGCTGAGGATTATATGAGGTTGGAAGCAAAGCTGCAGACGGCCAAGGCCCATTTCAGCGAAGAAGAATTTGTTCAATATATGGACTTGCTGAAGCAATTAGGGCAAATGGCCGTGAAGTATGCCGATTCTCAGGGCAATATGTATCCAGAGCAGTGGAGTACAGTGGAGCAGGAACGATATAACCTTCTTGTAGCTGAGCTGGAACCGTTTTTCGAGAAGCTGGAAGCTGTGAGTACTGCTTCACAAAAGGATCCTATGAATGAGCAACAATTCTGGACGGAGCAGTTGGCGCGGGCGGAGGAGATGTTAACTAAAGAGGAGTTTACCGAGTTCAAATCTGTGTATGAACAAATGAAGGCGTATGAAGTGATGGTGGTAGACAAGGATGGAAGCATTCATGATGAGCGCTTGTCAGTGGAACAGAAGGATGATTTGAGGCAATTAAGAGAGCGACTTATTCCGTATTTGGAGAAGTTGGGGCTTGATGTGCGGTGAAGCAAGTGAAATCGGTTTGTACGAGAAGAAGCGGAGAAGTGAATTCTTTCGCTTCTTTCTTGTTGTTGTGATCCATTACTTCCTCCCCTGCACTTTCAGCCGATATTGATGTGGTGTAGAGCCTGTGGTAGTACGGAATACTTTGCAAAAGTAGGAGGGGCTCGTCATACCGACACGGTGACCGATTTCGGGAACGGTGAGCGAGGATCGAGTGAGCAGCACACAGGCATGACGGATGCGGGTGGCTTGAGCATAAGCAACGATGGTGGTACCAGTCGCTTTTTTGAATACATGAGATAGATGATAGGGGGACAGATGAAGTGTATCTGCGATATGCTCCAAACGAAAAGGCTCCTGGTAATGCTGTTCAATCCATTGCATGATGGCTTCGGCATGAGGGTGAAGAACGGTTGCACTGGACGAAAGTACATCTTGGGAGCGGTGCTGCTGCCCGTCCTGCCACAGATAGCGAAGTTGTGCGAGCAGATCCAATAAAAAGAGGCGTGTATCCTCCTCTATTACGTGGGGAAGGAGAGCTGGATACGTATCTGCATATTGTTCCATTCGTTGAACGAGTGGGGATGTGGCAGCAAGTCGGATGGGCTGAATGGGGGATTGCTCTTCCAGCAGATCCTGTATGAAGTCGTGAGTAACGATAAATTGGGGCCAATGTGCCTTCAGTAGATCAAGTTCAACCATGAGTACATTTCGAATGAAAGGCTGCTGTCTGGATACTTGAATCTGGATGTGGTGCAATTGAAAAGGTCGAAAAATCATGAGCATACCGGGTTCAAGGGAGAAAACCTGACCTTCGGTTATCAACTGCCCATATCCTTCGTGAATATAGGTTATCTCCAGCTGCGAATGAGCATGGAACACTTCGCGAGACGTAGTATTGGATGTACGACGACAGACCAGATTAAATTGTTCTCCCAGAAAGATGGACTTCATGAATGCCTCCCTTATCATGCGCAAGATAGTTTTATTTTAGCACAAGATGAACGCATAAAAGCGCTTTATTATTGTGTATTGTGAAGAGAATAAGGGAGGTATGCAACGATGTTAAAAGTAGCGATTATCGGAGCAGGTGCAATTAGTGGAGCACATATCTCAGCATATATGGCGTTCCCTGAGCGATGTCAGATTGTTGCTGTGGTCGATATCTACATGGAAAAAGCACAGAAGCGAATTAATGAATATGGTCTGGAAGGTGCACAAGCTGTCACGGATTACACAGAGTTACTTGCCCTAAACATTGATCTGGTATCAGTCTGTACACCACCGTATACGCATGCTCCCATTGCGTGTGATTTCATGCAAGCAGGTGCACATGTGTTGGTTGAAAAACCGATGGCATCTTCCCTGGAGGAAGCGGATCTGATGTTGAGGGCAGCGCAAGCAAGTGGTAAGTTGTTATCCGTAGTAGCACAGAATCGTTTTACGACACCAATGATGAAGCTAAAAGGTGTGCTGGACAGTAAACGGATGGGACCGATTGTACATGTGCAGGTTGATTCGTTCTGGTGGCGGGGCCACAATTATTATGATCTGTGGTGGCGCGGGACATGGGAAAAAGAAGGCGGAGGCTGTACCCTTAATCATGCGGTGCATCATATTGATGCCATGCTTTGGATGATGGGACCTCCAGTGGAATTACAGGCGATGATGGCAAATACGGCACATGATAATGCCGAAGTTGAGGATATATCCATGTCGATGCTTCGCTTCCAGGAAGGGGCGCTTGGCATGATTACCAGTTCCGTCGTACATCACGGAGAGGATCAGCAGTTAATTTTTCAGGGCAAAGAAGCCCGGGTATCTGCACCTTGGAAAGTCGTTGCTTCTACCGCCCGGAATAACGGATTTCCGGAACCGAATCGAGAGTTGGAACACCAGATTCAGAAGCTCGCTGACGAATTACCGGATGTTATTCATGTCGGTCACGCTGGGCAAGTTGAGAATGTGTTAAATGCTATTGAGACAGGATCTCCCCTTCTGGTGGATGGCCAAAGCGGTCGGAATACGCTTGAACTGATTGTGGGCATCTATAAGTCGGCAAGTACGGGAGAAAAGGTTGTTTTTCCACTTGGGTCGGAAGACGCGTTTTACACAAGAGAAGGAATTATGCAACATGCCGTACACTTTTATGAAAAAAAGACGACGGTGGACAACTTCGAGGATTCGAGTATTACACTCGGGAGCAAGTTGGATTCGTAGTGTTTTCCGTGAAAAGGATGCCCCTCACATAAGTGAGGATGGGCATCTTTTTTTGTACTAGGTCGATTACACCTACATCACCATAAAAAATCAATACACTTGGTTTTTCCATCCATGTAACTCGTATTCACTTCAAGATCATAATCTCCATAGTCAGGGATTGGATCAATGAGAGCTACAATCAGTCTCGTAGTCGTGTGAGGGAGAATAGGCAGAATCAGTGCTGTTTAGCTTCAGCTTTTGAGCGTGTTGGTTCAACAGAAAGAGGGTGTAAATGTAGCGCTTTCACAGTTAGCGGATTCACGTCATTTTAGACACTTGGAGAAGATGATGTGGTGGATTGAAAAGCATTTGGATTATGAGATCAAGATTGGGTTAGATGGCGGCAGATGTTCACCTGTCCAAATCGTATGCTTCCCGCATTTTTCATCAAGAGACAGGTAGCAGCATTACGGATTACGTCACAGCTCGAAGGTTGAAGCAGGACTACTTATGCCTTGATATAACAACATTTTCGGTGGAGGAGATTGGCAGACGTGCCAGATTTCCGAACGGATGTATTTCATCCAATTATTTCGCAAATCTGCCGGGACGAGCCCGTTGTATTATCGGCAACAATTTGAACGGTGCAGCAAGCATTATTTTAGTTTGCAAAATAATAGCGTTATTACGTCTCTATACACAATTAGTATTTACCGTTTGAATTAAAAAAATCCCGGATGCGGATTGCACTAGCCAGTTGCTAAACGCGATACTCCACCTCCGGGATTGCACATCGGTAAGCTTCAAGCTAAATAAACATTAAGGATTCCTCAAGCTGTTACAGCCACTTATCAGCCCAACGTTCTACGGCGCTTAGCGCTCTCCCCAGTTCCGTTCCTTTTCGGGACAACATATATTCAGTTCGAACTGGACGTTCCGTGACCACATGGCGAACCACAAGTCCTTCTTCCTCCAGTTCCTTCATTCGCTCATTTAACACACGTTTGCTCAAGTCAGGGATATAAGCGTGAATCTCACTGAAGCGTTTGGGTTCCTCCATCAACGCATGGATAATGAGGGCTACCCATTTTCGGCCAATGATCTGATAAGATTGTTCCACTTTTGTACATATTTGCTTGGCATTCTCATCATCGCTCATGATTGTACTCCTTTGGTTTAGTATTGCTTGTAATATCATTAGTATACTTATTGTAACCTACTTGTCCACAGGCCATATGTGTAAAATGTCACATACCAATTGTTCTTAATGTTACCACATAAAGCGTTATCATCAAATAAAAACCCTATAAACACTGGAGTTCACAGGTTCGACACGATTATTGACGAATTGTGACGACAGGTGTAATATGGGTAACGTTAATTCAAATGGTTACAATTTATAACCTAAACACAGGTTGTGGAGAGAAGGAATGTTCCATGGGTAAATTCAAGTGCGTTATATAAACGGAGGCAAGGCGGGGAACACACCCACTTATTCCGTCTTTTGTCATGCTTGGATTTGAACATTTTGCAACATCATATACTATACTGCACAGATCACAGGAGGCACTCCAATGGATGCAATGACATTTGTCCTGTTCGGGGCAACAGGCGATTTAGCCAAACGCAAGATTTACCCTGCATTATATAACTTGTACATGGATCAGAAAATGCCGAAATCCTTCTCCGTTATCGGATTGGGACGACGTGAATTGTCGGATATGGACTTCCAGGCGAATGTTGAAAAGTCACTGCATGAATTCTCACGTCAGACGCCGGAAGAAGCATCTCAAGTTCGTGATTTCATTGGAGCTTTCCGTTATTGTTCTTTAAATAATACGAAGCTTGAAGATTACACCAAGCTGTTGGAACTGGTTCAACAGCGTGAACAAGAGCTTAACATTCCCGAAAACCGCATGTTCTACATGTCGGTGGCACCGGAATTCTTTGAGCCAATCGCATTAAACATTCAAGAAAGTGGCCTGGGTAACACCAGAGGCTGGAAGAAACTGATTATCGAAAAACCATTCGGACACGATCTGCAATCGGCGCGTGATCTGAACGAAAAACTGAGTAATACCTTTGCGGAAGAAGAAATCTATCGCATTGACCATTTCCTCGGTAAACCGATGGTTCAAAATATTGAGACGCTCACCTATGCAAATCCGGTGATTCAGGCGTTGTGGTCTAACCGTTATATTGCCAATGTACAGATCACGGCTAGTGAGACGGTGGGTGTTGAAGAACGTGCCGCTTATTACGACCAAAGTGGTGCCCTGCGTGACATGTTCCAAAACCATATGCTTCAGTTGCTGATGATGATTGGTTTGCATTTGCCAAAACGTTGCACACCGGAAGAAATTCAATTCAAAAAGCAAAAAATTGCTGAAGCACTTCGTCCGTTGACAAATGAAAATATCGCTTCTGAAGTTGTTCGTGCGCAATATGCAGCAGGTGAGTTGCAAGGTTCCACGGTTGTTGGATATCTGGACGAGCCTGGCATTCCAGCCGGATCTCAGAATGAGACGTATGTTGCCGCGAGACTGTGGATCGATGATCCATTCTGGAGCGAAGTTCCATTTTATATCCGTACAGGTAAACGCCTGGCTGAGAAATCCACTCGAATCGTTGTTGAGTTCAAGGCTCCACTGAAGACCGGTCATGAAGCCGAAAATACAACGGAACCTAACCTGCTGACGATTGAAATTGGTCCGGGAGAAAGCATCTCGCTTCAATTAAATGCGAAGAATCCATTGAACCATGGTGAAGTGGAACCAATGCATATGACCTTCAATTCAGGTAAACGTAACATCCCTGAAGCCTACGAGAATCTGATCTTTGATGCGATGCGTGGAGATTCCACCTTCTTCGCTCACTGGAACGAAGTGGAGCTGGCATGGCAATGGGTGCAACCGATTCAGGAAGCATTCGAAGCTGGCAGCGTGCCACTGGATACGTACAGTGCAGGTTCGCATGGACCAGAGTCAGCAGATCGCCTGACAGCAGCAGACGGCTACCGTTGGTGGTAAGTGAAACGAAAGAGTGAGCATAAGAGAACACAATAGTAAAAACAACTTACAACTTTACAATCCGTTCTGCTCACAAATAATCATTTGCACAAATCCAAACAAACCTTTTCAAGTCAACAGGATATAGAACGAAATGTTTTATTCCCCTAGAGCTTGTACTCAGAAGCGAGTTGGATGGAAGCAAATTGCTGATATAACAAAGTAACTATTACGAATTATACCGTTCCAATTTTGCATAAGTCCTTCCGGTTATGTTTGCCGGAAGGCCGTGAAAATTTTTGAATATAGATTAGCGGTTCAGTTTTAAAATGGGTTGGCTTGAACGCTGAGAATGTAGTGTAGGGGACGAAATCGATTCTGTAGAAGCAAAGCGTTCGCCTTTATCCCCGGATTTTCTCCTATATAGGAGATTCAAAAAATCTGGGGATAACAGCGATCAAAAGAACGATTCGTGACCGGAACGGTTACTTCGCCAAACGTTAAGCACTTATTTTTAATTTTGAACGCAAATAAAATTTAAACATTGTTCATAACAGGAGGATTTTGAAATGAAACTTGGACTTGTCGGATTAGGAAAAATGGGATTGAACCTGGGTAGAAACCTGATTGATCACAAACACGAAGTGGTTGCTTTTGACCTGAACGCTGAAGCAGTAAATGAAATGAAAGAATATGGCGCTGAAGGCGTATCTTCTTACGCAGAGATGGTGGCTTCGCTCGAATCCCCACGTGTATTGTGGATCATGGTTCCCCACAACGTAGTAGACGCAGTATTGGCTGAAGTTAGCCCATTGTTGTCCAAAGGCGACATCATTATTGAAGCGGGTAACTCCCACTACAAAGAATCCATCCGTCGCTACGAAGAGATGAAACCTAAAGGCATTCACTACATGGATGCAGGTACATCTGGCGGTATGGAAGGCGCACGTAATGGCGCATGTTATATGATCGGTGGAGACCCGGAAGCTTGGGCAATCGTTGAACCGGCATTCAAAGATACTTCCGTGGAGAATGGCTACCTGTATGCTGGTAAAGCGGGCAGCGGTCACTTCCTCAAAATGGTTCACAATGGTATCGAGTACGGTATGATGGCATCCATCGGTGAAGGTTTTGACGTATTGGAGAAAAGTGGATTTGATTTCGACTTCGAACAAGTAGCACGCGTATGGAACAACGGTTCCGTTATCCGCTCTTGGTTGATGGAACTGACAGAACGTGCCTTCTCCAAAGATGCAAACCTCGATGAGATTAAAGGTGTTATGCACTCTTCCGGTGAAGGACGCTGGACGGTTGAAACGGCATTTGACCTTCAAACCGCTACACCGGTTATTGCGTTGTCCTTGCTGATGCGTTATCGTTCCCTGGAAACAGATACATTTACAGGTAAAGTGGTAGCAGCATTGCGTAACGAATTTGGCGGTCACGCTGTAGAGAAAAATTAATTTATATATAACTGTTAACATATGATGAACATCGGGTAATGACTTATATCGTGTTTACGAATTCATCAAGTGGAGGGAACATATCATGAAATTTTTCTTGGATACAGGGAATGTGGAAGAAATCAAACGGATCGAACGTCTGGGTCTGGTGGATGGAGTCACGACTAACCCGTCTTTGATTGCCAAAGAAGGTCGCGTATTTAAAGAAGTCATTCAGGAGATCTGTGGCGTTGTTAAAGGCCCGGTCAGTGCTGAAGTCATCGGTCTCAAAGCCGAGGATATGTTGAAGGAAGCTTATGAAATTGCAGAATGGGCACCGAATGTAGTCATAAAATTGCCGATGACCGAAGATGGGCTGTACGCTTGTCATGAGTTGACGCAAAAAGGGATCAAAACCAATGTCACGCTGATTTTCTCCGCAGCACAGGGCCTGATGGCGGCGAAAGCTGGTGCAACCTACATCAGTCCATTCGTTGGTCGCTTGGATGATATTGCGGTGGATGGTATGAAATTGATTCGTGATCTGCGTCTTATTCTGGACATGTATGATCTGCCTTCCGAGATTATCGCAGCAAGCATTCGCAATATCAAACATGTAGAGGATGCAGCCCTTTCCGGTGCGCATATTGCCACCATTCCGGGTTCGCTTCTGCCGACACTTTGGAAACACCCACTGACGGACAGCGGAATTGAACGTTTCCTGAAAGACTGGGAATCTGTTCCGAAATAAAAAGATAGACATGGCCTGAATCTTTGGGTGGTGTGAACATAAAGCCTTTTGCCTTGCAGAGTAATCTGCGGGTGAAAGGTTTTTTTATCTCTGTTTATGTGTTTCCGATTTCCGGGTTAGTTTAGCCAATGAGGAGTACTCGTCCCTTTCATGTTGTTGTTACTTTCTATCCAGTGTCCACGTACTGTCCTTCTTTTTCGGGACAACGGTGCATAAGGTTAACATATAGCCTATAGCTCATCCCGTAGGGGAGGGACACTTCGATGATGAGAAGAAAATGGCGAAGCCGGAGACGCCGTAAGCCGCCAAGCGGCAAACGCAAAATGTGGTTGATCATTTTATTGGTCACCGCGTTTTGTTTGATGCAGGGCTTTGCTTATGTGGATAAAAAGATGAAGCCCCCAATCATGCACTTGGCCAAGATCAGAGTGAAACAGATTGCGACTGAAGCGATCAACAAGGCGATTACAGCACAGGTTGCAGATGGCAAAACCAACGAAGGACTGATTGACTGGAAGACGGATACCGCCGGGAAAGTGTCCGGTTTCATGCTGAACTACAACGAGCATATGCGAATCACCGCAAGTACGATGAATATTGTGCAATCCACGCTGCAGAATGTACACATGTTAAAAGAAAAAATCCCGCTGGGGCAGGCGCTGGGCAGTCCGGTGTTGGCTTCATTTGGCCCGAGTATACCGGTTCGTATTGAGCCCCAAGGAGCTGTCAAAGTGGACCTGAACACCCGTCAACAGAATGCGGGTATTAACATGATTTTGGTGGAAGTGTACATTCACATCATTGCTGAGGTCGCGGTCGTGGTGCCCTTCGACATGGAACCCGAAACGGTTGATACGGAAATTCCGATTTCCTACCTTTTGGTTGTCGGGGATGTGCCAATGTATTATTACGATAATCAGGGCAAGCCAGTGGGCAGTAACGGCAGTAATGCCCCAGCTATTGCGCTGCCATCAGGTCATACGGGTGTATCAAGCGGTAATGGAGTAACTACGAATCCCCCTGGCCAGAATCAGCAACAGACGCCGTCAGACCATTTGCAAGGGAATGAACTTGAAATTGAGCCGGATGATCTGCCTGATGTGAATGGGGGATTGCAGCTCAATAAGGACGCGCACCCATGATACACACAAATTTGAATTGCAAAGCAAAGAAAGGGGCCTCTATTAAAGAGGTCCCTTTTTCGCTTTGCTGATCGTGCATATCCTCGTCTCACTTGCTTTTCTTGCTCTTTTGTTTGCGTTCATCCTGTTCCCAATGTTTCAGCTGTGGATAAGGGTCGAACGACCATTCGTGCAGTCCGCTGTCGCGATAGATCCCATAGTGCAGATGTGGAGGGAATTTGCCCTGTGTCCCAGGTTTCCCGTAACCCGAACTGCCAACCCAACCTACGACCTGACCGGGTATCACAACTTCACCGATGCGTGCACTTTTGTCAAAACCCGAAAGGTGGGCGTAATAGTGATAATGATTGTTCAAATCACGGATTCCGATGCGCCAGCCACCAAACGGATTCCAGCCTTTGATTTCCACGACCCCGTAACAGGTACTGCGCACAGGCAGGCCATGCGGAGCGAAAATATCTGTTCCCTCATGAATGCGATAACCGCCCCAGCTTCTTTTTGTCCCCCAGGTACTGCGATAGGAGTAGTTGGTTCCGAGCGGGACCGGAAAGGCATGTCCGAATAGATCCAGATTGTCAAAATGCTCATATAACTTCGCGAATTGCTGTATCCGTTGCACAGCACGGGAGTTGTGATAATATTCCCACAAGGCAATGTTGAAGTCCTCTTGTTTGTTTCCGTAACCTTGAATAACAGAAGCCATGCTGTACAGCACATCCTGATCATTGTTGGCATCCGCTATACCGTCTCCTGAACCATCACGTCCATATCCTTTGAAAAAAAGAATGGATTCCGGATGTTGATCCGTCTCATCGGGATTTAGCCATCCTCTCCAGGCCGGAGGGGTCATAAAAATACCCGTAAGCCGCTCCGGATGCTTGCGATCCTTTGGATGTGCACGAGTAATCGTTCGTTCATACTGATCAATGGCAGCAAGCCTGTACCAAGGAATCTGGGTCATCTGACCGATGGTTTCATATAAATGGCGACGTGCAGCGAAAATTTCTGCGGGTTTTAACTCGGCAACCTGTGGTTTGGGAGCGGCCTGGGCGGGTTCACCGTAAACTTCAACAGGCAAGAATGGGAGAAGCAGAGTACCTGCAAGTAATGTTTTGATCCAAAAGCGGCACGTGTGCCTGAAGGTCAAGCGTTGTTGCACTGGGAAGCAACCCCTTTCCATTAGAATGATACAAGGTACCCGATGAACCAAGCTAAAGGTTAGCGTTCTTCAAAAGTTCTCATTTTATCCATGTAAGCTCTTGGGGGGAATCCAATTATACAAATTGTCCATATCGGGCATGAATGCACAAGATGTGACAAATTGGGGTTTTTCCAGCGCTTTCATGGTATAATATGTTCCGAGCAACAGCCTAACTTCAGTAGAAAGAAGGTTTATGCATTGGCTAAACGTGTTAAAGAACCGAAGCCGGATTGGATTCGGATCAAATTGACAACCGGCGATAACTATCAGGAAATGAAAACGATGATGCGTTCCAAAACGCTGCATACGGTATGTGAGGAAGCACGGTGTCCAAATATTTATGAATGCTGGGCCAATCGAACGGCCACTTTTATGATTTTGGGCGACATTTGCACAAGGGCATGCCGTTTTTGCGCGGTGAATACAGGCTTGCCAACGGAGCTTGATTTGCAGGAACCAGAACGTGTGGCGGAAGCAGCAGAGCAGATGAATCTGCAACACTGCGTAATTACAAGTGTAGCCCGTGATGACCTGAAGGATGGGGGAGCTACGATTTTTGCAGAGACCGTGAAGGCCGTAAGACGACGGTTGCCATTGTGTAGCGTTGAAGTACTCATTCCAGACTTTCTGGGCGATCGGGAATCTTTGCAGATTGTAATGGATGCCAAACCGGACATTCTGAATCACAATATTGAGACGGTTGAGCGGTTGTCAGACAAAGTGCGTGCCAAGGCGAAATATAAACGTTCACTGGAATTGCTTGCTCGTGCCAAAGAAATGCAACCTAACATCCCTACGAAATCAAGCATTATGCTTGGTGTAGGTGAGGAATATAATGAAATTTTATCAACAATGGATGATCTTCGTGCGGTGAACTGTGATATTATGACGATTGGTCAATATTTGCAGCCATCGGAGAAACATCTGTATGTTGAAAAGTATTATCCGCCAGAGGAGTTTGCTGCATTGAAACAGGAAGGATTAAAACGTGGGTTCAGCCACGTCGAATCCGGCCCGATGGTACGCAGCTCCTACCATGCGCATGAACAGGTGAAATCGGCTACCAAACATGCTGAACAGGCGGCAACACACGCGTGATGGAGGATACCGGATTGGAAGAAGAAAAAATCACAGAACAGATTCAGGACCAACTTCAGGAGCAGATCCAGGAGCCGGTTCAGGAATCAGTTGTTGAATCAGTTGAGGAAAAGCCCAAAGAACCGGTCATTGTACAGATCGGCGGCAAAAATTATGAAATCGTCCAGAACCACAAAGAGGGCTGGAATCCAGAGGTTTTCCGTGATCGTTACAGTGAAGTGCTGGAGCGTTATGATTATATTATCGGAGACTGGGGTTATAGCCAGTTGAGGTTAAAAGGTTTTTACCGTGATAACCATCCAAAAGCAACGAAGGATTCCACGATTGCCAGTATGGTGGATTATATCAATGAATATTGTAACTTTGGCTGTGCGTACTTTGTGCTTCAGAAGAGCAAGGATCAACCTCAAGCCAAAGCAAAAAGCGGTTCCTGAGAAGGACCGCTTTTTTGGTGTGTTTATTTTAGTCAAGAAATGCCGTGCGAACCCGGTTCCAGAATGGATAAGGGCGGAAACGTGCGAAACTGACCTTGTGACTGGATACCTGACAACGGACGGAGATCAGATCCTCCACCATCACATTCACATGATCAATCGTCATCAATAACCGCTGATCCTTGCGGGAGAAAATATCACAATGATGATGCTTGGGCAAAATAACCGGTGAACCAAGTGTACGATAGACCCGGTTATTAATCGATGCAATCTCCGCAATCTGAATCGCCTCGATGGTTGGATGAACCATGGCACCGCCAAGGGCCTTGTTGTATGCCGTGCTGCCTGATGGCGTGGATACACAGATGCCATCCCCACGGAACATCTCAAATGTCACATCGTTAATATCGACCTGGGCTACGACGGTACCGTCTACACCTTTTAACGTAAATTCATTAAGGGCGATGTAAGAGGAATTCCCCGACTTTTTACGAATCTCAAGCTCCAAGAGTGGGTATTGTACAATACGTGGTTTGAGACGCTCCGGATCTCCCTTGCCACTCATCAGCCTGACTAACTCCCGTAATTCTTCCTTCTTCCAATCGGCGTAAAAGCCGAGATGGCCTGTATGAACCCCAACAAAAGCAATATCCGGAATACGGTCGATGAAATTGTGAAATGCCTGTAGCATCGTACCATCGCCCCCGATGGAGATAACAATCTCCGGCGATTCTGCATCCAGCTTGAACCCTTCTTCCTTCGCCAGCGCATGAAACTGCTGACTGAGATCAATCGATAACTGGTCTCCGCGGTCTTGAACATAGTATCTCAAGATGAAAGCTCCTTTGTGGTCATTATACTACCGATGATAATCAATTCCGCTGAAGAACACAACGTTTGGGCGCATATTCAGTTAAATATAGATGAATCGTTCACTTATTTTTTGGCATGTCGTCTAGGTTTGAGAATGGAACTTAATATCGCAAGGAATAACAACAACACGATGAGGCTTACAAAAACAATCATTCCGGATAAAAAAATCAGTCCCCAGTCCGGTGTATACGTTGATAACGATGGGATGAAACCGGGCTCCATGAGAACGGGTGAAGAGGAACGCCCCATCATGGGTGTCCATAACAGCAGGACCAGCACAGGGGCGATTAGCGCATGGATTGCTCTGGCAAATAGAAATGGACCGTATCTCATGGGTGTGTTGCTAAGAACACTCATAATCTGTGCATGGACGGATAATCCACCCCAAGAGAGAACAAAGGCTGCTGCTGCTACTTTATAGACGAGTGGGATGGATGCCCCGGCACTCCCAGCCTCTTTGTTCCCCAGCGTTACTTCAAACAGCCCACCGACCAAGCTAGGAGATAAGGATGGAGGCAGTCCGCTATGTCGTAACAATTGCTCGGTTATCCCGTATAATCCGCCAAGCCAACCGGTCTGGACAAGTAGCTCCATCATGACCGAGAAGAATACAACCAGCCCTCCTACGATAATAATAAGGCGAAGGGATGAGGAGACTGCCTGGCGCAGCAGTTCACCAAATGCCCGCCCGTCAGCTTTTCTTGCTTCATGCATCGCATAGATGGCCCGGACCAGTCTGTTTCTAGGTATCCCCTCCGTTGGAGATCCAGAAGAACTGTCTGGGTGTGAGCCTTTTGCTGTACCCCCGTGAAAACGCATGAGCATACCCACCAGAAAAGCTGCAGCGTAATGGCTCGCAACCAATACTGGAGCAATGGCGACATTATGGAAGAACCCAACCGATACCGCTCCAATCATGAAGATCGGATCGGATGATGTAGTGAAGGCAACGAGCCGTTCTCCTTCTTCCCGGGTAACCAGCTTTTGTTCCCATAACTGAGCGGTCAGTTTCGCCCCTGTAGGATAACCGGATGCACAGCTCACGGCAAATACAAAACCACCGCTTCCGGGAACACGAAACAATGGACGCATCAGTGGATTCAGCAAGGTACCTAGAAAATGAACAATGCCAAAGCCGAGCAGCAGCTCGGACAGCACCAAAAAAGGAAAAAGGGAGGGAAACAATACGTCCCACCAGATGGACAGTCCGCGTACACCTGCATGCCAGGTTTCCGCTGGATACAAGACCATTAACACACAAAGGGTCAGGAGAGCGAGTGTGACCAGGACATGGGTGAGTCGTTGTGAAGCAGCCATGAATTCTTCTCCTTTATTTTTGGAATGGTCGGTGTGCGGAAGTCTGTGGTGTTATTGCCATCAATATATGAAAAAAAGTGGACAAACAGTACAAAATTATACGTAGAAAGCGCTTGCAAAAGTGGCTGTGTTTTTGAGTGATGTGTGCTAAAATGAGAAAAACGCCTGAACGTCACCTAATTGTCTCCAAGGTGGAATTCAATTCGGATGGAGTGATGATCATGAGTCTTGTCACCGGAATCCTGGTCTGTGCTTTTGTATATGTGATACGTGCCTCGCTGGTACGCTCTGAGGAAGAGGACTGGCGGAGTTATTAATGAAATATCTAGTGCGCCAACCCAAGCGGTTGGCGCTTTTTTTGTGTTACATTTTGAATAAGGTCCTATACACAGATGGCAGGTTACATGTCCTGATGATTTCATGTTATATAGGACTTTTTGGTTTTTTTTGATAGAATGGAGATAAAGGCTTTTGTGGCCTGGATATTGTTACTGTTTTCACAATGTTCACGGAACGTGTAATATATGGCAAAATTCGACATCAGAAAGGGGAATCAGACGAATGAATCCCAGTTTGAGTATTTATGACAATCTTGGCGGTGAGAAAGGTGTTCGCGCATTGGTCGAGGCTTTCTATCCGATCGTTCAGCAGAATGAGCAGCTGGCTCTGCTTTTCCCGGAAGATATTCAGCCGGTCATCGACAAGCAGTATATGTTTTTGTCTCAGTTTTTTGGAGGACCAGGGCTGTTTTCCGAGGCGTTTGGACATCCGATGATGCGTGCCCGTCATATGCATTTTGAAGTGACGGTTGAACGGGCTGAGGCTTGGCTTGCATGTATGGATCAAGCCTTAACACAGATTGGTGTGGAGGAGCCCTTGCATTCGTTTATCCTGCAGCGTTTATCCGGGCCTGCACATCATTTTGTGAATACACCGTAGATCCGAATATGATTACAAGCGTACGGGAGAGGGATGGAATAGATTGGAATTAGAGCCGCTGTATAAGGTGAAAGTGACCTGCCATTATTGCGAAACCGAGTATGAAACCTCACGGGTAAGACCGAGTTTGAAAAGGCCCTACCGGACGGATTCGGATTTTTGTGCTTACTACAAGCTGGAGAATCCAGATTTTTATGTGGTTCGCATCTGTCCGCAGTGCGGGTTTGCCACGACGGAGAACGCAACGGAGCATCTAAATGATGCTCAGCGCAAGGCTTTTAAGGAACAGATCGGTAACCGCTGGGTTAAACGTGATTATAGCGGAGCACGAACACTGGAACAGGCGCTGGCAACGTACAAGCTTGCCTTGCTGTGCGCACAGGTTATCCGGGAGAAAGATCGTGTCGTCGCTGGTCTGTTGCATCATATAGCTTGGTTGTATCGTTATATGGAGGACCATGCACAGGAACATCGTTTTCTTGAATTTAGCCTGGAAGCCTATGTGAAGGTGTTCGAACGTGAAGGAACGGGTGGCAATGAAGCCAAACTGTTGTATTTGCTCGGGGAATTGAACCGCAGGGTAGGACGGTTTAATGAAGCAGTGCAATGGTTCAGCAAGGTCATTCATGACAAGCGGATCACAGATGCGGCCATGATTCGTGCTTCAAGGGAACAGTGGGCCGTGCTGCGTGAGCAGATGATTTCAAGTAAGTTGGAACTCCCTGAAGAGATGCTGGAAACAGACAAAGAGGCTGCAAAGCGCAGCCCCCTCTAGGTTGATCTTACATTAGTTACGGACAGGACGGCTGGATAACAAATAGTCACTGTCGTTGTCGATCACGGTCATGCTTGTATTACAGCAGGGAAAGACCAGTAATTTCTTTTTGCCTTCGCGAATGAGCACAAGCTCTTTGGGTTTGAGGGGGAGCAGCACGTTGCTTGCGTGACAGTAGGGACATTGCTGTACATAGATGTCTCCCATCACAATATCGTAAGGCCAGCTGTTCTCAAACGGAATCATTCTTGTTCGCCTTCTGGTGCGGAAGGTTTGGAGGTTTCTTGTTTGGCGAGTTCCGCAATCTTCTGCATCAGGATATGTTGGGGCATGTGCATCAGGTGCTCCAAAGGTACGCCCAGGGATTCTGCTAATTTGACGGCTGTATCAGCCGATACTTGTAAAGGTTTCATACGTTTACCTCCTGAAGGTTGCTATAAGTATTTCTCTAGTATAGAGATATGGCCCACAGAAAACCAGTTTTTAATTCAATCCTAACCATCCAATTTATAGAGAGAGGTGCCTTATTAAATGAAAACGCCATTACACCCGGTATGGGACCTGGAGTCCATTTTTAGTGGAGGTTCTTCCTCCGAGACATTTGCTGCGTATCTGATTGAACTGGAAGAGGATGTACGTAAACTGCAACATCTGCTGAACGAAACAGCTGCACCGACTTCATTAGAAGAGACGGCTGCATTTGATCCCATTTTGGAACTGCTGCAAAGCTGTTATATCCGCATATCGGAAGGATCTGCGTTTGTATCCTGCCTCTCATCGCAAAACCAGAAGGACAAAAAGGCAACGCAGCTTCAAGGCGCCATCAGTTCCCTTGGTGCGATGCTGAACGGCAGCAAATCGAAGTTTGATAATACACTCAGTCAGACATCGGATTCGGTGTGGGACGCTTGGATTGCTCGGGAAGATATTCAGCCGCTGGCATTTGTACTGAACGAGAGTCGCACGCTGGCTCGTGAGAAGCTGTCGCCTGAACTGGAAGGCCTTGTACTGGATCTGGGTGTGGATGGTTACCATGGTTGGGGCAAATTCTATAACACCATTGTCAGCAAGGTGAACATTCCATTTGAGCAAGATGGGGAAACGGTGATGCTCTCCGCAGGACAGGCTGCCAACAAGCTGAGCGATAGTGATCGGAATGTACGCGAGACGGTATTCGCAAACTGGGAGCAAGCTTGGACCGATGTCGAAGATTTCTGTGCTGACACGCTGAATCACCTCGCGGGATTCCGTCTGAAGTTATATGAGAAACGTGGCTGGGATGATATCCTCAAAGAACCTCTGGCCATCAACCGGATGTCACGTCAGACACTGGATACGATGTGGGATGTGATTAACGGTGCCAAACCTGCGCTTGTTCAATATCTGGAGCGCAAGGCAGAACTGCTGGGGGTAGACAAGCTTAGCTGGAGCGATGTAGATGCACCTGTAGGTAAATCGAGTGGCAGAATCACATACGATGAGGCAGCCATCAATATTGTTGAACAGTTTGCCAAGTTCAGTCCTAAACTTTCCTCGTTTGCAGAGATGGCTTTTGAGAAACGCTGGATCGAAGCAGAAGACCGTCCTGGCAAGCGTCCAGGTGGATTCTGTACGTCTTTGCCACTTAGCAAAGCAACCCGGATTTTCATGACCTTCTCCGGGACACCATCTAATGTGTCGACTCTTGCGCATGAACTTGGTCATGGATATCATCAACACATTATGGAAGAGCTGCCTGCCTTGAATCAACGTTATGCGATGAATGTGGCTGAGACAGCGTCCACGTTTGCTGAGCTGATTGTAGCAGATGCCCTGGTGCAGGCGGCAACAGATGAGCAAGAGAAGCTGGCTTTGCTGGAAGACAAGATACAGCGAAGTGTGGCTTTCTTTATGAACATCCATGCCCGGTTCCTGTTTGAGAATCGTTTCTATGAACAACGCAAAAAAGGTCTGGTCAACGCGGATGAATTATCCAAATTAATGGTGGAGGCGCAGCAGGAAGCGTTCTGCGGTGTGCTTGCATCAGATCATCCTCATTTCTGGGCATCCAAACTGCATTTCTATCTGACAGGTGTGCCATTCTATAATTTCCCATACACGTTCGGTTATATGTTCAGTGCGGGAATCTATGCAAGAGCGCAGCAGGAAGGTACAGCATTTGCAGATAAATACGATGATTTGTTGCGGGATACAGGGCGTATGACGGTTGAAGAACTTGCTCAGAAACATTTGGGTACGGACCTGACACAACCGGAATTTTGGCAAAATGCTGCGGACTTGGTTATTGCCGATATTGAGCAGTTTCTGCAGATGACAGCAACCGAAAAATAGGTTGAATAGAATAGGTTGAATATATATGAAAAGGCTGCAAATCCGTGTTAACAGACACAGGATTGCAGCCTTTTTTTTGTACAGAATCCTCATTTTTGATTATCGAAGATTTTGTCGTAATTAATTGAAAAAGCTCAGTTTAAGGGAGTGGAATGGCAATTAATTGTGCAAATCATAGTTAGAAATACCCAACTTTGCCGTTCTTTGTTGAATGAGCACATATGATGTCATATAATGAGTCGTAAGTCCTTGCTGTATAGGACTATAAGCATATAAGGAGAGTGTTAATATGAAAATTGATGAGCTTTCATTAGCGAGACAGTTGGATCTGGTATTCAAAGAACTTGATCATGAGTTGTCAGGGTTAGATTCAGGGGTAGTTTTTGTGCAAATACGAAACAACGTAATTGGGAAATTCGGTATTCGACATAATCCGATAGCTGGACGAGATGGGCAGATGGATATGGAGGAAGGGGGGCTAAACGAAACCCAGAGAACTTCTTTCCGGGCAATGGCACTGGAGACGTTGAAATTCAAACGTAATTGGACACATGGCGAAATATCGTACGACTTCACAGTAAGACAAGGTATGATTTTGGTAGATGCAACAATGGAGTCTAATTACAATATGGCGAGCCTGATGATTCGCTACCCTAGAACCAATACATACAAGGATTCAGATATGGAGTCGAGCTCATAATTCGTTGCACAAGAGAAAGCGGCACTTCCGAAGAAGGCCGCTTTTACTTTTGGATTCTGCTTAGGCTCAAGCAATAATTACGAGCTTACGAACGACCCGATAATTGCTGCTCAGCGATTTGCACCAGACGTTTAGTGATGTATCCACCCAGAGAACCTGTCTCACGGGAAGTATAGTTACCGTAGTAACCATCTTGTGGAATAGTTACACCCAGCTCTTGAGCAGCTTCAATTTTCAATTGTTGCAATGCTGCTGTTGCTTGGGGAACGACCAGGTTGTTGGAGCGGCTACCGCTACCTTGGTTTTGACTTCCGTACATATGTGTCACCTCCTTATGGGTTGGTGATGTTAGTATGGTTAGAGAATACGGAAATATACATGATATGGCGTAAGGGAAAATATGGATAACTATCAGTGCACAGGACACATAAAAAAGCCGACCCAATGCGGGTCGGCAAGTTGTATTTGGATATCAAAATATAGGGTGATATGCGTAAAAGCAAAATAGAGCATGATCAGCTCGCTTAGTCTGTAGGAGGTATAACCTCAATACGTGTAAATAACTCAACAGGCTGTTCTGGTTCCAAGCGAATCAACCCGGTTTGTTCATCTGATAAAGCCAAATTAGGTGCATCCGGGAGCCAAGTGTACGGTTCAATGCACAAGAACTGATCGGATTCACCTTTGGTAAAGAGAACCCAATGTTTGAAAAATGCTTCATCTGCTGAATATTTCAATGTATACCCATCTTGCCTGCGTAAGTAAGCCGTAGCCGGTTCACCTTCGGTAGCTTTCAACAGGGTATCCCAGTTACGTCCCTGCAAATTGATGCCTTCGTTCAGAGCAGACCATTCACCCAGGGATTCCAGTTCACCTGTCGGTAGTTGTTCTTCATTCTGTCCGTATATTCCGGAAACAGGCAGTTGCAGTGTCCAGTCGGCAGGTTTGCCGTCTAACAAAAACCATGTATGATATCCCATCCCAAAAGGAGCAGGCGTTGAGCTCAGATTGGTGACTCGCAGACGCTGGCTAAATACAGCGTTTTGCAGACTGAACGTCATCTCAAGTTTTAGGGGAATCGGGAATTGGGCCATCCAGTGCTCTTCATTTTCGGTCAGTAATTCAGTCGTAATTGCACAGCCGTCTTCATCTTCCTCAATGTCACTGACACACCAGGATTGGGTACGGTGGAGACCGTGAATATGGTTGTCATTCGCCGTGTTCTGATCAAACTGGTAACGAACGCCTTCATATTCGAATTGTCCACGATGAATGCGCCCTGGTGGAATCAGGAGAGGAACGCCAAAATGGTACGGCTTCTGCAGATAAAAGGCAAGATCGTCTTCATCCGGACGGCGGACGACATCTCTGTCCTGCACTAAATCGCGAATAGAAATAATATTATTTCCAAGACGCGGCAGCAGGGTGATTTCCAATTCACGGCTATGTAGGATATACGTGTCGTAACCATTCCATTGGCCTTTGGTCACTTGTTTCATATCGATGCTCCTTTTCCCACTTGAAATCTGTCTGCAAGCAGTTGTGATGAAGCTACTGCTGCAGGCGTGTCGTTGTGTACATGCCAGCGATTTCCTGCGCTATTTCGTGTGAAGTAGGCAACAGGATAAGCAATTCCATCATAACAGATTTTGATGTCTCGGGTAAAAAAGTTCAACTCATTTTGACATTCACGCCTGTGCGCATTAAGATGGAACTCTAAAAGCATTTATTAGAATTAAATGACATGAAATCGATGACAGGGATAAGTAGGCCAAGAGAATCCTCTCCAGAAAGCCGGTGGTTGATGTGAACCGGTGTGAGCTCTTTACCGAATGGACCCTTGAGTGTAGGTTTGAACAGGTTAAGCCAGAGATGGGCTTGCCCCACTAGAGTCTGCCGTATAATCCACGTTACGGAACAATGAAGGCATTTCTTCAGCTTGACTTGATTCAGGGTCAGGAGCAATCGAAGAAAAGCGAATAAGGGTGGCACCACGGTCTCACGTCCCTTGCGGATGTGGGGCCTTTTTGCGTTCGCAGAGAATGGCAGGAGTTTTTTTATATACAATCAGGGAGGCGTTATGTGTAATGAAAACAGTACTTTCAGGTATTCAGCCAAGCGGTAAGCTCACATTGGGCAACTATATTGGTGCAATCAAAAATTTTGTAAAACTCCAGCATGATTATCAATGTCATTTCATGGTGGTTGATCTTCATGCCATCACCGTGGCTCAGGAGCCAGCAGCATTGCGTGAACAGTCGGAAGCGGTAGCTGCACTGTTTATTGCAGCAGGTATTGATCCTTCGAAATCTAACGTATTTCTGCAATCCCATGTACCGCAGCACGCGGAATTGGGCTGGTTGATGACAACGCTGACCTCCATGGGTGAGCTTGAACGCATGACTCAGTTTAAGGATAAATCATCCGGTAAAGATTCGGTTGGTGCCGGACTGTTTGTGTATCCATCATTAATGGCGGCTGATATCTTGTTATACAATGCTGACCTTGTACCAGTAGGTGAAGATCAGAAGCAGCATCTGGAACTGACACGTGATCTGGCAGGACGTTTTAACCACCGTTATGGGGAGTATTTCACCATTCCAGATCCGTATATTCCGCAGGTGGGTGCACGGGTAATGTCACTTGATGATGCCTCTTCGAAAATGAGCAAAAGTAACCCTAACGCTGGCAGCTATATTGCCCTGCTGGATCCGCCGGATGTGATTCGCAAAAAAATCAGCCGTGCCACTACAGATTCGGGACGTGAAGTCGTATATGATCCGGCAAACAAACCGGAAGTCAGCAATCTGATGAGTATTTATGCTGAATGTGCAGGTATGACGCTTAAGGAAGTAGCTGAGCGTTATGAAGGCAAGATGTATGGTCCGTTCAAAAAGGAACTGGCTGAAGTGGTTGTATCTGTGATTGAACCGCTGCAACAACGATATAATGAGATTCGTGAGTCTGGCGAATTGGCGGATGTTCTGGATACGTCAGCCCGTCGTGCAGAAGAAGTTGCTGCTCAAACGTTGGATGCAGTGAAAGAACGTATGGGATTTGTTCCGAGACGTAAACAGTAGCCCTGAACAAGATCTTCATTTCATGCAATGAATAGTTAACATAAATAAAGAGGAGCCCTATTGAAGGACTCCTCTTTATTTGTGCGTTCATTATTGAACTATCAAATGACCTAATCAAGAAGTGGGCTCTGAAGCAGCCGAACGAACTTCCTGACGTTCTTTTTTGGCACGAATCACAAATCCCCAGCCAATGTTGGCAATGGACAGGACAAACAGTAGTGCAGCAAACCAACCGGAGTAGGAGATCATAATTGCTGAAACCGTTAACAAGATAATCGAAGAGAATGCGAACCATAAAGACAAGCCTTTACTCATTGGGAAAAACCTCCATCTACAAATTTAGTAAAACTCCGTATAACCTGTAGCCTACGAGCCATAATAATCTTGCAAGCTTGCAATTACATTACAGACACAGATTGAAGGGAGATTATAAATATGGCTCAAGGATCTCGTTCTAACAACTTGGTGGTACCTCAGGCAAATTCAGCACTGCAACAATTGAAAATCGAGGCTGCACAGGAACTGGGTGTAACTATCCCACAAGACGGTTACTATGGTAACTACACTTCCCGTGAAACAGGATCTTTGGGTGGATATATCACCAAACGTCTGGTACAAATCGCTGAGCAGTCTCTGGCTGGGTCTGGCAAATAATTTATTTTAACCAACAGCAACAAAACAGGATAAACGGAAAGCCCGGAGCGGAAACGCTCCGGGCTTTCTCGCGTATCAGTTCCTATGTCTGATTGTGCCTTGCCATGCTCACTTCGTCAAGGGCGTGCAGATAAAAGTTTTTTATCCATTTTCTCATCGCTTAACCAGCCTACATACGTATCAATCGTCTCAAAATTCCGATCCATCACAATCACAGCGACAAATGGATATTGTTTCCGGTGTCGATAACGTACATCTGCCCAGCGGACCTTGTAACCGGCAGGCAGTTCTTCAACCTCTGCCACCGCATAGGAGGTGAAATAGAGGAAGGCACTGACTTCCGGCGATTTGCGTGAAGCAGCAACGGCCGCGTGAGTAGAAGACGAGGCGTGCAGACTCCATACCAGATTAGAACCATCCATTTTACCGATCACATAACTGCCGTCCTCAACTCGTTTGACCACATGCCAGCGGTTCCAGGATATCGTTGGAATGACGATGTATCTTGCCTGCTCTGGGCTGTTGTCGAGACGTCTAACTTTTCTGACTGCTTGTGCACGAGCAATCGTTCGCCATATATAATATAAACCGGTCAAACTATACAACGTAACGAAGAGTGGTGCAGGGGCGATCAGATCAAAGGCCCATAACAGGATAGCTATGACATGTGTAGTGAATAGAAACGGATCAAAAATATGAATGATGTTCCAGGCGATCCAGCGTTCCGTAAAAGGCCGGGCGGCTTGGGTTCCATAGGTGTTGAACAGATCGGTGAATACGTGAAAGCCTACGGCCACAGCGGTCCAGGTGGCAACGTGTCCAATAGGGACACCAGGGAATATCAGTGCAATGACGCCGGTGATGAGCAAAACCCATAACAGGAGAAATGGCAGAGAGTGTGACAAGCCCCGATGATTCCGAATGTAAAGCGAATTGCTTTTGAGACGTAACGCAGTATCAATGTCAGGGGCCTGGGAACCGGCGATCGTGCCAACCATTACCGCAGCTGCAAGCATGGGACTCGCCGCGACGACAGGATCGACATAAGCCAGACCGGCTAGACCAATCCCCATGACAAAATGTGTAGAGGTATCCATAAACGTCTCCTTTGTGTGGTATATCGTTCTAAGGCATATTACTTCTCTATCTAGGTGATACCCATATATAGTGTATAATATCCGTTTGTCAGGATGCAAAACATCCCTAATTTCAAAGTTATGACAATTTCCTGTGCCATACCCAATAAATGTACGTAGTTTGTCAAACTATTTTGGCATTTCCTATGATAAACTTTATATCGGATACAGTGAGAAAATCGCCAGAGAACGTACGATACTATTCGAATGATATACAATGCTAAAATAATTTATGGGCATTGTTCCTTTAAACCGTTACAATAATATAGAATCTCATAAAAAGTAGGTTTCTTTGAATACATATGTCACAGTAGATGGATAAAGCGAAACAAACGTGATTTTGGATTCACATATGTATGCGTATTCATAAGAAAAGATGCAGAAGGGACGAGGAAGATGCTGAAAAAGTACAAATGGACATGGATGCTGCTCGGGCTCGCACTGATTATGGCTGTGTATCTGATGTGGGGCACCGTATTTGCCAGTAAGGAAAAATTACCCGAGATTCGTGAAATCCAATCCTTTTCTATGGAAAATGTAGATGGCAGTACAGTATCGCTGGAGGATACTCAAGGGAAAGTCCGCTTGTTCTACTTTTATTTCACCAGTTGTCCGGATGTCTGCCCTATTACGACCTTTACGTTATCCCAGGTGCAGGATCTGTTGAAAGAGGACGATACCTTTGGTAAAGATGTCTCATTTGTATCTATTTCATTCGACCCGAAAGTCGATACAAGAGAGAAGATTAAGACGTTTGCGGACCGCTTCCACGCGGATTATTCCGGATGGTACTTCTTGCGAGGCGATATGGACAAAACCAAACAGTTCGCCAGGGAATCATTCCAGATCCTGATCGATGGGGAGAGTAAGGATGATTTTGCCCATATGAATATGATTGGTCTGGTGGATGAGAACAACCAGCTACGCAAGGTATATAATGCATTTAATACAGAGGACGTTGTGCCTGCTGTCATTGCCGAGGATATTCGCAATCTGATCAACGAATAATCATGTTACTCATATTGTAAAGGCTGCCTTCAGGTTGGATATCAACCCAAAGGCAGCCTTTTGGTATTTCATTTTAAAAGGAAGGATGTTCAGGGTATTGGATGTATGTCTCTAACCCGGCCTTTTCCAGCTGGGCAATGATATACTCATCAGGTGTTCCTTCCACACCCGCATATCCTCGTCGTGTATACATCTGTACTGCATCCGGGAAAGCATCCCGAAGTACACCTCTAATTTTTTTGCCGGAACTGTCATTATCCATAAATAAAAAGACTTCATCATAACCGACTTGCTTGCGCAGGGTCTCCAACTTGAGGGAATTAAGTGTTCCAAACGTACATAGAATGTTGATTTCGGGCCCAACCAGACGTTTCAGTTTGCTTCGATCATTCTTACCTTCCACAATGACATGAATAGGCATGATATTCACCTCTTGTTCGAGAGCTTATGTCGACATTCCCCGGGAAATGTTGCAGCGAAAATCGACTGATTATATAAAATGGACTCCTTTCTTTACACGACTGCTAACTGGTTAGAACAAAACATCAAGTTTGAGGTCTTATTTCATAAATGCATCATTAGGTCAGTAATAGCTTTAGTGGCCGTTCCGGTTACGGATCGTTCTTCCGATCGCTGTTGTCTCCATATATTTCTGATTTGCTTTTATAAAGTTAATATTTGGAGACAAAGGCGAACGCTACCGCTTCTTCAAAATCGATTCCGTCCCCTTCACTACTTTTGGCTAATTGTTCAACCTTAATGATCTTCAATAAGATAAAACCTTCGGTGATTGTAAAAGATAGATTTCCCAGTTAGCTTTTATTAACGTGTAAAACGTTAGTCCATTTTATATAGTTTAGCTGTAAATGGGGGAATGATGCAAAGCTAATGAAAATACTGGCCTAATTGATGCCATTACGGTAAGGACACAGAGTCTGATCGGAATTTAATTCAATATACTTTTCGGATCGGACAGGGGAGCTTCGCGTCTGGATGTATAGTATGGAAGCAGCAACATACCAATCATTAACAAAAGAAACGCGATGAAATAGGGTGATAACCCGACACGAAGTTGCCCGGCTGTGATGGGGCCGATGAAAGAGCCGATGGAGGTGGCAATGGATTGCAACGAGAAAATGCGGCCCAACTTGCTTCCTCCGCTCAGACGGATAAATAGGGTTGCCATAGCTGGAAAGATGATGCCTTTGGACATCCCAAGTACAAATAATACAGTAGACAACGGAACTTGCGGAATGGCTGCCATCACAAAAAAACACAAGGACATTAACAGCACGCCCGCAACCAGACGCAGCTTGGGGGAATACCGGTTGAGAAATAACATGCTGAGGGTGAAGAGTGCCCCAATACTTATTATAGAGAACAGCAGTCCGGTAGACATGATGGACGATTGTCCTCCGCCCCGCAGGGGTAATTCGAAGAAGAGAATCCCTTGGGCACAGGCAATCACCAGAGGCAAGGCGAAGTATCGCCAGGACACCGGCAGGAATGCGCTTGTGGCATCTGCTGGTGAAGCGTCAGGTTTAGCAGGTTCAGTTACTCTCTCCTGCTGTTTGACGATACCACGGGGCATGGTCATGAAAGCAATGACACCTGTGAGAATAAGCAGATAGCCCAAACCTGAGAATGTAGCAGAGAATCCCATGGAACCCACAATGATCGCACCGGCTGCTGGTGATACAACAGATGCAAGGGTATGCACTACCCCGTGACCCGACATATACTTCCCCTGTTTCACCGGATCGCTGGATAACTGTGCAAGCAGAGCGAGACATGCAGGAGACAGGAAGGCCAGTACAAAACCGCTGATGGAACGCAGCGCGAGCAGTTGCCATGGTGTCTGGACATAGGCTTGCAGGAGCAGGATGAATCCTGCACCGAGCAGACTGAATACAATGTAGCGGCGACTGCCATGTTTATCGATTTGTGTTCCAGCAATCAGATTGCCAGGAAGATGTGTTAAGGAATAGATGCCCATCATCCAGCCAATGAAAGTAGGGGCGGCTCCCAGCGAGATGGCAAAAGGGGTCAGAATGGGATACTGGGCGTGCAAATCAAATACAGCAAGGAACAAAAACAGGTATAGCCAGATGGCCGTTTTCACATAAGCCCCTCCTTGTTAAGCGATGCATGTTCAAACTACAGGTCTTGAACGTGTTCCCCGTTCGCCCGGCAGAACCTCATGGTACTACTTGTACGCCCGGCGGGACGAACTTAGACCGTTTATTTTTAAGGGAGAGGGCTTAGCTGACAGCAGCTTCGGAAATCATGTATAATATTCGGGAGTGTTACGAATGAATTCTAATACGGAAGGTGTAGTCATGAACATAGAAGTAATCAAAGAGTTTGTGATGCAGAACTGGCTGGTGATCGTGGTTGCATTGATCATATTGTTCTTTGTTCTAAATGTGGTCAAAACCGTATTGAAATGGGCGATTGCCATCATCATTATTGCGGCTCTACTGATATACAGCGGCATCTCCATTGATCAGATCAAACAGACAGTGACAGACGTACAATCCAGCACGATGGACACATTGAAGAAGGAAGCAACCAGCATGATGCTGAAGGAGGCTTCCAAAGCGAAATACGTCAAAGGACAGGATGGAGCGTTCACCATCACAAGTCCCAATGTTGAGATTAAGGGCAGAACTCAATCGGATAAAGTTGATGTGACCTTCCGCGGAATTTCACTTGGCGAATGGAAACTCGACAATGAAACTATACGTACGTTTGTCGAACAGGCACAGGAGAACAAAACAGCACCAGCATCGTAGTAAAGGGGGAATCGGTACGTGCTGCAGAATTGGCTGGACAGCCTGAAGGAATTGAATGGCATCACGATTATGCTGTTGCTGATTGTGGCTGCTTCATTATTGCAGGGTTGGTCCAGAGGGGCTTCGCGTTCAGCAGGCAGACTCTTTGGGTTCCTGATGGATGGCATTATGGCGGTCATTGGTATTCTGTTGTCGATCGGTTTAACGTTGTGGCTTGCGCCATATGTACAGCAGTGGCTGTCTGAGTATGCTTCAGCCATGCCTAACCGTGAGTTGAACCGGTGGGAACAGATGTATTATACGTTGGTTACGGCGATTGCAGATTTTCCGCTGATGCGGTTCGCTGTATTATTTGTACTTAGCTATGGACTCATCCGACTGATTCTCGGGTTTCTCTCTTCATTTATTTTTAGCAGCAGGCAGAGGTCAGCCGAGGAAAGTGCGCCTAAAGGTATGTTTAGTCGCTTGACGGGTGCATTCATTGGCACGATCATAGGCTCCGTCCGCGGAATGATTGTCATCGCAGTTTTGTTCATGATTGTCAGTCTCTACCCTGGAAGCATGTTCAGCCGATATGTGGAAGCATCCCCGATCTATATGCAAGGGGCCAAATCGGTTATCGAACCGTTGTCTGGCACGTTCATTAAGGACAAGCTACCCGTATTTACGCAGGCTGTGCAGAAGGAACTGGGCGGCATCCTGCAACGCAAATATGAAGTCATCGACCACAATATTCCGACGGACATTGAATCAGCAGCGAGTGAGATTGTCAAAGGCCAATCGACAGATGAAGCCAAAGCAAGAGCGCTATACGACTGGGTAGGTTCACGTATTCAGTATGACTATGGTAAAGTGGATGACTATGAGCAAAAGGGCATATGGCATGAACAAAATCCACAGAATACATTTGATACACGCAAAGGCGTATGTATTGATTATGCCCGTCTTTATGCCGTGATGGCCCGTTCACAAGGACTTGAAGTCAAAGTTGTTACAGGACTTGGTTATAACGGCCAGGGAGGGTACGGTCCGCATGCGTGGAATGAGGTGTATTTGAGTGGTTCCGAGAGCTGGGTTCCGCTTGACCCGACATGGGCGATCAGTGGAGACTGGTTTAATCCTCCGAATTTTGCCGACACCCATCTAAAGGATCAATCAGCTTAGCAATACAACGGACATGGGTCCGGAATATGACGACGTTGCCAGGTTATCATGCCGCGAAGAATCAGATTGAGCGGTATGCATCAAGTCATGAAAGAGGTAGGATGGATGAAAAAACATTCCAATGAGAAGGATGAACTTACGGACAAACGGCGCTTCAGTTACCGAATGAACGTATTTTTCTTCGCTTCCTTTGTTATTTTTAGCGTTATTATTGTACGCTTGGCCTTTTTGCAATTCGTGGAAGGGCCTGAACTTAGCCAGGAAGAAGCAAGTAACATTACCAAGGATGTACCACTTCCTCCTGTGAGAGGCACGATTTATGATTCTACAGGTGAGGTGAAGTTGGCTTACTCCAAGCCCATTCAGTCTCTCTACCTGACACTGTATAAAAACTATGGGGATGTTGATGGGAAACCGAGTCCTAACATAGGGGAAGTGCAGGATATTGCAACCCGGTTGCACGATGTATTTGAACAGTACAAGCTGAAGGATTCAGAGTCACTTACAGTGGAGAAAATTATTGAAGAGATGGACTTGAACTCCCGCAAAGCGAACGGTTTTATGCCGCGTCTGATCAAGAGTGATCTGTCCGAGGAAGAAGTTGCTTATTTCCTACAGCACAAGGACGAGTTCAAAGGTATTCAGATCGTCGAGGAGAGTGTACGATTCTACGATCCGGATACGGTAGCGGTTCAGACCATCGGTTATCTGAAGAAGTTCAGAAGTTCGAAGTCCTTGAACAAATACAAAGAGGTGGACGAGGCCAATAAAACGCAAACGGATCCGGGCCTTGTGTATACGGAAAATGAATTTGTAGGCTTTGATGGACTGGAACTGCAATATCAGGATGCTCTCCGCGGCAAAAGCGGATATACATCCGTTGATGTTGATTTGCGTAACTTGCCTGAAGGTGTAGCAGGTTCTACCCCGCCGCAGAAAGGGTACGACCTGATTTCCAGCATTAACAAAAACGTTCAGGTGAAAACAGAACAGGCCATTCTGGATCAGTTGAGTTGGCTTCATCGGAATCAGGTTTCCGGTCGATTACATCCGAATGCCAAGACCGGATTTGCAGTTGCGATGGAAGTGGATACGGGGAAAATCGTATCTGCTGCCAGTATGCCAGATTATGATACCAACATCTGGAGAACAGGCAGTATCACCAATGATCAGTATGATGATATCAAATATGTGTATCAAAATGGTACGATTCGTTCATTCCCTCCGGATGACTCTAAAAAGCGAGCTGAATCGATCGTGCTACTCGGTTCCACCATCAAACCGCTTAGTGTCTTAATCGGTTTGAAAGAAGGTTTCTTCACTACCAATACGGTTTATTCGGATAGAGGTTCAACGACCTTTGGTGGGGACAATCGCAGAGTGCAGAACTCATCAGGGCATGTGTATGGTGCAATGTATCCTCGTGATGCGATTCGTCATTCCTCGAACGTATTCATGATTGATGAGATTGGGAAGAAGATGTACTCAAAATACGGTGCGACCGGAATTGACAAATGGGATGAATACATGAAGCAGTTCGGCCTTGGGGTATCTACAGGGGTTGATCTGCCGAATGAATTCCTGGGCATACGGGATTACATGAACGACACGGAAAGCTCGCTGACTCGTCTCGTGTATGGTTCCTTTGGACAGCAGGGAAAATACACAACCATGCAGTTAGCACAGTACACGACAATGCTGGCGAACAAAGGAAAGCGGATGGAGCCACAACTGGTTAGAGAGTTCCGGGATTCTGAAGGCAACGTGGTCGAGAAAGTAAAACCGAAGGTACTCAGCACGGTGGAGTTTAACGATGCCTACTGGAATGAAGTACAACGAGGCATGGCAACCGAGGTATCTGCATTTAGCGGATTCCCTTATGACTTTGCTAGAAAAACAGGAACATCGACACAGGTAGTAGGCGGTAAACTGGTGGATAATGGTGTATTTATCGCCTATGCACCACGTAATAATCCAAAGCTTGCTGTCGCTGTGGTTATCCCCGAAGGGGGCTTTGGATCGAGCAGTGCGGCTCCGGTTGCACGTGCGATCTTCGATGCCTATGACGAGGAATTCGGTCTCGACGGTGTACCGAAAAAAGACAAAAATAAAGATTCAGATTCGGAATCAGGCACACAGTAATGTGAGGCATTGGTTACAGAGGGGACCCTTCGTGGGTCCTCTTTTTTGTTTTTACGTGGAGAATGGATCGTAAGAGTGAACTAATTAGTTGCATTAATATGTAACCATATGAGCTGTACCACGTTTATATAAGGGAAGGGTAAACGCGATCTGGAGAGCGGGACAACGTTGATATGTCAGTGTTTACATTGAAACCAGTAGATGGGGTAGTGTAAAAGTTCTGTTTACGAAAATGTAACCAAATATTGAAAGACGTGACAGCTAACCTTTGGTAGACTTGTGTGAGAAAGGATTAAAAATCGGATTGAACGCGTTCACAAGACGGATTAAATATTTTATTTTTATAGAGGAACGGGAGAGGCTTAAAACATGTTTAACCGATTGAGGAAGAAACCCATGACTGAGGAAGATACACCCGTCAACAAGCCTTCCACCGCAAGGCTGAATCTGTTTTTTTTCGCGGCATTTGTCATATTCAGTATCCTAATTTTCAGATTAGCTTTTGTGCAATTTGTGGAGGGTCCTGAACTGACGTATATGGAAACGAGTCGTAATACCAAAGACATTCCACTTGCACCTGTTCGTGGTCCCATCTATGATGCGACAGGGGAAGTCGCGCTCGCTTATTCCGAACCTGTACAGTCCCTCTATGTGTTGTTGTATGAGGATTATCGGAATGATGAACGTAGACAGGAAGCAGAGGAACTGGCTCATGATCTGGCGGCTGTGTTTAAGCAGTTTAATCCAGGGGACAAAGAGCAGCCGGATGCTGAAGAGATCATCAAACGATTGGATCTGGATTACCAGAAAACGTTCGGGTATGTGCCGAGGCTTGTGAAGTCGGATCTATCTACCAAAGAAATTGCTTTTTTCATGGAGAAAAAAGCAGATTATCCAGGCGTTATGGTGCTGGAAGAAAACATAAGAAAATATGACCCGGATGGTGTAGCCGTTCAGATTGTGGGTTACACAAGAGAGTTCAAACGGGCACCAGATTCCATTGCCAAATATAAGGCCATCCGCGAGGGGGCAAGTACCCAGCGTGATCCTGGTCTTGTGTACCATGAAGAAGAGAAGGTTGGCTTCGATGGGCTGGAGCTTCAATACCAGGAAGAACTCCGTGGACGAAGCGGATATCAGTCCATTGATATTGACGCACGTAATCTGCCAGATGGGACGATGTTACAAACACCACCGGAGAAAGGCTACAGTCTGGTTTCCACCATTAACAAGGAGATTCAGATGGCTGCACAAGAGGCGATAACGGACGAATTGCGAAGACTTCCCAAGGCAATTACTGGATACGCAGTAGCCATGGAAGTGGATACGGGGAATGTGGTGGCTATGGCAAGTATGCCAGATTATGATCCGAACGATTGGGATTATGATAAAATCAAATATGTATTCCGGAACGGAACCACCGAGTCGTTCCCACCGAATGATGCCAAGCCTAGTCGGGCGGAATCCGTTATACTTCTTGGATCAGTAATCAAGCCGCTAAGTGTGCTGATTGGATTGAAAGAGGGATTATTTACAGCAGGACAGACTTATCACGATCAGGGATATGCTATCTTGGGGAAAGACGGACGACAAGTGAAGAACTCACATTCTGCGTATAATGGTTCTATCACGGCGAGAAGAGCGATCGAGAAATCCTCCAATGCGTTTATGATCGATATGGTAGGTAAACGTTTGTTAAGCAAATATGGCTCGGAAGGAATTGATATCTGGGACAAACACATGAAGGAATTTGGCTTGGGTGTGTCCACTGGTGTAGATCTGCCTAACGAATTTCTGGGTAGGCTAGAATATACTAATAAAGACGAATCAGCTCTAACACGTTTGGCATTTGCCTCGTTTGGACAGCAAGCCAAGTACACCACGATGCAACTCGCACAATATACCACCATGCTTGCCAATAAGGGCAAGCGCATGGAACCACATCTGGTGAAGGAAATCCGTGACGCGGACGGCAATGTGGTGAAAGAGATCAAACCTAAGGTGCTCAATGAAGTTGATTTTGCCGATGCGCACTGGAATGAAGTGCACAAAGGAATGGTTACCAAAGTAAGTGCATTTGACGGTTTCCCTTACGATTATGCTCGGAAAACAGGAACATCAGAGCAGGGAACCGGACCGAACAAAAAAGAGAATGGTGTATTTATTGCCTTTGCACCACGAGATAATCCGAAGCTTGCTGTAGCTGTTGTTGTACCAGAAGGTGGATTCGGGTCAGTCAGTGCTTCACCAATAGCACGAAAAATTTTCGATGCATATGATGAAGTGTATGGTCTCGATGGAACGCCAAAAGGTAAGAAAGACGAAGGGAAAGACAAAGAGTAATGTAAAAGAAACGAGGCAGATGTAGCGCTTTTACATCACATCTAACAGGTTAATGAAGTGAACAACATATGAATTTGGACAGGCAGGGGAAATAATCCCTTGCCTTTTTTTTTGGCTTCGGATAAAATTTGCACAAGGGAAACATTATTAGTCTTGATTAAAACTTAATACCTTGTACAACAAAATTAGATGTAGACAAGTATTTTAGGAGAGGGAAAGGGGACGGTTGAATTGTTAATGGTGAAAATGAGGAGTATTCAGAGGGGGTTCATTACGCTAGCCGCTCTGGTTCTGATTGTTGTACTTACGGCATGTTCCAGTGATGCAGAGACGAGCAGTGGTGGCAAGCTACAAGTAACCGCTACAACGGGAATGATCGCTGACGTAGCACGTGAGGTAGGCGGGGCATATGTTGATGTTACCGGGCTAATGGGCCCGGGAGTTGATCCCCACTTGTACAAGGCATCCCAAGGTGATATTCGCAAGCTGGAACAAGCAAAAGTCATTTTCTATAATGGACTGCATCTTGAAGGCAAAATGACAGACATTTTGGAGAAAATGTCCTCAAGCAAGCTGGTTACTGCTGTTACAGAGACTATTCCAGTCGAGGAGTTACACTCAGGCAAAGATACAGGCGGTACCGAATATGATCCACACGTCTGGTTTAACGTCAGCCACTGGATGCATGCGGCAGAAGCCGTACGCGATACGCTCGTGGAGGCGGACCCGGACCATGCGGAAGAGTACAAGGCTCAGGCAGAGGCGTATCTGGCGAAGCTCGAAGCACTGGATGCCGAGGTGCGTGAGAAGATTCTGGAGATTCCGGAAGCAAGCCGGGTATTGGTTACGGCGCATGATGCATTTGGATATTTCGGTCAGGCATATGGCATGAAAGTGATGGGGCTTCAGGGCATCAGTACAGCAGCCGAATACGGTGCAAAAGATGTTAGCGAACTGCGGGATTATCTCGTAGATAACCATATCAAAGCAGTATTTGTTGAATCGAGTGTACCTGCAAAAGCGATGGAAGCCATCATTGCCGGAGCAGCTCAAAAAGGACATACGGTCAGCATTGGCGGAGAACTGTTCTCGGATGCCATGGGGGCTGAGGGAACGGAAGAAGGCACATACATCGGTATGATTCGCCACAATGTTGAGACGATTGTAGAAGCACTGAAATAATGAATCACATGAAGAGAGGAGTACAGGATTATGGAAGATACAACTTTATTGAAACAAACTCCTACGAAACTGAACAATAGTCACTTGCAAGGAACGCAGCCAACATCGGCTCCTCTTAGTGTGAGGGATCTGGCTGTTGCGTATCACAAAAAGCCGGTGCTTAGCAGCGTATCCTTCGATATCCCTGAAGGACAGCTCATCGGTATTCTTGGCCCAAATGGCGCAGGGAAATCAACACTGATCAAAGCCGTTCTGGGACTGGTACCGAAGATGCATGGAGAGGTACGGATCTTCGGTCAATCGTACAGGGAACAACGTCGCCGCATCGGTTATGTGCCCCAACGGGAATCGGTTGACTGGGATTTTCCAACGCATGCACTCGATGTGGTGATGATGGGACGGTATGGTCATCTAGGCTGGTTCCGTCGTCCGGGGAAAAAGGAGCGAGACCTGGCGGCACACTGCCTTGAGCAAGTCGGCATGGGTGATTACATGTACCGCCAGATCAGTCAGTTGTCCGGTGGACAGCAGCAACGTGTCTTTCTGGCGCGGGCACTCGTGCAAGACGCAGATCTGTATTTCATGGATGAGCCATTTGCAGGTGTGGATGCCACCACAGAGAAAGCGATCATTTCGCTTTTGGAACAGTTGAAGAAACAAGGCAAGACGGTACTGGTCGTTCACCATGATCTAGCGACAGTCGAGGAATACTTCGACCATGTGCTACTACTCAATGGACGACTGGTGGCAGGTGGACCGACAAGTGAAGTATTTGTACCGGATACACTGCAAGAGACGTACGGAGGCCGGATTGCGATGATCGGAAGCCGGACGGAGAAAGGCCAGGTGTAGTGCATGTGGAACTGGATCGTTGCCATCTTATCTGACCCCAATACACGTTGGATATTGCTTGGCTGTCTGTTGTTAGGATTCAGTAGCGGGATTATTGGCTCCTTCACCTTTCTTCGTAAACAGAGCCTGATGGGGGACACCCTTGCTCATGCTGCTCTGCCTGGGATCTGTATTGCATTTATGTTGACGGAAACGAAGTCCGTAGGCTTGTTTCTGTTCGGTGCTCTGGTGGCTGGCATTGTCGCTACCTTCGGAATCTCGTGGATTACACGCTACTCCCGGATCAAGCAGGATGCGGCGATGGGAATTGTGCTGACCGTCTTTTTCGGGGTTGGTGTAGTGATGCTGACGCGCATCCAGCATGGGGCGAGCGGAAGTCAAAGCGGACTCGATAAATATTTGTTTGGGCAGGCGGCATCCATGGTCATGACGGATGTGTATGTCATGGGTGGCGTATGTTTAGTATTACTGATTGCCTGTCTTGCCTGGTTCAAGGAATTCAAACTGGTGAGTTTTGACCCGGGATTTGCACGTGGTATGGGTCTGCCAGTTGCCATGTTAGAGCAGCTCATTCTGCTCTTGACAGTGATCGCGGTGGTTGCAGGAATTCAGGCCGTTGGTGTGGTGCTTGTTGCAGCCTTGCTGGTAACTCCAGCAGCAGCGGCACGGTGCTGGACCGACTCACTTGCACTGATGGTGGTATTGGCAGGCATATTTGGTGCATTGAGTGGTGCAACAGGCACGATCTTCAGTACGCTTGTACCTAATCTGCCGACAGGACCTGTAACCGTTCTTGCGGCTACGGTGTTGTTTGCCGGGTCAGCCTTGCTGGCTCCGCGTCGTGGATTATTAGCTCGACGGTTACGTAGTATTCAGGCAAAATCGGCGTATATGCGTGAAGAGCGGGCTACACTCCAGACTCTCGCCACACAGCGAAATCAGCAGGAACGGGGGGAGATGTAATGGCAACGTTTTGGATTATCTTAACGGCCGTATTGGTTTCTTCCGCCTGCGCCATCCTCGGTTGTTTTCTGATTCTGCGGCGAATGGCTCTGGTCGGTGATGCGATCAGCCATGCAGTTCTCCCCGGTATTGCGATTGCTTTCCTGTGGAGTGGTTCCAGAGATTCATTGTGGATGCTACTTGGTGCAACGGTGTTTGGACTACTGACGGTGTTCTTCATACAGAGTTTGCAGGCGGGTGGACTGTCGTCTGATGCCTCGATCGGAATTGTGTTCACAGCACTCTTCGCAGTAGGGGTCATTCTGATTAGTCTGAACGCCCAGCATATTGATCTGGATCTGGACTGTGTTTTGTTCGGTGAGATCGCTTATGTACAGTGGGATACGCTAACCCTTGGGGGTACGGATGTCGGGCCGAGGGCGGTCTGGATGCTAGGTATCACTTTACTAGTCATCCTCGTCGTCATTGGGCTGTTCTACAAACAGTTCAAGCTATGTGCCTTCGATCCGGCGCTGGCTGCGGCCTGCGGCATTCCAGTAGTGTTGTTCCACTATCTGCTCATGGGACTCGTTTCGATGACGTCCGTAGCTTCATTTGAGAGTGTTGGTTCGATTCTCGTTGTGGGCATGCTGATTGTACCTGCGGCGGCGGCTTACCTTCTCACTGATCGTCTGGGCAAAATGATTCTGTATGCCGTCCTAATCGGAGCAGCATCCTCGGTTGGAGGTTACATCATGGCATACGCCCTGGATGCTTCCATTGCGGGCTGTATGGTAGCTGTTGCTGGAATTCTGTTTGTTCTTGCACTGCTGCTGTCACCGAAACATGGCATCGTATTCCGTTACGCTCGTCGCAAATTCGCGGCAAGGTAATGGAAGTTTAAGTGAATAACAGGTGAATAAATAAAATTATAAGAAGCCGTCTGCATCGCAGGCGGTTTTTTGCGTGTCTGGTCGTATTACTTTGACAAGGGCAACCGGATATAACATATGCAATATAAATTGATAATGTAGCGTCATCCTGCCGATTACGGGTTATTTTGTTGCATACAGATGATCTGTGGTAAAATGTCGTTAGCTGTGACGTCCGGAGCGTCCGTTGTTACGGGTGCCGGGCGATCTTGTTGTGAAAGAATTTTAAAATTAGATAAAGAGAACCTTTAAGTTGAACTGGAGAACCATTGTGGAACGGAGAGGGCAGAAAGGACCTAGAGAAGGGAAATTTGTTTATGAATTTCCTTCTTGATGTTAGGTGTTATGAGCTCTAAATACAAAGGTGATCTAGTGAAGGGGACGGAATCGATCTGAAGAAGCGATAGCGTTCGCCTTTGTCTCCGAATTTCTAACCTTTAAGAAGAGAGAATCTAGAAAATTTGGAGACAACAGCGATCGGAAGACGATCCGTACACGTAACGGTTACCTCGTATAATCTCAACACACTAAAGAAAAAGGTAATTCTAAAACAAAGATACTACGACTCGAAAGGTTTTCTGCCCGCGTAGTGCCTGAATGGATATCCATGAGTTCAATTTGGAGAGAGACAACCTAGGAGGAACTACTGTATGAGTGAACTGAAATACAAATTGCTTGCATTGGATATGGATGGAACATTACTTAACGATAATCATGAAATTACACAGGAGACGGCCAAGTGGATTCAAATTGCCATTCGTCGGGGTGTACATGTGTGCCTTTCCACAGGAAGAGCCGTATTCCACGCGATGCCTTATGCGGTCCAGCTTGGGCTGGAGACACCGATGGTTACTGTTAATGGTAGTGAGGTCTGGAAAGCCCCGCATGATCTGCATATGCGTCATCTGATGGACCCGGCATTGATTAGCAAAATGCAGGAAATTGGTGAGAAATATAACAGCTGGTACTGGGCATACTCCGTGGAAGAACTCTTCAATCGTGACCGCTGGACGGACAACATTGAAGGTCTGGAATGGTTGAAATTCGGCTTTAATACGGAAGTGGATGAAGTTCGTCACCAGATCATGATGGAACTGCAACAAATGGGTGGCCTGCAAATGACGAATTCTTCACCCGTTAATATTGAGATCAACCCTGCTGGCGTATCCAAAGCCAGTGGTGTAGCGGAAGTCTGCAAGCTGCTGGGCATAGAGATGTCCGAAGTTGTTGCTGTTGGAGACAGTTTGAATGATCTGGCTGTCATTGAGGCGGTGGGTCTGGGTGTAGCAATGGGCAATGCGCAGGAGCAGGTCAAGGAAGCGGCTGATCTGATCGTAGCGAGTAACAATGAAGACGGTATTGTTGAAGTGATCCGTGAACATATTTTGAAGGGGGAGTAACCTTTGCTTGCAACCGTTGCCTGGATTTTAATTGTGCTGCTGTTTGCAGTGGGGATGGCTGGAACGGTATATCCCATACTGCCTGGTGCTGTAGCGATTTTCTTCGCGTTTCTGGTCTACGGCTGGTTCTTCAGCTTTGATCCGTTTGGTGTGTGGTTCTGGATCATTCAGATTCTGATTGTTGTTGTGTTGTTTGTGGCTGATTATGTCGTCAGTGCATGGGGCGTGAAGAAGTTCGGTGGCTCCAAGTTATCAACAACGCTGAGTACCATTGGTGTTATCATTGGGCCATTTGTCATTCCGGCATTTGGACTGGTGCTGGGACCATTTATCGGTGCATTTATCGGGGAACTGATCGGAGGGTCTTCACCTTCCAAAGCGTCGAAAGTTGGATTTGGTTCCGTTGTGGGGCTATTTACGAGTACTGTGATGAAAATTATTTTGCAAATCGTCATGATTGTTCTCTTTATTATCTGGGTGGTAAGATTCGCCTAAACGTTCAGGATTAGCTTCAACGGGATGCACGTCCGGTGTGGAGGAAAGAAGGGGAATTCGTTTGTCTAAGAAAGAAACATTCATTAGGGGTACGCTCATTCTGGCGGCCGCTGCGCTGATCGCAAGAGTACTCGGATTGGTTCAACGGGTGCCGCTGGAGCATATCCTCGGCGATATCGGTAACGCATCATTTACGATCTCCAATACGGTATATTTAATGCTGTTAACTGTAGCAACGGCGGGCATACCGAGTACACTTAGTAAAATGGTATCGGAACGTTATGCGCTCGGACGCGCGAGTGAAGCCCAACAGATCTACCGTGCAGCCTTGATCTTTGCCGCTGTTGCCGGGGTAGTCATGTCTGCTTTGTTGTGGTTCGCGGCACCTTATTATGCCACGTATGTGTCCAAAGTACCGGAGTCGGTCAGCGCCATTCGCGCCTTGGCTCCAGCGTTACTACTTTTCCCGGCTATTGCAATGATGCGAGGATATTTCCAGGGACGCGGCAACATGACAGCAGGCGGTATTTCACAGATCGTGGAACAGTTCGCCCGTGTAGGTACAGCCGTTATCGTGGCTTATGTCATGCTGCAATGGAATTATGATGACCAGACGATTGCTGCGGGTGCTTCATTTGGTGGGGTATTAGGAAGTGTGGGTGCCTTTGGTGTCATGCTGTACTTCACCTTGAAGCTGCGTCGTAGCGACCGTGCGGCCCAATTGAATTACGAGCGTGCAGAGCAGTTACCGATGCGAGGTATCTACAGTGATATCTTCAAGCTGTCTATTCCAATTGTGCTGTCTTCACTTGCGGTTCCAGCCATTAACTTCATCGATTCATCCCTTGTGGTACCACTGCTTAGTGGTCAGATCGGACTCGAAGAAGCGACTGGTGTACTTGCGATCCTGGGTGCGAAAGCCCAAAGTATTGCGGGTATTCCTCCGATTCTGGCTATCGCTTTGAGTCAATCGTTGGTGCCTGTCATATCGGCAGCATTTGCCCGCAAGGATGAAGCGCATCTGAAAAGTCAGGTTACACTTGCCTTGCGCATTTCGATTCTGACAGGTATGCCGATTGTCATTGCACTTTGTGCGGCAGCGTATTCGGTCAACGGATTGCTGTTTACCAATCTGGATGGAACGCCGATCATTGCCTTGTTAACATTCGGTACCATTTTCCAGATTACGATGATGACCACCAACTCCATTTTACTCGGGGTAGGGAAACCGCGGATTACGATGATCAGTGTCGCAGCAGGTGTTGTGATCAAACTGATCGCAAGTCTGATTCTGGCGCCGATCTTCGGCATTTACGGCATCATTATTGCAACGGCCCTCTGCTTCTTGGTCATCACGTACCTGAATCTGCGGGTCCTTCGTAAAATCGTTGATTTCTCCATCATGGGAGATCGTTGGAAAGGGTTTATCATTACAGTGTTGCTTGCAGCAGGTGTAGGATTTGCAACGAACTGGATTGGGAATACGATCTTTGGACTGTTCCTGCCAGCGCGTGTATCCTTCTTGTTTACCTGCCTTGTGGTTGGTGTGCTTGTTGTGGTGGTGTATCTGGTTCTCATGGTTGTGCTGCGTGTACTGCGCAAGGACGAGCTGGGCAGTTACCCTCGCATTCTGCAAAAAATTCTTCGTCCACTTATGCGTCTTCAACGTGGAGCTGGGCAAAGAGGTTAAAAATGCAAGGAGCATCATTCAAGCTCCAATATTTTGTGAAAATAGGATACAAGCTCTGTCTGCTGTTAAGCGGACAGGGCTTTTTATATAGTTAAGGAGTGCTGAGCGACTGAACTCGACATTAGCCCAACAAGCGAGGATTAGCGGTACATCGGACATCACATCATCCGTCTTTGCCTGCTTTATATAGTCTTCAGCATTAGTGTGTGATAGCTTTAGCATCATGAGCCAGTGCTGTTTTCAGCATGCCATACCGGTGTTCGTGACTCATCTCAAACAGCCATGGCCGACGCGGTGCCGTCAGATAACCGAGACAATCCCGAGTCTGAAGCCAGTCATGTCTGGTAATCGGTTCATAAGGCGTGTCCCCCCATACGGAGAGCAGTTCAGGACTATATAATCGTTGCCCTTCTGGAAGCCATTCTTCATCCAGGAGCTCCTGAGCATAAAGTGTATGTTCACCCGCCTCGTCTTCACGATCAGTAAACAGGCCAGGCCAATATTCAGCGCGCGAGCCACGATGGGGAACCGAACGTGCGAACTCCAACACTTGTGTGTGTACTTGCTCCACGCCAAACAATAGTGCATATAGGCCTTTGCCAAACATGATTCGCTCATCTAGTTTGCCAAAATGTTCAATGACGCGTCCTGCGAGTCCTGCTCCCCGTCCAAGAGGAAAGACGATATGATTCAGACCGGCCAGATTATGCAGATGGAATGCGGGTTTGGATAGTACTTCTTTTTGAAAATAAGGATGCTGCACCACCCGGCTCTCGATATAGTTCTGCTCATTAATAATTAATGCCACACTTAGCAGTGAACTGCATCGTTCCAGCCAAAAGCGTTCCCAAAACGGTGTCATAAACGCCGATATGTGAAAGTGCGACAAGAGATGGAAACAGCTACGTCCGATCCGGCGACTGTTCATATACAGCAGAAGCTGGGGATATGCATCCTGGAAAATGAGTGCATTGCACCGCTCCAGCAGCCGGTACATATGCTCGCGATCGCTTTGATTCTGTAGATTATGCATTAAGTCACTCTGAAGATCTGTCATGTGATATCCGCCGTTGCGAGAGACCATATGGGCAAGCAGTGCCCAATGCAGTTCGGGATATTGCTCATAACATTCTAGATAGGCTGAAGTGCGGGTGATATTACTCCGATTATTCTCCTGAGTCAGTGTCTTAATCTCTTCCAGAATGATGCAATCTTCTTCGCAGACGAGTGCACTTTGAACCTGGTCCGTGCGTGCAAAAGACTTGCCGCTGGCAGGTAACGAACGCTCCACCTCAGACTGTAAGGCAGCTGCCGTATCGGTATCCCACTCGATGTCACGCAAAGGGTGACGAAGCTGTGCTGAAGCTTGCCATGCAGCCTGTTTGCCACGCCAGATTTCCCGGGCAGCACCCGGAATGGAACGGACCATCTGCAGGAGGGACCCGTGATGTTGTTCGCTGGAAGAATCGGTTCTGGTGGAAGTCATGATGTGACATCCTTTCATGATGTTCTGGGTTTAATTTCACAGACCATGTGGTTTATTCTAAGTATGCGCTGATTATTTGACTTCCACTCGCCAATTTGCTTCACTTAGGGTAAGACAAGGTACAGAAAGGGAGATGAACCGAATGGAACAGATTACTTCCAAACCGGCTTTTGATGTAGCCATCCAATCCCCACGTTTGACGATTGCCGTATTCAAGGCAGACTGGTGTGGTGACTGCAAATACATCGATCCGTTTATGCCTGAGGTTGAAGAGAAATATGCACGTGAACTGACCTTGATTGAGGTCGACGTGGATCAGGTTGGAACGGTTAGTGAAGAGCAGAATATTCTTGGTATTCCGAGCTTTGTGGCATATACAGATGGCCGCGAACTCGTACGGTATGTGAACAAGCTGCGCAAGTCGAGAGAAGAGATTGAGCAGTTCCTGGATCGCGCAGTTGAGGTGTACAACACGATCCATAAATAATGTTATATAAGTTCAAATGATGAATATCACACAGGCACTACGATGCCAGAATAACCTTCCGATCGCTGTTATCCCCAGATTTCTTTGATCCCTTTTATAAAGGGGAGAAATCCGGGGATAAAGGCGAACGCTCCGCTTCTTCTGGTTATTTCTGTCCTCTCCGTTATTGTGTAAATGTTTCATGAACTTATATAAAAGTATGACAGGTTCATGTTGTAAAAGGGTATAATAAAAAGAACGCCATTTCTCTTGAAATAGGGAAATGGCGTTTGTGTGTTCGACACGTTCTATGTAAGAAACGTTTCTGTACATATCCTCAATGACCTGCGGGTCATTATTTCACCAGACGTTAACATTTTGTCACAAAGCGCGACGTCAATGAACATTTTATCCGGTATAATGAATTTAGTTGTGAAATAAGTGTCAAAGTACCGAAACAAGCGGAGAATATTCTTCGCCATCTTAAACCAACAGCGGGTGAGAAAAAATTGAAACACTTAACTTTGTTTAAATGGTTAACCGTATTAACCTGTCTTGTCATGTTTCTGGCCACTTTTGGTGGAGGCATCGTAACCAAAACGGAATCAGGCCTTGGCTGTGGAACAGAATGGCCTTTATGTAACGGAAAACTCGTTCCCGCACATACTGTGGCTTCACTCATTGAATATTCCCATCGCGCTGTAAGTGCACTGGCTGGACTGTTGTCCATTGCCTCGTTTGTTGCTTTTCTGCGGTTTGGCAAGTCACGCCGTGACCTGCAATTGTTTTCTTTCTTAACTCTGGTATTTGTTATCGTCCAGGGAATCATGGGGGCTTTTGCCGTTGTCTTCTCCCAATCTTCAGCAGTCATGGCACTGCATTTTGGTTTTGCACTGATTGCTTTTGCGAGTTCTCTAATGATGGCGCTGGGCATAAGGCAGGAGGCCAAAGATGGCGGATTGGAGCGCCTGAATAAATACCCTCGGGTTAGCAAAAAATTCAGGAATCTGGTCTGGTTCTCCACCATTTACACATATCTCGTGGTATACACAGGTGCATTTGTGAGTCACACGGATTCTGCCGGTGGATGTTCTGGATTTCCGCTTTGTAACGGTCAGATTATTCCTGAGCTTTCGGGTGGGGTAGCGGTTGCTTTTGCTCACCGTGCAGCAGCTGCGTCGCTCGTGATTGTTATCGCAATCCTGGGTCATTTCGCTTACCGTAATCATCCGGACAACAAGGAAATGCGTACTCTGGGTGTGGTATCCGTTGTTCTTATTCTGATGCAAGTAGTCATTGGTATTTTCATGATGGTGACAATGAACCGTCCGGAAGTATACATGTTCGTAGCTCTTGCTCATATGCTGGATATCGCCATATTGTTTGGAGTCTTAACGTATATGAGTTTCCTGGTGTACAAGCTACATCGCCCGGCTAATCGTTTCTAAGATATAGATCCATTCTTTTTCAAAGGTACTTGGGCTAAATATGAAAGTCCACCATCCAGTGATATGTACATCATTGGACAGGTGGACTTTGTTTGATGTCAGAGGGATCAGGGCAACCTATGGCAAGCAGCAATTACACGGAATGAATGATGTTTCGTTTACGGTGATGAATTCTTGTTGATTTGGAAAAGAGGAGGTTAGATATGCTGCGAACGTTGTTGGGGGAAAAGCCACGTATAAACGAAGGTAAATTGAAGGCAGCGATGGACGCAATGGCGCATACGCTTGAGCTATTTCAACGACAAATGCATGTGGACCATGATCCCACGCATGACTATCGGAAACTGTATGTGTGGACTCAGGGACTCATCTCCTCACTGGATGAACTGGAGCAAAGCTGTTTCGCTGCTGCTCATTTTCGCAAAAAGGTCGTTGCAGGCTCAACGGATGATATGACGGCGACTGAAAAAGCCGAGTATGCACGTTATGTGTATTTCTACAAAGATGGCTTTATCCGCTGCTTTGCCATTCTGGATAAAGTCGGCACAGTATTAAATGAAATATTCCAGCTGAATACTTCCAATACCAAAGCGCATTTTTCTTATTTTACTGTGTTAAGGCAGTTCGACTATGCAAGGGAGCATCATGATCTTGCATTGCAATTAATACAGATCAAGGACTCTTATCGTGAACCGATGAGCAAGCTGCGCAAGCGACGTAATATGGAAATTCACTACATGAACTCAGAAATGCACGATGACCTGTGGCAGTTACACCAGACCTTGCAAGGTAAAGTGAAATTGGAGGATCTGAATCAGCATGTGCAGGAAATGCGTCAGGGCGTGGATATGGTCTGTGAAACGTTAACAGCCTCTTATAGTTATATCAATAAAATATGGAAAAGAAATAATTCCCTTTGACAAATCGGAATACTTGGAATATACTGAGTTTCAATCGAATGTTACATGGATATAACTGATATTTCGGAAGTTACGTTCACATTATAAAGCATAAACTACATGAACTTATAAAATCCTACAACAACATATTTCTTATCGAGAGCGGCGGAGGGACAGGCCCGATGAAGCCCGGCAACCGATTTGTAATGACATGATACATGTATCATTCGTTATAGATGTTAGGTGCTAATTCCTACAAAATGGTGCAAGACACGATTTTGGCAGATGAGAAGGTATATTCTTTCACGTGAAGAGCCCTCTTTGTATCTGCAAAGGGCTCTTTTTTTGTACTTAAGGGGAGTTTTCCTTTAGATCGGGTAAAGATACATGTAGGTGTTTGGAAAGGGGCAAGTGCGATTGATTGAATTAAAAGGTTTAACGAAAACGTACGGCAAAGGGGCAAAATCTACAACAGCGTTATCCGAGCTGAATTTGAGCATCCAAAAGGGTGAAATCTACGGTGTGATTGGCCATTCCGGAGCTGGAAAAAGCACATTGATTCGCTGCATTAATTTGCTGGAACGGCCTACGGAGGGTGAGGTATGGGTCGACGGAATCAACCTGACTGAACTGAGCAAAACCGAATTGCAGCAACAGAGACGCAAGATCGGGATGATTTTTCAACACTTTAATCTGTTATCTTCGGCAACGGTATATGACAATGTAGCTTTTCCACTAAAGCTTGTGAATACACCCAAGGATGCCATTGATCGCAAAGTGAAGGAAATGCTTGCACTGGTTGGTCTGGAGCACCACAGCAGCAAATATCCGGCTCAATTATCGGGTGGCCAGAAACAACGTGTAGGGATTGCGAGAGCACTTGCAAGTGATCCAAATGTACTTCTCTGTGATGAGGCTACTTCGGCACTTGATCCGCAGACGACAAATTCAATCCTGAAGTTATTACTCGACATTAATGAAAAGTACAACCTAACGATTGTGCTGATCACACATGAGATGCATGTCATTCAGAACATCTGTGACAAGGTGGCTGTCATTCATCAAGGTGGCATTGTGGAACAAGGACCTGTAACAGACGTGTTCCTGAAGCCGCAGCATGCGATTACGCGGGACTTCATGATGCGTGACCATGAAGCTGGACTTGCTCTGGAAGAGACCGCTCTGGCAAATGCAGGCGTTGAATTGCAGGCAGGTGCTGCTTCCAAACTTGTGAAGATATCCTTTCTGGGTAACAAAACGTATGAAGCGATTTTGTCTAGAACGGTACGTAAAACAGGCGTGGATTTTGCCATCCTGCAAGGTACAATCTCTACGATCAAACAGGTTCCTTATGGGCAGCTGACCGTTCGGTTCGAGGGTGATTCAAATGCGATTGATCGGACGATATCAGAATTAACCGCTGAGGGACTTGATGTGGAGGTGCTTCGTTAGATGGATTTTTCAACCGTACGTTGGGAAGAGGTTGGTAAAGCTTCCATAGAGACACTGCAAATTTTGGGTGTATCAGGCTTGTTTACCGTTATCTTAGGTTTACCGCTCGGAGTACTGCTGTTCATGACAGCCCGATCTGCTTCGATTAAGTCACGGGCAGTGTACACTATACTATCCCTGATTGTGAATATTTTGCGCTCAGTCCCATTTATCATATTGATTGTTGCTCTTATTCCATTCACTCGTATACTCGTCGGTACAGCTACGGGGGTGCTCGGCGTTATACCTCCTTTGGTGATTTCAGCAGCTCCTTATTTTGCTCGTTTGGTGGAGACGACGTTGCGAGAAGTTGATCGTGGTGTCATTGAAGCGGCACAGTCGATGGGTGCATCGACCGGACAGATTGTAAGACGGGTGTTACTGCCTGAGGCGCTGCCTGGACTGCTTGCGGGTATAACGATCACCATTGTTACGCTCGTCTCCTATACGGCGATGGCGGGCATGGTTGGTGGTGGAGGTCTGGGAACACTGGCAATCAACTATGGATACTTCCGTTATCAAAATGAAATTATGATCATATCCGTAGTGTCGATGATCATTCTAGTGCAAATTCTCCAGATGGCTGGAGATCGCTTGGTTACATTTTTCACCAGGAAATAACACATAGATAACATGATGGTTATGCAATAATGCGGACGCCACATGACAAAATGATTAGAGAAGGGGTTTTACACATGAAAAAATGGTCTTTTGCTCTACTTAGTCTTATGTTGATTGCGGTTCTCGCAGCTTGCGGAAACAACAAGGACGCCGATAGCGGCGCAGACAATTCAGCAGGTGCACCTCGTACAGTTGAATTGAAAGTTGGAGCTTCACCTACACCACACGCAGAGATTCTGGAAAGCATCAAGCCTGAACTGGAAGCACAAGGTATCCGTCTGCAAGTCGTTACATTCAACGACTATGTTCAACCCAATCAGCAACTTGCTGACAAAAAATTGGATGCAAACTTCTTCCAACACCAACCATATCTGGACACAGAGAATAAAGAACGTGGATTCAACCTCGTTTCTGTAACACCTGTTCATGTTGAACCTTTTGGCGGATACTCCAAGAAGATTAAGTCTTTGGATGAATTGGCTGATGGCGCAAAAGTAGCAATTCCAAATGACCCATCCAATGGTGGACGTGCACTGTTGTTACTTGCGAAGGAAGGCATTATTACGCTGAAAGACAACACAAATATCTCATCTACGATTCAAGACATCACAGCCAATCCGAAGAACCTGGATATCATTGAACTGGATGCAGCCATGATGCCTCGTCAATTGGATGAAGCGGATCTGGTATTCATCAACGCTAACTATGCGCTCGAAGCGAACTTGAATCCGGCGAATGATGCTTTGCTGATCGAAGATCTGCAAGGTAACCCATACGCAAACATCCTCGTTTCCCGTGAGGACAACAAGGATGCAGATGCAATCCAAAAACTGGCTGCTGCTTTGCACTCCGAAGAAGTGAAAACATTCATCAAAGAACGTTATAAAGGTGCAGTTGAACCTGCAACTGAATAATTCACGATATGTATGATATGATGTGAAGCTATTAAGAATAAGCCGTATATCTCTTCAGAAGAGATATACGGCTTATTTTATGTTTCCTAATCTGTGCTGACGTGGGGATCAAAAAAGGATGGGTTAGGGCTTATCTTGTTTCTCCGCGTTGGATGGATGCCCAGATTGGCGGTAGTAGGATAATTCATTCTGATCAGCATACTGCTGCTCATCTGCTTCTTGCAGGTACGTTCTCTCGGAGGGAGAGAGTGTTTCTTCTTCTCCGTGTGAGCTTTTGATCTTGTATCTGATCCAACCGATTAACCCAAGGACGACAACGAGGATCAAAGCCCATCCTTTTTTGAGCAAAAGAAGAGCACTGAATTTCTGGGAAGCTGTGTACCCGATCCCGCCCATCAGAAGACTGTTGAGCCCTATAGTGGATGTTTTGTCAGTCGAAGCATTGTACTCCTCATAGGTGTATCCTGCATTGATGCTAAGCTTATGAAGTACGGTTTCCTCGAATGCCTGACGGCTCTGTTGAAAGTTGGCCGTATCTGTAACCAGAATGGCTGTGATGTACCCTTCGCGTGTCAGGAGTTTTACATTGTAATTGACCATGGCTTGCTGATCAGCATTCTTGAAACCAAGGGAGTAAACCAACTGATGTTTGGTACTGTCATATGCCGGTTCGATTTCCCACCCCGTTATGTACGTTCTATATTCAGGATCAAGTTCTCTGTTATCTTCTTCTGTGCCTCGGATATAACTGCTTAACAGATCTTCGGCATTCAAATTTTGATCGTCATCGTGGATGTGACCTGTCTTTACGTATTCGAACACTACATACCACGAGCCGAATTCGCTATTGCTGGTTAGGCTTCCGATTTCATTCCCGTTAGGCTTCCCATCACTGTTAAGTATCGAGCGTTGGGTATTGGGCTTATCCAGATAGGAATGGCTTTCAGGGACTTCCAGGGTGGCCTTACCGTCCAAAGAGACAGATCCTGGTCCAGTAATCCAATCGTACTCATCAGGTGCTGGCTCATTCTCACTTGCCGCTGATACCTGTAAGGCACTAGAGACTGTGAATAAACTCAACATTAAAAGTGTAAGAAATAATATCCATCTTTTGTTCTTCATATTCGTGTAGAGGTCCTTTCAGGTTATATCCTCGACAGTACCATAGGTGTTTAATTTCAATCAAGATATATTTGGAATTAAAGGTGAATAATCCCTTGTGGATAAGCGAGTTGTAGGAGGACGATAAATCTTTTATACTGGATAGTGACTGCTCTTTGAAGAGGGGGATGAACGTGAAGGGAAAGATTGCCCTCATAACGGGAAGTGCCAAAGGTCTTGGTAAAATGACGGCCCTCAGTCTGGCAGATCAAGGGTGTCATATTGCCCTCAACTATGTACACAGCAGAACAGAAGCTGAGGCTTTAAAGGCTCAGATTATAGCCAAGGGTGTGCGGTGCATTGCCATCCAGGCTGATATATCCAAGGTGGAAGATATCTCTTCATTGGTTGAGCAGGTGGAAGGTAAGCTGGGCAACATTGATATTTTGGTGAATAACGCAGGTCCATTTGTCCGTGAACGACGATTATTTGCGGATTATTCTGAAGCTGAGGTCCAGATGCTTGTGCAGGGAAATCTGTTGGGACCGATGTTACTGGATCAGCGTGTATTGCCAGAGATGAGACGCAAGCAATGGGGACGCATTATCCATTTTGGCTTCAGTCATGCTGGAGAAGCGAGATCTTGGCCTCATCGCGCCGTATATGCGGCTGCCAAGGTGGGGCTGGTTTCGTTCACAAAGACACTCGCGGTTGAAGAAGCCCCGTATGGAATTACGGTTAACATGGTATGTCCAGGTGACATTCGTGGTGCGAACAAAGAGAAAACGATTGATGAAATGGCAGGCATCACCGACGAGGAAACGCCAAGAGGGCGCCCAGGCAGCGGTGAAGATATTGCACGAGTGATTACGTATCTGTGTCTTGATCATTCCGATTTTATAACAGGCAACATTATGGATGTATCTGGAGGACTTGATCCGATTCGTCCGACCATACAGCGCGAGGATACTTAAAAGGTGAATTGAAGGATTGTACGTGGAAACGGGTCAAGGTGACTGTGAACATGGACTCTCTGCATATGCACACAAAAAAAGAGCCCTCCGCTTCATGCGAAGCGAAAGGCTCTTGAGGTTTATTTCGTGAAGGATTGATTAGAATACTTGTACGACTTCTTGTACACCCTCAACTTCTTCGAGAAGGGCACGTTCAATCCCGGCTTTTAAGGTAATGGTGGAGCTTGGGCAACTGCCGCAGGCACCGACCAGTTTCAGCTTAATAATGCCGTCTTCCACGTCGACCAGTTCCACGTCACCGCCATCGCGTTGCAGAAACGGACGAAGTTTGTCAAGCACATCAATTACTTCATCATACATGGTGCTTTGTGCGTTTTCGCTCATTTTTTTCAACTCCTTTCCCCTATATTATATTACAAATGGCCACAAATTAAAATGGTCAAACAAAGCAGGTGAACCTATATGAGACCGATTATTGAATTTTGTGCCAATAATATGCATTTTGGCACAGATGAAGTCATGGATCAACTGGAAGAAAATCCAGACTATGACGTGATTGAATACGGCTGCCTCACCAACTGCGGCCAATGTTCTATGACTCCTTTTGCACTGGTGAATGGTGAAGTTGTCATCACGGACAAAGTGGAAGATCTATATAACGCCATTCTGGCCAAAATTGCCGAAGCCGATGTCTGGGACGAGCTCGATCTCGACTAACCGAGATGGCGCTTGGACATCCAGAGCACACCACTTTTCAAAATACGAGGTACACGTCCCATCATGGACGTTTTGCCCATCAGCCCAAACCCAGACTTCTTGCCGAGTGCACCCAGTGTGCCACGAAGCTTGAGTGGATGTGGATTGGGCTTTTCGCCTTTCCAGAGGGCATGCTGAATATGGGCGATCTGCTCACCCTGTACTTCCGCAGCTTGACCGCTAGGTGCATAAGGGACACTGGCACAGTCACCAACGACATACACATCGGTATATTCCGGGATTTGGTAGTATTCATTCAGGACGACACGTCCTTGAGGGTCTTTGGTTACGTCCAGATCCTGTACCACTTTTACTGGTTGAATGCCTGCAGTCCACACGACAGCATCTGTTAGAATCTGTTCATCCCGGTTATAGATGGCGTTAGGTTCAACACGTGAAATGGCGATATGCCCGCGTGTCTCTACCTGATGTTCGTTGAACCATTCATGCACATACACGGATAGACGTTGCGGGAAAGCGGATAATACACGTTCACCACGATCCAAAATGCTGATGTTCAGATCCGGTCTGCTCTCACGAAGTTCGGCTGCCATCTCGACACCACTTAATCCGCCACCTACGATATGCACATTGCCATAGGCTTTGACTTCATTAAGGCGCAGGTAGGTCTCGCGTGTTTTGCTAAAGCTCTGAATGGTACAGCTGTAGTCTTCGGCGCCTGGTGTGTTGTGGAAACGGTCTGTACAACCAAGTCCAATGACAAGTTTGTCGTACACGAGCGGGTCTTGGCCTTCAAATTCAATCTGACGCTGTTCCAGGTCAATCGAAGTAACTTCTCCATAACGGTAAGTGACTTTATCGCTCACTGGAAATTGGATACGCAGGTCATAATCAGATACGGTTCCTGCTGCGAGTGCGTAATATTCTGTCTTTAATCCCTGAAAGGGGCTGCGGTCCACCAAAATAATTTGTGTATCGGATGGAATTTTACCCTCCAGAAGTTCCTTGATGATGGTGAGGCCGCCATAACCGCCTCCAAGAATGACGAAATTTTTCATGACTCGGCTTCCTTTCTGCATCAGTCCCACTGAAATGGGGCTGTAAACTGTGGAGCAGCTATGCAATAACATAGCTGCTCCTTTTGTTATGATTTGAATAATTGAAAAGTAGATATTGAAAATTGAAGATATTAATCAGCAGTTTGCACCACTCGAATTCAAACGTCTCCCTATAATGAAAGCTGCTTTCTGGAGTGGTGCTGGTGCAATATTGGTTGTGGATGGAGGTATATCCTATTCGTACACTTGAATTTCATTGTAGAACGTATCACGTTCTACCGGAATACGTCCTGCACCTTTAATGAGCCATATGAGCTCTTTACGTGTAAGGCCTTCAGGTGTGAGTGCACCTGCCGCATGACTAATCCGTTCGCGAACGATTGTACCGTGTGCATCCGAAGCACCGAATCCAAGGGCAACTTGAGCTAGCTGTGGACCGATGTTAATGAAGTATGCTTTGATATGATCGATGTTATCCAGCATCAGACGGCTGATCGCAATTGTTTTGAGATCCTCATAAGCCGAGTTACGACGCATAATGCTCGCGTTTTTACTTTTTGGCTGCATGGAAAGCGGGATAAAGACCATGAATCCGTTGGTCTCGTCTTGTAATTCACGGATCTGCACCATGTGGTTAACGCGGTCTTCATAGGATTCAATCGATCCATACAGCATCGTTGTATGGGTACGCATGCCCAGGTTATGAGCAGTACGGTGCACCTCAAGATAACGATCCACGTTCGCTTTGTCTACACGCATTTTTTTGCGATATTCATCCGACAGAATCTCAGCGCCGCCACCAGTCAATGTTTTCAGACCTGCTTTTTGCAGCTCCTGCAGAACTTCCTTAATACTGAGTCCGCTGATGCGAGTGAAGAAATCGATCTCGGCTGCCGTGTAGGCTTTCAGCGTAACATCCGGATATTTCTCGTTTAAAGCACGCAGGGAATCGACATAATACTGAAAAGGAACATGGTTGTTATGTCCGCCTACGATATGGAACTCACGTACGCCTGGATGAATATGCTGTTCCACATAATCGATCATTTCCTGACCGGATAATGTATAGGAGCCTTCTTCACCCTGGTCTTTACGGAAATTACAAAAAGCGCAGTGAGCTTCACATACGTTTGTAAAATAAAGACTCATGTTTTCGATGAAATATACTTTCTTGCCATTTTTCCGCAAGTTGGCCTCATTGGCCAGCTGGCCCAAAGTTAGCAGATCATCTGTTTCATACAGATATACGCCGTCTTCTACGTTCAGCCTTACGCCGTTCTGCACTTTCTCAACGATTTCAGCCATTCTTTTGTCTGTGAACGGTGTTACCAATGTAGACATACTGTTTCCTCCTGTTCTTAACCGGATTTGAGTTGTGTGTAGGATCTGTATACAGAACTACATAGCAAAGATGCGGTCAACTGCCGCCTTCTTATATGGACTAACTCTTATTTACCCGGTGCAGCGTGTGCTGCGTACGTAAAGCTAATTTTTTCATTAAAGTGAGTCTTGTGACTCTATATGCATTGGGGACTGCGGACAGTCTCGAAATGTGAAAAAAATTACAACTCTATATATGATCGTCACCTGAATAAGTCATGGCAAAATATCGACATTTCAGTGCGACCACCTATTCATTATAAACCTCGTGTCGCGGGGGTTCAATACACTGGGAAGAAAAAGGAGTTCAGGGGGAACGCGGAAAGAGGCAAACATGACTTGAGACCCTTGACGGGGTGGAGTATAATTTAAAGAAGAGTTAATGAAAGGTAGTTCAAAAAGTCCGCTTTTGATTACGAAGGATGCCTAGCGGCATCTCAGCGTCGAATATGGGATTCAGCCGAAATGTCCGTTGCTCACGTAGTTTTGCCTACGCTCCGCTACTCCATTTCTATCTTCATCCCATCTTCTTGGTACTGAAAAGCGCCCTTTTTGAACATGATTTTATATGAAAAAGGAGAGTGACCTGGCATGATTAACATCAGCGAAACGGCTGCTGACAGATTGAAAGAGATGCTTGCACAGCAAGAAACACCTGGTATGTTCCTGCGTCTTGGCGTAGCACCGGGCGGTTGCACCGGATTTTCGTACGCCATGGGCTTTGACGATAAAGAGTCCGATGAGGACCTGTATATGGATATTCAGAGTATGAAGGTTGTAGTTGAGAAGGAAAACCTGAAGTATCTGGATGGTCTCGAAATTGATTTTGAAGAGTCCGGTATGACGGGTGGGTTCACCATCCATAATCCGAACGCGGTAGCCACTTGTGGATGTGGATCTTCTTTCCGTACGAAGGAAGATGCGGGTGTGCCTGATAAGGATTGTTAAGAAACTGAGTTGTACAGCGGTTTCCCAATCTTGTTTTAAATAAGCAGTATGTAGTCCCTTTAATAGATAGCCTCTGAATTGTATCCGTTTTGCACGGGCATGATATCAGGGGCTTTTTTGCGTGTACTGATTGTGCATGGTTGACAAACTTAGTTGTAACAACTATAGTTACAATATAAAGTTCAAACATAAACAATATCGATAATTTAAAGGAGAGATCATGATGAACATTGCAATCATTGGTGCAACAGGCAAAGCAGGAAGTGTAATTTTGAAAGAAGCAGCAGACAGAGGGCATAAAGTAACGGCAATCGTTCGTAATGCATCCAAATTGGAAGATAAAAGCCTGAATACGCTGGAGAAAGATGTATTTGATCTTACAGCTGAAGATCTTAAAGCATTCGATGTGGTTGTAAATGCATTTGGTGCTCCAGCTGGTAAAGAAAACCTGCATGTGGAAGTAGGACAAGCGTTGATCAACATCCTCAAGGATGCACCAAACACTCGTCTGATCGTGGTGGGTGGAGCAGGAAGCCTGTTCACAGATGAGTCCAAAACATTGCGTGTCTTTGAATCCCCGGGATTCCCGGATGCTTACAAAGCAACTGCAACGAACCAAGGCCAAAACTTGCAGGATCTGCAAGCATCCTCAGGTATTCAATGGACATTCCTGAGCCCGGCTGGATTCTTTAATCCAGAAGGTGTACGCACCGGCAAATATCAAGCAGGCAACGACGTTATTCTCGTGAATAGCGAAGGCAACAGCTACATCAGCTATGCAGACTATGCGATTGCTTTGGTTGATGAGATTGAGAACCCACAACACAAAAACGAGCGCTTTACCGTTGTTGGCGAAGTGAAGTAACACTTTTAAATGATAATATGGAACATACAAACGGACGCTGATCTCCACAGATCGGTGTCCGTTTTTTTATGTTATCGAAGAGGGAAGTTCTGCAATAACGTTAGATAGGTTAGATGAGTATCGTTCAACTTCCAACTACTCCTTTGAATCTATGTTATATTATTCTAAAGTTGGGAGGAAAGTCTGATTGTGTGAAAGCCATCTTCTCTTCATTGGAATTGCTGCGAGTTCAAAAGTACAAGGGAGTGAACAGTTGTGAAGATGTATTCTAATGGAGTTATACTATTGATCTTTTTGGTTTTTATGATGAATGAATCGAGTGGTTCAGGGTTATCCCAATATACAAACGTTAAAAATAAGATGAATCAATTTCACATTACTTCTCTTTATCCGAAAAATAAGAATGGACAGACATATGGTTCTGCCGCATATGCGACTTCTCCAGAAACGGAACCTGATTTAATCTTGGCTACTGGTGTGGATGGTACAGACGGATATCTGCTGAAAAAAGACATGGATGGCGAGCAACCAAAAACACCTGAAGAAGCTATTGCGATACAGAACAGCAGATCACCAGACGGATGGGATATTCCACTGTATGACAAAGATGGTGAAACCGTAATTGGTGTGTTTCATGTTGGAGGAAAGTGAAAGTAACCAAAATAGGATCAAATGTGACGCTACCATACATAGACGATTCTTTTCTGAACGGCTTCCTACTACAGGATATGAACAGGTCGACGGAATGGAATTTGAAATTACTGGAGTTAAAGATGGACTGAATTTTGTTCCTAAAGGTCAGGAAAAATGTAACATTTTTCCTGTTAAACAGGTCAATAAAGATGTACCAATTAACATTATGAGAAGAAGGTGGAAAAACTGAAGCTTCGTATAATCACGTTAATTTTTTTTATATCTAGCGTGTTCTTTATCTCAAATGCACAAGATGTTAACGCTTTGTCATGTGTTGAATCGGGAAGCCCCCAAGAACAGTTAGAAATATATGATGGAGCTGTTTATGGTGAAGTAAAGCAAGTAAAGGTCGACTTGAAGCAAGAGGGATTTACGGGGACCAAAGAGAAAATTAGATATATTTTAGTGGAAGTTGAGAGGAGTTGGAATACTGAAGTTGACTCTCAACTAATTATTGCAACTAATTTCACATGGGGATTTGATTTCAAGGAAGGTAACAAATACTTAATATACTTTAGCGAAGTGGATGGCGAATTAAGTAGTAGTCCGTGCAGTTTGACCATCGAAATGAATGATTTGAACCAAGCAACTGAGCTATTTGGGGAAGGATATCCACCAAAACAACAAGTGAACGTAGAACACAAAATGTGGTTTATGTTTGAGCAAGATATGGATTTGTTTATCGTAGGTGTAGTCGTATTTGCGGCGATCTTTATCTTCTTCATGAGAGTAAGAAAGAAAAAGCGCAAAGCATAATTTGGTAGCGCTAAACGTGAAGCTTTTGCTCAAACAAAAAGTCATTTGAACTAGGCATGGATTCCTGTATGACCTATTACCCCCTTTACTTAAATGAGGATCGAGGCGTATAATCCGTTGAGATATCAGAGCAATAAGAGGGGATACAGTTATGAATAGTGGATTAATCAACGCGATCATTGCGTATATCATGTGGGGAGTTCTCCCGCTGTATTGGAAGTTGTTTGAAAATGTACCGGCAGGTGAGATTTTATCGCACCGGGTTGTCTGGTCATTTGTCTTTATGGGGATTTTCGTTGCCGTCCAACGTCGTTGGAGTGACATGAAGCGCATTCTGACCAGTCGTTCGACCCTGCTGTCCCTTACCGCGAGTGGGCTCCTAATTGCTATTAATTGGCTTATCTTCATCTGGGCGGTTAACAACGGTCATGTCGTTGAGACAAGTCTGGGCTATTATTTGAACCCGTTGCTGAATGTGTTACTGGCAGTTGTCTTCCTTCATGAAAAGCCAAACCGTGGACAGTGGCTCGCGATTGCCATCGCTGGTGTCGCAGTGCTTATCATTGCTATCGACTACGGACGTTTCCCATGGGTTGCGATCTCATTGGCCGTGTCATTTGGCTTGTACGGTCTGGCGAAGAAGAAGATTAAGCAAGACGCTTCTGTGGGTTTATTTTCGGAGACAGCTGTAGTTCTGCCCGTCGCACTGGGCTACTGGATATACTTAGCCATAGTAGGAAAAGCAACGGCATGGACGTTGCCTGCACCGATGTTCTTCGAACTGCTGCTTTCCGGTGTGGTGACGGCGTTGCCGCTGCTGTTCTTTGCACGGGCGGCTGCTCGAATGTCGTTGTCCACACTAGGCTTCGTACAGTATATTGGGCCAACAATCATGCTGATCCTGAGCGTGTTTGTGTTCAAGGAAACGGTCTCGCCAGTTCTGCTCGTTGGTTTCGCGCTGATCTGGACAGCGCTCATCGTATACGCTGCCGCATCGATACGTGCTACGAGACTCGCTAAGGTAAGCTGAACAGAGGTATCTGGTATCGCCATAATTGCCCTTTCTGCCAATGAGGTGGAGAGGGCAATTTGTTGTTTGTGGGGGAGCGATAGGTCGATAAAAACTAAAAAGGAAGGCTGATCAACGTTATGGTAAAATACAGGAGTAGTAATCAAAAATAGTAACCAAAAAGAGAAATAGAAAAACGAGGAGGCGACAGATATATGATGGTTAATAACCGTTACCGCAAACGAGAACCATTCTTTGTAAAGAAGGCTGTAGTTCAGATACTATTTCAGTTTGCAGTTTCAGCAATAATCGGTAGTATATATGGGTTCATGATGGTCAACGAGACGATAGGTAGATATATTAATAAACTATTACCGAGCACGGATGGTCCGGATCTTCATTTATATCTGCCCGTTGTGATAACGGTGTTCATCTACTCATGTTTTATTCAGAAGAAACAACGGATTTTTCTTGAAAAAATATCATTTAGTTGTCTCCATATTTTGGTTGCCCTAATAAGCTGTTTTTCTTCAGTTGTTGTGTTATTGGTGATCTAATCCGGATTCCGACGTATCCACACCTTCAGCCCCATCAACTGCATCGATGATACCGACAGCGAGTGTTGTTACCGCAGCAGTAGCTAAAAGATTCTTGGCACCAAGCTTCACTCTGTCCTTATCTTCCTCTTTCATGCCCACAACAACATCTTTACCGCTGTTATATACATACTTGGCTGATATCGCTACACCTTTTGCAGTATTGGTTACAGCACCTCCAATATCGGCAAGCCCCGCGTCTATGGCGGTATCATCTTTTCGAATTGCACCACTGGCAAGATCATATGTACCGCTAGCGAGTTGTCCAACGGTTTTGCCTGTATTAATCGTGGCTTTCTCTACGCCGTTTCCGACTTCTTTGATAAAGGGGCTTCCTGCAATTTCGCCAACAACCCTCACGCTACCGCCCAACACTTTCCCGGTAACTTCCCCAGCTAACTGACCGAACATTTTTAAAAAACTCATCCTTATGTCTCCTCTCCAATTAGAAGTTGATCCTATGTGTTATCTCAATAAACTTATTATATTCATATGTAAGCCAAAAGAACATCAGTCTCCAGCCCGAGCGATGCACCCCTCCTCGATTGATTGCGACACGCTTTAGGAGTGCCCGATCCGATCCCGAAACGTCCAGCACGCTGCCCCCTCAACGCACTTCATCGCCAAAAGGCGCTAATCCCCCCGGGAACAGCGCCTCAAGCTCTTGTTTTACCTTACTACTTACCATTGCCTACACACGGTTTTAGAAGTGTCTCAAGGAGCAGCAACGTAGTGGAGGGGGCGGAATCGATTCTGAAGAAGCGGAGCGGTCGCCTTTATCCCCGGATTTTCCCCTTATCAGGGGAATTCATAAAAATCTGGGGATAACAGCGATCATAAGAACGATCCGCCACCGGAACACCCACCACGCTGCCCCCAAAGCCCACACTTCTACCCACCGTACTTAGTCAATAAATCCTTCCATGACAACAGTCGGCATCATATTCGACTGCCAAGCGCCCTTACCATATCCACTGTTATAACCTGGTGTAGCCTGAGGCTCCCAGTAGAATACACCTTTACCTTTGCCATTTGGCAGATTGCGGATTTGGTTTTTCATCGCAGCAACAAAACTTTTTCCAGCTGCAGCCTGGTTATTGTCCATGCCAATTTCGGAGATGATGATCTCTTTGCCATAACGGTTGATCATATCCTTGGCGTTGTTTACTGTATTTGTCACAGCAGTGTTCCAGCCGGAAGCTGAAGGATAGAGGGACATGGCAATCATGTCAAAGTTAGCTCCGTTATTGATCAGACCACCAATATTCCATACATAGAGGGCGTTATCATCTCCACCTGCCAGATGCACAATGGTTTTGGTGCCGCTGCTCAGGGATTTTACTGCGTTATGGCCAGTGTTCACCAACCACGCATAGTTTTTCATGTTGGTAGATGCTTTACCATCTTCCCATAACATGCCGTTGCTTGTTTCATTACCGATCTGTACCCAGTCAGGGGTAACGCCTTTGCTTTGCATCGCCGTCATGACATCACGTGTGTGGTTCCACACCGCATCCATGAGCTGTTGAAACGTGTAGTTTTTCCAGGCAGCTGGTTTGGTTTGTTGACCAGGGTCTGCCCATGAATCGCTATAGTGCAGGGTAAGCATTACACTCATGCCAGCATTCTTGGCACGTTGTGCGAGTGCAGCCGCACGATCCTTATTCATGTAACCGTTCCCATAATCATTCGAAGGATTAACGAATACCCGAATGCGAACGGAATTGATTTGATAGTCTTTTTTCAAAATATCAATGATGTCGCGCTGTACGCCGTTTTTATCTTTCCATTTGTAACCTTGGGCTTCCATTCCGGGAACCCAACTGATGTCGGCTCCTTTGGCGAAACTTGGTGCTGCGCTGGCATGTTGACCTGCGGGCAACATGATGGAGGTGAATAACAAAACAAAAGCCAACATGATGGATGTCTTGAAACCCCTTACATTTTTGAACATTACAAGATGCCTCCTCGGATTTAGGTTGAGTTGCATCCTAATTATAGCCATCCTGGTTTACTCTACTAAAGGGTCCATTTCCAATATTTTGGGTGTTTTCTCAACCTCTCTACAGAAAAAGAGAAAACAAAAAGCCGTCCGAAGACGGCTTTTCTACCCGTGGCGCTTTTTGAAACATTGATCCGTATCCCGCGCCTCCACCAGACTCTTTTAATTTGAGCTAGTGGATCGGGTAAGGGACACGTTCAACATGACATTAGAAATGTTGACGCACCTCCTTTCCTTGTGGCAAGAGTATACAACACCTTGTTTCGGAAAGCTAGTCTTTTTTACGTATTTACGAAAAATTATTTTTCAGTCTGGAACATCGTGATATCTCGTGCATAATGGCTCTTGGTTCCGTCATTGTTTCGGATGCGCACACTGTCTTCACTGATCCGCTCCACAATGCCACAACCGACCTCGCAATAGACGCCAGCCGGGTCTTCCTGCCATGCGCTTACCATACATTGGGATAGTGCAGCCGTGAAAAACTCTATATTTTTTTGTAACGTTCTAGGTTTGTTGGATTTCATTATATACTCCTTTGATCAATAATATTTGGAATGAGAACAAGCAACCGGACCAAATCACACTGTACTTCACTTTACTCTGTCTATTGACCTTTGTAAAGGGATGGAAAAAGTTGCGGCCATGAGGTATCATTTACATAAATTTTACGTAGCGTTTACACTGCGCTGACGCTTGATGTTGATTACGAATAGTACAATTATAGGAGAACTTCTAACCAAGAATAGATATGCAACACATTCGGAGGCCATACATGCATAGAGACGTCAAAACAGGCAACTACGTTAATCGTGATTTGAGTTGGGTTGAATTTAATCGGCGCGTACTTCAGGAGGCCCAGGATCCAACAACGCCTCTGCTGGAACGCATGAGATTTCTCGGCATTGTCGCTAGTAATCTGGACGAGTTCGTCAGTGTAAGGGTGGCGGAGACAAAAGAGAAGATCAAGGCCGGATTCACGCAAAAAGATTTTACAGGATACACGCCTTCGGGATTGTACCGCAGATTGATCAAACGAACCGGGACCATGGTCGCCGAACAGTATAAAACGTATCGTGAACTCATTCGTCTACTCGCCAAGAAAGGCGTGAACATTCAGGAATATACAGATCTTAATGTGACACAGCAGCGCGCAATGGACCAGTACTTTCATGAAATTATTTTTCCGGTACTCACACCGATGGCGATTGACCAGAGTCGTCCGTTCCCACTGGTACACAACAAGTCTGTCTATCTGTCCGTGATGTTACAGAAGGAAGGGGAGCAAGAGGGCGAGCCGTTTATGGCTATTGTTCAGGTGCCTTCCAATCTGCCGCGGGTAGTTCAGGCTCCCATTCGGGCGAATAGCAAAAAGAAAACATTCATACTGATTGAAGATCTTATCAAACATCATATCCATACGCTCTTCAGCGGATATATCTCGCTTGCTGCACAGGAATTCAGAGTGACCCGTAATGCGGATCTGTTTATTAATGAAGAAGAAGCGGAAGATCTGCTTGAGGCTATTGAAAAAGAATTACGCCGCAGACGCCGCGGGGCTCCTGTAAGACTGGAAGTGTGCAAGGATTTTCGTCCGGATGCCTTATTGGAATTGCAGGATGAATTTGATATTCAGGACCCGGTATATGAAATTGATGGACCACTTGATCTGAGTTTTCTGGCGGGATTCGTAGACAGTCTGGAAAGTTTCTCACATCTGAAATACAGTCCGGTGAAGCCAGTCTACCCACTTGAGTTTCTGCCAAGAGAAAGTCATTTTGAGCTACTGCGCAAACGCGATGTACTGGTGCATCATCCGTACGAATCGTTTGAACCAGTCACTGATTTTATATTGGAGGCTTCAGAAGATCCAAGGGTTCTGGCCATCAAGATGACATTATATCGGGTCAATGGCGATTCACGCCTTATTCCGGCACTTGCACTTGCCGCTGAGAGTGGTAAGCAGGTCACGGTGGTGGTGGAACTGAAAGCCCGGTTTGATGAAGAGCGCAACATTGCTTGGGCGCGTAAGCTGGAGAAAGCCGGTTGTCACGTGGTATATGGACTGGTTGGACTGAAGACCCATGCCAAAATCATTCTTGTTGTACGCAGGGAACAGCAGGGGCTGAGACGTTATGTTCATGTAGGAACCGGTAACTATAATGAGAGTACAGCCAAGGTGTATACGGACGTGGGACTGTTCACCTCTAATCCAATTATTGGGGAAGATGCATCCGAATTGTTCAATGAGATTACCGGATACTCCGGTCCGAAGGCATTGCAGGCGTTCCGTGTAGCTCCGGATGGTATGAAGGATGAGTTGTTTACACTGATTCGTAGAGAAACAGAGCACGCGCTGAAAGGCAAACCTTCCAGAATCATTGCCAAGATCAACTCCTTATCCCATCAGGAAATGATTGATGAATTGTACGAGGCTTCTCAAGCCGGCGTGCAGATCGATCTGATTGTGCGTGGTGTATGTTGTCTGCGTCCGGGGGTAGAGGGGATCAGTGAGAATATTCGGGTCATTAGCATTGTGGATCGTTTTCTGGAGCATTCACGGTTGTTTTATTTTGAAAATAGCGGCAACCCCGATGTATTCATCTCCAGTGCAGACTGGATGACACGTAACCTGAATCGAAGAATTGAACTGATGTGTCCCGTATTTGATCCAGAGCTGAAAAAGATGCTAGTGGATATCCTTAATCTGTCCCTTATGGATAATGTCAAAGCGAGACAACTTATGCCTGGTGGCAATTATGTATTTGTAGAAAATGAAAAGCCCCCGCTGAGAAGTCAGACGGAGGCCATGGGTATTATCCCTTGGAAGCCTGCTGAATGGAGTGCGTTAACGTAACTCCCCAGGCTTCCTTCAGATCCTTGACGGCCTCTTCCAGGCCATCTAGTTCCAGTAACGGCTCAGCTGTACAGGTGAATTGCACCTGCAGTGAGTCGTTTTCTTTTGTTGCTTTGATCGCAGCGATGCTTTCGGATCGATTGATGGCTTCGGCTACGCGCAGCAGAGAGCCTAAACGATGAGCATGCCGCTCATCCGAGTTTTTCAGAATGTCCCGGTGCTTATTCAGCAGCTGGGGCGTTCTTTTTTTGGGATGATAATCAGCTGCACTGGCACTTAGAATGGTCTCTCGATGAGAAAGTCCATAAATGCTCGAATTCATAATCCAATAGGCCGAGTGCTGTGTATAACGGAAATAGTTAATCTGTTTACCTGCCATGTGCAGCATGGAGGATGCATACAGGATTCGGGCATCTGCTTGATCAGGAGGGGTACCTTGTAATGCCGTATACAGGGTAACCATATCCTGATGAATCCGTTGCAGACGTTTCTCTGGAATAGGCGGACCAAAATGGATAAAGTTGCGGATACTGTCCTTCAGCGCGTCTGGAACGACCGGTTGCCCTCCAGCCATGTAATCACGCAACAACCCGTCTCGTAGACCCGCGCCACTAACCACATAACGATCTCCTTGTATTATCTGGAAGACAGTTCGTAGGATCAGTACGCCGGGCACAATGATGTCTGCGCGATCTTTGGCGAGCCCAGGTACCTTTTTGCGCTGTGCCGAGGTGAGATGTGGTAAGGAGCGAGCGATATTCTCCATCGCTTCCTCACTGATCTCATAATGATGGCTGACAGGCAAAGAATACTGGGTACGCTTCTGTTCCACTTTAGCGAGTGTACGCATTGTGCCGCCAAGTCCGATGAGTGGCAGACCAGGATGCTCACGAATCCAATCCTGTCCGCGGAGAGCCTCAGTGACTTCGTTGCATAATGCATTTGCATTCTCCTCAGTCCACTGATCTTCGCCCCCGTAACGGGCATGTGAATTCACTGCACCAATAGGGAGGGAGATGCTATGTAACCTTTTCCGATCCCGAAAGACCGTGATCTCTGTGCTGCCGCCTCCAATATCCACGACGTAACCGTCTGCCAGATCAATGGATTGAGTGACACCAAGGAACCCATAATAGGCCTCCCGATCTCCCGATACACATTCAATGGTAAGCCCCGTCTCTGTCTCCAGCCATTCGATAATCTCCAGGACATTGCTTGCATTACGAATAGCTGCGGTAGCTGCTGCGCGAATCAGTTTGGTCTGGTACGCTTCACAGGTCGCTTTGAATTGACTCAAGATGGTGATGGCTTTATCCAGAGAATGGCGCAGAATGGTTCCATCGGACTCAACAACGCTGCTCAGACGAGCGGCGTATTTGTCTTCATGAATGATGCGATAGGCTTCGTCCTGATCCAGTTCATAGATAACTAGACGAATGGAGTTCGACCCGATATCAATAATTCCTAAGGTTTCATTAGTACGTGTCATAAGCATCTCCTTCTACAGAGGTTCAACTACCCGAAGTGAAGAAGGGCAGCCATGGCTTCCGGTGAACCCGGCGGTGTGGCAGAGAAGGGCGTAGTTAACATAACAACAATGATAAAGACGATGAAACAGGCAAATATAAGACAACTCACGGCAAAGCCGCGATTACGCTTTTGCATAAACAGTCGAATACCTGTGACAAAGAGAAGTACCGTAACAGCTACCAGAACGATCGACATTGCAAAATAGGCTACGCCATAAAGTGATTTGAAAAATGCTTCCATTTGTTCTTAACGCTCCTTAGATCCTCATATTTAAGCCCTTCCAAGCCATTCCTTAGTAGCATACGACAGATTGACTTGTTTGAAAAGTAAACCGGGCGCTTGTTCCCGTTTCCGCCATCACCCTGGGACAGGTTACATGGAAAAGGGGCCTTTGCCGTGGACAGACATCCAAGAAAGCAAGGCTTCTGTTGAGTATGTATAAGGAAGGACTATTGTTTCAAGGAAGGAGATCAACCCATGTCGAGACAACTTGCAAGCAAATGGCGGAAGACAGCGGCTCTGATGAAATACCCGGTAGCTGCTGTCCATATCCCACAGACCAAGGCATTCAACTCGGGTAATCTGCTGCAAATGCTCAGTCGTTATGGAATGGTGTATGTCAAACCTATTGTAGGAGGCGGAGGTTACGGTGTTATCCGGGTATCGGCCAGCGGTGGCGCTTATCGATACACCCATATGAAAACGACCCGTTCTTTCGCCAGTTTCAGCCAGATGTATCGCTCTCTGGTGCGTGTAAAGGCTAGACGCAAGTACTTGATCCAGCAAGGCATTCATCTGGCAACAATTCAAGGGAGACCTGTTGATTACAGAGTCAAAGTTGTCAAAACCCAACGAGGCTGGGTATTCCGTTCATTAGTAGGGCGACTCGCTCGTCCCGGACTCTGTGTGACAAATCTGAGCAAGGGTGGCACCATGTTATCAGGAAGGCGAGCTCTTGGTTTATCCCTGCCACATATATCCGGTCGGCACAAACGCCGGGAGATGCGTTCACTTACACTGACATGTACGTACATTATGGAAAGTCAGTTCCCTGGTGTAGGTCAGCTTGGATTTGATTATGGACTGGATTATTCAGGCAAGATCTGGATTCTGGAAGTGAATACCAGACCCCAATAGAAAATGAATGGGAAAACTCAAGAAAATTCAAGAAAAACCGATAATATATAAAAGAAAACGGTATGAAAACCGTTTGAAATTTTACATTACCGGGTAATTTACTCGCAACAAGTCTTGAAACTATGAATTTATTCCAAAAAAAATACGCTGATAAACGTTCTGACAGTAGTACAAACTCCCTGTGCATAAATATTGTCCACACTATACACGTTGATTACTCTACATTTTTTCCAATTATCAACAAACTATGCACAGGATTTCCACATATCGTTGTGGATAACAAGAACGCTTGTTCTCTATATGAATCTCTGATATGATAGTTTTGAGGAAAAAAAAGGAAAGGTTGTGGCGGGAAATGGCTATGTTATCCGATGAGATGTTGTTGGATTCCTACCATAAAGCGATTGAGTTGAATCTCGAACGAGATTTCATCGCACTGCTGTTGGCAGAAATCCATAAGCGCAAACTGGGTACCGACGTATCTGCCATTCTTCACTAGAGATCCTCATTGCAGGCAATGTTACAGGTTTCCGGACAAGTCCCATAGTGAGACTGGCCATGGCGTGCTCGTCTGACAATGGTGACAGTACATCACATGATTGCAAACGTTTTCGACTTCGTCTGCCGTGTCAGAGGAAGTTTGGAATACGTAGGGGCTGTATGGTCCGGTGTAATCATCCAATTTGCCGCATTCTAACAGTCCCTGAAGGCAGTGGGGGCAAGCCTGCTCCGGTACAACCAGACCGTTACACAGCGGGCATATATAAGACAAGGGTATCCCTCCTGATATGGATTCACTCAGGAGTAAGATACCCTTTTTTGTATCAATATATGTTATTTCAGCAAAACTAGCGTTTCATGTTACTGCTGTGTCCTGGGGACAATTTGGCATCCGGATCGAAGTATACCTTCGCATTGTTGACGGCTGTTGGAGCTTCGCCGAATCCGACAGCGATCAGCTTCAGTTTACCCGGATATGTTGTGATATCTCCGGCAGCGAAGATTCCTGGAATGGATGTTTCCATGCGGGAATCAACAACGATGGAGTTACTGTCAATTTCGATACCCCACTCGGCAATCGGTCCGAGAGAAGAGACAAATCCGAAGTTAACGATCACGTCATCTACTTCGATTTCCTGAGTCTCTTTGGTTTTCACATGAGAAAGGGTTACCTTGGTAATCGTGTCATCTCCGTGAAGTTCCGTGATTTCGGTCGGTGTAACGACATTCACCTTGGAATTCATCAGGTTTTCGACACTGTGCTCATGTGCACGGAACTTGTCCCGGCGATGGATCAGCGTTACTTGCTCAGCGATAGGCTCCAGCATGAGTGCCCAGTCTACCGCGGAGTCACCGCCGCCACTGATCAGTACTTTTTTGCCAGCGAAGGCATTCAGATCACTGATGAAGTAGTGCAGGTTGCTCTTCTCGAACTTGGCAGCACCTTCAAGCTCCAGGCGACGTGGTTCGAATGCACCTACACCAGCTGTAATAATGACGGCTTTGGCATGATATTCATTCTCATCCGTCTTCACGACGAAATGTTGCTCATCCTTTTTTTCCACCGATACAACCTTTTCTTCAAGCCGGATGTTCGGGTTAAAATGATTCATTTGCTCAACGAGGTTATTCACCAGTTCCTGAGCTGTTACTTTCGGGAATCCGGCTACATCATAGATGTATTTCTCCGGGTAAAGAGCGGCAAGCTGTCCACCAAGCTGTGGCATACTTTCAACCAGTGTAACGGATGCCTGACGCATCCCACCATAAAACGCGGCGAACAGACCCGCAGGGCCTCCACCGATAATAAGTAAATCAGTCATATCATGACTGGAATTTTGTGCAGTCAAGAATCAACAACACCTTTCATATTTTAATAGGTAGTTAACAGAAAGAATGTGCAGGCTACGTATCGTAACCGGCATGGGTGCTGAACTGTCTTTCCTATTATAAACGGTGTATTCAGGGTTGCAAAGTTAGCGGCGTCACGAAACTGGGAACAATTGATGAAGATCAGATGAGAATAGGATGAAATTGGAAATGAAAGGTTATGAAAAATAACAAAAAAAAACTTGATCTTTACTAGAAATACAGATATCCTTGACCTGTACTATGTGTTTTTTTGTCTAATTTAGAGTCAATATGTAATATGAAGACAGATCCCGTGTTTTGTAGAATCTTGTGGTTAATTTCACAACTTGAAACGATAACTTGCGTGCAAACGTATCAATTTCATAAACCCTTTAGTTGCTTCAATCAAGTCTAGATATAGATCAAAACGGTTCGATACGTCGATATCTAGTTTCATAAAATCCATTTTTAGTGAGTTATGAAATTTGATGCAAACGTTTAAATAAATTCGCGAAGTTAACATTTGTCGTCATAATGGGCAAGACCTCATCAATATTTGTAAGTATGTGCATTTTGCATCTCACCCAAGATCGGGCTGATGCAAGTGAAACCGGAAGGGGTATAGACATGAGCAGTATTCCCAAAATCGTCATCCTCGGCGCGGGCTATGGCGGGATTCTGACAGCCCAGCGGCTGCAGAAGGAATTGAACTATAACGAGGCCGACGTCACATTGGTGAACCGGCATGATTATCATTATATTACTACACATCTACATATGCCGGCAGCCGGCACGGATACCATTGAGCATGCGAGAGTGCCCATTTCCAAGCTGATTGATGAGTTCAAGATTGATCTGGTCAAGTCTTCCGTGAAGGAGATTCGTCTGCAGGATCGGAAGATTATTCTGGAGGACGGCACGTTATCCTATGATTATCTGATTATTGGACTAGGCGGTGAGCCTGAGACTTTCGGTATTCCAGGGATGCTCGATCACGCCATGACAATCCGCAGCATTAACTCGGTCAGACTGATTCGAGAACACATCGAATATCAATTTGCGATGTACAAAAACGATAACAAACGAAATCGTATTCGGTTTGTCGTAGGTGGAGCGGGTTTCAGTGGTGTTGAATTCGTAGCTGAACTTGCAGATCGTATTCCACAGCTGTGCAAGGAGTTCGACGTGAATCCGAAACATGTGCACATCTATAATGTAGAGGCAGCGCCTTCGGCCTTGCCTGGATTTGACCCGGAATTGGTAGAACATGCAATGAATGTGCTCAAGAAAAAGGGTGTTACTTTCAAAATTGGTGTTCCAATCAAGCAATGTCTCCCGGACGGGGTTATTGTGGGTGAAGGTGAAAAGCTCGATGCAGCTACAGTCGTATGGACCGGCGGTATTCGCGGTAACTCACTGCTTGAACAGGCAGGTCTTGAAGTGATGCGAGGACGTGTGAAGGTAGATGATTATCTGCGTGCTCCTGGACATGAGCATGTCTATGTCATTGGTGATAATTCACTTGTGTTCAATGCTGAAGGACGGCCTTATCCGCCAACAGCTCAGATTGCGATGCAGCAGGGTGTGAACTGCGCTAAGAACGTCGTGGCATCCATTCGCAAGAAACAGCCACAACCTTTTGTATTTACGAGCAAAGGCACGGTTGCATCACTTGGTAAAGGTGAAGCTATTGCCGTTGTGGGCGGCAAGAAATACAAGGGCTGGAAAGCGGCTCAGTTGAAGAAGCTGGTAGATCTGCGTTATCTGTTCATCATTGGTGGTATTCCGCTGGTACTGAAGAAAGGGCGTTTTTTTGGATGAGACATTGCAGTGTTCAGGTCCGGGGACTATTAACACGTGAAGAGCTGGATCGTTACAACGCCCTGATGCAGGTCGGTGGTTATCTCGAGGAACAGGATCAGTATGATCTGGCCTACATCGTGCAGAAAGAAGTGGATATTCTCATTATGCCTGCGATTGAGCGGCTTAAAGAGAAGGGACGTGACCGTGATCGGGCCACAGCCGAATTCCTCGAATCGCTAAAAGCGGTAGATGATGAGGACGAGGATTAGAGACATAACCTTCCAATCGCTGTTATCCCCAGATTTTTTTGATTCCCTTTTGTTAAAGGGAAAATCCGGTGATAGCGTATGCTTCCGATGTAGCTTTCTTTCAGAAAGCTTGTAGGCAAAGTGGATGCTTTCGAAGTAGCTTTCTTGCAGAAAGCTTATAGCTTCGCTTTTTCAGGTTTTTTCTGTCCTTTCCGTTTTTGTGTAAATAAATAGTTCAAACAATATAGATCTAAATCAAGCTTGAGGTAGTAGAATATAGATAGATAATAAAGCACCGCAGACAGTATCCTTTACAGGAGATGTCGCGGTGCTTTATTGTGCTTTGTGCTGTTTCTACAGCTTAAGCATGTCTTCCAGTGTTCCTTCGTTCAACAGACTTCCCACATAGAACGAACCGAATTCGCCATAACGGGCGCTAACTTCATCGAAACGCATCTCATAGACGAGTTTCTTGAACTGAAGTGCGTCATCCGCAAATAGCGTAACGCCCCATTCCCAATCGTCGAAACCGACAGAGCCGGTAATGATCTGTTTTACTTTACCCGCATAGCTGCGGCCAATCATGCCGTGACTGCGCATCATGGTGCGGCGCTCGTCCATGGACAGCATGTACCAGTTGTCATTCAGCTCACGTTTTTTGTTCATTGGATAGAAGCAGATGTATTGTCGTTGTGGCAGAACAGGTTTCAGGCGGGCGATGATCTCCGGATTTTGCATCGGGTCTTCGCCTTCTTTGCCAAGGTAGTTGCTCAGTTCCACTACACTAACGTAGGAATACGACTTAGTTGTGTATTGAGCAAACATCGTTTTGTTAAACGCGTTCTCAACAGCCTTCAGATCTTCCAGCGTTTCACGCAGGTGCATCATGACGAGGTCTGCTTTTTGACCTACAACCGTATATACAACGGTACTTCCTTTGGATGAATCCTCGACTTCTTTCCATTCTTTCCAGAATTCCTGAAGCTCGTCCAGTGCTACAGCGCGTTCTTCATCATCTGCTGCTTTCCAGGCGGCCCAGTTAATCGAGCGAAAATCATGCAGGGCATACCAGCCCTCCAGTGTTGATGCGGCTTCGTTCATTGGTTGTGTTCCTCCTGCAAGGTATATTTCCAAATCCCTATAAGGGACGGGTGATTGCTTTATCGTTTACATTGTATCCCAACATGAAGCAGAAGGGCAAATGAACAGAGTATAAATATAGGGAAATTTGTCCAGAAAGTTCGTTGCTTCGCCACATTTTTTGCGGTACACTAACTACTATCCAGAAGTGAAACCTGAATGTGTGAAAGAAGAGGTGAATGTCGCCCGATGCAATTTATACCTGTGTTGGTATTGATGGTATTATTTTTCGTTATGATGTTTGGTATCGGTTTCATTCTGAACATGCTGATGAAGACAACCTGGTTTCCTTCCTATCTGTTCATCATTGTGATTTTGCCTGTCGTCGTGTACTCTCTATGGGATCATTCGTCATCTCTGATGTCACATCTGGGTTCTTTCCAGCTTGTAGACTATATGACGGGCATCGCTGGACTGGCTGGTGCGGTAATCAGTGGCTGGACGATCCAGAAGTTGCGACTGGGTGGGTACAGAATGTTTTAGATTGTTGGAAAGAGGTAACACATGCCACTGTAATCGCGTGAAAGTCTTGTCTTTGTCGTAAACGCTTACGAGTACAAAGGGAAGGCTTTTTTGCTATTCATTTATATTATAAGGATTATTGTACACTTGTACTTCATATACATCTGGAGAACATTCTCTTTAGATATTCACTTGTATTCTGCTGCTAGAGCTTTTATAGTATTCTAGCGACTCTCGACATTTTATTTTAGAAATTTGCTGAATTCGGCGAAAACGTGAATGATGTCGACCTAGGACGAAACGGAACGAGAACAGGCCATCTTTTTACCTGTTTTTGAGCATTTGAGGATCAGACATTTATGATAGAATAGATAAACATACTTTTGGGGAGAAGGAGATCAGGCTATGCGCATGAAGAATCTGCACCATTATACTGAACATCATCGCTACTGCGTATACAGGGAGTTTGGACTTAGCGCCCTGGATGACCGTATGCTTACAGGAGCATATCAGCCCATGGTAGGTGCTTTTGCGGTTGGCTTGTATCGGCTGTTGTTTCAGCATCTTCCCGGTGAACAGGTCGGTTATTCGCCGCTTGAACAGCAACGGAGGCTGTTCATGACGCTTGGCTTGGAGCCAAGTGAGAAAGGGCGCAAATATTTGTTAGAGCAGACATCCAAGCTTGAGGCAGTGGGGCTACTTCAGACATCACGCCTATATATACCGGAAAATGATGATTACATCTACGAATATGAGCTGCAACCGCCGCTCTCTCCGGCAGAGTTTTTCCGGACACAGCATTTGACACTGCTGCTTCGTGACAAGATTGGCAAATTCGCCGTCCTTTCCCTGCGTTCCGGTTTCTCGGCAGTGGAAAATGGCGACGCGCCTTATCCGGCAGCTAATAAAGAGAATATTTCCGTTCCCTTTTACGATATATTTGAATTGAATACCCACGTAATTGATTATGAGTTGGAGCAAGCATTGTCGGAAGTATCAACTACGGCCCAACGGACAGGCACGAATGATGCAGCGGAAGAAAATAGTTTGAACTATGCCGACATTATTTTGCGTTTCCCGCGGGAGTCCGTCAATCGCCGTCATGTAGAACAGCTGCGGTTCGATCATGAACAACTAGGCATTGTAAATTATGTAGTGAACAAGTTCAACCTCAGTGTGCAGGATGTATGCCGACTGCTGGACGAAGATGATATCTTCAGTCCGCAGGGCCAGCTGATTTTGGATGATCTCCAGCATAAGGCGAGCATGCAGTTTAGACAGACCAAGAAGCGCCATGAGCAACAGACTGTACAGGCAGCCAAGGTCGTGGCACTGAGACAGCATATGGAGGAGCCAGAGCGGAAAGAAGACTCCGGTGAACCACCTGTTGAGCATGGAGTGCAGATGGAATATTACGTCGAAGTACCTCCGCAATTTATGACCAAGTGTGATATTCATCAATACAATATGATGTTGCGGAATGAGCCGTATACGCGTCTGTTGCAGACGTTCTTCCCAGGTGCAGTACCAGACAATCTGATCGATATATTTGAGAAAATTGATCTGAGCTATAAGTTGCCTGGTGAAGTCATCAATGTATTGATTCATTATTTGATGGCATTGCTTGTATCCGGCGGAGAGCAGCGGATTAACCGTAACTTCGTTGAGGCGATCGCCTCCAACATGTTGCTCAAGCAGGTGAACTCCTACGAGAAAGCTGTTCAATATATTCGTGATCAGGCCAAGGTCAAAGGCAAACAGGCTGCTGGTGCAGCTGGAACCCGTACCCGTACATACGGCAAAGGAACCAAAGCCAAGCCCGAAATTCCGATTGTACAAGACATAAGCACCGATGGAGACGCCGTATCCGAGGAAGAGTTCGAAGAGATGATGCGATTTGCCCAGCAGATGCAGGCGAGTAAACAAAAAGGAACTTCTTAGATCATTTATTTAAAGGCAGGTCCCTACGATTGGGGACTTGTCTTTTTTTTTGAATTACCAACGTTTTCGCTTTGTCTGACCAGACCATTAAATTGAGTTATTATTGTAGCTCCCAATTGATGTCTGTCATACTACTTCGTGATCAAAACATAGAGCCCTTTAACTGCCTGTTAGAAGTGCTGGGCTCTACGTTTCTTTGCTTTTATATAGCATGCCTGAATATCTTGAGGGGTTACCTCAAAATCATGGTTGCTTGAATGCCCGCGTAGTTCTCAATGATCAGCTTATGAATATACAGAAATGTTATCATTTATACGATATATAATAGTACCTACTAATACATAAGAATAGAAAGGATTTTGAATTTGAAGAGATTTATTGCAATTGTTCTATTGGTTCTAGGGTTATTTATAGGGTCTAATGTAGGAGGGGTTTACGCTGCAACAACACAAGATGTATCTTTAACTCTTTCTAATGGAGGCGTCTACTATGGTGAAGTTCAATATGGGAAACCACATGGAAAGGGGACTGCCACATGGGGAAAGTATAAAACGTATACCGGTGAGTGGAAATATGGAAAGAGATCTGGGAAGGGAGAGTTAATCACATCAGACCCACAAACAGAAACGCCTCAAGTCATTTACGAGGGAACTTGGGCTAATGATAAACAGAATGGACAAGGTACTTTAAGAGAATATTTTAAATTTAGTAAGTACAGTGAAGAATATGATCGAGCTACGGCACATCGGGGTACTTTTAAAGATGGTCAGCCTGTATCTGGATACACAGTGATAAGGGACTTGAGTTTAGATACTGAATTGGTTTTTAGGTACATGAACGATAATGTGATGGTCGCTTTCGGTTTAGCAGACTCCAATGATTTAAATGTTCCATTAAAAGCAGAAAATATGTCCTTGTTCGCATCCGTGAATTTTAAAAAAGAATCTGGATTTCTTATGCAATATACGGAAGAGCAAAAAAACGTATATCAATATGGAACGTATAAAAAGGGTCCTAATGGAGGAACTCGTTTATTTAATGGAACGATGGAGCTGTTTGACCCGTATAATGATAAAATTTCCATTGGAAGTGTGAAGAAAGCTAAAATTATAAGCTTTAAAGTAGTGAATACTTCCGAAGAACTCCCTAAATATAGAGAGAGAATTATAAAGAAGAAGTTGTATCTTCTTGATCCATACATGTCTAATTTCAAGAAACTATACAATCAGCTGTGAGATTAATAAAAGAGAGCCCATTCAACTTCCTATCAGGGAAGTGAGAGGGCTCTCTTTTATTAAAATAGCTCTAAGTGACTAATATGTTATACAGGGGTGCACGAAAAATAATTTGCAGTGTTACTTCAAAATCGTAGTGGCCTGATTGCCTGCATAATCCTCAATGACCAGCTTCAAAGAGCTGTTGCTGGAAGCTGGCGTGAAAGTCAGTTCACTCAGCTTTGTTCTTCCCCGAATGATATACGGGAATTTCTGCGAAACGTAAGTGACTCCGAACTCGCGTGGTACCCCATTTTCATATACAAAGATCTTATACCAGTCCTCCAGATCCGGGAGGGCTAATGTGTACTTTCCATCTTTTACCGTGACCATTTCCTTGGCGTATGGTGTAATCTGAAGATCTGCGAGCTGTCCGGTATGGGTAACCGGATTCTGCCCGCCAATGGCGATGTTCAGCACGTAATGTTCACCATTGGTCGGAAGTCCGGTCAGGACGGCAGATTGTTTTCCTTTTTTGACCTGAAGCGTCTTGGTGAAAGGTTCTTTTGTGTATTCTGTTTCTAGTGTGAGTTGAATAGACTCGTTGCCTTTTCCTTTGTCTTTATTTTTATCCTTGTCCTTATCCGTATTCTTATCTTTGTCTTTGCCTGATTCTTTCGCTTTTTTCGGGTTTTTCCAGCTTACAATAGCATCGCCATTCTTTTTGAATTTCACATCAATATCCTGAACGGCTGCATTCAGATCGTAAGGCAGGACGGTTGCTTCACTTTCGGTACCATCTGCACCAACCGCACGGATAGACAGTTCACCAGATGGCTGTTTTAGCGATTTGATATAAAAAGTGGAATCATACACGCCGCCTACATAGGCGCCATTTTCATATAAATTGTATTGTTTGACCTCAGAATAGTCTTTCATGTCCCATGCGACAACCAGTTCATCGGTATTGGTCAGTGCTTTGGCAATATGGAATCCGGTCGGTGCATCCGGTACAGCCGCTGAACCGTCGGACATACGGATCTCGCCTATATTCATCTGGTAATTCTCAATCTCCTTGCCATTCGGGTCGAAGGATAATCCCATAGCGGCAATGGTTTTGCCTTGATATGCACTCAAATCCAGCGAAGTTGTCTTCCAACCTGTAGTATGCTGGCCTGACTGAGGCACTTCCACATTGACCACGTTGGATGGATCATCTTCGAAGATCAACCCAACATGCAGGGAGGAAGCGTCACTAGTCGACGGTTTGTTATACGTCAGTTCCAGTTTCGATTGCCCGTTGACGGACAGGTCGGTTTTGTAGAGGCGAAGGAAGTTCTCCGCGTTCAGTGTACCGTTCACCACGAGAGAGCTGCCGCCATTAAACGCGCCAATGGAGTCATATGTGTACCTTGCGCCTTTCTCGTAAGATGGACCGTAGTCAAAATCAACACTGAGCTTGTCACCGTTACTATCCATCCACCATTGCCAAGTGACAGGGATATCCTGAATGTTGATATTAGACCATTCTTTATCGTTCGAGACAGCGCCGTCTTCAAAATATTTCAGACCGTGACCCGTATTGAAGCTGGTCGCAAAATTGGAGCCGTTGATAACGGAGCGTTCGGTCAGATACGCAGCGATTCCATCCCAATTTGCACCGGAAGCATACACATCCGACAGATCGGCGGACGCATTACGACGTGCATCTGTCGGGTCTTGATTTGGGCCAGACCACCACGCACGATCGCGTACAAAGGTCATCCACTGGTACTCATCCTCAGCTCGGTGATTGGTGCTGCCATCGCCCATCTCTTCATCCAGAGCGTTGTGGGTGAAGTCGGCACCCAATGTCGCGATGCTGTTCATGGGTTGACCGTTCTCATCCAGATTATGGCGCAGGTCATAGGATTGCTTCCAGCGGCCGAATTTGTCATGTCCACCTTCGACACCAGCAAATACGGTTTCCAGTGGATCCAGTCCCAGGCTAAGGGCATGATCACGGGAATCGCGGAGCATCTTGTGGTTCCACACATAGTTCAGGAAGATGGAATCCGAGACTCTGCCGAGAACGGAATCCTGTACAAACGGGCTATTAAGCCCATTAAATTGGTTCTGGTATTGAATTTTGCCTGTTGTATTGATGGTGGAATCATACCACTGAACGTACAGGCCTTTATCTCTTAGATATTTCATGAATTTCTTGTAGGAAGCGATATCCTCAGGGGCTACACCCCGGGCAACCTCTTCCTGATTGAAGAAATATCCATCGTAGTTGTAGTATTCTGCCATCTCGGCCAGTTTCTCGGCCACAGGGAAATTACCGTTTTCATCTTGGATCAGCATTTGTTTATAGGTTTGTGGCCCGCGGTCATTGTCCGAGAAAAAGATGTTAGCAATGGACTTAACGCCATTTTTATGGGCTGCATTGGTGTAGGCCGGATTCGGAATGTTCAAAATGCCAAACTCGAAGTATTTCTCCGTCCATTCTTTACTCGGATCGTACAGCTCCTCAGGTACTCCCGCAGAGGCCATGCCGTGCCAATAGCTGTAGTAGTCTGTATATTGCCAATAATTAAACAGATACTGGCTGAATTCATTGGTATAAGGTGTGCTATCGAAGAATGCATTGCCATAATCACCACTCATTGTGAACAGTTGGGTGTCCGGGCTAAGCTCAGGATAAGCCTGTGTGGCAGCGAACGCTTCATTACGGGGCTGCAAGGGAACATGAGCACGAAGGAGATCACCATGGATATCACTTTCCGGTGTCCAGTTCAGAATCTGAGCCGAGGTGTACCCGTGTTGATAGGGTTGATTCATCCCTTTGGCGCTTTCGCCTGTGTAAGGGAGCGTGTCTCCGGCATAAACGGATGATGCAACAACTTGTCCAAGCAGAGCCGTAGTCAGGACCATGGCGGTTACCTTGGGTATGATGCCTTTTGCTTTGAGTTTGCGTGTCATGCTGTTCCTCCTTCAAGTGGAATGAATGTAAGGTATTCTTTTACACAAAGCTAAACTTATGGTTAACGATAGTGGATGAAAGCGTTTTTAAATAGGGTGAAATTAAAGAAACACAGATATAAACTAAAGAAAAGTTGCAGGTGACAAGTTAATGTCAGAAGCCTGATGGTATAATTCAAGTCAGGAAAACAGCATCGGAGGGAACATGCGAATTGAAAATTGTTAGCGTTTACAATAATTTCTTCAAAAATAATATGTTTATGAAAATGCTCCTGATCTTCTCGATGATATCTATTGTCACGATCATTACGTTATCTTATATCATTTTCCTGGCGGTGTCCGACTCCACGATTCGCCGGGAACTGGCGATCCAGAAAGCGGCGATGGAACATGTGGACCGGTACATTCATCAGCAGTATGAATCGGTGCAAAACATGGTGAGGGATATGCATCAGAATGAGGCGCTGTCCGCTAACATTACGTACCTGATGAATCATTCGTACGCTGAATATGTTCAGCACATGACCAATGGATATTACGCCAATCAGGATGACTATTCGGCCGATGTATTGAAACATTTTCAAAATATTATGGATCGCAATTCGCAGATTAATCAACTCATGTTGTATAGCGCCGAACAGCAGGATCTGTCTACCTTTAATCAACACAAGCAGTTCCGCAAGCTGGACGCCAATGTAGCTCATTCCTATATTCCGGACGTGATGGCGATGGAAACGCCCAATATCAGTGCACCCAACTACTGGATTCGCAAAGAGATTAATCAATGGGACCCTGCGCTCTACTCCATCCGCGTACCGATTAACAATACACAGACTCTTCGGAATCTGGGCCAATTTCTTGTCTTCTTTGACTCAGAAGGAATCGGTAATGCGCTGGATAACTACGAGAGTAATCTCAAGGGAGACATCGTGGTGTTATCGGCGAAAGGGACAGTGTTATTTGACTCCAACAATCATTATTACGGGAAGAAGTATCCCTACGTGAATGTGGCCGATTCCCTGTTTGATCAGACGGATATGGATTCAATGAAAAAGGAGCAGAACATGTACGTCAACAAGTTTGTCTCCGCCGATCAGGGGTATGTGGTCATTGGCACCGTTCCGGTAGAAGAGATGGCTGAAACCTATGCGGGCATTCGCAATACCATTATCTCGATCAGTATCGTATGTATTTTGTTTGCCGTGCTGGTTCCGGCATTTTTCATTATTAACTTTGCCAAACGAACCCGTCGAATTATCCGCTTCACCCAAAAAGTGAAATATGGAAATTTGACGGCTCGCATCGACGATCCGCGAGATGATGAACTGGGGCAGATCTCACATAGCTTCAACGACATGCTGGATGAGCTGAATCTGTATATTGAACGGGTCTACAAAGCCGAGATCAAACAGAAGGAGACCGAGCTGGTCGCATTACAGGCGCGCATCAACCCTCATTTTCTCTACAATACGCTTGAAGTGATTCGGATGAGGGCGATATCCCAAGGGGCGAGAGATGTTGGCGAGATGATCTATAGTTTATCCGTATTGTTCAAGAGCCTGGTACAGCAAAAGAAAAATTATACGCTGAAGGATGAGATGGAAGCTTGCCGCTTGTATCTGGAATTATTCCGAATCCGCTACAAGGATATTTTCATATATACGATCCAGATCGATGCTGCATATTATCAACACCCTGTGGTCAAACTTTCGCTGCAACCTATCATTGAGAATTATGTTGTACACGGCATTCAGACAGAACGTTCGGATAACCGATTATCCATTGTTGTGGAAGAGACAGATGATGTGGTGCAAGTGGAAGTCAAAGATAATGGCAAAGGCATTGATCCGGCACGCCTGACGGAAATCCTTGAAGAACTGGAACGTCCTGAAGAGTCTGGTCAGATGTTCGGGCTGCGCAGTGTCCATAGTCGATTGCGCTTCCTGTATGGGCCAGAGTTCGGTATCACCATAGAGAGCACCCTCGGAGAAGGAACACGAATCAGGGTGCGTTATCCACATACAGAAGGGACAGGTGTGTAATATGTACAAGGTGTTTATTGTGGACGATGAGCCATTCATCATTGAAGGTTTATACGATATTGTGGATTGGTCTTCATTTGGTATGGAAATTGTGAGCCATGCAGGTAATGGGCAAGCAGCGTTACAGGCGCTCTCTTCTCAGCCTGTGGACATTCTGATTACGGATATATCCATGCCACTCATGAATGGTCTTGACCTGATTCGGGAAGCAAGGCGAGTACAACCTGAGATTAAGGTCATTATCCTCAGTGGTTTCAATGAGTTCGAATATCTGAAGGAAGGCATGCAGCTGGGAATCGAAAATTATTTGCTTAAACCGATTAATGTGGAGGAATTGGAATCCACGCTGAGCAACACCGCGTCCAAGCTGGATCATATGGTATCACCTCAAGCCAATGATGCGTATGGCATCCAGATTCTGAAAGATAACATTCTTCATCGATGGCTTACGGGACAGATTGCAGCTACTGAATTTGAAGAACGTGCCCAGTTCATGAACCTTTCGCTGGATGCACCGGACGTTGCTGTGGCCATTCTGCGTGACAAAGGACAAGTACCCGGCATGTTTGAACGTGTAGAAGAGATGCTTAGAGACAGACGCCATCTGAACGTATTTCATGATATCGATGGAGACATCGTCATTATTGCCAATATTCAGGGTACGAGTGACGAGGAACAGAAGTTGATGGATGGCTTGCAGGCATTATCTGATGAGATAACCGTAACCCATCCGGCGGCACGCATTGGAGCAGGCAGGTTGATGAAGGGACTGTACCATGCGCCGACCAGTTATGCCGAGGCCAAAAAAGCACTCCAGTATGTGATGATTTATCCCAACCTTAAAGTCATCGACCATGCCATGCTGGAAAGGTGCGGAAATTCAACGGCGACTTTTTTCATTGAATGGAGGGAGTATGCCAAACTCATTCTGTCCCGCAATACAGAACAACTTGCCGACCGGATTCGCATGGATTTTGAACAGCATCGCGATGGGCTTACACCTGGGGAGTTACAGAATACCGCATTGGAAGTTGTGATTCGCTTCAAAATGGAACTGGAGAGCATCAAACACTCGGATGAGTCTGCCATATACCAACAAGGGCTTCAACTTGTACTGGACAGTGGTACTTTTGATGAACTCGTGCGGGCGCTTCAGCAGGTTGGGTCGCAGACGATCCAATCCCTATTGCAGGATCTGAAAAATCCAATTGTGAACCAGGTGCTTCAGCATATCGACAAACACTACGCAGAAGAGCTCTCCTTGAAGCTGCTGGGTGCCCACTATCATCTGCATCCGGTCTATTTGGGACAATTGTTCCATAAGGAGACAGGGGAGACGTTTGCCGAATATATCAACAAATACCGGATTGAACGTGCGAAGGAGCAACTACGCAATTCCAATCTGAAGGTACATGAGATCGCCCGAAATGTGGGGTATTGGGAGACGGGGTATTTCTATAAACAGTTCCGCAAATATGTGGGAATTTCACCGACTGATTTCAAGGTGTTTGGTTAATTCGGTGACGGGTAGATCCAACTATGCGGACAGAGAGCCAAGAGACATATCGGGAACAGGAATGGCATGGTAGAAAATCATGGCATACGTTACCCGGCATGTCTCTTTCATGTAAGCGATTTATTTAAATAGGTACAAAATAGTTGCCCAAGGACGATTTCTCTTTAATTTGTACCTCGAAAACTTAAGTTTATCTTCTTTTTGTAAATGCTTTCATTCGATAAGGTTAAAGCAGTTAGTAAGTAGAGCCTAAGGGAACACGAAAAGGGAGGATCAAAGAAATGAGTAAACAAAGAAAACGCTTCTCACTCGTTCTTGCATTGTTAATGGCTGTTACACTTGTTCTTAGTGCCTGTGGAGGAAGCAAAGATGCTTCAGAATCCGGGGGAGCTGGAGATGATGCGGTAGAGTTGATCTGGTATACCATCGGTACCCCTCAGAAAGACGTTAATAAAGTGATGGAAGAAGTCAGCAAGTATACCAAAGAGAAAATTAATGCCACGGTAACGATGAAGATGGTTGACTGGGGTGACTACCCGCAGAAGATGCAGGTTAACGTAGCATCCGGTGAGCCAATGGACATTCTGTTCACTTCTTCTGGTGGATTCGATTATGTACAAAATGCCAGAAAAGGTGCATTCCTCGAACTGGATGACCTGCTTGCTGAATACGGTCAGGATCTTACCAAGACCATTGATCCTGCATTCCTCAGCGGTTCCAAAGTAGATGGACACAATTACGGAATTCCAGCCAACAAAGAGCTGCCACAACAAGAGGTATGGCGCTTTAACCAAATGCTGGTTGATAAATACAAGTTGGACATCTCTGGCGTTCGTACGTTAGACAGTCTGGAGCCTCTGCTCAAAACCATTAAGGAAAATGAGGCGAGTGTAACACCATTTGCCATGGATAAAAACTATGTTCCTTACGTGCCTTATGACTATGTCATTCAGAATCTGCCAATGGCAATCAAGCTGGATACAACAGACTATAAGCTTGTAAACATACTGGAAACACCTGAAATGAAAGAAGCACTTACCACAATGCACAAATACTACAAGGCTGGTTATGTATCGGCAGAAGCGGCAACAACAGGTTCCACGAACGACCTGACAACATCGGGTAACTGGTTCCTGGATCGTGCACAGACGCAGCCGCTCGCGGACAATCAATGGTCTGCAAGTTACGGTTATCAAGTCGTTTCAACACCTGCAAGTGAAGCAATTATAACGAATACATCTGTACAAGGCTCCATTATGGCCATCTCGGCGAACTCGGAATATCCGGAGAAAGCGATGGAATTCCTGAACCTGCTCAATACAGATCCTGTGCTGCGTAATATGGTGGACTCCGGTATTGAGGGCACACACTACAAAAAAGTGGATGACACGCATATGGAAAATCTGCCTGAATCGAAAAACTACGATATGCCTTCATACTCCCTTGGGAACAACATGCTGCTCTATCTGAACAGCAATGACCCGGATAACAAATGGGATGAGTTCAAGAAGTTTAACGCTGAAGGTGTCAATTCCCCGATCCTCAGCTTTAACTTTGATGCAAGCAATGTATCGTCCGAACTGACAGCGGTACAGAACGTGAAAGAGCAATATTGGGCAGCACTGATGACAGGTACACTGGACCCGGCAGCCAATCTGGATCAAGTGATTGAGAAGTTCAATCAAGCCGGACTGGAGAAAGTAATGGCTGAAGCCCAAAGCCAGCTGGATGCCTGGAGAGCGGAAAACAAGTAACAGTACATCGTAAGGATCGGGCGGCTGCTTATCGCGTCCGGTCCTTTTTCATTCAAGCCTGAAGGAGGATATCCACAATGACTACATTTTTGAAAAACCTGATTAGAAACCGAGTCATGCTGCTCATGGTGTTGCCAGGCGCCATCTGGTTCTTCTTTTTCTCCTACTTGCCACTTGTGGGCACAGTGGCTGCTTTCAAAGAATATCGATTCAGCCGTGAAGGGTTCTGGGCAAGTCTGATGAAGAGTGAATGGGTTGGCTGGGACAATTTCAAATTCCTGTTCAGCACAAGTGACGCATGGCTCATTACACGCAACACCCTCTTTTATAACATCGCCATTATCTTCCTGGGACTGGTATTTGCTGTGGCATTGGCAATCCTGCTCTCGGAACTAGTGAATAAACGACTCGCCAAACTGTATCAAACTGGCATGTTTCTGCCGTATTTTCTCTCCTGGGTTATTGTTGGTTACTTCGCATTCAGCTTCTTGAGCATGGACCGCGGGATGTTGAATCAGATTATCGGCTGGTTTGGGATGGAACCAATTCAGTGGTACTCTGAGGCGAAATATTGGCCGTATATTCTGGTATTCGTAGCGTTATGGAAAACCATCGGTTATAGCAGCGTTGTCTATCTAGCTTCCATACTGGGGATTGATAAATCACTTTATGAAGCAGCCATGATTGATGGAGCAAGCAAATGGCAGCAGATTCGTAACATTACGATTCCGTTGCTGTCGCCCATCATCACGATTATGACCTTGCTGGCCGTAGGCCGCATTTTCTATGCCGACTTTGGACTCTTTTATCAGGTGCCAAGGGATTCGGGTACGCTTTATTCCGTGACCAATGTTATTGATACCTATGTATATCGAGGGTTGAAAACTAGTGGTGAGATCGGCATGAGTACAGCAGCGGGATTGTATCAATCCGTGGTGGGCTTTGTGCTTGTTATTATCTCCAACTATGTTGTTCGCAAAGTAGATAAAGACAGTAGCCTATTCTAGGACAGGGAAAGGAGTGAACCACTATGGCTCAAGCAGGGCTTGTTAAAAAACGCGACTTCCACCACGTATCCAACGGATGGAACGTGATCATGAACATCATCGCAGGTCTATTCGCTCTGATCTGTGTATTTCCTTTTATATTTGTAGTCATCATCTCGTTTACAGACGAGAAAGCACTGGCCCGTGATGGGTATCGTCTGATTCCGGCAGAATGGAGTCTCGCGGCATATCAGTTTGTCTGGCAGAGTGGGGACACGCTGCTACGGGCGTATGGAGTTACCATCCTGGTGACGGTACTTGGTACCATCATCAGTCTGATTCTCATGTCGCTGTATGCGTATGCGGTTTCCCGCAAGAGCTTCAGATATCGGAGATTTTTCTCCATCTTTGCAATTCTTACCATGCTGTTCAACGGCGGGATGATTCCAACCTATATGGTCGTATCCCAGCTGCTTGGGTTGAAAGATACGTTATGGGCACTGATTCTGCCGCTGGCGATGAATGCCTTCTATATTATGATCCTGCGTACATTCTACTCCACCAGTGTACCTGATGCAGTCATTGAATCGGCGAAGATTGATGGCGCCGGTGAGTTCTATACCTTTATGAAAATCGTGGTTCCACTCTCCTTGCCGGGACTGGCAACCATCGGGTTGTTCAGTACACTCGGTTACTGGAATGATTGGTTCAATGCGCTGTTATACATCGATAATCCGAATCTGGTACCACTGCAATCTATGTTAATGCGGATTGAGTCGAGTATTCAATTTATCCAGCAGAACTCTGCTAACAGTTCGATGAGTCTGGCAGCCATGCAGTCCATTCCGCAGGATACGTCCCGAATGGCGATGGTTGTGCTTGCTACGTTGCCGATTATATTCGCTTATCCGTTCTTCCAGCGTTATTTCGTACAGGGTCTGACGGTGGGCGCGGTCAAAGAATAACCGGATCACGTTATAGGATTGGAGAGATGCAGATTGATGACTTATAAGGACCAAAGCAAATCCGTAGAGGAACGGGTACAACACCTGCTTAGCCTGATGACTACGGAAGAAAAAGTAGGCCAACTTACGCAGCCATTTGGCTGGCAGACCTATACGAATGATCAAGGGAACATCACGTTAAACGAATCCTTTAAACAGCAAGTGGAAAATGGGGGCGTCGGCTCCCTCTATGGTGCACTTCGCGCAGATCCGTGGACGGGCGTTACGCTGGAAAATGGACTATCTGCCAGAGAAGGCGCTGAGGCGGTCAATCTGATTCAACGTTATGCAATAGAACATTCCAGACTGGGGATTCCCATTCTGATCGGGGAAGAGTGCTCGCATGGTCATATGGCTATTGACGGAACGGTCTATCCTGTCCCTCTTTTACTGGGGAGCACCTGGAATGTGGATCTGTATCGGGAGATGTGCCGGGCAGTAGCACGGGAGACACGTGCTCAAGGTGGTGCGGTCACCTATTCTCCGGTACTGGATGTTGTGCGTGATCCGCGCTGGGGACGTACGGAGGAATGTTTCGGTGAAGATCCGTTTCTCATTGGAGAGCTGGCAGTTGCTTCCGTAGAAGGGCTTCAGGGTGAAAGTCTTGACCGTGGAGATACAGTAGCGGCAACGCTGAAACATTTTGTTGGTTATGGCAGCTCAGAAGGCGGACGTAATGCAGGTCCTGTACATATGGGCTGGCGCGAGCTGCTGGAAGTGGATCTCTATCCATTCCGCAAAGCGGTGGAAGCGGGCGCTGCGTCGATCATGCCAGCATATAACGAAATTGATGGCACGCCTTGCACCGTGAATACGGAATTGCTGGAAGATGTTTTGCGTAAGGATTGGGGCTTTGACGGTCTGGTCATTACGGATTGTGGTGCGATCAACATGCTGGCAAGTGGGCATGATGTCGCGGCAGATGGAATGGAAGCTTCTGTACAGGCGATTGAGGCAGGCATCGATATGGAAATGTCCGGTGAGATGTTTGGGCAATATCTGGTGCAGGCGGTGGCAGAAGGCAAGCTTGATATGCAGGTTCTGGATCAGGCTACCTCTCGCGTGCTGGCGTTGAAGTTCAGACTGGGCTTATTCGAACAGCCTTATGTGGATGCCGATCGGGCAGCAGAAGTGATTGGCAGTGAAGCTCATGTTGAGTTGGCGCGACAATTGGCTGCGGAAGGCATTGTACTTCTCAAAAATGAGGCTGAAACTCTGCCTCTATCCACAGCAACAGCTGGTCGGATTGCCGTCATTGGCCCCAATGCGGATCAGGCCTACAATCAACTGGGCGATTACACATCTCCGCAACCGAAGTCGAAAGTGGCGACGGTACTGGATGGGATTCGCATTAAGCTGGCTAATCATGTGGATGGGCAAACGGAGAAGAGTTCTGTCGGTGCTTTGACTGGTGACAGCAGTACAGATCAGGTTCTTTATGCACCAGGCTGCCGGATCAAAGGTGATTCGAAAGAAGGATTCGAGCTTGCGATCGAAGTTGCCAGTCAAGCGGATACGGTCATTATGGTGGTTGGCGGCTCCAGTGCACGTGACTTTGGAGAAGGAACGATCGATCTGAAAACGGGCGCTTCCAATGTCTCGGATAACTCATGGAACGATATGGAGTGTGGCGAAGGGATCGACCGGATGACGTTGGGTCTTGCCGGAGTACAGTTGGAACTTATTCAGGAGATTCACAAGCTCGGCAAGAAACTTGTCGTTGTTTACATTAATGGTCGTCCCATCACTGAACCTTGGGTGGATGAACATGCCGATGCAATTCTGGAGGCGTGGTATCCGGGTCAAGAGGGCGGTCGTGCCATTGCAGATATTTTATTCGGTGATGTGAATCCGTCAGGCAAATTGACGATCTCCATTCCGAAGCATGTCGGCCAATTACCGATCTATTATAACGGCAAACGTTCCCGAGGCAAACGTTACCTCGAAGAGGATCTGGAGCCACGTTATGCATTTGGATACGGACTTAGCTATACCACATATGAGTACAGTGAACCGCAGCTGAGTGCTGTATCTATGACAACTGATGATTCAGTTACGGTATCGGTGAACGTGACCAACACCGGCCGTTATGCAGGTGCAGAAGTTGTACAGATGTACATCTCTGACGTGGTCAGCTCACTAACTCGTCCGGCCAAGGAACTGAAGGGGTTTGCAAAAGTGAACCTGGAGCCGGGAGAGACACAGACCGTGGAATTCCACATAGGGGCCGAGCAGCTGCAGTATATTGGTCGTGATTTGAAGCCTGTCGTTGAACCAGGACAATTCCATATTCATATCGGCAGCAGCGTAAACGATACGCAAATAGCCGAACTGACCGTAAGGGAGGCGTAAGACGTTGGAACGTATCAGACGATTTATTCGCGAGTTGTCCGAACATCAGTGGCTGGAGCAATTACAGCTGCGCAACTGGGACATTACCCGCGCTTATTATCATGTGCCAGGACAGTATGAGGATCAGGGTGAGTACCCCGAAGGGCAAGATTTTGAGCGTTTTCCGAGCAAACAGGGAACGACTTATTTCTTTAGAACACGTTTGGAGATTCCTGCTACATGGCAGCAAACACCTTATGGGCTTGTATTTGAGACAGGCGGAGAAGGCTTGCTTCGGGTAAATGGGAACTCTTATCAGGGCCTTGACCGCAATCATACCTACGTCACGCTTGATCCATCCAAAGTCGGAAACGCTCCAGAACTGGAGATCGAGATGTTTGATCCGGTACCTGAACCTGTAGACCCGTTGAATCAACAGGCGGTTATTCAGCCGCCAATCACATCAATTACGAGCTTGCTGGTGAGACCTAATGAAGCGGTTCGTAGTCTGATGTATACCGTCATTATTGTCCGTGATTCGGCTGTGTTGCTACCGGAAAGTGACTTTCGGCGGGTTCGCCTGTTAGAACTGGTATATCGTGCGATGGATCAATTTGTAGGCATGTCAACAGAAGAGATTGAGCAGGGTGAGGGTATTCGTCAGATTGAGAATAATCTGAAGTATCATGTGCGTGAGATTGGCGGAAACGCGGAAGGTCTGGAGCATATGGTGGGACAGTCCCATATTGATATTGCCTGGCTGTGGCCTGTACGTGAGACGGTACGCAAAACGAGCCGTACTTTCTCCACCGTGGATGCACTCATGAATGAATATCCGGACTATGTTTATTCCCAGAGCCAACCCTTACTATATGCGTTTCTGAAGGAGCATGATCCCGAGCTTTACGCGCGGGTGAAGCAGCGGATTGTAGAAGGCCGCTGGGAACTGGTTGGCGGCATGTGGGTTGAGCCCGATCTGAACATCCCAAGCGGGGAGTCCCTGATTCGCCAGATGTTATATGGTCAGCGTTTCTATATGGAGGAGTTTGGCAAGACATCACAGATTGAATGGTTGCCGGATACGTTTGGGTATTGTGCCTCCCTGCCACAGATTTTGAAGCATGGCAATGTGGAATATTTCATGACAACAAAGCTCGGATGGAACGACACAAATGTGTTTCCATACGATCTCTTCCACTGGGTGGGCATTGACGGCACACCGATCCTGTCCTACCTCAATCATGGTGTTAACGAGCATACGTTGCCGAAGGACATTCATGATCACTGGCAGTCCTACCGTGAGAAAGCGGCTCATCCGGAGCACATGCTTCTATACGGACACGGAGATGGCGGCGGTGGTGTAACACGCGAGATGCTGGAGTATGTGGATCGCGCAGACCTGATGGTTGGACAGCCTGCGAGCCGATATAGCACAGCTGGAGCTTTCTTTGCCGGAATTGAAAAGGAGCAACCTGTACTTCCGAAGTGGCATGGCGATCTGTATCTTGAGTTACATCGGGGAACCTACACGACCCATGCGCGCAATAAGCGCAACAACCGGAAAGCGGAGGTTCTGTATCGAGAAGCTGAGCTGTGGAATACACTCGCTCTGCCAGATATGGAGGCAGATGCAGAAGCTGAAGTGCGTTCAGCACTGCATGAAGGCTGGAAATTAATTTTGCTGAATCAATTCCATGATATTATACCGGGCTCGGCAATTACGGAGTCCTACGTCACTTCGAATGAGGAATATGTACAGGTATTTGAATTGGGCAGAACCGGACTGGATCAAGGCATTGCTGCATTGACAACGGGTATCAACACAGAGGGACCGGAAGGTTCAGTAGCCTATGTTGTATTCAACAGCCTGGGCTGGAAACGGAGTGCAGTCGTTCAACTTCCTGTGCAGGATGGCTTGGATCGCTACGGCATCGATGAAAAAGGCCAGCGCTTGCGGATGGATCGGGAGGATGGCAACATGTCTATTCTCGTGACAGACATTCCGGCGTTTGGATATAAGACGATTTGGCTGGTACCGGAAAATACAAGGGAAACGAATGTACGGGAAATGAAGAACCTTGCCGCACAAACAACCTTTAATGATACATGGGATACTGCCTTTTATCATGTGCAGTTCAACGAACGTGGGGAGATCACCCGTCTGTGGGATAAAACCGCAGAGCGTGAGATGCTGAAGCCGGGTGAACGAGGCAATCAACTTCACTTCTTCCACGATCGTCCAACGCTTTGGGATGCATGGGATATCGACAGTCGTTATGAAGAACAGATTGCTGGCGAAGTGGAACTTTTGGAGAAAAAGCTGGTGCTTGCGGGTTCAACGAAAGATGTCCTGCGCTTCCGCTGGAAGCTACATCAATCGGAAATCACACAAGATATCGTCTTTTATCATGACTCACGGCGAATTGATTTCCAGACACAGGTGAACTGGAACGAAAATCACAAACTTCTGAAAGTTGGTTTCCCGATTGATGTGGTGACCTCCAAGGCCACATTTGAAATTCCATTTGGCGCACTGGAACGTCCAACACATCGCAACACAAGCTGGGAGCAAGCCCAGTATGAAGTCTGTGGACATCGCTTCGCGGATGTATCCGAATATGGATACGGCGTGAGCCTGCTCAATGATTGCAAATATGGGTACGACGTGCAAGGTAGCACCATCCGTTTGTCCTTACTTCGTGCACCAAAATGGCCGGATCGCACGGCTGATCTGGGAGAACATGAATTCACCTATTCCCTGTATCCACACGACGGAGACTGGAGAAACGCACATACTGTACGTCAGGCGGCTGAGCTGAATCATGAGGTGACAGTACAGCAGGTGAAACAAGTGCAACAGTCGCAACAAGTGCAACAGATAGAGCAGGTACAGCCGAGGGAAGAAGTACAGCAAAGCACAGGGAATGGCGTCGATCCAATTGCAGATGCAACTGCAAATGCGGCACCTGTACGTCCAGCAACAGGCTCCTGGATTAACTTTAATAGTAATCACGTCATTCTCGATACGGTCAAAATGGCAGAGGATGGGCACGGAACAGTCCTTCGTTTCTATGAATCATCAGGCAAACGCGACAACATCACATTGCAATGGCCACATGCCTTTGAACAGGCGTATCACTCCAACGCACTGGAAGAACCGATCAAACCACTGGCCCATACCAATGGCCAGATTACATTATCTTTTAAACCTTACCAAATACAAACCGTGCTACTGCGGTAAACCTTTTTGAAATATTTCGAGCTATATATGTTCTACTAAAAATTCACACGTTAACGGAGAGGACAGAAAGAATTCGAAGAAGCGAAGCGTTCGCCTTTATCCCCAGATTTTACCCTTTAGAAAAGGGAATCAAAAAAATCTGGGGATAACAGCGATCGGAGGATATTTCTGACCGCGCAGTGGTCCCGTGTAAATTTTTTGTTTCATCCTGTATAGCTACACCATTCAATTTGTTTAAGGAGTTGCACTCATCCATGGAACAGTTCAGATTACCCAAAATACCCATGCCACCTGTTGCTTTGCCACAATCCATTCAGGCCGTGCTCGAAGAAGCAGAACAGAAACTGGCTCACCGACCAAAACTGCTTCAATTATTCAAAAACTGCTTCCCTAACACTATCGAAACAACAACCAAGTTGATGGAGGACGGTACGACTTTTGTTATCACAGGAGATATTCCGGCTTCCTGGTTGCGTGATTCCGTGGAGCAGGTGGTACATTACATTCCGTTTGCAAAAGAAGACGAGGACCTGCAACGCATTATTGGCGGGCTGATCAAACGTCATATCCAGTATGTTCACATCGATCCATATGCCAATGCCTTCAATGAGACTGCTAACGACTGGCATTGGAACACCACGGACGAAACAGAGATATCGCCTTGGGTGTGGGAACGCAAATTTGAGATTGACTCATTATGTTTTGTTGTACGTTTGGCGTATTTATATTGGAAGGAAACCGAGCTGACCGACATTTTCGATTCAAGCTTCAAGGCAGCGATGCGTAAAATCGTGGACCTGTTCAAAGTCGAACAGCATCACATGGAACAATCTCCATATCGCTTCACTCGTAATAACGGTATCCCAACAGATTCCCTGCGCAATCACGGAAAAGGTATGCCAGTCAACTACACGGGGATGATCTGGTCCGGTTTCCGTTCCAGTGATGATGCGTGTGATTTCCACTACAATATCCCTGGCAACATGTTCGCGGTTGTAGCTCTGCGCCAGATGCAGGAGTTTGCCGAGTGGGTGTTCCGGGATATGGAACTTTTGCAGGAATTGAAGGATCTGGAGCAGGACGTGGATCACGGCATTCAGTTGTATGGTATTTATCGTCATCCGGAATTTGGACCGATCTATGCGTACGAGACGGACGGTTATGGCAACCACTGTCTCATGGACGATGCGGGTACACCGGGACTCATGTCCATCCCATATCTGGGTTACGTCACAGCGGATGATCCGATCTACCAGAATACGCGCCGTTTTGCCCTGAGCAAAGAGAACCCGTTCTATTATGAAGGCAAGGTTGCCAGAGGGATTGGTAGCCCTCACACCCCACCAGATTACATCTGGCATATGGGATTGTCCATGCAAGGTCTGACTGCGCAGTCTGCCGAGGAGAAACTGGAGATTATTCGCATGCTCGAAGCGACAGATGCAGATACGGGTTATATGCATGAAGGCTTCCATGCCGATGATCCAACGATTTTTACACGAAAATGGTTTGCATGGTCCAACAGCCTGTTCTCCCAGTTGGTCTATAAATCCATGAAGGATGGCCTGTTATGAGTATCCAACCTAATGATAAAAAGCTGATTATCTTCGCTGATCCTGCGTTTCCGATGGAAGGTGCTTCTCCAACTCATGAGGCTCTGAATACATGGAAAGCAGTTGAAGAGATCACCGTTGTAAACGCCGAAGAACTCGCAGAGGCTTTGAAGACCACAGCAGGTGAAGGATGTCTGGTCAATCTGCATGCACCCTATTTTCCCAAGTCCGCCTGGACGGAGATTGCAGCTTACTTGCATCAGGGCGGAAGCCTGATTAGTGTTGGTGGTGCGCCCTTCAAACGTCCAGTTCGATATGAGAATGGGGCATGGGTTGTAGAGTCAGAGCAGACTGCGTATCATCAGGAACTTTATATTCATGAGGCACTGAACGTATCTTCTGCCAATGTGCAATCGTACACTTCATCCGAACAGCTCCCGCTTCTCACTGGGAAAGAGGGGCTGTTCGAGAAGGCAGATACATGGAATCTGGTTCCACATACAACCAAAACAAGTGATCTGCCCCACCAGATGGGTTCATCAGGACCGATGAGTACGCAGATTTATCCGTTACTTCGTGGCATGAATAAGGATGGACGCAGCATCGCCGCTCCGGTCGTTCTGTGGGAAAACTCCCGCGGGACTTTCGTTGGTTCACGCTGGATGTTTGTGCATTTACCACTGACCACCTCATTCTGGACGCAGGATGGCGCTGCTGAGATTGTGAAGTGGGCGCAATTCTGTGCGCAAGGTGTAACCGAGTTATCCCTCAAAACGAATTATGCTTCGTATGAGCCAGATGAGCGGGCTGTACTCACACTTCAAGGCCAGATTTTACAGCGTGCAGGCAATAGACTTACCGAATCCGAGCTGTGGACGTTTGACATAACGGTCGAGCATGAAGATCGCACAAGTGGCACGACGGAGAAGGTATGGAGCCATCGACTGGAGATGGAACTTTCCGGTGAGCAGCGTTTCGAACGTATACTTCTCCCGGTTTCCCTTAAAAGTGGGCTGTATCGGATCGTATGCCACGCGCAGGCTCCTGACGGTGAAGTTCGGACCTTGCGTCAAGGCTTCTGGGGACAGGATGCTGCACTGCTGGCAGAAGGGGAAGTGATTACCCGCAGCAGGGATTATTTTGTAAAAGACGGACGTCCTCTCCCTGTTGTGGGTATGACCTACATGACCTCCGATGTGGCACGGAAATTTTTATTTCTGCCCAATGCGGATGTCTGGGATCGAGACATGGCTCAGATGGCAAAAGCCGGCATCAACTGGATTCGGACGGGAATCTGGACCGCCTATCGCAACATGATGCAGGTAGACGGACATATGGCAGAGGATGTGCTTCGTGCCATTGATGCATTTATTTTAACGGCGAAACGCCACGGCTTGCAGGTCACGTTCACTTTCTTCTCCTTTACACCAGAGACATGGGAAGGCACGAATCCGTATTTGGACCCGCAGAGTGTCGAAGCACAGAAACGTTTCATCCGCAGTATCGTCAGTCGTCACACGCATACAACACATGTGGACTGGGATCTGATTAATGAGCCATCGATGTTCGATCCAGTACGTATCTTCTCAGCTGGCCCACGCTCGGCGAGGGATTCGTATGAACAGCAGGCTTTTATCGCTTGGCTTGAACAACGGCATCAGACGATTGAGGCGTTGCAGGAGGCATGGAACATGTCACCGAAGCAGCTTCCGAACTTTGCTGCCGCGGTGATCCCGGAGGCGGAAGAGATTAACTTTGATGTACAGGACATGCACAAGGCCAAAAAGGGAACACGCTGGCTCGATTACTGTCTCTTCTCTATGGAGATGCACAATGTTTGGGCAAGAGAGCTTGTAGGTACGATCAAAGACCTGGTTCCCGATCATCTGGTCACTGTGGGACAGGACGAAGCCCTTGGTGCACAGCGTCCTTCTCCGTTCTTCTATGAACGTGAAGTGGATTATACAACCGTGCATTCCTGGTGGTTGAACGATGATCTGATCTGGGATGGCATTTTCGCTAAAACGCCACATAAGCCAAATCTCATTCAGGAGACGGGCATCATGTATGTGGAAACTCCAGATGGACGAGCTAAGCGTACAGAAGAAGAGCTTCGTGGCATTCTCGAACGCAAGTACGCCTATGCTTTTTCGACAGGCGGCGCTGGCGCCGTGCAATGGATCTGGAACACCAACTTCTATATGGATAATGCCAATGAGTCCCACATTGGGGCCCTTCGTGCAGATGGTACGGAGAAACCCGAGGCGGATGTGTCTTATGATTTTGGCCGATTCATGGATGGCATTCGTGATCTCTTTGAAGACCGCGATCTGGAGGATATTGCAGTGGTGTTCCCGTATTCCAATGACTTCTCCAACCGTGCCCTCGCCTATGATGCCACAACAAAGCTTACTCGCGTGATGTCTTATGATCTGAAATTGCCATTCCGTGCGTTATCCGAATATCATCTGGAAGCGTTGGAGCAGCAGCCGCCGAAGCTGATTATCGTACCGAGTCCGCACAATATGGAGAGCGATGCACTTCAACAATTGCTCACGTTTGCGGAGAAGGAAGGCACGAGCCTGCTCATTACAGGGCCGCTGGGACTGGACGCATACTGGAAGGCAACTGACCGGGCCGATCATATCGTAGGCAAACGGAGTCTGGGTAATGTGCAACGGGAAGAATTGCTGAATATTAATGGCGTGAATCACCGGGTGACCTATGGACGGCGTCGTATCGCCGAGGTGGCAAAGGAGACGTTGCTTCATGGGGATAAAGGTACAGCAGATGAAGTACACGTTCTGCCTTTGGGCAAAGGGAAATTAATCTGGACTCCACTGCCGCTCGAGTTAAATGGACGGGACGAGCCACTTGCTGAATTGTATCGTTATGCGACTGAAATTTCGGGCATCGAACAGGAGTTGGAATGGATATCTGGCGGAGATATCGCAGGGATCTATGGACGGAAGCTGAGTTTTCCAAAAGGAAATATGTATGTATTTGTATCGGAATTTGCCTTGAACCATGAAGTTCACGTGAGAGATCAACGTACAGGTGTATCGTATGCGTTCCAACTGGAGAAAAATCGTTCGGTGCTGTTTGCCACGGATGCTTCCGGAAAGCTGACTGCGGTGTATCGCCCTGATGAGGTTGAGATTGTACAACAAGATGAAAGAGGTGGGATAACACGATGACCAAAAAAAAGAGAGCACATATTATTTCGCATACCCACTGGGATCGGGAATGGTACTTGCCGTATGAGAAGCATCATATGCGTCTTATTCAGCTCGTCGATTCACTGTTGGATCAGCTTGATGAGGGATCGGACTATAAAAGCTTTTATTTGGATGGACAAACGATTATTATCGATGACTATCTTCAGGTTCGACCGGAGCAGAAGGAACGACTGGAGAAACATATCCGAAATGGGCGGATTGTGATTGGACCATGGTACATTTTGCAGGATGCGTTTCTGACGAGCGGAGAAGCCAATGTGCGCAACATGCAGGTTGGACATAAGGACGCCAAACGTTACGGCACCCCTTCGAAAATTGGTTACTTTCCCGATACATTTGGATTGGTCGGGCAGACTCCACAGCTGATGCAGCAATCAGGCATTGATAATGTGTTTTTTGGACGTGGTGTGAAGCCGACGGGATTTAACAATACGGTATCGGATGCCGGATATGAATCAAGCTTCTCGGAGCTGATGTGGGAAGGACCAGACGGATCAAAAGTGCTCGGTGTATTGTTTGCCAACTGGTACTCCAACGGAAATGAAGTTCCTGTAGACGAGGAATCGGCCCGCAAGTTCTGGGAAACCAAGCTTGCAGATGCCGAGAAATATGCATCGACCAATGAGTTGTTGTACATGAACGGATGTGATCACCAGCCGATTCAGCGAGATCTGCCAGAAGCGATTCGCATGGCTGAACAATTACATCCCGATATCGAGTTCATTCACTCCAACTTTCCGGATTATCTGGAAGCTTTGAGAGCATCGTCTGAACATGAACTGTCCACGGTCAAAGGCGAATTGCGCAGTCAGCGTACCGATGGCTGGGGAACTCTGGTGAACACCGCCTCGGCTCGTGTGTATCTGAAACAGATGAACCAGCTGGGCCAGACTATGCTGGAAAAAGTGGCTGAACCCCTGGCATCCTACGCCTATCTGCTTGGACATGCCTATCCACATGATCAACTGACGTATGCCTGGAAAACGCTGATGCAAAATCATCCGCATGACAGCATCTGTGGATGCAGTGTGGATGAGGTGCATCGCGAGATGGTGACACGGTTTGATAAGAGCCGTCATGTAGCAGAGGCTTTAATTGAAGAGAGCACCAGCCAGATTACTACAGCTGTCGATACCTCCATATTTGAGCGTTACGGCGAGCAGGCTCGACCTGTTGTGGTATTTAATACAACGGGTTGGGAACGCAGCGGTGTAGTTCAGATGGAACTGGACGCGGCTCGGTTGTATTTCCGGGATGGACATACGTTGGAAGAGATGGCGACGCAGATGAAAGCCGTTGACCTGTCAGACCGCGTACTTGTAGATGAAAAAAATGGTAACCACATTCCATGTACGGTGGAGGATCTGGGTCTACAATTCGGCTATGATCTGCCGGATGATCGCTTCCGCCAACCGTATAGTTGTCGGCGAGTACGTATTCGTTTTGAAACAGAAAATGTAGCTGCATTTGGACTAAAAACCTATGCATTGGTCAACTTTGTGGATCATTCAAAGAGTGGCTCTCCATCGAAAATAAATACCTTGTTGCGTGGTGAACGTGGCATGGAGAATCAATATTTGATCGTCACGATTGCAGACAACGGTTCATTCACACTCACAGATAAACGGACAGGCCGGACTTACAAGGACCTTGGCGTATACGAAAATGTGGGTGATATCGGTAATGAATACATGTTCAAACAACCAGAGAATGAAGTTGCATTGACAACACAAGTGCTTCAGGCCGAGATTCGGGTCCTTGAGGATACATCATACTTGGCCTCGTTTGAAGTTATTCATCATTGGGAAATACCGGAGTCAGCGGATGAGATGCTGGATCAGGAACAGCGAGAACTGATTTATTATCCACATCGCAAAGCCCAGCGTTCAACTAAAATGATTCCGCTCCAGATTCGTACAGTGATATCACTGAGTCGTAATGGAAAAGGAGTACAAATGGAAACAACCTTCAACAATCAGGCGAAGGATCATCGGGTGCGTGCTCTTTTCCCAACGGATCTTGTATCTGCTGTTCATCATGTGGATTCCATGTTCGAAATTGCAACGCGTGATAACAAGCCTGCACCGGAGTGGCAAAATCCAAGCAATACACAGCATCAACAGAATTTTGTGGATGTGAGTGAAAAAGAGGCGGGATTGGTCGTAGCCAATCTGGGTCTGAATGAATATGAAGTCCTTCAAGATGGACGTAACACCATCGCCGTAACGCTGCTTCGTGCTGTGGGCGAACTCGGAGACTGGGGTTTGTTCCCGACACCGGAAGCACAATGCCTTGGTGAACATACATTTCAGATCGAGATCATTCCGCATGATGGAAATGGTGCAGCGTCAGGTGCATATATCGAGGCTTATCAGTTCCAGGTTCCTTGGACGCTGGCACAAACCGAAGTACACACGGGTTATCTGACACCTAACAACACACCGTTTGCATGGCAAGGAGACGGCTTGGCTTTTTCTTCACTCAAGGTGAATGAAGATTCCGGTGATGTGATGCTCCGCTGGTTCAATATGACCACCGAATCCGTCACGTTGAAGCTTGCTGCATCGCAAGCGAATCCACAGCCATTCGAAACGGCGTACAAGAGCAACATCCTGGAGGAGGAGGGCGCAAGGCTACATGCCCGTAGCATAGAAGAGGCATCAACATTATCATTTGCCAGCAAGGAATGGAACATACAGACAGGTTCATGCGAGATCGTTACTGTCGGCTTGCGCCGCTGATAAAAGTTGTTTGAAGAGTCGAAAAACAGACTTTTGAACACACACTAAAAGGTACAGGACTGCAAGTGTACTATAAACTAGGCATTACGTACGGTGGTAGAAGGGTTACGCTATTTACCAGATCTATGAGTTGAGTTATTGGTTGTTTTTCTATAGAATGAACAGTAGAATTGCAAATGATCGAAAGTTCCTATGCCATCAAGATGGTCAGGGGTACACTTCATTGTTCATTCTATATTGAAACATTAAGGGGGCTTGAAGCCATGGAATCCTTGGGAGGACTGCTTCAGCAGCTGAACCCTGCCTTTCGTGAGCAATCGCGGCGGATTGCGGCGGAATTGATGGAAAATCCGTACGTACGCGAATTCCGCGCAGGTCATCCTGAACTGCAAGATGCACAGCTCATGACCGATCTGAGCAAGCTGTTTCAGTACGCCAAAGACTCTAAGAACTGTGCGAATTGCCCAGGACTCGACAACTGCCCTAACGATTTTCAGGGCCACTTTTGCAAACTGGAAGTAGAACATTTTAACGGTAAACCCGAAATCATAGATATAAAAGCACCTTGTTCCAAACATATCGCCCGGCAAAATGAACATATTATTAAGCAACGCATTCGCAGTTTCTATGTGGACGAGCGTGCGCTCAGTGCCGGATACAACGATGTGGAGATTATGGGCAAGGATCGGATGCGTGCTCCGGCAGTGAATCAGGTGCTTCGGTATATTAGCGAGACCAAGGAGAACGGATTATCTCCGCAAGGACTGTTTCTGGAAGGAACATTCGGGACGGGCAAGACGTTTCTGATGTGTTACCTGTTGCATGAACTGGCGGTTGCAGGCCACACGGGTGTCATTATTTATATGCCTGACTTTGTGGAGGATCTGAAATCCATGATTAGTGAAGGGCAGAAGCTGAAGGAAATGACGGATATTTTGAAAAGTTGTGATCTGCTCATTTTTGATGATATCGGGGCAGAGAATCTGAACCCTTGGGTTCGGGATCATGTGATGGGGTCCATTCTGAACTATCGGATGAATCGTAAACCTACGTTCTATACGTCCAATTACAATCTGGATGGGCTTGAAAAACATCTTAGTTTCACCAATCGGGACGGCGAGGAAATGAATAAAGGGCAACGTCTTATGGACCGGATTCGTCCATTTGTGGATGTAATCTCCGTTCGGGGTGAGAATCAGCGCGGTAAACGTTGAACCGATCTAATTGAACGAAATGGTTCTGGACAAGGTTAATCTTCAAATTATCGGTGGAGCTTTTGATTTAGAAGCTGAGCTGATTGCAATCAAAAGCTAAAGTAGTCCCAAAAAAAGCCTGGCTTTCGCATTGTCGCGAAAACCGGGCTTTTCTGGTCCTGCGTGAGACCTGTGAGTGTCCTATTCGGTGAGGAATTTGAAGATAACCATACCGAAAAAGATCACTGTCATCAGGCCGGCCATGCCGGCAACACCCGCGATCAGATCAAATAGATCGTTGCGGGGTTCCTCGTTCACATGTTCACGCGGGTCGCTGATCCGCACATTTGCATCCATGTTATTGCCTCCTTATGGGGAAACAGCTTGCCCGTATGGGGGCTGAAACCCGGAGTAATTTTAGTATACTTGGAAAAGAAAGCGTTTGTAAAGATTTTGCAGTTAGTATGCTACATCCTGTAATTGTGAAGATTTGATGTTGGGAAGATGAACATTGCAGCGTTCAATTCACAAGTTTGACGTACCTGTGTTATACTGGAAGTGTCGTTCACGACGTTACAGGTTAAAATAAACCGTAAGTATATATAAGGAGGACAATTTCATGGCTATTGTTAACGTATCCGATCAATCCTTCAACGCTGAAGTAGAAGGCGAAGGAACGGTTCTTGTTGATTTCTGGGCGCCTTGGTGTGGTCCTTGTAAAATGCTCGCTCCAATCCTGGAAGAGCTGTCCACAGAAGTTGGCGATGCAGTGAAAATTGCTAAAGTTAACGTGGATGAAAATCCGGAATCAGCTTCCCGCTTTGGCGTAATGAGCATTCCAACTTTGATCTTCTTCAAAGACGGTCAACCGGTAGATAAAGTGGTTGGTCTGAACTCGAAAGATGCGCTCAAAGGAATTATCGCAAAACACCAATAATTTACAGGCTTACACATACGCCTCCGGTTTACATGCCGGGGGCGTTTTGCGTCGAATACCTTTATATAGGACAATATAAAGTATATTATTTATATAAAATGAAACTGGAAATTTACATGTTAACGGAGAGGACAGAAATGAGCCTTAGAAGCATAGCCGTTGCAATTTTTATCCGAGTTTTACTTTTAATATGTATTGCACTAATTACTCACACAATAGCGGAGAGAACAGAAAAAACCTGAAAAAGCGAAGCGTTCGCCTTTATCACCGGATTTTCCCCTTGTAAAAGGGAATCAAAAAATCTGGGGATAACAGCGATTGGAAGGTTGTTCTGTTATCGTAGTGTTCGTGTGAATTACGGCGATCGAAAGGTCATTCTGTCATCGGAGTAACTCATGTAAGGTGAGGATTTCAGCTTTTTCGGGAAGGAGGATTCACCGAATTATGGATCAATTCATCAATGATTTGCAGGATCAGGAGAAAGCATTGGAGCAGATTCGCCACAAGCTCGCTTTGCTGCCAGACATGTCTGGATGTTACCTGATGAAGAACAGTGAAGGCACCATTATCTATGTAGGTAAGGCTAAAGTGTTGAAGAACCGCGTACGCTCTTATTTTATCGGCAGTCATAACGGAAAGACCCAGCGTCTGGTGTCCGAAATCCGTGATTTTGAATATATTGTGACGGGCAGTAACATGGAAGCACTCATTCTGGAGTGTAACCTGATCAAGAAACATATGCCGCGGTACAACGTGTTGCTCAAGGATGACAAGACATTCCCATATCTTAAAATTACAAATGAAAAGCACCCCCGGCTGGAAGTAACTCGGCGCGTGCTGAAAGATAAAGCCAAATATTTCGGACCTTATCCGAACTCATATGCGGCACACCAAACGAAAAAACTGCTCGACCGCATGTATCCACTGCGCAAATGTGGTGTAATGCCCAAAGAAGTGTGCCTGTACTATCACATGGGACAGTGTCTTGCGCCTTGTGTGAAGGAAGTGGAGAAGGAGCAGTACGACGAGATTTCACAAGAGATTGGTTCATTTCTGAGCGGTGGTCATGAAGAGATTAAGAAGGATTTGCAGCGTAAGATGCAAGAGGCTGCGGAGGATCTTTATTTTGAACGTGCCAAGGAACTGCGCGACCAGGTAATCGCCATCGATGCGATGATGGAAAAACAGAAAATTACGATGGCCGATGCCAGAGACCGTGATGTATTTGGTTTTGCCATTGATAAAGGCTGGATGTGTGTCCAGATTCTATATATGCGTCAGGGTAAAATGATCGAACGTCACGTATCAACCTTCCCGTTTTACGGTGAGGCGTATAGTGACTTCATGTCCTATGTAACACAGTATTACAGCGATAATCCGGCATTGCCACAAGAAATTTTGTTGCCGGAAATGCCCAAGGATCTTGCAACGGATAACGAAAGTTTGGATACAGTATCTGATGCTGAGGGATCGGTGCCTGCCGCAGTTAAGGTAGAATTCGAGCAGATGGGACAAGTGGAGCGCAGTAACGCTTCCCAGCCACTGGTTGCTGAGACTCGTGCAGCTTACGGAGGTTCCACAGATGCAGAAGGTGAACAACCTGATAGTATGCAAGAGGATGAATCAATAATGGATACAACTACTTCAACTGAAAAGCTTCCATCAGGACTGGAAGACCCAACTCAGGTTGCTGCTGCTTTACAGGAGTGGTTGGAGATCAAAGTGCTCATTCCGCAACGTGGATTGAAACGCCAGATGATCACGATGGCTGTGGATAACGCACGTGTGGCATTGGAAGAGAAGTTCCGTTTGATTGAGCGAAATGAAGAACGTACATCCAAAGCTGCCGAAGGACTGGGACGCTTTATTGGATTGGACCAGCTTCACCGTATTGAAGCGTTTGATAACTCGAACATTCAGGGTACGAACCCGGTATCTGCCATGATCGTATTTACCGATGGTAAACCGGATAAGAAGGAATATCGGAAGTACAAGGTCCGTTCGGTTGAAGGGCCGGATGATTATGAAACGATGAGAGAGGTCATCCGTCGCCGTTACGAGCGGGTATTAAAAGAAAACCTGACCCAGCCTGACCTGATTGTGGTTGATGGTGGTAAAGGACAGATATCGGCTGCGGTCGATATTTTGGAAAATGAGCTGGGGCTGTTTATTCCGGTATGCGGTCTGGTGAAGGATGCCAAGCATAAGACTTCGCAGTTGATGATCGGTAATCCACCGGAAGTCATCTCCCTGCCACGGGATAGTCAGGAATTCTACCTGTTGCAGCGGATACAAGAAGAGGTCCACCGTTTTGCGATCTCGTTCCACCGCGAGCAGCGGGGTAAATCGATGGTGACGTCCCGTTTGGATGCCATTCCGGGGATCGGAGAGAAGCGGCGTAAGCTGCTGTTGAAGCATTTTGGCTCTTTACGCAAAATAAAAGAGGCCAGCGTCGAAGACTTCCGGCCTCTATCTATTGGTGACAAATTGGCAAATCAGATTATTGCAGCACTTCGGGATGAGGAGTCGTAACATACGGCTTCTCTTTTTGTTTTGGATTGAATTTGTAGACCACATATCCAACGATGGCCGGGAGTACAATCCAGAAGAGTCCAGCAGCCATATTGAGGGCATCGCCCATAAAGATCAGGCTGAGTCCCATCAGTAAGCTGTCGAAGATCACATGAGCGAATACAACGGCAATGAAGCCGTGACGCAGCATGATCAGACTGAACAGCAATCCAATCACCATCAGCTCAATGGGACGGGTGATTACTGGATAGATCGGATACAATGTGTGTCCAAGTGCCCAAATGATGGTTGGAATCAAACAGGCAATAAACGTGTTACGCACAATCTTTTGCATCATGCGAATGCCGAACAGTCGATAAACAGTTTCTTCACCAATACCGGCCATCCAAGCCATGATCGGGAAGAGCCAGGCATAGGTCATATTAAATGTAGATTGATCTGCTGACGTCGTTGACCATGTGCCAATGCTTCGCTCTAGTATGAAGAACAGGATGGATTGCACACCCAGTAGAATGAATGCCCACAGGTAACCAGCAACCATGCTGTGAAGTACATATTTTCCATATCCCGGTTCTTTGGCACGAGGCCAAGGGTTCAGACCGATTTTACGCCACATGCCGTCACCGGCAACGAGTGACAGATAGATGGTTGCACTCATGACCAGCGTAATGCCTATCTGAAATAACATCAGGAACGCTAACATGAAGTTGGAGAATCCCTGTGCCTGGAGCAGAGGAATCATGTTCAGCGTGCCAATCACCGAAGCTGCGAAATACACCACCGAGAGAATGATCCCGCGTTTGAAAGACGTATGTGTTCGGGTCAGAATGCTATAGATAATGGCCAGCACGCCCAGAACAAGGGTCAGGAACGCATAGCCGCCATAGGTCATCCAGTTGGCTTGACGCGTCTGAGCTTTCACATAATCGGTATGGGATTCAGGGACCGAGAAGCCAGGATCGAACGATCGTACCGCACCCTCTTCAAACGTAAAGTTCAGTTCCAGCTTGGAGTCTCCAATGGCTTTTGCAGAATCTGTATACTTCAGTCCCGCTTCACCATCGCGAGTCTCCAGTTGAAGTGTCGGCACCTCATAACCGAATTCGTTCAGAACGCCAGCCGCGAGCTGTTGTTTCTCGTCCAGAGACATATTGCCTTCAGCAATTACTTGCGATGTGGTCACTCGTCCACTAACCTGTTCCGCCTCAATGGCGGTATAGAGTGAAGAAGGTAGTTCTCGTTTGAAGCCGACGACTTTTCCTGTTTTCATATGTACGTCAACATTAAGATAACCGCCCTTGTCTTGATCAGGCAAACGAACGCGGAATACATCGTAAGGATAGCTTGTTTCCCATTTCTGGTTATAGGTATCAAGTTGTTTGGTTTTGGCCATATACCCGTAGATATCCGAATGTGTCTGGTAGGTTACCAGGGTTTTTTCATCATCATTTGGCAGTGTATAGTCATTCACAGAAGCTGCGAATGATCGTGCGGATTGCTTCGCCTGCTCCTTGGTTATGAAGGACGTGGATGAAATTTCTGTCGTTTGCGATGAGGTAGCAGGAAAGATCTGAAATACAAAAAATAGAATCAGGCCAATCGCCGCAAGCAACCCCAGCCGCTTGAAGTTAGCCTTGAGTTGCAAAGGCTGCCCTAAGGGATTCATGTAATGGTGTTCCTCCTTTATTGATAGAGGTAGTTCAAAAAGTTTCTATCTTCATCCCATCTTCTTGGTACTGAAAACCGCCCTTTTTGAACACGCACTAATATGGATATTAAAGTTAACATAGCACAGGCCAAGCACCGAATGCCAATGATGTAACGAAAACAGGTGTAAATCCTTGAAAATGCATGAAAAGGACCGAAAGAATCTGATCCATCCGTCGCCATATCTGAGTTCTTCCCTTTTTGGCTGAATTCGATCCGATTTACACAAAAAACGTTTTGTCTACAAACGTCGCAGCGCTTATAATTTTGAAACAAATGTGCAATGATTCGCATGTCTTTCGCCCAACAAGGGAACGAATAGGATATATTCCAACTTCATTATATATGTCGTTTTAATCTGAATCATACTTGTTTAACGTTTGGCAACAGCATTTCAAATGAAGAAGGCTCCACGGGTGTGGAGTTATTTTCATTTTAGAAGAGGTGGAAGATACTCAAGTGAAACTGAATGTTCAATGGATGCGATTATCGCCACCCCGTATTCTTGTGTTAGGGTTTGCTGGCATCATATTGGTAGGCACAATGTTGTTAATGCTTCCGGCATCCAACCGTAACGGAGACAGTCTTGCATTTATTGATGCGCTCTTTACAGCAACTTCGGCTGTTTGTGTCACTGGTTTGGTTGTGGTGGATACAGGGACTCATTTCTCGGTGCTGGGTCAGGTTGTAATCGCGATTCTGATTCAGATTGGCGGACTGGGCTTCATGACAATGTCCACATTGGTTGCCATTGCGTTCAAACGGCGGATTTCGCTTAGAGAACGGTTGATTCTACAGGAAGCGATGAATCAGAGCACGATGGAGGGCATCGTCCGGCTGATCCGTAAAGTTGTGATCTACTCACTCATTATCGAAGGCATATGTGGCACACTGTTTGCCATTCGCTGGTCGTTCGACATGCCGATTGGACAGGCGATCTATTATGGCTATTGGCATGCGATCTCGATGTTCAACAATGCGGGCTTTGATATGTTTGGGGATTTCCGCAGTCTGACCGGTTATGTGTATGACCCGTTGGTTAATTTTACAGCAATGTTCCTGATTGTCTCTGGCGGTATCGGTTTTGTGGTGTTGTCAGACCTGGTGGATTACCGCAAAACGCGGAAGCTGTCTCTGCACTCCAAAGTTGTACTGTTAATGACTGGATTGTTAATTGTGTTTGGTGCACTTGTCATTTTCGTATTTGAATTTAGCAATCCACGGACACTGGGTGGCCTGAACTGGGGTGGCAAAATTCTCGGTTCATTCTTCCAGTCCGTTACGCCGCGAACAGCAGGAGCCAATACGGTAGATATTGCCGGGCTGAGACAGGCAACACAGTTCTTTATGATCATTCTGATGTTCATTGGTGCTTCGCCGGGTTCTACCGGAGGCGGGATCAAAACAACGACATTTATGATTATGGCTGGAGCGGTCATCGCCATGATGCGTGGACGTGAAGATATCGTGTTTTTCCGCTATCGGCTCGTACAGGAACGGATTTTCAAGGCGCTTACCATTACATTGCTGGCGCTTTTGTTCATCATAGCTGTAACGATGGCATTAAGTACCACAGAAGACGCCAGTTTTATGATGATCTTATTTGAAACGACATCGGCCTTTGGTACTGTAGGATTATCGCTTGGACTAACGCTGAAGTTGACTACATTGGGCAAACTCCTGATTTGTTTTACGATGTTTGCTGGAAGGCTTGGACCGATTACATTAGCGTATGCACTTGGGCAGAAAAAGGGTAAAGAGTTATACAGGTATCCGGAAGGCAAAATGATTATTGGATAAATCTATTTTTAGTGAGTTTTGAAATTGATTTGGATAAGGGGTTCGTGAAGAACAATGAAAACACAGCAGTTTGCGGTGATTGGGCTTGGGCGATTTGGCTCCAGTCTGGCACAGGAATTAATGGAACTCGGCTACGAGGTGCTCGGGATCGATAAAAATGAAGAAGTCGTCGAAGACATTAGTGAATTGGTCACCCATGCCGTTGTAGCCGATGCCACAGATGAGGAAGTGCTACGCTCCCTGGGTATTCGAAATTTTGACTGCTGTATCGTTGCTATCGGGGATGATATTCAGACGAGCATTCTCACCGCGATTCTGTTAAAAGAGCTGGGCGTCAAGACGGTTGTGGCCAAGGCCATATCCGTCCTTCACGGACGCGCATTGGATAAACTGGGGATTGATCGTGTCGTTTATCCTGAGCGGGATATGGGCATTCGGGTTGCCCACCAGCTGGTTACCCCGAACTTGCTGGATTACATTGAATTATCCAATGATTACAGTATTGTCGAGATGAAGGTTCCCGCCTGTCTGCACAACAAAACCCTTTCCACCCTGAATGCACGCGTACGTTTTGGTTGCAGCATTGTAGCGTTACAGAAGGAAGCTGGGGTCATTATCGCTCCGACGGCACTGGATTCGCTTCAAATGGGGGATATCATGGTCATTATTGGTAATAATGCAGATATCGACCGATTTGAAGAAGAGGTTATCAGCCAAGAGAGCTGATAATTATCATGAGTTAAATATGGAAGCCAGGCGTTAGAACCTGGCTGATTCAGATCAAGGCAAAGGCGTCGTAGCCCTTCGTGAGGGCAATGGCGCCTTTGCTGTAAAGAGTGCAGCAGTCTCCTTGACCCATTGTCTGGAGGTCTCGCTGAGGTCCTCTTTTTCCCCATAGATCATACAGGTTGTTCTGCGGGTCTGCTGTAATTGAGGCAAATGAACAGAAATAAGATCATTGTCCGCGAGCAATTGTGGACGAAGATATGACTTGGGCAATAGAGCGGCAGCTTTGGCGGAAGGCAGAAGTCGGATGATCGCTTCAAAGGAATCAATTTCCATGCGAATATCCGGCATCACGGCACAGCGCTGGAAGAGATCGTCCGTTAATTTGCGGTACCAGGTGCCTTTGGAGAATGTGATCATCGGCAGATCCTGCAAATGCTCCATCCCGGCTTCCTTACCGGACAAGGGGTGTGTTAGCGGCACAACCAGTTCCAGGTGATCGTCAAAGAGCGGCACACAGTTAAGCCCCACTTCGCTGATGGAGGAGGCGACAATGCCCACATCGGCTTTTTTGTCACGCACAAACGAGACAATCTCATGTGTTTTGCCCGTCAACAGTTTCAGTTCGGCATTCGGATGTTTCTCCATAAAGGCATTGACGAGAGGTGGTAACGTAGTTTGAAGCGTCGTCAGACTGGCTCCAAGTGTAATGGTGCTCTGTTCTTCGTCTTTATACTGGGCCAGCATGGTGAGGAACTTCTGTTGCTGCTGCTTCTGTTCTACAGCGTAGGTGTAGGTGAACTGGCCCACACTGGTTAACTCCAGCCGTTTGCCACGGCGGTGGAACAGGGCAACTCCGAGTTCATCCTCCAATTTGGCAATTTTGCGTGAGAGTGCGGGTTGGGACAAGTTCAGTAACTTGGATGCACGGTTGAGGCTGGACTGCTCCACGACCGCTGCAAATGCGTTTAACTCCTCAAACATGAACAATAACCTCTTTTCCATGAATGTGATTCTTGCCCTTGCTCAATCGTTTTCCATGTTGTATAGCCTGTAAACCCAATGTTTCACTGCTTATACCTATAGGTTATAACATTTAATAATTATATTGCAATTCCCTTATAAGAAAAAAAGGAGTAACATGAACCGTGACACAAGTTGTTCACACCTGGGGAAAACGGAACAATTTGTCGAACCTTTTCATGGAAAAGGATTCGTGTCATGATAAGTGAAATCATTTATGAAAACGTTGTATTTAGCGAAAGGGGATCGACATTTTATGAAAGGGTTTTACTCCAGAAAGCTGCACTCCTTGCTTGGCGTCATTCCGCTCAGTTTGTTTTTTGTTGAGCATTTGGTGACGAACTTCACGGCAGTTGAAGGCGGCAAAGAAGCTTTTTACGGTGCCGTTGCATTTCTGAACGGTTTGCCTCTTGTTATTGTAATTGAGGCATTACTTATCTGGTTGCCGTTGTTCTATCACGGTGTTTATGGTCTTTACATTGCCTATCAGGCCAAGCCTAACGTTGGGCGTTACGGTAATGAGCGCAACTGGCGCTACACGTTACAGAGGGTAAGCGGTATTATTACGTTTGTATTCGTCATCTGGCACGTATGGGAGACGCGAGTACAGATTGCGCTGGGTAATGTATCCCATGAAGAGATTGGCGGCGTCATACATGATGCGGTGACGAATCCGATAACCTTTGCGATATATATGATCAGTGTGGTTGCGGCGTCATATCACTTTGCCAATGGTCTGTGGTCGTTCCTCGTTAGCTGGGGAATCACAGTTGGTCCGCGTGCGCAGCGTGTATCCTCTTACGTATGTATGAGCTTGTTCGCTATTGTTTCCATCATGTTTATTGCTTCACTATTTGCTTTCCGGAGCATTGATTTCCAAACAGCTACTTCGATGATTGACGCAGTAAAAACAGTTCTAATTTAAGCATTTAGCGTATAAATGCTGACTTATAAGGGAGTGAACAGCAATGGCATCAACGAATGTAATTATTGTGGGCGGCGGTCTCGCGGGATTGATGGCGGCGATCAAATCGGCTGAAGCCGGAGTCCATGTTCATTTATTTTCACTGGTTCCTGTTAAACGATCCCACTCTGTATGCGCACAAGGCGGCATTAACGGAGCGGTAAATACCAAGGGTGAGGGTGACTCCCCATGGGTACACTTTGACGATACGGTATACGGCGGTGACTTCCTTGCGAACCAACCCCCTGTTAAAGCGATGTGCGAAGCAGCACCTGGCATCATTCACTTGATGGACCGTATGGGCGTAATGTTCAACCGGACACCGGAAGGTTTGCTTGATTTCCGTCGTTTCGGGGGAACGAAGCATCACCGTACGGCGTTTGCCGGAGCGACAACAGGACAACAATTGCTCTATGCATTAGACGAGCAGGTACGTCGCTGGGAAGCAGCTGGCCTGGTTACGAAATATGAGAACTGGGAGTTCCTGCAGGCAGTTTTGGATGATGAAGGCGTATGTCGCGGGATCGTGGCTCAGGATCTGAAAACGATGAAGGTACAGACCTTCCCGGCAGAAGCGGTTATTCTGGCGAGTGGTGGTCCGGGGATCATCTTCGGTAAAACGACCAACTCTGTAATTAACACAGGTACAGCGGCAAGTGCGGTGTATCAGCAAGGTGTAAATTACGCAAACGGGGAGTTCATTCAGATTCACCCAACAGCCATTCCAGGGGATGACAAGCTGCGTCTCATGTCTGAATCCGCGCGTGGTGAAGGTGGACGGATCTGGACGTACAAAGACGGAAAACCTTGGTACTTCCTTGAAGAAAAATATCCATCCTACGGTAACCTGGTTCCACGTGATATCGCGACTCGTGAAATCTTCAGCGTCTGCGTAGATATGGGTCTGGGTGTGAACGGCGAGAACATGGTTTATCTCGACCTGTCGCACAAAGATCCGAAGGAACTGGATGTTAAACTCGGCGGAATCATTGAGATCTATGAGAAGTTCATGGGTGATGACCCGCGTAAAATCCCAATGAAAATCTTCCCGGCAGTCCATTATTCCATGGGCGGCATGTGGGTAGATTACAACCAAATGACTAACATTCCGGGGCTGTTCGCAGCTGGTGAATGTGAATATCAATACCATGGTGCGAACCGTCTGGGTGCAAACTCACTGGTATCTGCGATCTATGGTGGTATGGTGGCTGGACCAAAAGCGGCTGAATATATCAAAGGACTTAAAAAATCGTCCGCAGATATCCCATCTTCCGTATTTGAGAAACACACCAAACAACAAAGCGACAAGTACGAAGGCATCTTGAAAATGCAGGGCACGGAAAATGCCTATGTCATTCATAAAGAGCTTGGCGAGTGGATGACAGCCAACATGACGGTTGTGCGCTACAACGACAAGCTTGAAGCCACGATTGGCAAGATCAAGGAATTGAAAGAGCGTTATGGCAAAATCAATATGTATGACAGCTCTGGTTGGAATAACCCGAGCGCAGCATTCACTCGCCAACTTTGGAACATGATTGAATTGGCAGAAGCAATGACACTGGGCGCATTGCTGCGTAACGAAAGCCGCGGCGCGCATTACAAACCGGATTTCACGGAACGTAATGATGAAGAGTTCCTGAAAACGACTATCGCAAGCTGGTCGAAGGAAGGACCGAAAATCTCGTACGAGCCAGTAGACGTATCCTTGATCCCACCACGTATCCGGGATTACTCCAAGGATTAAATATCACGGATTTATTTATAAAGTTAAATATTAAGCACCTGAACGAAGAGGCAGGACAACTTTGGAGAAGCAAAGCTTCTTCAAAGTTACTGCCATCAAAGTGAAGGAAAGACCCAGAAGAAGCAAAGCCCTAGCGATGCTTCAGAACTTCAATACTGCCTCCAGCATGAATGGAGTGCAGTTTTCCAGCAAAGTTACCCAGTGCACGACATAGCGGAAGAAGCGGAAATACCCAGAAGAAGCAAAGCGCCTTAGCGATGCTTCAGAACTTCAATACTGCCCATCCAGCATGAATGGAGTGCAGTTTCCAGCAAAGTGACCCTGTGTGCACGACGTAGCGGAGGAAGCGGAAATGCCCAGAAGAAGCGAAGCGCTCGCCTTTATCACCGGATTTTAACCCTGGAGAGGGTTGATCAAAAAATCCGGGGATAACAGCGATCAGAGGGGCATTCCGCTGACGAAGCGTCTCCCGTGCACCAAACCATTTTGCGCATCAGCAATACAATCATCGTCACCAGAGGAGGGGACTACGATATGGCGGAACAAGCTACAGCCAACAAAACCGTCAAGTTTATCATCACCCGTCAGGATAGCCCGGAGTCATCTTCGTACAACGAAGAATTTGAGCTTCCGTACCGTCCCAACATGAATGTGATCAGCGCCCTGATGGAGATTCAGCGGAACCCCGTCAATACAGATGGCAAATCCATTGCACCCGTTTGCTGGGATTCCAACTGTCTCGAAGAAGTCTGCGGTGCCTGTTCCATGGTCATCAACGGCAAGCCACGTCAAGCATGTGCAGCCCTGATCGACAAGCTCGAACAGCCCGTTCGTATCGAACCGATGAAGACATTCCCAGTGGTTCGTGACTTGGTCATCGACCGTAGCCGGATGTTTAGCGCCCTGAAACGCGTAAAAGCATGGATTCCGATCGATGGTACCTATGACCTCGGTCCAGGTCCACGGATGCCTGAGAAGAAGCGTCAGTGGGCTTATGAGCTGTCCAAATGCATGACATGTGGTGTATGTCTGGAAGCATGTCCGAACGTCAATGAGAAAACAGACTTTATCGGTCCAGCAGCACTGTCCCAAGTGCGCCTGTTCAACGCTCACCCAACAGGGGAGATGAACGCCGACGATCGTCTGGAAGCGTTGATGGAAGACGGAGGCATTGAGGGCTGTGGAAACTCACAGAACTGTGTGCAATCCTGTCCAAAAGGCATTCCACTGACAACCTCCATTGCCGAAATGAACAAACAAACGACCAAGCATATGTTCAAACGCTGGTTGGGTGTATAATCTCGTCATAACATGTGCAGAAGTGTAATCTGCAACTTAGAAGAAGTCGTGATCCCGTGCAGCAACATGCCGGAGATCCCGGCTTCTTTTTGTAATGAAGCAGAGGAACCGGGCTACCCATGCAGAATATGATATACTAAGGGGATGGATTAAGAGCGTAGAAGGAGGGGGAGATATGGCAGAGACACCGCGTCAGGGCAGCAACAACTCGCCGTCCCAGCGCTCGCACAAAGCATCAGGTGCAGAAGAGTCTGTGTTTCCTGGTGAAGAAAAGGATCATGATCCCTCTCGCCGAAGTTTCTTATTGCGTATGGTTTTGATGACAGCGGGTGCCAGTTTGCTTACAGGAGGTTATGCCTGGTTATGGGAACCGCGTCGTCTGGAGATCAAGCAAGTGGAGCTGAAACTTCCGAAGTTTCCAAAGGCATTTGACGGTTTGCGTGTAGTTCAGTTCAGCGATGCCCATCTTGGTTTTCATACCGGGGTGAAAGAGCTGAAGAAGCTGGCAGCAACGATTGAGGAGCAGCAACCGGACTTGATTTGTTTTACCGGAGACATCGTCGAGAGGGAAGCAGAGCCGATGCGTGAATGTATTCCGGTACTCGCCTCCATGCAAGCGAAGTATGGCAAATTTGCTGTTTTGGGGAATCATGATTATCGGGGCGGACAGCAGAATGAAGTGACAACCATGTTCCGTGAAGCGGGATTCACTTTGTTACGGAACGAACATGTGGTGATTGAACAAGGGGGCGAACGTCTGGCCATAGCTGGTCTGGATGACGCACTTACAGGCAGGCCTGATCCTGTCCAAGCCATCAAGGGATTGGATCATGATGTGTGGAAATTGTTACTTATGCATGAACCGGATTATGCCGACATTGCCACTCCCTATGGTTTCGGATTACAACTTTCCGGTCATAGCCATGGTGGACAGGTACGTTTTCCCTGGATTGGGGCACTGACAACTCCGCGAGGTTCACACAAGTATGTTCAAGGATTGTATTACACGGATGTCCAGGGGGTATATTACACCACCCAGACACAGATGCCCGTGTATGTGAATCGTGGTTTTGGCATGACTCAACTGCCCATTCGTTTTCTGTGCAGACCAGAATTAACGGTTTTTGAGCTTAAAGGATCAACCACATAAAAGAATACAAGATGAATGTAAAACATAAAGGATTTAACATGAATGGAGGTTATCCAGATGGAAAGAATTGCGATTGTATCCGACATTCATGGCAACATGACTGCCTGGGAAGCAGTGTTAGAAGATATCCGAAGTCGTGGCGTGGAGCGAATCTTTTGTCTTGGTGACCTCGTGGGCAAGGGACCAGAACCGGTAAAGGTTGTGGATCAGGTGAGAGCAACGTGCGAACTTGTTATCCGTGGCAATTGGGATGAACTGGTTGCGGTTAACCAAGACAACGAGAACTTTACCTGGCAAGCAGAACGGCTGGGTGAGGAACGATTGGCGTACTTGGCGGGCCTGCCCTTCAGTCATCAATTTCAACTGAGCGGTCGCACCATCCGTCTGGTCCATGCTTCACCTCAAAGTGTATACCATCGTGTACAGCCGTGGGACGCGATGGAAAAGAGGTTGGCAATGTTTGATCCTCCGGCTGATGAGCCTGAGCAAGGTGTTGCAGATGTTGTAGGTTATGGGGATGTGCATAACGCATACTTGCAGTATATGAACGGCAAGTTACTGTTTAATGCAGGCAGTGTTGGTAATCCACTCGATCTTCCCCAAGCTTCCTACTGTATTCTGGAGGGTGAAGACAGCAACGATAACAATACCCCGTTCAATGTTCAATTCGTGCGGGTGCCTTATGATATTGAGCGAGAAGTACAGGTTGCACAGTCGGCGAATGTTCCTGCATTGGATTTCTATATTCGTGAGATTCGTACGGGTATCTATCGCGGGCTGCAGGAGTAGTCAGCATCTGGACCTTTTAGCGTGATGAATTGAATGATGCAATATATTAATACTAAAATGCGAATACTAAAGTTCGTGGATCAGTTCAAATGGTATTACGCCGGATCATCATCAGAGCATGCTTGTCTTACCGGACTAGAGCCCGTTTAGGCAAAAGGAGCGATTGTCATGCTTACCCGAAAAATGCTGGTTCAAGGTCTGCCGGCTTTGTGGACAGAGCGTCTTGTCCTGCGATCATTACGTCAAAGTGATTACAGCACATTATCGGAACTCTTTTCCGATCCTCAAGTCATAAGATATGTGAATAGGGGAAGCCAGCCCACGCCAATCAGGGCGAGACGCTTATTGAACCAGATACGGAGCAGCAGCGCCAAGCTGGATTCGTTACATTATGGGATCTGCTGGAGAGGCAAGGAACAGGTGATTGGGATCACCTCATTCCAACACTGGAATGATCAGAATGGTACCGCACAGATTGGTTACATCCTGAACAGGTCCTGTTGGGGCAGGGGTGTGGCTACCGAGGCGGTACAGCGGCTGTTGCAGTTTGGATTTGACGATCTTCATCTGGGGAGGGTGGAAGCACGTTGTTATGAGGCCAATGTATCTTCACAACGGGTGCTAAGCAAAATAGGGATGTCCTATGAGCGGAGTCTTCCCTCGTTCGGACTGAATGATGAGGATGACGAGGAATCAGAATCCCTGATGGATGTTAAAGTGTACAGTATGTACCGGGAACAATACGTCAGACCTCTTCAGGAAAAAGACCTGCAAACCCTGGTATCTGACAAGCCGCAATGACATAGAGTAAGAGTAGTCAAACGTGAATGAATCGAACTTCAATCATTTGTTACACAATTGAAATATAGCTGCAATTGAACTCTAACAGACAGGGGGTAAACTTATCTCATGACCCCCTTTTTGATAATAGATAATGCTGTTGGGACCCGCGCGAGCGGGTTCATTTTTTTTGCCCATATAAGTTAACTGTGGATTATTTACACTGGCCACTCCGATGACAGAATAACCTTCCGATCGCTGTTATACCCGGATTTTTTTGATTCCCATATTTTAGAAGGTAAAATCCGGTCATAGCGTATGCTTCCGATGCAGCTTTCTTTCAGAAAGCTTTTAGGCGAACACTTCGTTTCTTCTGGTTATTTCTGTCCTCTCCGTTATCGTGTAAATGTTAAGTTTAACTTATATAATATTTTTAATTTAGAATTAAACCCAAAACCCCCACTGCGCTTGTTAACGCTGTGGGGGTTTCTCTGTGGTTCTATATTTTTACAGTGGAACAACCTGCATCTGTTTCTGCTTGAAGTATACCCAGTCGGTGAATCCGATCTCCTTGAGACGTGTACGAACGTCATCCAGCTCGTCTGCAACCCGCTGTGGTTTATGAGCGTCCGATCCAAATGTCACCTTCACTCCATAATGATGGGCGCGTTCCAGAATGGCATCCGAGGGATACCAGCCACCGCTGAGTTTGGTTTTGCCAGATGTGTTAATTTCGATCGCAACGTTGGATTCTGCAATGACCTGCAACGTTTCATCAATGGCCTGATCAGCGATAATTTCGGAGAAAGGTGGATAGTTTCCTTTCATCGCATCAATGTGTCCAAGAATCTGGAACATACCGCTGCGAGCCGATTGCCGGATCAATGAATAATAGCTCTCTTTCACTTCAACTTTGCGAGCATTGCTTAGTCCATTCCACCGGGTTTTGTTGAAGATACTCACATCCTCGGTATGATGAACTGAACCAATAATATAGTCAAAAGGATACTGTCCCAGTGTGGTACGGTACAATTCTGCATGAACAGGGAAGTAGTCGGATTCAATGCCGAGCAGCACATCGATTTTACCAGCGTACTCTTCTTTCAAAGCAAGGACTTCTTCCACATAATGCTGCAATTCCGACTTGCCCATTGCGATCCGGGGAAATGCCTGCTCAAGCTCACTGCCAAAGTACGGCGTATGATCCGAGATACCGATGGCCTGAAGTCCTGCCTTAATACCTGCCTCTATATAATCGCGGATGTTGCCGTCTGCGTGACCACAACGAAAATGATGTGTATGAAGATCAAATTTCATATGGAATCCTTCCTTTCTCATGGCTCATTGTCATTCTGAACTGATGAATTGGGTTTCCGGCATACCTTTGAGGTCACTTATGAATTGTTGCATTGCTGAGTTAAGGTATCGACTGGACTTATAGATGACACCAACAGGGTGACTGACCTCCAGCTCACTTAAGGGTATCATTCGCAATGTACCTTGACGCAACTCATGCGCAACAGATTGTTTGGAGATGACAGCTGCCCCGAGATCAATCTCGACCATCCGTTTCACTTCTTCGCTGCTCGACAACTCCATTACAATATTAGGTTCAATATTATGTTTCTTGAAGATAGTTTCCGTAAACCTTCGTCCTACGGTATCAGGGGACAGCAGAATCAATGGTGTACTCCGGAGCACATCCACTGCAGCATGTTTTTTCTTCGCCAGCGGATGGGAAGGAGATACCACGAGTTCAAATGTGTCATAGTACAGCACAGATGTATTCAGGTTGGGATTACGCTCCGTGAGATAACCGATACCAATATCAACCAGACCATTTTCGACCTGGGTATAGATCTGTGATGACGGAAGGGATTGGATACTGGTTTTGATCAGCGGGAATTGATCTTGGAAATAGGATAACACCCTTGGCAAGATCTGAATAGCAATGGAAGTTGTTGTGCCTAATACGATACGTCCCTGAGGCGTTTCATCAAGATCGGACAATTTTTGTTTCAACTCATCAACGATGTCGAGCATCCGTTCAGCGTGCTCCAGGAATACCTGTCCACGGTCTGTCAGGGTAACGGGTTGGTTACGATCCACAAGAACGGTGCTGAATTCGTCCTCCAGACTTTTGATCTGGGCCGAGACGGCAGGCTGGGTCAGGTTCAGAAGTTCTCCCGCTTTGCGGAAGCTCATCGTTTTGGAAATGGTAATTAGTGTCTCCAGTTGGCTTATGTTCATAGGTGACCTCCTTGCAGGCAAAATTTCTTGATTATGTAGTGTTTAGTGTGATGTAATCCCGTAACTGGTTATTGTTCCGTTATCTTAAATTATAGGTGATTCAGGACAGCAGAGCAATGAAGGTAATGATCAGGATCAAAAGTAGTTCAAGAGACTGTGAAAAAAACGCGAATACAAGAATTTGATTTTTTTTACAGTTGTGAGAAAGCAGTAATAAAGTCCTAAATGCCTTATGCCACGCACAACGAGCGAAAAGCTTTCTTCAAAAGAACTGAAAAGCGCTGTTTATTCGCTAGAATCAGCTATAAACATTTGCCCCACGGATGACGATAAATTATAGTACACATGGTTTAACGAATTCTTAATGAATTCTTGTACGTGATAAAGTATAATAAATTTAATGAATATGGGACTTTTGGTGTGTGACCAATAACCCAGTGCGAGGGGGACATAGACAGTGAAAGCGGAAGTGATTAATCCTTTCCTGGAATCGGCACGGAACGTATTCGAACAGCTCATCCAGGTTTCGCCTTCCACCGGGAGTCTTGGCGTGAAAAATGTAGAGTACATTGCAGACCATGTCTGGATCGTGATCGGAATGACCGGACAACTTAGCGGAAACATTGTATTTGGAATCAATGAACAAGTTGCATTGAAAATTGTATCTGCGATGATGGGTGGTTTTGTCATTACAGAAATGGATGAAATGAGCAAAAGTGCGATTTCGGAACTGGGTAATATGATCAGTGGTAATGCCAGCACCATCCTGTCAAACCAGGGTGTTGTTGTCGATATTACACCTCCACAAGTGATGAAGTCCGAACATCTGACTACATTTAGTGCAACGAAAGCACTGAGTATTCCTTTGCTGATGGACGGCATTGGTGAGATGGATATTCAGGTCATGATCTCGTAGAATAGAACCATACGCCTCAAAAGGCAATATGTGTTCAATACGGGAGGACATCACGGATGCTGAAAGATCAGGTAGTGTTTATCACAGGTGCATCGAGTGGTATCGGTGCGCTGTGTGCGCAGATGCTGATAAAAGAAGGAGCCATCCCAATTCTGGCTGCCCGTTCACGGGACAAGCTGGAAGAGATTGGTGCCTCGCTGAAAGGGCCGCATGAATTACTCACGCTTGATGTTACGGATAGTGAGAAGGTTCAGGCAGCTGTGGATGCGATATTGCATAAATACGGACGAATCGACATTTTGCTGAACAACGCAGGTTACGGGAAATTCGCAGCGATGACAGAGATGTCTGTACAGGAATTCGATGAGATGATGGACGTTAATTACATGGGCATTGTCCGCTGCACCAAAGCAGTGCTTCCACAAATGCTGGAACGTGGCAAAGGTCAGATTGTGAACGTGGCCTCCATGGCTGGCAAAATTGGTACAGCCAAATCCGCTTCCTATACAGCTACGAAACATGCTGTACTTGGATTTAGTAATGCGCTGCGTCAAGAGCTTCGCAAGACTGGCGTCATGGTGACAACGATTAATCCGGGTCCGATTGATACACCATTTTTCCATCGGGCTGACCCTTCTGGCAATTATGTGAATAATGTACGCTGGATGATGTTGAAACCGGAAGACGTTGCGGGTCATATGATTCGGGCGATGAAAAAGCGCAAGGAAGAAGTGAATCTGCCAAGACTTGCTTCTGCTGGCATATGGTTGTACCAGCTATTTCCTCGTCTTGCAGATCGATTGTCGCACGGTGTAATGAATCAGAAGTAAATGTGATACGAGGCATCATATACGGAATGAAAGAAAGGCTCCGCCGAGGGGCTTTTCTTTTTTTTGGCGTGTATACATACAATTCTGGAATAAGATTTGGTACACGGGCTTTTTTCGCATATAATGAAAGGTAATGTGATGACAGGCTTCGGTTTATATCCGTACAAGCAAGGCTAGCATCAAAATGAATAAATTTAAAAGGATGGACATACATGACGAATCAAACATTTGCTTCAATTGGCGTGGAACAGGATCTGGAGGCCGTTTTGGCGAAACATGGCATTAACGAACCTTCACCTGTACAGGCTCAGACGATCCCGGTTATTTTGGAAGGCCGAGATGTCGTATCCAAATCCCAGACGGGAACAGGAAAAACGCTGGCATATCTGCTGCCACTGTTACAATCCATCAAAATGGATATCAAAGGTACGCAGAAACTCATTATTGCACCTACGCAAGAGCTGGCGATGCAAATTGTACGTGAAGCGCAGCGTTATGCGGAAGAACGTAAGATTGGCGTATTGGGTCTAATTGGAGGCGCAGCGGCTAAACGTCAGATCGAGAAGCTGCGTGAGCATCCACAATTGGTTGTGGGTACACCGGGACGACTGAAGGAATTGATTACACTCAAAAAACTGAAAATGCACAACGTCTCTACGATTGTTATCGATGAAGCAGACCAAGTGTTCCAACTTGGCGGCGTAAGTGACGTGAACTTTGTACTTAAGAGCGCATTGCGGGACCGTCAGCTGATCTTCCTGTCAGCAACCATTGATGAGCATACAGCTGGACTCGCAAAGCGTGAGATGAAAGAGCCTGTGCAGATCGGAATTGAACCGGATCGAGCTACGGCCGCGGGCCTTGAGCATTATTATTTTGTAGAAGAAAACCGTAACAAAATTGACATGCTGCGTCGTCTGGTTAGACAGTACAATCCGGATCGGGCAATCGTATTTGTGAATGCAACCGAAGATATTGGTGAAGTTGAAGCAAAAATGAATCATCTGGGCTTGTCCGCTGCTGCGCTGTATGGAGATGCTGACAAAGTGACGCGCAGTAACGTATTGTCTGCCTTCCGTAATGGCAAACTTCAGTTGCTGATTGCCAGCGAAGTGGCTGCCAGAGGACTGGATATTGAAGGTTTGCCAATGGTCATTAACTATGACCCTGCCTTTGACTCGGAGCACTATGTTCACCGTGCAGGTCGTACAGGCCGGATGGGACGCTCGGGTATCGTTTTGTCCATTGTGGATGAAACACAGATCTTTATTATGCGTAAATTTGCACGCGAACTCGGAATCGAACTGTCAGAACGTGTACTCTTTGGCGGTAAAGTACTGGAGGCTGACCCGCGTCCGGACACGCGGCCTGAGGGACATTCGTTCTCCAGAAAACCAGGACAATCCAGAGATCGCAAACCAGGTCAGGGCAATCGTAATGGGGGAACCAGAGCTACAATCTCCAATTCGCATCCAGCAGGTAGCAAACCAACGGGTAATACAGGCCGCACGGAGCGCGACCAGGATCGTAAAAACAAAGGAGCACCCAAGTGGAGTAAAGATAAAACGCCACGCTCCGAAGAATAGAATCTGACGAAAGGGGTGCAGGGATAGATGGAAAACGTTCAATCGCCTGTTCTGCAAATCAGCGGGTTAAGCGGAGGTTATAGTGCCAAACGGCCCGTCCTTCACGGCATCGATCTGGAAGTTGGACGTGGAGAGATGGTCGGACTAATCGGCTTAAACGGTGCTGGCAAAAGCACAACCATGAAACACATCCTCGGCTTGATGACCCCTCAACAGGGCGAAGTGCGAGTGATGGGCAAGAAGCGGGACGAGGATGCGCAGATTTACCAATCGGCTATGGCATTTGTACCGGAATCACCCGAACTGTATGATGAGATGACGGTGATGGAGCACCTGGAGTTTACGGCAAGAGCGTACAATGTGTCGGAGGCTGATTTCAAACAACGTACGGAGAAACTGCTGGAACTGTTCCGTATGAATGAGAAAAGTACAAGTCTGTCGACTCACCTGTCCAAGGGGATGAGACAAAAGGTCATGATCATGTGTGCTTTTGTGGCAGGACCACCACTGTACATCATTGATGAGCCTTTCCTGGGACTGGACCCGCTGGGTATTCGCTCTTTGCTTGATTTTATGCTGGAGATGAAAGCTTCGGGATCATCCATCCTGCTCAGTTCACACATTCTGTCCACGATTGAAAATTACTGTGACCGTTTTATCGTTCTGCACCGTGGGCAGGTTATTGCTCAAGGTACGCTGAATGAACTGCGCTCCCAATTCGGGGAATCCGATGCCACGCTGGAGCACATGTTCTATTCCCTCGTACAAGGCAGGGATTGAGCATGGATCTCAAGCTGCTATGGAAGCAAAGACGCACAGGATTCTGGAACGGAATTCTTCCTTATCTGGGTTATGTGATCCAGAGCGGTGTAGCTATGGTCTTTTTATTTCTCGTCATTGCTTTCTCCGCCTGGTATACATCGTTTGTCCAGAACATTCCCGCGGAATTTCCGATTCGCTGGGTTGCATTGTTGCTGCTGGCACCGTTAGTGCTGTTTAGCAGTTATCGTACATATCTGCTTCCGGCAGATATTGTGTTCCTGCGACCACAGGAATACCGGATGCAGGAATATTTGAAGAACAGCTTTGCCCGGGGCATCATCTATAAAACTCTGGGCTTGCTGCTTGTATTTGTTACACTGTGGCCGCTCTATGTCAGAGCAGATCTGGATGCACGGCCATTTGGCTGGTTCATCGTATTCCTGTTGCTGTGGAAAGGGTTGTCCAGTTATGGAGCGTGGCAAGAGCTAAGAATGGTTCAGGTCGGTGCGGCAAGAGGATATCGTCTCTTGCGATGGGCTCTGGCAGTGCTGGCGGTTGGCGCATGGCTGTGGCAGCCACCGCAGCGCAGCGTCTGGTTCCTGCTGTTGCTGGCTGTTGTCTACATCGTCGCCTTGCGTATACCGGTGAAACATCGGGTAGCGTGGGAACGACTGATCCAGGTAGAGCAGGGTCAGGCTGGCAGGGTTATGCGTACGCTTGGCTGGTTTGTGGATGTACCTTCATCCGGACAGAAAGTAAGTTCGCGTCGCTGGCTTAGCAAATTGGGGAGTGGTCTTCCCTGGAATGCAGGGAAAGCTTACCGTTACTTGATAACCAAAACGTTTATTCGAACCGAAGTGTTCTCAATCGTGTTACGTTTAATTGTACTGGGCATGTTACTATCCTGGTGGACAGCAGGCAGCTACTTTGGTGTAGGTGTGTATCTGTTCTTCCTGTTGCTTGCAGGTGTTCAGTTAGGTGCACTGCGTCGCAGTCATAGTGAATCGTTCTGGATTATGATCTATCCAATCTCGGGTGAGAGTCGTCGTTCTCAGGTGTTGGGATTCATATTCCATCTACATGCACTGGCTGCGTTGCTCATGTGGTTGCCTATGCTGGCTGCCGGAGCAAGCGGACTGACTGTCACCGGAGGAGCACTTATTTTGGGTATACTGGTGATTGTGATCATGCGGCGTTCGCAAGGTAACAAGTGGTTGAAGGAAGAAGAGGACGAGTAAACGATCGGACACCGGACCAACTCGGATTATTACATTGGGTTCATCAGTGAGAGGTAAAAAGATAACAAAAGAAGGGTATGCCGGGCTGTATCCCGGTATACCCTTCTTTGTGCTGTAATGGAATCTTGCAGTCAGATCACTTGGTTCTCGCGCAAGTGTGTATTGGTACTAACAGAGGAACGATTTAGTGATGATTACGAGCAAGATGAACAGAACGAGAATAGCACCTGTGTTTGTAAATCCTCCGCCGTAACCGCCGCATCCATAACCGCCTCTTGTATCTTCAACTCCAGACATGGTCATTCCCCTTTCAAGTGGTTGTTTGGCACGCCCTTGCGTACATCGTATATTATGTACTATGGGGGTAGGCTGATTGGGCCGATGCCCGGTAAAGCCAGAAATTAAAGCTTTTGGGCTGCTGTCCGGGTGAGTGGAGTAGTATCAGGCGAATTGTAAAACACAAAAAAACCCTTCGTATATTCAGTGACATGAAGCGTCGCCGTTATACAAAGGGTTCTTATAACATTCAGGGTACAGGTCTGTGTTAACTAAGTCGTCCGCAGATCCTGAACTCCACGATAGATGGTTTCATACAGATCTTCCAACCCGGATTCTTCAATACAGGAGAAGGCGATTCGAAGATCCGATTCACCCAGCGCGATTGTACCCACACCATATTTGTGCAGCAAATGGCTTCGAAGTTCTTCAGCGCCAACTTCTTTCAGCTTCAGGCACATGAAGTAACCGGAGTTGAACGGATAATAGTCCCATGCATCTCCATACTTGCCGCTATCGAGAATGGCTTTTACCTTATTGGCGCGGCCTTTCATAATCTCGAACTTCTCCTGTTTCTGTGCTTCAAACTCCGGTGCTTTGAGCGCATCCAGTACAAAAGTCTGGGAAGGATGCGGGCCACTGGAGATCGTTGCCCGGATAATACCGAGTGTTTTTTGCTCCAATGCATGCAGAACGGCTGCATCTTCATGGGCATACGTAATGAATCCAACGCGGAAGCCCCATACGAATTCTTCCTTGGTTGCACCATCCACTTTTACGGTCAAAACACGTGGATGAATGTTGGCAAGTTTGCCAAACAGGGATTCATGAATGGAATCTTCGAAGAACAGCCCGAAGTAGGCATCGTCTGTTACAGCAACCACGTTAACGCCGGCTTCAGCTGCCTGAAGAATCGTGTTCACAATGGCATCTGCTTCTTCGGCTCCAGGCGTATAACCTGTAGGGTTATTCGGGAAGTTGAGCAGAACGATCGCTTTACCTTTGTCCTTTTGATCAAGCAAAGCCTGAAGCAGACCCTCACTGTTGAAGTTCAACTGATCATCGAACAGGGGATAATGAACCAACTGGCCATGACGACGAATTCCGAAGGTCAGCTCGTAATTTTCCCAGTTTTTATCCGGATATATGACAGCGTCCCCTTCATCGGCGAACAGGTCGGCTACGATACTTAGTCCATGGGTTAAAGCATTGGTTACAATCGGATTGCCAAACGTTTTGCCTTCAAGCGAAGGTGTTTCCTTCAGCATCTTGTCTCTCCAGACGGTCCGCAATTCAGGTTTGCCTGCAGGTGGAGCGTAAGGATACAGATCCTTTGGCTGGAATGCAGACAGCTTCTCCTGAATAACCTGAAGATGCATCGGCACACCACCCTCCAGAGCGATACCAATCGTGGCATTATGGGTCTTGGCCAAGCTTGCTGCTTCAGCAGATTGACTCAAAATCCCCTCTTTAGGAAAATAAATTTCTTTGCCAAGCTGTGACAGCATGGAGTAGACGTGACTGCTGCCTGTCTGAATACTTTCGTTCAACTGTTCAGCCAGTGGATTCATTCTTTTCATCCTTCCAAGTCTTTGTGATTCAACTGCCTAACATTATATCACCTTGACATGCCCCCGTCACGGAAATTACGCAATATGACAGTTATATCGCTTTACCGCGTTGTTGCAGAGGGTTTTCGGGTGGGTTATCGTTGTATTAGACCTTGGAGTAATCCTTAAGAAATGAAACTTATTGTTGATGAAATGGACAGTATTTCTGCATCATTTCAGCAGTTTCGGCATCTCTTCCTTCATTGCGCTGTTCCAGTTCACCACGGATATGATCCAGGCGTTCAATAGACCAATTTTGTCCAAATTTAAACTTGGCGCTGATCCGTTCAGGACTAATTCGGACTACGGCTACAGCTTTGAGGTTTCCTGTGTAACGCGAGTCAGTAGCGTCAATGGGTACATATCCGCCTTGCGGCTGGAGTTTCTCCATGAATCGTTGCAGTACCTTACCTTTGATGTCCAGATCTTTAACCGGTTCAGCCTGACCAAAGGCCATGACACTTTTGAAGAAAGAAGTCGCTGGACAAGCAAGCTCAGGATCACTGAAATAAGATGGAATCAGGGAGAACTCTTCAGCTACTGTGAAACTGACCGACGAATCCAGTTTGATCTGTTTCATCTTCTCGCCAGCCAGACTGCCGTGAAAATAAAAGCAACCGTCCATATATACAAAATTCAGCGGTGTAACCCGTGGTTGTCCGTCCGGGCTGACCGTGCCCAGAAACCCGAAGGAGCACTGATCCAGAAATGCGGTAATTTCCTGTTCTTCATCTACTGTGAATTCTTTCCGTCTCATGTGTATTCCCCCATCATTGAATGTATAATAGAACGCCATATCTTATGGATAACAATAGTTCATACATTGACAATGAAATAGATCCAATTTACATTCACTTTAGTAGGCCAATTAGTCAGGGATAACAGATGAAGACAAATGAAGAGAGGTGCATGATGGAATTGTGGCTGCCGATGGATACCTATGAACTTCAGCATCGATACAAGTATGAGGCACTGTACCATGCGTTACGTGATGCCATTCATGCAGGCACATTGGTGGGAGGCACGCGGCTTCCTTCCACCCGTGAGTTGGCAAGGCAATATGAGATGTCACGTGGTTCGGTAGCTCAGGTATACGACATGCTGCTTGCGGATGGTTATGTCCATGCACATCGGGGAAGAGGTACATTTGTCACCGAAACATTATCCACTCAGGAAAATGAAAAACAGGAAGCCGTTCTCAAGTTGTCTCCCTGGGGCGAACGAGTACAGAGGTTGAATACGCAACATGAAATCCTGCGGACTCAGATGTCTTCACCGAAGGCGTCCGTCATTAATTTTCAAATGCAGCGCATGCCTGCAGAACATTTCCCGTTAGGGGAGTGGAAGAGTGCACTCGCTGCGGTTCATCGCAGTGGTTGGCGAGAATCAAGCGGTGTAGCCGGTGATCCGGAGCTGCGTGAGGCCATCGCCTCCCATCTCAGATGGACACGTGGTATTCAGGCTGAACCATCTCAGATTGTATTGTTCAGCGGTTCAATGCAAGGCATCACCTTGCTATCCCAGCTGTTGATCACAGAGGGGGCAGCAGTTGTATTGGAGAATCCGGGTTATCCAGGCATCGCCCATGCCGTCAAGTCCTGTGGTGGGCATATCATCCCGGCAGAGGTGGATGCCGCAGGCATTATTCCTCAGCCTTGGGAGGCACAGACGTTATTTGTCACCCCTACCCGGCAGTTTCCAACAGGGGCCGTGCTGGGATTGGACAGAAGACGTGCCTTGCTTGCTTGGGCCTCGAAGCGGAATGCGGTCATCATTGAAGATGATTATGACAGTGAATTCCGATGGGGTGGAAGGCCTATTGAACCCCTCAAAGTGCTTGATCGTGAACAGCGCGTCATCTATGTTGGTTCATTCTCACAAACGATGGTTGCTTCGTTTCGACTTGGCTACGCCGTCCTGCCACCTGGTCTGGTAGAACCTCTGCTTGCCGCCAAGGCGTTGTATGAACCGGTACCTCCGGCGCTGTTAGAGCAGCGCGCACTGGCAAAATTTATGACCAGAGGAGGTTACCTGAGGCACTTACGACGGTTAACCCGGTTATATGGGGAACGGCATGATTTTTTTGTCCGAGAGATGGAACTACAGTTGCCGGAGGCATTCACGATGCAGCTTGGTGATGCAGGACTGCATATCTACGCTACCTGGAATGGCGATGTGGACAGTTATCAGCGATTTAAAAAGCTTGCTCAGGAGGATGGCATACTGTTCCGTGATGCAGAGCGATATCGGCTGACTTCAGGTCATCCGGCGGCCTGTTTTGCTTTTGCACATCTGGAGAAAGAAGAGATGACAGAGGGAATCCGGCGAATGCGGCTAGCCTGGGAGAAGTGCACATTTTCGTTTCGGTGAATTCCGCTGTATAATGGGATAAGACATTTCGCTCCTGTAGGGGCAGAGATTATATATGAGCAAGTTGTATTTAATCATGCAAGATACTGAAATACATATGGCCTGGATTGAAGAAGTGAGATTCAGATCAGAATGATGCCATATGCAGAGAGATTAACTATCAAGGGGGAGTGGCGACATGCTGCAGGCATCGCCGTCATCATTTGTTATTTTGCCCGCTGTCGCCAAAATTGTCTGTGAACCGGGCTGGAAGTGGCAGAAACGGGAAAAACCGATGCAAAACTATGATTTATTTTATGTATGGAGTGGTGAAGGAACGCTTGTATTGAATGACCAGTCGTATGAAGTTGGCAAGGGGAGTTGTTTTTTGTTCAGGCCAGGAGATCATCCTACTGCAACACATAATAAGCAAAAACCGTTGGTACTTACGTATATTCACTTTGATGTGGACGTGCCTGTTGCTGACGTTCCCCAGTCCTATCGCGAGGTACAGGAAACGGTGGAGTTTGAGCATTTGCTGGCACGTTATGTAAGACTGTTCTTATCGGATGTGTACGGACGTGATGAAGAGAGCCGATTGATTCTGAAACAATTGATGATTCATCTGCTGCGTGCCGATACGGAAGAACCTGTGGAGAAAAAGGTAAGTAACCAGTTGTCCGATGTGATCCAGGAGGTCGCCAATTATGTGCGTCAGCATCCGGGGATTACGCATCGGGTGGAAGATCTGGCTGCGCGGGCTGGCTTATCGCCCCGATACTTCTCGATCAAGTTCAAGGAACTGGTGGGATCATCGGTGCAATCTTATATTATCCGCATGCGTATTGAACGGGCGGAACATCTGCTGGTGCATACCGGCATGAATGTGACCGAAGTGGCGGATGCTCTGGGCTACCGGGATATTTTCTTCTTCAGTCGTCAATTCAAGCAGTATACCGGCAAAAGCCCGTCCGAGATTCGTTAAAATTCTAATGAGAAAAACAGGACACCGTTTCAAGTCTGGAACGCAAGGGTAATTATCTAGCATTCCAGATGACCAAAAGGGGGAACTTGTGATGAACGGAAAACGTCGGGTCCGCAACCGGGGATGCTCTACGAAGGGATGCAATATTTTCCGGAACCGTCTGCGTCGCTTCAAACCGGCAGAGGACTTGCAAGATGTGTGGTTTTGAGGAGAACTCAGCAGACCAATAACGACGGAGCGAAGCTTCGTATTGCATGTATATATGGATGAATATGAATTCATAAAGAGGATGGCGCAATACCTGGTTACAGGTGCTGCGCCATCCTCTTTATTTGCGTATGGACTCATTAGTTCTTCGGTTTCAAACGACCAAGCAATGCACCCATTTTGACCGAATCGCCTGGCTGTAAGCCCGGGTTTGGTTCGAATGTGCCACTCTGCGTCAGCAGAACAACGGTGGAACCGAATTCAAAATAGGCCAGATCATCGCCTTGTGCCCAGGTACTTATGTCCGTATCAGCATATTGTATGCTACTCACGTTCATCGCACCTACTTTGACAACCGCCACTTCACCGTAATCATGTGCGATATACGTAATGAGTCGTTCGTTTCGACTAAGCACGGATCTCATATGGGTCAGGCCAAAGTCATTCACGGGATAAACTTTGCCTTTGATGTGTTCGCTCTCTATTTTGCGGCCGCTGACAGGTGCATGAATGCGGTGATAGTCGCGAGGGCTGAGATAGAGGACGAACCCGTACCCGTGCTTGTACTTCTCCAGATGGGGAGAATGGTTTAATAATTCAGCAAGTGTATAATTTTGTCCCTTAACATTCAGGAGTGTCCCTGCAGATATTGGACCAGCTGCCGTAATCTTGGCATCTACCGGGCTGATCAGTGCATGCTCTGAAAGTTCCAACGGGCGCATGCCCGGCTTTAATTTGCGGGTAAAGAAATCGTTCAGTGAACGGTATTCCTTCCAGTCTTTCTCGGCCTCCTGAACAGGGATGTCGTAGGTCCGGACAAAATAAGGGATAAATGCCTTACTTCCCCGGCTTTTGGAGAAGGCTCCCACGGTCCGGGAGATCCATTTGCGCGAAGAAAGCTCGGTCATTAATCGCAACAGCGTTTTTGCCATGAATATCCCCCTTAGGGTTAATGCGAACTTCAAGGCCGGCAAGACCGGCCGTTCTGCATAATATTGACACAGAATGCACACGAAATCAATATAGTCTCCTATCGTATGTCTGCGGTTGTCTCGGAATTCTCGAATTCTGTTCCAGCAGCAGACGCCCATAAGCCATTGGTTTGCTGTACGTTGCCTTCCAGTGTTCCGACATTCCCGCCTTGCGAAAACCGTAACGCTGATCCCGTCCATTGCATTCAATAAAATAGATCTGGCCGCTGCGCGTTATCCCGAGATCAAGGCCCAGATCAGCCAGATGTGGCAGACTGGCGGCCAGGTTCTGGGCAATTCGAAGTGCAACGAGTCCGATTCTGTATTCCAATCGGGCCAGGTCGAAGCCAGATTCCCCTAATCCAAGGGCCTCTGCGAGCTTCATGACTTTACCGCCCTGGGCGATATTGCTGACAAACGTATGGGCAGGAGCCGCTTTGGCAAACATGCCTGTTATTCCCCAAAGACCATCGCTGCCCCGTTGTACAGATACCCGCAAATCTACCGGCCTGCCCTCATAACGTACCAGTGGGATACGCTCTTCAATGAGGTAGGCATGGCGAAAGATCCGCCTTAGGGTGGCGGAAGGAAGCTGTCCTTTGCTCAATCGGAAGGTAGCCCACCCTTTGCGTGCCGCCTTCGTCTCACAGGTTAGTTTCCACTGTCCATCTCGCTCGAAGACTCGCATAATCCCATGACCGATGCTACCGCTGCATGGTTTGATGATGAGGTCATCATATTGTTCCATCATATAGGCCAGAGACTCTGGCGTAGCTTTAACTGCATGGGGCAAGTGTTCTCGCAAGGCGGGGTCCTGCTGAAGCATGTCATGAATGTGATCTTTACGGTACCGGTTGCGAACGTTGAATACCTGAATACCCTGCAACATCAGCTTGGTAATCTGATGCTGTTCCGTCCGGCGAAGCTGTAGTGAGCGGTTATGAATGACGGAGGGCAGTGGCATGCGCTCGCGAACATATCTGCCTTCTTTTTTAACATAGGCAAGACATGTTTTTTGATCCGAATCGATATCTTCCAGCCGCAAAAAGCAGGGAGTTAATCCATAACTGGCCGCTGCCTGTTCATAATTCGCGAGTGATTCCTGACCGGTCCTTCCGGCCGGTATCCCCCGGTACATGCGTGAATCGAACATAATGCCGATCGTTTCTTGGAGCATGACCGTTCCTCCTTCGATGTTATCGCGACCATGGATCGTCCATTCATGGAATGCCGGCCTGTCACCGCATGGCTCAGACATCGCGATAACGCAGACCGGTGTGTAAGATGCATCGCCAAGCACTAGTGCTTGCTCAGGGCGTGTCTAAAACTCTGAAGGAAGCAGGTTTTGCCGAATTTTCGTTCCAAGCAAGGAAGTTTTCCGCGGGCGTGCCGGGGCACGTCAAGGGAAAGTGACACAGCAGGGGGCAAAAAGAAGGTGAAAGATGCACTTCAGCGAGTTTTCAGACACGACCTAGATATAATATCCTATGACATGACTGGGACGGGGGCGTGGACAGCCGCCTTTCCTCTGCTGCCCTGACACGCCTATTTCCACGAAGATCATCGAACCTTCCTGTCTTGACGCCCGTACATTCGTGCTCTGGAATCCGCAAAGTCATAAATGAAGTGGCAGATGCCCAGATGGAAGCATATGATGCCGGAGACGAACGTTAGAGGAAGGAGCAAGCTGCATGAGTAAAAATGGCAAAAAGAAGGTTCCGACGCCGAAACTGCGGCATGTGAGCCCGAAATACAAGGAATTGGAACTGACTGATCGCCGGGCAGACAAGATGAACTCAGGTTTCACTGTGAATAGGGAAGAACGCTTGAATACGAATAAAAGGGATTCGAGAGCTGTTCAGGAGTCGGAAGAATTCCTATTCGACTCAATGGAGCTACCTGCTTCAACGAACGAGCTGGAAGAGTTGGAGATCGAAGCCGAAATCAAGCCGGAACCCGTAGAGTCTGATAGCAAGGAAATCGAGACAGAAGTTAGCTCGGATAAGCAGATTCAGGTTAGCAGCGTGGCTCCGCTTGTTCTGGAAGAAGAGGTGGTTATCATCAAGCAAGAAACAACAAGCAAGGACCGGCTGCAGATCCTGAACCAGAACCAGATGCCGGGTCATACCGGACATTACATCTACACGGACGACTTGAGTGAATTTGCTGTTACGGAGAGCAAGTTGGCTCCTTTCTCTGTAGATGCCTCCAAGCTGAAACCGGATGCGGTCGGCAGTGAAGCATTGCAGGATTATGCGGTGACCAGCATTCACATTGCAGACGGGGCCATTGTTTCAGCGAAACTTGCGGAAGCGTCTGTATCTGAGGAGCACCTGATTGACGGTTCTGTGTCTGGTCACAAAATACGAAATGCTTCTATTGCAGGCGAGAAAATCAGAGATGGCAGTATTACTTCTCAGAAACTTGGCAACCAGGCCATCGATTCGGCCAAAATTGCCGACGGTTCCATCAGCACAAGACATCTCAGCCGCATGCTGGTAACGGAAGAATTAATCAAGAATCATGCCGTAACTGGAGACAAGATCGCGATTAGCGGGGTGGATACAAGGCATCTCACGGGAGGAGCTGTGAATACCTCCAAACTGGCTGACGATGCAGTGACTACAACCAAAATTCGTGAAGCTGCTGTCACAGGCAGCAAAATCGAAGAACACTCCATCGAGTCTCACCATATTCAGGCAGGTGCTGTTAAACAGACACATCTGGCAGAAGGGTCTGTCGGTCGTTCACAACTATTAAATGGCAGTATTGGAAGTGACCAGATAGAGGATGGATCCATACAAACAAGACATTTAGCTGAGGGTTCATTAACTGGAAGACATCTACTGGACGGTTCAATCGGTTCAAGTCAGATTCGAGCTCATTCCGTTGGCAAGGAGCAGATTGGCAATGGAGAAGTGGGCAGTGAGCATTTGACAGAAGGTGCAGTAACCAGTAGCAAACTGGCAGACCAGTCTGTTGGAACAGCAAAATTGCTAGAGCAGTCTATTACGGCATCCAAAATCTCTGATCAGAGCGTCATATCTTCCAAAATTGCGGATGAAGCCGTACAGGGTAAACATCTTGCTAGAGGGTCCATTCGTGCGGAACACATTGTGAATCGGGGAATTACGCCGGTACATGTGGACAATTCCGCAATTCACTCTATTCACATTGCAAGTGGAAGCATCGAGGCAGCTCATCTATCTGCCGGAAGTGTGTCCGGAGACGCTCTTGCAGACGACGTGGTGTGTGAGCGGCATCTTGCAGAGTCGGCCGTGGGTACGTATGAATTGCAGGATGCTGCCGTTACAGACGTTAAACTCGCGGATGGAAGTGTAACAACGGAAAAGCTTGGAACGGCATCGGTGAGTAGCAGAGCGCTTGCCCCGGGAAGTGTTATATCCTCGCATCTTGCGAGTGGTGGAGTCACAGGGACACATCTGGCTCCAGGCAGCGTGGGTTCCGAGGCCCTGAGACCATATGCAGTGAAATCGGAACACTTGACAGAACATGCCGTAGGTGTACCTCATCTTCAGCCGGGTAGTGTTGAAACGGATGCGATTGCACGGGCCGCGGTCACAACAGACAAATTGGCTATTGATAGTGTAACTTCAGCCCAGCTGGCTGGTGGGTCCATTTTTCCGCCTCATCTAACAGATCATGCGGTTACTTCCCCCAAGCTTTCACCAGAGAGTGTTGCAACAGATAAACTGGCGGATTTTGCTGTCACATCAGCTAAACTGGCAGACGGCAGCGTGACTTCTTCCAAGATTATGGCAGAGAGCATTAACGCCAAACATATTCCATCAGGAACCATTCGCGGATATCACCTGAAGCAGCATTCCGTTTCCCTGGAACATTTGTCGGAAGAAATACGCTCGCCCGAGTTATTCGCTGATGGCAGTATTGCCGGCAACAAACTTCGGCATGGCTCCATAAGTGCGGACCATTTGACAGCAGACTCGGTATCCGGAGCAGAACTGCAACAGGCTGCTGTAGGTAGCGAGCACTTGCAACCATCCGTTGTACAATCCGTGCATCTGGCTGAAGGCAGCGTGAAATCTGACCATTTGGGAACTCAAGTAGTGAGCTCACAGCATCTGAAGGCAGACATCATTCATGAGGAGCATATTGCTGAACAGGTGGTCACATCGCATCACTTGGCACCCGGATCTGTCGAAACAGACCATCTGGCACCTTTATCCATTACAGCGGCTCACCTTCAGCCAGGTTTGATCAGTGGTTTGCATCTTCAGGCAGAGTCGACAAGTGCTGTTCACCTGCAGCAAGGAGCTGTGCATTCCCGTCATATTCAAGATGGTGAAATTCTTCCTCATCATATCCATGAACGCAGCATCGGAACATCTCATCTGGAAGAAGAAGCGGTAAGTACGAGTATTTTGCAGGATGAATCTGTAACACGCTCCAAACTAGCAACGGGTAGTGTGGATGGCAGCAAATTAGCTGCAGGAACCGTATCGGCTACTCACCTTGCCAATGAAAGTGTGCAAACCCGTCATATCCAAGAAGGCGCAATCCTTGCTGATCATATTCAAGAGTGCAGTATTGGCGCAGTTCATCTGGATGAGGAGTCTGTAAGTGCAGTTCATTTGCAAAATGGATCTGTAACAAGTGCCAAACTGGCGGATGGCAGTATCAACGGCAGCAAATTGCTTGAAGGAACCGTATCGGGGATTCATATTGCGTCCGAAAGTGTGCAATCCGGGCATATCCAGGCAGGGGCCATTCATGCTGACCATATTCAGGAGCGGAGCATCGGCACAACCCATCTGGAGGAGGAAGCAGTAAGTGCGATTCACCTGCAAAATGGGTCTGTCATCAGTGCCAAACTGGCCGACGGCAGTGTAACCGGCAGCAAGTTGATCGAAGATGCGGTGTCGGGAATCCATATCGCTTCTGAAAGTGTGCAATCCCGCCATATCCAGGCAGGAGTAATCCTTGCTGACCATATTCAGGAACACAGCATTGGCATGCTTCACTTGGAACAGGAAGCAGTAAGTGCCATTCATCTGCAAAATGGATCTGTAACAAGTACCAAGTTGGCCGACGGCAGTGTAACCGGCAGCAAGTTGCTTGAAGGAGCAGTATCAGATATCCACATTGCAGACGATAGTGTGCAATCCAGTAAGATTCAGGCAGGAGCCATTCATGCTGATCATATTCAAGAGCGGAGCATCGGCACAGCACATTTGGAAGAGGAGTCTGTAAGTGCCATTCATTTGCAAAATGGAGCTGTAACGAGTGCCAAACTGGCGGATGGTAGTATAACTGGCAGCAAGTTACTCGAAGGTACGGTATCCGGGATTCATATCGCATCGGAAAGTGTGCAATCCGGCCATATTCAGGCAGGAGCTATTCATGCTGGTCATATTCAGGAGCGAAGCATCGGCACAGCCCATCTGGAGGAGGAAGCCGTAAGTGCGGTTCATCTGCAAAATGGGTCCGTCACAAGTGCCAAATTGGCTGACAGTAGCATTAGTGGCAGCAAATTGCTCGAAGATACTGTATTGGGGAGCCATATCGCGTCGGAAAGTGTGCAAACTCGCCATATCCAGGCAGGAGCGATCCTTGCTGATCATATTCAGGAGCATAGCATTGGTACGTCCCATCTGGAAGAGGAAGTCATAAGTGCGGTTCATCTGCAAAATGGGTCTGTAACGAGTGCCAAACTGGCGGATGGCAGTGTGAGCAGTGACAAACTGCTTGAAGATGCGGTGTCGGATGTCCATATTGCCAATGGAAGTGTGCAATCCCGTCATATCCAAGAGAAAGCCATACATGCTGACCATATTCAAGAGCGAAGCATTGGAATCTCCCACCTCAAAGCCGAATCGGTAAGTTCGATTCATCTGCACAATGGTTCCATAACAAGTGCCAAAATGGCTGACGGCAGTGTAAACGGTAATAAATTGCTTGAAGGTGCGGTATCGGCTATCCACATAGCAGACAAAAGTGTGCAAACTCGTCATATCCAGGATGGAACCATTCTTGCTGATCATATTCAAGAACGCAGTATTCGCACAACTCATCTGGAAGAGGAAGCAGTAAGCGGGGTTCATCTGCAAAATGGGTCTGTCACCAGTGCCAAATTGGCCGATGGCAGCGTGAACGGCAGCAAACTGAGTGAGCAGAGTATTACCTCTAATCATTTGAATGCGGGGATTGTAGGTCCAGCGCATCTGAGCGAAGAGATATGGAATGCGATTCGTCAGTTCAGTGGAGAAACGCTGGAGCAGCTGGCAGCTATCAAAAGACAAGAGGGATTGCTTCAACCAGAAAATGAAGGTGTACAGCAATCACAGCAGGTAATCGTCGAGGAATTACCGAGTACTGGTCTGGAGCAACAACAAGAGCTGATATCCCAAACAGATCAGCTTGGCGAACCATCGGCAGCTTTGTTCACAACTGAGCAGGCAGTGCAGGCAGATCAGGAAGATCAGGGAGATCAGGCTCAGCAACCACAGCTTGAACGGTCACAGGAGATCGTTGGAACTACGGAGTTTATGTTAAGTGAACAATCGATTACACAGGAGCATCTGTGTGATGATGCCGTGGGCAGCAGCCAGTTGCAATCGGGGGCAGTTCAAGCCAAACATTTGGCCTTCCAGCCCGTTCGCAGCGTAAGCAAACAACCGGTTGTACAACAATTCGGGATGGAAGCTTTTGTACTGCCAGAGAGTGAAGTATGCACAGAGGTAACCGTTGTTTTTGAAGAATCATTTGCTTCAGAACATTATGTGATTGTGGGCATGAGTAATGATCGGGGATTCCAGATTTCCCTGCTCTCGCAGAGTGAGGATGAAGCGGTTCTTGAAGTGTCACGTACGGCAGATTGCAAGCATACGTACGGATTGTTGTCATGGATTGCTGCGGGACCTTCGCAAGGGTAGTGCAGGATTGTATCCGTAATAAACAAATGACAAAAGCGGTGTCCAGAGTTGTCCGGGACACCGCTTTTGGTTGATCTAAGCTTAATCCGTTCGGACGGTGAGGGGTGTCTGAACGTTTTGTTACCATTAGGATGAGTACATTATAAGTTCAACCACAATAAAATAAGATTTTACAGGCCTACAGCTTGATATGCTTTGGTAATAGCAGTAGCTTCAGCGGAAGTTGCTCCGTACAGATCTTTGGCTGCTTGAATGGTAGCTGTTTTGGCAGCGGCAAATTTGGACGTTGGTGTCAGGTAGTTCACCAGTGTGCTGTAGAAAATCTGGATCGCTTTATCCCGACCGATTCCGGTAACAGTCACACCATTATGTGTTCCGCCTTGAGCAGCAAGGAAATAGGCTTTATTGATGATACCACTGTTGATATGGACACCGCCGTTGTCCTGTGAGCCTGTGTAGCGATCGCTGTATTTGTCAGGTTGACCATACAATGTAGGGTTGGAGAGGGAGCGCAGCGCATCTCCTGGAGTGTTAGGTGTGTAGATATCGTCACCGAGCAGCCAGTTTTTGCTTTGGATCGTATTACCGAAAATATCGGCAAAGGCTTCATTGAGTGCGCCTGGTTCATTGCGATATTCCAGATTGGCTGTATATTCAATAACACCATGCGTCAATTCATGGCCCACAACATCCAGATCACCAGACAGGGATCGGAACATCGTTCCATCGCCGTCACCAAAGACAATCTGTGCCCCGTTCCAGAAGGCGTTATTGTAATTGGAGCCGTAGTGCACGGTTGATCTGATCAACAATCCGCTACCATTAATACCGTTACGGTTGAATTTGTTTTTGTAGAAATCATACGTAGCAGCCGCATGAGCGTGAGCATCTACACCTGCACGATCAGTCCATACATTATCCGAATCTGTGAGCAAGCTACCAGGCAGTGATGAGCCATTGTTCGCCGTGTACGTTTGGATGCCATTGCCGCGAGTGGTGTCTTTCAGTTGGAAGGTGCTGCCGGATTGGGTGGTTGTCAGGGTTTTGGTATCTCCAAGTACACCTGTACCTGTTCCGGTGGCAAAGTTAATGAGGTCAAACTGGGATACGATACTGCCATCCACTGCGTTAATGAAATATTTGGTCCGTAGAGGGGCAGGTTCCAGTACGTTTACTTCCGTAATGTAAACCAGATACGTCTGACCATCTTCTTCATGATGATAGATGTTCAATTCAGCTTGAGGTGTGATTTCCGCGGCGCCAAGCTCTCCAATTCGGGAGGTTGCTTCTTCGGTTGCAATCTGGATCGCGTCTTCTCCGCTGATCTCGGCTACACCATCATTCGGAATGGCCTGCTCTTCAATCGGTGGAAGATCGCCAAGTGCGGAGCTCACGGCTCCGGTTTTGTCCAGGTGCACGGTCTGTTCTGCACCATAAACCGGGATACCTTTAATATATTGTTTCAGGCGGAAGTGTCTTACGCCAGATGTATCTGTGTTTCTTTTAACAATTTTGAGCTGGGATTTCACATCGGTATTCAGAAATTGTTCCTGCTGTCCAAGATAATTAAAGATAGTGTCATCTGTTCCACTGTTCAATGGAATACCCTCCTCAGAGGCATAAGGGGCCTGAAGTGGAATGGATTGATCAGACACTGGAGCTGCAGTAGCAGAGGACACGGAAGCGAGCAAAAGAGCTCCTCCAAGAATTGTTGGCATAACTTTGGCAAATTTCATAGTAAACTCTCCCATTCTTAAATTATTTTTTTGTTGGAAAATGTTTATGCCTATCTCGGTTGGATTTCCGTCTGCAACTTGGGCAGCGCGGAGCGTGGGGCTGAACCTGAAGCGTGGAATGAGACAAGAAACGATTGGAACAAAATCGGCTTGGCCTTAGCTCGGGAAGTGTTAAGCACGACACCAAACGAAAGGATAACCGTTTATTCAGTTCAGCCCGAAGGTTTAATCGTCTATTGTGTTCCTCTTTCAGAAAGCCGGGGGTTGTCCAATTGCGCAGGTAGAAGATACGTTTACGGAAAACTGGGGTGTTCAATCCGGGTTTGCGTAAATGACAAAGGCAGTGTGTTCTGAACGGCATCACTCCTCTCAAGAGTAGAATGTATCTGCTTAACAGGTTCTGTGAATGAGGTCATAATCTAATCAACCTAAGGTCAATAAATTGATTTAAAAAATATAGGGGAACTTATGTTCACAACAAGGTTATTTTTGTAAATAAAACTGCTTGGAACGTATATTATCACAATGTAAAACTTTGGAAAAGATGCAATTTTAGATTTTTGTTAAATTTGTGTCTGAAGTAGGGGAGAGGTAGCGTTTTTCACATAATTTGACGCATTTTGTCTAAAACCAAGGCCTGTACCCTCGTGTTCACAGAGAGAACCTGCTTAGTGCAAGGACAAACGCCGTTTCCACTGCTCCACGAATACATAGAATAACGTGTACTCCCTTGGCATGCCGATGATCGAATGCGGGAGGTGAAACTGTTGCGCAAAACCCGTACCACAGCACGTTATGCAACCCAAACCAATGTGACACGAAGAAAAACAGTGCTGAAGAAACGAAGATGGAAGTCTGGACACAAAAAGGGTACAAAGGCCTATACGTTCGTTATTCCATCCAAACAGCTGATGTCACAGGCTAAGGATGGAGTAGAGAATGGCGCGGAAAATGGCATGAGTGATGCTCCTTCACACAGGGATGTTTCTCAGCGACCGATGCTCTCGGTCATTATCCCTGCTATGAATGAGGAGAAAAGGATTGGTGCAGTTGTACGTGAAGCGCTGCGGATATGCCGTGATGCTGAAGTGCTTGTCGTAGTGAATGGTTCAACAGACGGTACAGCTAAAGCAGCCAAACGGGCTGGAGCACGAGTGCTCACGTATGCCGAAGCGCTGGGGCATGATGGAGGACGAAAAGTAGGCGCAGCGGAGGCGCGCGGTCAGGTATTGTTATTTACTGATGCAGATATCGCAATTCCCGCAGAGCACCTTGCACCTTACGTGAAGGCTGTGCTGAAGGGAACGGATGTGGCACTTAACGACTACCATGGGCCGGTCACTCATCATCCCGTTCATCCGGTAGTGGAGGCCAAACACATGTTGAACAGCATACTCGCAAGATCCGATCTCCGGGGGGCATCCATGACAGCAATTCCACATGCAATAAGCCGAAAAGGGCTTGAGGTCATGGGGATATCCTCACTGGAAGTTCCGCCACTCGCACAAGCGAAGGCAGTGATCGGCGGACTTCGGGTACGCGCTGTTCATCACGTACCTGTGGGTAGAATGAATGCAGTACGAATCAAAAAGCGAAGAGGACCTGATCCGCTCAGTCAAGTGGTACTGAATGATCATATGGCAGCGATTAAGTGGATTACGGATACGCTCGGTCCCCGCGGAGGTTATACCGATCTGAAACGTGTTCGCAACCTGGCGAGGTAAGCATGTCGCATCGGATGATGCAACATGCTGGAGGTGAGGAAATGAAGGGACGTTCAGGGGTTGTCCGCCGCAGGCGGACAACAAGTAGACAAATGACAGCAGGAAGAACAGTAATGAACAAGCGTCATAGGAACAAGAAGCATGTAGATATTCAAAAAAAAAGAAGAAGCCGAGCAAAGTCTGGCCAAGTAGATCTACACTTGATGTGGAAAGCGGGGCAAGTTGCAGGAAGGGAGGCAAAGGCGAACAACACAGTATCAGAAGAACATGCACGTCTCGTATGGAATGCACACGCGGTGAACGTTGCGGAGCTAAGCAACTTCGAGCTAGCTCTGAAGGCAGGTAAGGCATTTATGCAGGGTTATGCTCAGGCCTCGGGACATTCATTCCAGATCGTGCCACTACCTCTTCGTCATTCGGCTGCTGCCATTGTCTGTGCCTGTAATGAAGAACACACACTGGGGCAGGTGTTATTGCAACTAAAGCGGTTGCCTCTGACGGATATTATTGTGGTACTGAATGGAACGACAGATGACAGTTTGAAGCAGGTACTAAGGCAGCCGGGACTTACAGTAATCTATGAACCGGATCGGGCAGGACATGATGTGGGCCGGGCACTTGGAGCCAAGATGACGGATGCGGAGACGGTACTTTTTGTGGATGGAGATATGGTCGTATCGGCTGAACAGCTTGCACCCTTTCTGTTCGCGGTTGATCGGGGACAGGATGTGGCGTTGAATAATCTGACGTCTTTGCTGCCTGCGTTTGCAGGGCAGGATGAGGTAAGCCGGATCAAAGCATATCTAAACCGAACATTAGGCAGGGCAGATCTGGGTTCCAATTCCATGACAGCCGTGCCTCATGCATTATCTCGTCGTATGATTCAGACCGTGAAGCCAGCATCACTGGCTGTTCCACCTAAGGCACAAAGTCTAGCTATTCAGCATGGAATGAACGTCTCGGCACCAAGTCAGGTGGATGTTATTCGTTCCAATCGGTTGCGTCCTGGTAACACGGGAAGTGGGAATGATGTCGCCAAATTGATCATCGGAGATCATCTGGAGGCACTGGCTACATTGCTGGGTACAGGTTGGAATCCAGCCCAGGCACATACACTCTCCCGTGTAGAAGTCGCTTACAGGAGGAACGCCTAATGACACTGACGAGTATGATTATCCCAACATACAATGGTCTGGATCTGATCAGGCCCTGCATCGATGCCATACGTCAATACTCGGGCGATCCTGCGTCATATGAAATTATCGTGGTAGATAACGGTTCGACGGATGGAACGGCTGAATATTGTGCGCTGGAGCGAATTCGATTTGTAAGGTTCCCGGACAATCGGGGGTTTCCGGCAGCGTGTAACGCTGGACTTCGTGCAGCTTGCGGGGATGAGTTGTTGCTGTTGAACAATGATGTTACGGTCACGCCCCGTTGGCTGGAGAACCTGCGAACGGCTCTGTACAGTGACGCAAGTATTGGGATCACGGGTCCTGTTACGAATTATGCAAGCGGCATCCAGCAGATTAAACTGCAGTTTCGGGACATGGAACATTTTCAGGAGTTGGCCAATTCCAATAATGTTGCGGATTCTTCAAGGTGGAGGGAAGTACGTCGGATCGTCGGTCTGTGCATGCTGATGAAACGAGATGTCGTGGAATCAGTTGGGCTGCTTGACGAGGCATATTCTCCGGGACACTATGAGGATGACGATTATTGTTATAGAGCAAGATTGCAGGGATATCGCCTGCTGGTATGTGGAGATGTTCTCGTGCATCATCAGGGAAGTGCCAGCTTCCAGAAGACAGATCCGGTAGCGTGGAAACAGCTGCTTGAGCGTAATCGTTCGATTTTTATGAACAAATGGCATGTCGATCCGCTTGAATATATGGACATATCCGATGAAGGAGGGAACGTGGAATGAAAGGTGTAATTCTTGCCGGCGGAACAGGAACTAGACTGTATCCGCTGACCCGGCTCATTAACAAACATCTGCTTCCAGTCGGTAAACATCCGATGATTATGTATGGCATCGACAGGCTCCGCCAGGCAGGCATTGATGAACTATTGATTGTAATCAACAAACATTCGGCCGGGTTATATACAGAGTATCTTGGTGGGGGAGCGGATCATGGGGTCAAGTTGACTTATCGCATTCAGGAAAAGGCAGGCGGGATTGCGGAAGCGTTGGATCTGGCGACCACTTTTATCCTTCCTGGCGAAAAATTCGTTGTGCTTCTCGGTGATAATCTCTTCAGCGATGATCTGAAGCCTTATGTGGATCGTTACATGCAGCAACCTGCTGGTACAGCACGAGTTCTGCTCAAAGAGGTGGATGATGCACGACGTTACGGGGTGCCTGTTTTTGATTCAAAGCATCCAGAGCGAATCTCGTACATTGAGGAGAAGCCAAGCCACCCGAAAACCTCTTATTGTGTGACGGGCATATACATGTATGACGATCATGTATTTAACCTGATTCGCAACATTGCGCCGTCTGCGCGTGGAGAACTTGAAATTACGGATGTGAATAATCACTACGCGTCTGCTGGCGGACTGGAATACGACATTTTGCAGAAATACTGGAGTGATGCAGGTACATTTGAATCGCTCCAGGAAGCAGCTGTCCGTATGAAAGGACAATTGCCCTAAAATATATGCGACTGATGCTGCCGCTGTGCGGTGCCCCATGGGAGCAGAACACTCTGCGCCGGAGCTGGAAGGATGCTCCGGCGCTTTGCGCAGCGACAATCCTCGTGCATGCCAAAGGAGGGAATGGCGTGAGAGTAGTGACACGCACCGGGGCCGCTAAGGCCTCCGTGTCGGGTAAGCCCCGGGGCATCCACCCGGCCGTATTTATGGGCAGTGGCACTCCGGCAGCAGCAGGTACAGGGTCTGCTGGAGTCAAAGGTGTGAAGTCAGGGAAACGTAGTACCCCGACCAAAGCGGGTACATCTGCCGGCGCATCGCATAAGGCTGCTGCAAGGAAAGCGAGCAGCACAGGCAGTGTTGTTGGCAGAGCAGGCAAAGCTGGGTCTGCGGGCGCGAGCAGAGCGGCAAGAGCCAGCCGCACCGGCAAAGGCAAAGCCGGTCTGCGCCAGGCCACTGCTGGGCGCAGGCCAGCATCCGCGCGGGGCCGGCGCGCCGCTGCCCGCGCCAAGCAGCGCACGGCGATGCGCCGTGCGCCCATGCCGGCACCGCAAGCCAGCACGCCACCGGCGATGCCTGCCAGCGGTGCTGGCCCCGCCCCGCGCCAGGCGACACACCCGAAGGGTGTCGCCCCCGCGGGGCGGGGAGGCGCTGCCGGCGCGAAGGCGGGCAGCGCGAAGGGCTTGCCGCCTCCGCCCGCGGAGCACGCAGTGCAGGCGGAGGCTGTGCCCGGCGGCTACGCCGAGGGCTACCGCGACGGCGTATTCGCCGGCGGGGAGGCGCTGGTGGCGCAGCACATCCCGCCGGATCACATTCTGCCTGCCGTGGCGGCGGCAGATCTGATCGCGGCGGGATTCCGCCAATATGCGCCCAGCCTGGCCCGGCTGTCCAGCCCGCATGAGATGGCTGGACACATCACGGCGGCGCTGGATGCGCAGCGCCCCTTGTCTGTCGTTCGCCTCGGAGATGGCGAACTGCTCACACTGGCAGCCGATACGGTGCTGCCAGGTCAGGAAGTGCAGGAGCTGGCACCGTTTCTGCCCTATGCAGGGGTGCCATGCTCAACCCCCGACATCCGCGCGATGCTTGCGGAAGCCATACAGGCCGCCGACTGGGTTGGCGTGCCGATCTCGCGGGCGCCGACATTCCAGGGTCTGTTATTCCCGGTATTGCGCCACTTCGGGATTGACTGGTCTCGGCTGAAATTGACCAGTTCCACGATCAATTACAGTCTGCATCAGTCCGGCCTAGTGTTGCCCTTGCTGCAAGGACGGCGGGTTCTGCTCATAGGCAGCCAGGCACCAGAGCTTGCGGCACTGCTGCATAACCGGGGGATTCATGTCACAGGCATCATTGGTTCTGTGGCGGGAGTCATGGATATTCCAAAGGTGATGCAGCAAACCGCAGAACATGCTTTTGATATCGCGTTGGTGGCGGCGGGAATTCCAGCGGTCATTCTGTGTCGGCGAATTGCAGGTGAACTCGGCAAGGTCGCTCTGGATTTTGGACATTTGGCTGACAAACTGGTAACAGGAGAGCTTCAACTCTAGTGGACCGTCCGGGGGCTGGTTATGTGCGTGTTGGCCTCACGGACAAGTGGAAATGGAGGGAGCAACATGAACACACCCGATCAACAGCGCGGGGAAGGACGTCATGGTCGTAACAACAGGGTTAATGCTCGAAATGTTGTCCGTCGAAAAGGTCACAGTCATCTGAACATTATTCCAAATATCAGCACTCGCAGTGACAACAGCCGCAGTGAAAACAACAGGAATGGCAGCATAAGCAGCGAAAAAAAAGCGGCCCGCCGTGCCACACAACACGATGTCTCGCGATCTGACATGGCAGTCCTGCATGCAGCAGGTCGCCGCTCAATGCGGAAATCCAGACGTAAAGGCAAAAGCAGGCGCACACCCAAAGGCGCCAGGCTCTACAAACAGGGGTATACCAGAGGATACAACGAAGGTGTTCGCCAGGGACGGAGCTCGTTTGGTCTTGTATTTGAAGGAGTTAGCATCATTATCCCCACGTACAATCAGCGGGAGTATGTGCTGCAATGTGTGTCCAGTATCGAGAAACATACCCCTGCCCCTTTCGAAATCATTGTTGTGGACAATGCCTCCAAGGATGGAACTGCCGAGGCCATGCTCCGCAAAGGCGGCATGGTGAGGGTGGCATCCCTGGATAAGAACCGGGGGTTTGCCGGAGGTGTCAATCATGGGCTGATGATGGCGAGAGGACGACATATCATCGTGTTGAACAACGATACGCTCGTTACTCCAGGCTGGCTGGATAACATGATGACTTGTCTTGCCAGTGATCCGAAGATTGGTGTAGTGGGTCCGGTGACCAACTATATTGGCGGGGATCAGCAGATTCAGGTTCCGTACCGTGAGGTAGAAGAGATGTGGCCTTTTGCCGCCACACATAATCGTCCGGATGCAGACAAACATCGAATAACCGATCGCCTGGTCGGATTCTGCTGGCTGTTCTCACGGGAGCTGCTGGAACGGGTAGGTTATCTGGACGAAGGGTACGCGGTGGGCAATTTCGAAGATGATGACTGGATCATTCGGGTGAAGCTGGCAGGATACCAGCTTGCGGTAGCCGGGGATGCTTTTATCCACCACTTCGGAAGTGTCAGTATGAAAGCCTTGGGTGAGCAAGACTTTGCTGTAGTGAATAAGGATAACGAGCAGTTTTATAGCCAAAAGTGGGGAGATCCCCATGCGCTGGTTGCCGAAACCTCCCGCTTGGCTAGACAACAAACCTCTGGTACCCCATCCGGTCAACAAGAGGAGGGTGACACAAACCCAATGGATCCGCGTCAGCCAATCTCAACGCAGGGCAGCCAAGATCCAGCATTACAGTTCAGACACAGTTATGACTTCTACCCGGAAGGTTCGTTCCTGTCCGATGCCAAAGGAGAGGTCTATACTTTAACTGGCGGTCGGCGGCGTAAGTTGAACATCCCTGTACCGCGTGGAATATCTCCTGTTCAGGTTGCCAAACCGGACCTGCTCGCCATTCCTGCCGGAGAAGCACTGATATCAGCGGGGGACGTACAAGGATGGCCGAGGGAATCACAACAGGTGCATACAACAGCGGTTCATGGTTCTCACAATGGCTGGGCAGAAGGAAGTATTGTTGCCGCAGTGGATGCACCCGAGATTCGATATCAGATCAGCGGAGACAAGCGGAGACGATTTGTTTCGGTCTATGCGGCAGAACGTTGGGGTGTACATTCTGGGCATATTATCAGCGTGTCTGCGGACCAACTGAATGCGATGGAAGAAGGCTGGCCCATTATCGCCCCACCTCAGCTCTTGAACCCAGATCTGTAATGTCAGGCGATCTGTTTATGCGAATCAGCAGCATGATGCGGAATGGAAAATGTAGCGGTACCCTGTGTAATCGCTCTGATTCATTCCGCATCCGAATATTACATATGAGTTGGTAGCTAGACTACTGAAGCAGTGCGATTCATTCCTGTAAAATAAGCCATCTTTCAAATTTATAATTTAATCTTTCTATTTGGTTATAGGTTTATTCTATTAGCAGATCCATTGACGCAGGAAGGGCACAGGAGTACATTTAGAGCCATAATTCTTATTTAACAGATGGGAATTGAAGGTCTAGGGCGTTCATATTCAATGGCCCAGATCTTGATCTTAAAACTAATCAGGAGGTATGTCGATGTCATCATCAACCAAAAAAGTCGTGCTGTGGAGCAAAACAGGCTGTCATTTCTGCGGGGAAGTGAAAGCATTTCTGACAGAGCGAAACCAGCCTTTTGAGAACATTGAAGTGCAGGGCAATGACGTGCTGCGTGATGTGCTTGAAGCAAAATATGGCATTCGGCATGTACCCGTTATTGAAGTGGGAGGGGACGGCAAGTTTGAAGCCTTGCTGGAACCTGATCTGGAGAAGCTGGCGGAACTTCTGGCACGAGCGGACGAAGCGGCAGCAGTCTAACGGGAGTGGATATATACCTTTGGAGCAAGCCGTTCCGGTTGCTGCATGATGCAAGATCGCATTTGTACAGCAGCCGGAACGTTCAATAAGTTATAGCTCTCTTGGGATGTAAATGGTCTTATTTACATCTTCAATGTTCATATAGAAAAAATCTATTAGTCACGCTGTTGACCCTTTTACGGGGCAGTGATAAGATTTGTGAAATTAAAACAAACCAAACTCATAGGAATAGTTAACTTTTAAGTTATTTCGCATACGTAATCAGTTCAGTTGGCCCTTGATCATTCTTTTGAAGATTCTAATCCAAGGAAGGCGGAGTGCATATGACAGCGAAACGCAGTTTGAAATTTGGAGCCATTATTCATGGGGTTGGAGGAAGCAACACCACATGGAGACACCCGGAGGTTCTGTCGGATGCCAGCGTTAACTTTGGATTCTACAAACGTCAGGCACTGAAAGCGGAGGAAGGCAAGTTTGATCTGGTCTTTATCGCAGACGGTCTGTATATTACCGAGAAATCCATTCCGCATTTCCTCAATCGCTTCGAACCAATCAGTATCCTCTCCGCTTTGGCTGCCGTTACTTCACATATTGGACTGGTAGGCACCCTCTCGACATCCTATAGTGATCCGTTCACCGTAGCCAGACAGTTCGGTTCCCTCGATCAGATCAGTGATGGCCGTGCAGGCTGGAACGTCGTGACTTCTCCGCTGGAAGGTACAGCGAAGAACTATAGCAAGAGCAGTCACCCTTCGCATCCGGAACGTTATCGCATTGCCGCGGAATATTTACAGGTAACCAAAGGGTTGTGGGACTCTTGGGAAGATGATGCCTTTGTAAGAGACAAAGAGAGCGGTGTCTTCTTTGATCCATCCAAGCTGCACACGCTTAATCATGAAGGAGAGTTTTTCTCCGTACAAGGTCCGCTCAATATTGCCCGTTCACGGCAAGGACAGCCGGTGATTTTCCAGGCAGGTTCATCGGAAGATGGCAAAACGCTGGCGGCGCAAGAAGCGGATGCTGTCTTTACCGGACACGATACGATTGAAGATGCACAGGCATTTTATAAGGATGTGAAAACACGAGCGGCTTCCTATGGACGTTCTGCACAGGATATTGTTATTCTGCCAGGCATCAATCCTATTGTTGGACAGACCGAAGAGGAAGCGGAACAGAAGTATCAGGAGATCGCAAGCCTGGTTACCATTGATAAAGCGCTGGATTATCTGGGACGTTTCTTCGAACACCATGATTTCTCCCAATATCCGCTGGATGAACCGTTCCCGGAGCTGAATGGCATTGGAAGCAACAGCTTCCGCAGTGGGACTGACAAGATCAAGAAGGATGCCAAAGAGCAAGGATTGACCTTGCGTGAAGTGGCTCTGCGGGCAGCAACACCGCGCAGCAAATTCCTGGGCACACCGGAGCAGGTTGCTGACAAGATTCAGGAATGGTTCGAGACGGAAGCGGCGGATGGTTTCATTATTGCTTCGGAGCTGCCAAGTGGATTGTCTGATTTTGTGGAACTGGTTGTTCCGATTCTGCAAGAACGCGGTCTGTATCGTACGGACTATGAATACGATACATTGCGAGGTAACCTTGGGGTACAGATTCCGGTTAACCGTTATACGGCTGCGAAGAAGCAAGTTGTATCTGATTTGGCATAACTGAGATGAACCTTATTCAATTTACACTACGTTTCGTACTGCTTTAAAACCGACTTAACTCATAGGATATATAGAGTATTGGTATAAACATCAATTTAATGACACCTGTATACACAGAGGGGGAAGCGATATGAACAGGTCTATCTCATGGATGAAATATATGGCATTGGCAGCAGTATTGGTGATGGTATTATCCGGTTGCGGAGCGGCGGGAGGCAGCACGAACGGTGCAGCACAGGCTTCGGGCGGGGGGCAGGCCGGGCAAGCTGAAGGAGGCAACCTGACTTTTGCACTCGCGACTTCACCGGATACACTAGACCCTCATCGCAGTGGGCTTGCCGTAACGGTACGCGCCATCCGGACGATCTACGACAATCTGGTTGTGCAGTTGCCTGATGGTTCCATCAAACCGTGGCTTGCCACGGAATGGAGCGTATCCGAGGACGGCAAGAGTTATACGTTCAAGCTGCGTGAAGGTGTGAAGTTCCATGATGGCACACCGTTTAATGCGGAAGCCGTGAAATACAATCTGGACCGGGTGATTGATCCGGCCACCAAAGCTGCCAATTCTCTGGCCCTGATTAGACCGTATAGCTCCTCCGAAGTCATTGATGAATATACCATCAAGGTAAATCTGGAATCACCATCGCAAGCCTTTCTCGGTAACTTGAGCCAGGCACTTCTGGGGATCGTATCCCCTACAGCTGCCCAAAAATATGGTGACCAGCTAGGTAAAAATCCGGTGGGCACAGGTCCGTATACCTTTGTGAAATGGGAAGAAAATGCGGATATCGTCGTTGCCAAAAACAAGGATTACAACTGGGGACCTGAGACGGTTGAAAATAAAGCCGCGCCCCATGTGGATACGATCACATTCAAGATTGTACCGGAAGAAGCAACGCGTATCGGAAGTGTACAGAGTAGTCAGGTACTCGCTGCCGAGACGGTTCCACCGCAAAATATCGCTGCATTAAAAAACGATCCGAACCAGCAATTGTTACAGGCCAATACGGTTGGACTGCCGTACACACTCTTTTTCAATCTGCGCAAAGCGCCTTGGGATGATGTGAAAGTAAGGCAGGCGGTACAATCCGCCGTAGATGTAGATTCGATTGTCAAAACATTGTATCTGGGCAACTACGAACGAGCATGGTCTGCACTGTCTCCTGGAATCCTGGGTTATGATGCATCGCTGGAAGGTAGCATTAACCCGGACATCAACAAAGCCAATCAGCTGCTCGATGAACAAGGCTGGGTGAAAGGTGCTGATGGTATTCGTGCAAAAGACGGCCAGAAACTGACCCTGCGTTATGTCGATGGTTCGCCCAATCGGGAGAAACGCAATGACATTGCCGCCATTATCCAGCAACAGTTGAAACAGGTTGGCATTGCTGTTGAAGTCGAGATTACAAAAGATATCGCAACAGTCATCTATCAGAACTGGGATTATGATCTCTATGGAAACAGTCAGGTCAATTCTGACCCAAATGCCTTGTACGCTTTCTACCATACGAGTGCAGAGGGCGAGCGCCCCACATTGTCCGGTTTGTCTGATCCAAAGATCGATGAACTGTTAGAGCAGGGAGCGGTCGAGACGGATCCTGATAAACGTGTTCAGATCTACAATCAAATCCAGCAATACCTGATTGAGCAAGCGGTAATTCTGCCGATCTATGTATTCCCGTATACCGTCGCTGCATCCAAAAAGGTCGAAGGCATCAAGTTTGATTCATTAGGTTATCCACTCTTTAACGACGTCCGCATTCAGCCCTAACAGAGGTTGTTCAAAAAGTCCACTTTTGATTACGAGTCATGCCTAATGGCATGATCAGCATCGAATATGAAATTCAGCCGAAATGTCCGTTGCTCACGTAGTTTCCTACGCTCCGCTACTCCATTTCTAGCTTCATTCCATCTTCTCGGTACTGAAAACTGGTCTTTTTGAACACGCACTATAGGAACGGCCAATCCAGATTGAGGAAGGAGATATCCCGGTATGGTTCAAACGATACTGTCACGACTTGCAACATCGCTTCTGGTTATTTTCGGAGCTTCGGTGCTGGTGTACTGCATCATGTATCTCCTGCCGGGTGATCCGGTTCTGCTCATGCTGGACCCGTCCTCGGCTACCCCGGAGATGATCGAGAATCTGCGGGTCCAGCTTGGACTGGATCAGCCGTTTTACATCCAGTTTGCGAACTATTTCGGTGATATGCTGCGTGGGGATTTCGGTAAATCAATGATCAATTCCGATCCGGTTTTGCCAAAAATACTGGAACATTTTCCAGCCACACTGGCTTTGACCGCACTCAGCTCAATCATTGCCATCACGATTGGAATTACACTTGGTGTATTGTCTGCGATTCATCGCAATGGCGTGATTGATTTCGTTGCCCGGCTCGTTGGACTGTTCGGCATTTCCATGCCAACCTTCTGGACGGGGATACTGCTCATCCTGTTATTTTCAGTACAGCTTGGCTGGTTCCCGGCGATGGGTTCCGACGGATTCAGCTCACTGGTTCTTCCGGCAGCTACGCTGGGTCTCGTGGGTGCAGGATTTATTGTACGGATGGTGCGGAACAGCATGCTGGAAGTGATCAATGAACCGTTTATCGTGGCGTTACGGGCCAAAGGACTTTCGGAACGTGCCATCATGTATGGTCATGCACTGCGTAATGCGCTTATTCCTGCAGTAACGGTAATTGGCATGCTGATCGGTGATCTGCTTGCGGGAACCGTTGTGGTGGAGACCGTCTTCTCCAGACAGGGGATCGGCCGAATTATTGCGGATGCACTAATGGCCAAGGATCTGCCAGTGGTGCAAGGGGTTGTTTTCTTTACATCCATTATCTATGTGGTCTTGAACCTGCTGGTGGATATCTCGTATTCGTACATTGATCCCCGGGTTCGGCGTGCAGTCCGCACATGATATCGGATAGAACAGTCAGAAGTGTCCTGACGCGGAGTATGAAAGGAGGAGTTGTTGCTCATGAGCATGAAACCTTTGGCTGGTGACAAAAAAGCATGGGCCGGCAGTATAGGACGTATCCATCTGTGGAATCGCCGCCCTTGGCGTTATCGCGTCTCATTCGCGGTATCCCGATTATTCTTTTATGCAGCATTGCTGGTGGTGGTGTTTACCGTGGCATGTGCGATTGTACCGGGCTGGATTGCGCCCTATGATCCAACTCAGATGATGACGGATGCCATACTGCAGGCTCCTTCTGCTACGCATCTGTTCGGGACGGACTATTTTGGCAGGGATATCTTCAGTGTGGTTGTGCATGGAAGCAGGGATTCGCTGCTCATTGGATTTGCTTCCGTTCTAGTGGGCGGTATTGTCGGTAGTGCGCTTGGTATTATCTCCGGTTATGCCGGAGGAATTGTTGATACTGTCACGATGCGGGCTGTCGATATTCTGATGGCTGTACCCGGCGTGCTCCTGGCATTGTCTGTTGCAGCTGCTCTCGGGCCAGGGCTGATGAATATTGCACTGGCTGTTGCGGTTTCCTCCATTCCGGGCTACGCACGGGTGATGCGTGGGCAGGTCATATCAGTTAAAGGTCTGCCTTTCATTACAGCGACACGTTCACTGGGCGGTTCCAATGCACGTATTTTCTGGAAACATGTACTGCCACATTCATTGTCACCCCTGCTGGTCATGGCTACGCTGGGCGTAGGGACATCAATTCTTACGGGCTCCGGACTCAGTTTTCTGGGACTTGGGGTGTTGAAGGAAATACCGGATTGGGGCGCATTGCTCTCGCAAGGTAGAGGGTATCTGACGGTTGCCTGGTGGATCTGTACGTTCCCGGGTCTGGCGATCACGTTGTTTGTACTGGCGGTTAATCTGATTGGAGACGATATTCGCGATCGGCTGGACCCCAAAGTAAAAGGAGCGGCTTGACCGCTATTCCAAAATATAAGAATTTATAAGTTTCACCCTATCCATTTTTATATTTCACTGCGAAACGGTAGCTGTGCCACCAGAGGACGGCGACAGCCGTTTACGCTTGAGGAGGAGATATTCATGTCACATGTTGTCATTATTGCAGGATCACCTTCCAAAAGTTCGCGTTTGACAGGTCTGACGGATTACAGCAGCCAAAAATTAACGGAGGCAGGCATCACTGTTGAAGTCATTCATGTTGTGGACCTGCCCGCTGAGGATCTGGTGCAAGCCCGGTTTGACAGCTCATTCATTCGTGATGCACTCGCTGTCGTGGAAGCGGCGGATGCAGTTATTGTGGCTACACCGGTATACAAGGCATCGTACTCGGGAGTGCTCAAGCTGTTCCTGGATCTGATTCCGCAAGAAGGGTTGCGGGGCAAGTTGACACTTCCGCTCGTTATCGGTGGCTCTATAGCTCATCTGCTCGCCATTGATTATGCATTGAAACCTGTTCTGGCAGCCCTTGGTGGAAGACATATCTTGGGTGGCGTGTATGCTGTGGATCAGGGAATTGAGCGATTGGATGATGGAAAATTTGTACTCTCGGCAGATGTGACTACACGTTTGGATCGCTCGCTGGATGAATTGATATTGACACTGGAAAAGGATGGGATTACGATATCATAAAACCAAGTAAGTATATTGGATAAATCAATATAAGATCAAACGTCTGCGGACGTGGATACGGAGGCGCTCATGAATATTGAGAATATTGAAGCATTTGTATATATCAATCATTATGGAAGCTTCAATAAGGCTGCCGAAGTACTCTTCTTGTCCCAACCTTCGGTCACAGCTCGCATTCAGTCACTGGAAAGGGAGCTGGGCTGCAAGTTGTTTGATCGGCTTGGCAAACAAATTGTGCTGACAGAGGAAGGCCGTAAATTCCTGCCATATGCGCAGCAAGTGCTGCAAGTGATTCAGAAGGGCAAGCAGAAGATTCAGCAACGGCGATCAACACCGGATGCTCTTCGACTCGGTAGTACAGTATCGGTATCCAACTATGTCATTCCCGATTTTTTACCCAAGATCAAGGAAGCTTACCCCGAAATTAATATCAAATTGACGACAGCAACGACGGATCAGCTGATTGCCAAACTGCTTGGTCAGGAGATCGATCTTGCTTTTGTGCGCAAGGTCATGCATCCTGCGATCCGTACGGTTGCTTTTTATGAAGATCCGATCCAGCTCTATGTGTACAAAGGGCATCCATTCATTGAGAGCGGGCATGTCAGCATGGAAGCCATCCGGAATGAGCAACTGGTCTTTTTTGAATGTGGTTCACTGGACTGGCTTCGCATTCACCGGGCTTTCGACTCGCTGGAACATCCGCCGAATATTACATACCATGTTGATAATTCGGAGACGGCGAAGAAACTGGTTATGCAAGGGGCAGGCATTGCCTTTCTCCCAGGACTTACGGTGAAGAAGGAAGTGCAAAATCAGGAGCTGTTCCCCATTCAGGTACATGAGGTAGCAGGTGTATCGTTGCAGATCAGCGTCGTTACTTTAAAGGAAGAATATTCGCCATTGGCAGAGCCCTTCGGGGAACTGCTGCGGAAGTTATAGATTGTTTGTAAGATTCAAGAACAGCGGTTCAGCACAATCAAGGAGGAGAAGGATATGAGTATTCGTGTTGGCATTTTGGATCAGACTCCCATCTATGAAGGGGAAACGGCGGTGGATGCTTTTCGGCATACGATTGAGCTGGCACAGCGGGCAGAGCAGCTTGGATTCCATCGATTCTGGGTGTCGGAGCACCATGATTCAGGGCATGTTGCAGGTTCCTCCCCAGAGGTACTCATCTCCCACTTGCTTGCGCATACAAAGCGGATTCGGCTGGGGTCTGGCGGAGTAATGCTCCAGCATTATAGTCCATACAAAGTCGCCGAGAATTTCAATATCCTCGCCGCGCTCGGACCAGGAAGAGTTGACCTGGGAATCGGTCGTGCACCAGGCGGGTTACCACGTTCGACACAGGCGTTGCAGGAAGGTATTCAGGAAGCCGCATCTCTTCAAGAGAAAATTGTTCAGGTGAAACGATACATCCACAATGAGTCGCTTGAAGATCAGTCGCATCCACTTGCAGGTCTCAGTGCTTCGCCTGTGTCGGATATTCCAGCGGAGCTGTACGTACTTGGAGCAAGTGTCGATAGTGCAGGTATGGCTGCGGAACTGGGACTCCCATATGTCTTTTCACTGTTCATTAACAGTAATATAGAGGTAGCGCTTGAAGCGATCCGTGTATATCGTGAACAATTTGATCGTTCCCAGGGACGAGAGCCCTACGCTGCACTGGCCATATCGTTAATTGTGGCCGAGAGTGAGGAGGAAGCGGAAGGACTTGCGAGCGAGCATATGCTGGTGAAGATCCATCTGGAGAGTGGGAAAGTACTCACTGTCGGTTCTGTGGAACAGGCGGAAGAATTCGGCCGTCAATCAAACGAAACCTATCGGATCGAGATTTTGGAGCCAAGTGTGACCAGGGGTACGAAGGAAAGCGTAGGTCAGGCGTTGCTGAAGTTCCAGCAGGAATTTGCTGTGGAAGAGTTCATTGTGACTACAGCTACACGGGACTTTACCAAGCGAATTCGTTCATTCGAATTGTTGCGTGAGATTCTGGCAGAGCAGGGACTGAGTGAATTTGCACTGGAATCCAAGGAACAGGAAGCTGCAATCGGATAGAATTAGGCAGTTAATATAGCAGTAAATATATACGAATGGGAGGCCATGTGATGAAAAGTGATCTGGAACAGCCCAAGCAGCATTCTGAGCAACAAGTACAGGGCCCCGAGCATGAACTTCACGGTGAACGGGCGGAAGAATTCGTGGAAAGATTAATCACCATTCGGCGACATCTGCATCGTAACCCGGAATTGTCCGGCGAGGAAAAGGAGACGACGGCAGCCATTCGCAGTTGGCTGGAAGAGGAAGGCGTCCATATTGCAGACGAATATGCGCTCCGGACAGGGCTTGTCGCTGAAGTGGGTCAAGGGAACGGACCTGTGGTTGCCCTAAGAGCGGATATTGATGCGCTGCCCATTCAGGAAGAGACAAAGCTGGAATTTGCCTCCCAGGTAGATGGAAAGATGCACGCATGCGGACATGACGCACACACGGCAATTCTGATCGGTGCTGCACGATTACTGAAACAGCGCGAGTCCATCCTACCGGGAAAAGTACGGTTGATATTCCAGCCATCAGAGGAAAAAGCAACGGGTGCTCGGCAAGTGATCCAGAGCGGCGCATTATCCGATGTTCGGGCCGTATTTGGTTTGCATAACAAGCCTGATCTCCAGGTAGGTACGGTGGGCATTCGGGAAGGCGCATTGATGGCAGCAGCAGACGGTTTTGTTGTCAAAGTGGAAGGTGTAGGCACCCATGCAGCTGTGCCTGAAGCCGGCATTGATCCAATTGTGGTTGCCGCACATATTGTTACGGCATTACAGGCCATTGTGAGTCGCAATGTGGGAGCACAGGAGAGTGCTGTAATCAGTGTCACCAAGCTCCACAGTGGCACAGCCTGGAACGTTATTCCGGATGAAGCGATCCTTGATGGCACAGTGCGTACCTTTGATGAGAAAGTGCGTGCACGGATTCGCGAACGTTTCAATCAGGTAGTCGCCGGTGTGGCGGCAGCCTATGGCACACGGGCTACGGTCCGTTGGATTCAGGGACCACCTGCCGTGGTCAACGATGAAGCTCTGGCATCTGCGGCGGAGCAAGTTGCAAGTCAGATTGGGCTGAATAGCATCAGACCGCTGCCTTCTCCGGCAGGAGAGGACTTCTCTTTTTATCAAAAAGAAGTTCCCGGCCTGTTCCTCTTCTTGGGCACCTCTGGCCCGCATGAGTGGCATCACCCTGGCTTTGATGTGGATGAACGGGCTCTGTCGCTGGGAGCACATCTTCTGGCTGCACTGGCTGAGAGAGCACTGCACAATGTGCAAGCACATCAAGAGTGATGAGTACAGTGAATCACTGGATCATATCCAGATCGAAACGGTTCCGTTCGACGGCAACCGTTTTTCGTATTCACTTTTTAAGTGAGAGCGAGGTAGGAACGACGATTCGTTGAATCTTATCAGATGGTGTAATTATGGCTAGGGCTGGCGCAGAAGCGTCAGCTCTGTTTGGGTTTTCTTACAGGAGGTGCAGCTAAAGGTATTATGAAATTTTATTTTTTTTAAATGGAAATATTTGTTGACGCTCCCCAAAAAGATGTGCTATATTTTTCTCGACATTTAATCGTAATAATTACTATTAGATAAAAAGAAGAACAGGAGTAGTCGCTGCGATGAAACAGGAGATCGATTTTATCAAGTTCAGTCCCACCCAAAACATGACGATTCTGGTTAAAACGGATCATGCAGCCGAGAAATACAATCATATTGCAACTCGTCTAATGTCGTATGATAACGTTTACGCTGAACAAGTGGGATTCATTGAACCAACGAGGAGACCGGAAGCTGCTGCCCGTCTGGAAATGGCCGGAGGAGAGTTCTGTGGCAATGCCTGTATGGCACTTGCAGCACACCACGCATCTGAAGCAGGACTGGAACAACAGGAGTTTATGGATATCATGCTGGAGGTTTCCGGAACCGATCAATTGATCATGTGCCATGTGAAGAAACAGCAGAACGAATATGACTGCCAGGTAACCATGCCGATACCAAAGCAGATCGAACAACGAACAATCCGATACGAAGGCATCGAGCTCGATATGGTGATCATCCGGTACGCTGAGTTCATCCATATCGTGATCGAAGTCGATGACTTCGACGATACGATGAAGAAGAGGGCACAGACCCTTGCAAGGTTACTGGGATTAACCCTGGGAGATAAGCTGATCGGTATCTTGTTATATCAATCACATTCGGAAGAAATGGCCCCACTCATCTATGTTCCAGAGCTGGATAGTCTGATCTGGGAGAGAGGGTGTGGTTCGGGTACGGCCTCCGTCGGAGCGTATCTCGCATGGAGCCAGCAGAGGCAGATTACGCAGTACATCAAGCAGCCTGGTGGTGCGATCAAAGTGGTAGCCCAGTGGAATGGCGCAGAACTTGGGAGTATTACGATTGAGGGATCTGTTGGCATCGTGGCTCAGGGCAAAGCCTTCATAGATGCTCCAGCAGAATGGAGCGTTGTAAACGCATGAGGTACATGATACATGATCGAGACAACGTATAGGGGGAAAAGAAATGATCACATTGGTCCATTTTCAGACATGTTTGAGTGAATTTGCAGAGAAATTCGATAAGCTCGCGAGCAAGTATGATCATACGATTCAGCATAGTGCAGAGCTGGAAGCTGTGATCAATGACTACTCCCGCTTTGTGACCGATCAGGAGAATAAGGCAGCATGGGAACAGTTGGAGCATTCGGAGCTGGAAGAACTGGATTCGCTTGTGTGGGAGTTAAGAAATAAATCCGCCCAGTGTGTAGCGATCATGGAGAAATATCGTGCATTAAAGTTAGAGAGTGGGGATGTGCAGATTGCCGATTATTTCAAAAACATAGAAGAGTGCATCGATAAAGAATTCGGCAGCTTCCATGTCACCTTCGATTCGAAAGTGTTGTTGGTAGGCTCGGGTTCCTTCCCTATGACACCATTACTCATCGCCAAGCGAACAGGTGCACAGGTCGTCGGGATCGATATTGATGAAGAATCCATTAGACTCGGACAGAAGGTGGTGGAGACGCTGGGCGCGGGTTTGAAGATTCGTTTGGAGTCAACATTGCTTGAGGATCTGGATTATACCAGGGAAGCAACCCATATCATTTTCAGCTCTACGGTGGCCCCTAAATATGAGCTGCTTGATCAACTGCATGCCCTGACGAATGCACAGGTGGTTGTAGCCATGAGATACGGTGATCAGTTGAAGTCCTTGTTCAATTATCCGATGAGAGAGACGGACAGCAACAAATGGAAGCTGGTGGATACGATCCTGCGCCCGGATGATGTGTTTGATATTGCGTTGTATCAAAAAGCATAGGTATGCAAGTGCATCCAAGTGCGTCCAAATGGATTACAGATTGAACATTGAATTAAGGAGGCTTATATGAGCAATCTTCAGCGAATTCTGATACTCGGAACCGGACCTGTTTCCATTCAGCTTGCGGTAACACTCAAAGACCATCTCAACTGCTGTATAGGCATTGCGGGGAGACAATCGGTTCGTTCAGCGTCCGTATTCTCAGCCCTCGAACAGAGCAATGGGCGTATTCAGGTCAGCATTCAAAATGAGAAACATCAATCGCTCGCAGGTGAGTGTTACGTTGATCATGTGTTCAAGGGATATCACACCATTGAGGGTGAATGGGATACACTCATTTTGGCGGTTACCACCGATGCGTATATCGATGTACTGGAACAAATGAAAAATGATTTCATCAAACAACTGAAATGTATCATTTTTATTTCTCCAACGTTTGGGTCGAATCGACTCGTGACCCATTATATGAGAGAGCGGAATGCGGCGCCGGAATTGATCAGTTTCTCTACCTACCTCGGAGATACTCGTTGGATGCACGAGCATCCGTCGAATCATGTGATTACTACAGGGGTCAAGAAAAAGGTTTATATCGGTTCCACTCTTTACCCGTCTGAACAGGTCAGTAAGCTATGCCAAGTGTATGAGCGTTTGGGTGTTGCGCTGGAAGTGATGCGATCCCCACTGGAGGCGGAAACGAGAAATATTTCGTTGTACGTGCATCCACCTTTGTTCATGAACGACTTCTCATTAGAAGCCATCTTTGGAGCATCGAATATTCAGAAATACATATACAAGATGTATCCTGAAGGTCCGATTACACAAGTTTTGATACGGGAAATGCGGGCACAGTGGCAGGAGATTATGAATATTACGGACCGACTCCATATCCAGGGAGTGAACCTGCTTCAATTCATGACGGATGACAACTATCCGGTTCGATTAGAGAGTATATCACGCCAGGATATCGAGAATTTCAATCAGCTGCAGGTCATTCATCAGGAGTATTTATTATACATACGGTACACCTCATTATTGATTGACCCATTCTCGGAACCTGATTCGGAAGGGAAATATTTCGACTTTTCAGCAGTCCCATTCCGCAAAACGTTCATGAACCGCGAAGGGGAACTGGACATCCCCCGTATGCCCAAGGAAGATTACTACCGCATCAAAATCATTCAGGGCATAGCCAGACATCTGGATGTAAACTGTCCAACCATTAATCGATTTATCACCAGATATGAAGCGAAGCTTCAGGAAGTGGCTGACGCACACCCGGATCAACGCTTGTCCAGCGCCTTTTCAATCCAATCCTTTGAAGAGGATATCCGCATGATCTGCACCGGACTTGTAAGTAGTAGGGTTAATTACATTTAAATAATGCAAATTAAATTTTGTTTTACACAGTAACGGAGGGGGCAGAAAGAACCTGAAGAAGCGAAGCGTTCCCCTTTATCCCCGGATTTTCTCTTTAGAAAAGAGAATCAAAAAAATCTGGGGATAACAGGGATCAGAAGGTTGTTCTGACCACGTAGTGGTCTTGTGTAAAGTTTGAATTTGATTTGCTTATCAGGAGGAAATGTTGTGAAAAAGGGTCTTACTTTTACATCTATACTATTGCTGGTGTCAGCCATTGCGCTGCTCGCCGGATGCGCTCAGAACACAAAAGAGAAAGAGGGCGCCCAAACGGAGTCTGTAAATAGTCAGGTACAAACCGAACTTATCTATGCTTCTGCCAAAGATATTAATGATATGAACCCCCATCTGTATACAGGCTCCATGCCTGCGCAAGGAATGGTATATGAGTCTCTGGTGGAAAACACGCCTGACGGAATCAAGCCATTGCTGGCTGAATCATGGGATATCTCCGAGGATGGCAAGACCTATACCTTTCATCTGCGACAAGATGTGAAATTCCATGATGGAGAGCCGTTCAACGCAGAGGCGGTTAAACAAAATATCGATGCAGTACAGGCGAATGCCGAAAAACATGTCTGGATCAAGCTGTCTACCAAAATCATAAGTGTAAAAGTTATCGATGAGTATACGGTGGAGTTGGTGCTGTCGGAAGCCTATTATCCGGCACTGGTGGAATTGTCCATGACAAGACCTTACGTCTTCATATCACCCAAGGATTTCAAGGATGGGGGAACCAAAGACGGAGTAAGTGGTTTACACGGCACAGGACCTTACAAGCTTACTGCTCATAAAGTTGAAGAGAATGCCACGTTTGAAGCCAATGAAGACTATTGGGGTGGTGCACCTGCAATTAAGAAAATCACATCCAAGGTTCTTCCGGCTGGAGAAACAACATTCCTGGCATTGCAAAAAGGAGAAATCAACTTTGTGTTCACCGATGACCGGGGAGCAGATAGTATCGATGTCGAAGCCATGGACCAATTGGCTGAATCCGGTGATTATCAAGTGGTTCGAAGTGAAGCGATGAACACCAATATGATCGTAGCCAATAGCAGTCGCGAGAATAGTCCGGTTCAGGAAACGGCAGTGCGGGAAGCGCTTTGGTATGCCATCGATCGGGAAACGATCAGTAAAGATATTTTCAACGGAACACAGACTGTAGCGGACACGCTATTTTCAGCCAATGTCAATTACGCCAAAGTGGACCTTAAAAAACGGGAGTATGATCCGGAAATGGCTAAAAATCTTCTGGAGCAAGCTGGCTGGACATTGGCAGATGGTGAAGGGGTGAGAACGAAGAACGGTCAGCCTTTGGCCATGAAACTATACTATGACAGCAACTCGTCTTCACAGAAAATACAGGCTGAATTGATCCAGTATTCCATGAAAGAATTGGGTGTTCAGCTTGAAATCGTGGGCGAAGAGTCTACTTCCATCGCGAATCGGAGAGCTACCGGGGAATATGATCTGCTCTTTAATCAAACCTGGGGACTGGCCTATGATCCACAGAGTACCATTGCAGCATTTACGTCTGATTCGGCATACAAGCATACAACAAGCGGAATTGCCCAAGCAGATGAACTTTATCAGAAAATTGATGCGGTTATGGTTTCCACGGATGAGGCTTCACGCCAATCCCTGTATGCCGACATTATGAAGATCGTTCATGATGAAGCGGTCTTCATCCCGATTACCAACGGACGTGTTACCGTAGTCGCTCCCGAGAATCTTAATGGAATCTCATTCAAGCAGACTCAATATGAACTACCTTTTGAAAAAATGAATTTTAAATAGAGCGGAGATGGATATGGGAAGTTATATCGTCAAAAGGATTCTGTTAACCATCCCTTTACTGATTATCATTTCATTTATAACGTTTGTTCTGATTAATCTATCTCCCTTGGACCCGGCGGTTGTTGTGTTACAGGCACAGGAAGTTCCGCAGATCACGGATGAACTGATCGCCCAAACGAATAAAGCGCTGGGATTCGATCAGCCGTTCATGATCCAGTATGCGAACTGGATCATGGCTGTTGTACAGTTGGACTTTGGCAACTCTTATGTATCTGGTGAACCTGTGTGGTCATTAATGGGGCCGGCTTTTATGAACACATTGAAGTTAACGCTTGTCTCATCGGTATTTATTATTGCGCTGTCCATTCTGCTGGGTGTGATCTGTGCCATGAGAGAAGGCAAGTTGCTGGATCAATCGGTCAGAGGCGTATCATTTTTCCTAACAGCCATGCCGTCCTACTGGCTTGCAGCCATGATGATCTGGTATTTTTCCGTCAAGCTGGACCTGTTACCTACCAGTGGCATGGACTCGTATCGAAGCTATATTCTACCGGTGATTGTGATCACGGTGAGTTATACGGGCATTTACTTCCGAACGGTTCGAAGTTCCATGCTGAGCAATATGAATGAGGACTATGTGTTATATGCAAGGGCAAGCGGTCTGAGCGAAAAGAAAGTCACCCTGCATATTCTGAGAAATTCATTACAGGTGGCCGTGTCCATCTTTTGCATGGCGATCCCGATCGTGTTGGGCAGCACGGTAGTCATCGAAAATGTATTTGCCTGGCCGGGGCTCGGTAGACTCAGCGTGAAATCCATTTTAAGCAGGGATTTTCCGATTATTCAGGCGTATGTTCTGATGTTGGCTGTAACCTTTGTGTTGTTTAATACGTTATCCGACATCATTAATGCGGCGATGAATCCCCGGTTGAGAAAGGAATTCTGATGCGAATACTGAAAAATCTCAGTAAAGACAAGCTTGCGATGACCTCGTTGGTAGTGATTATCGTCATGATTATGGCGGGCATACTGGCTCCGCTTATTGCGCCGCATGATCCTGGACAAGTGAACATGAAGCTTCGATACGCCTCCTCATCCTGGGAATATCTATTAGGCAATGATCATCTGGGCAGATGTGTATTATCCCGGCTTATCTATGGTATCCGTCCAAGTGTGTTATGGGTTCTGGTTGCGCTCAGTCTGTCTGTTTTGATCGGGGCTATTGTTGGATTCATCGCGGGTTACTTTAAGGGGAAAGTGGATGCGTGGATCATGAGGGTCTGTGATATCATGCTGTCTTTTCCGGGATACGTGATGACACTGGCGGTGGTCGGCATTTTGGGTGCAGGACTGGAGAACATTCTGATTGCTTTTGTGTTCATGAAATGGGCCTGGTTTGCCCGCGTTATTCGCACATCTGTGATGCAGTTCTCTGATATGGATTATGTAAAATTCGCTAAAGCCTCCGGCACGCCTAATATGAGAATCATAACCAAACATATTGTTCCGGTTACCTTTGCCGATATTGCCGTCATTGCGAGTGGTTCCATGTGTTCAATGATGTTGCAGATCTCCGGCCTTTCCTTTCTGGGGCTTGGCATTCAGGCTCCGCATGCGGAGTGGGGCATGATGCTCAATGAGGCGAGGGAAGTCATGTTTTCCAGACCAGAATTAATGTTGGCACCAGGCCTGGCCATTGTGGTGGTGGTGTCTGCTTTTAATTTTTTATCGGATGCGCTTCAAGTGGCTCTGGACCCCAAATTGATGACCTCTCAAGGTAAGTCTGACAAGTCTTACGAAAGTGAGGTGAGAAAGACGGCTTATGAATATAGTCGAGGTTGAACATTTGAAAGTATGGGACACCAACACAGACAAAGTGATCATTCATGACAGTTCATTTGAAGTTAAGCAGGGAAGCTGCATGGCCATTGTGGGGGAAAGCGGTAGCGGCAAGTCCGTTACGTGCAGAGCCATCATGCGACTGAACAAGCCATGGATTCGTCAATCGGGCACGATGTTATTTCAGGGCGAAGACCTGAACCAGCTTTCGGAACCGGAGATGCGGCGTAAGCGGGGCAAGCATCTATGTATGATTTTGCAAAATGGCATGAGTGCATTTGATCCTTCCTGTGTCATTGGTGTTCATATTCGGGAGACGCTTCAGCAGCATTTTGGCTGGAATACCCGCGAGAGTGAACGGAAAATCATCAATGCCATGGAAAGCGTCATGCTCAGACATCCGCGCGAGATTCTGAATCAATATCCACATCAGCTGTCTGGTGGGATGCTGCAACGAATCATGATTGCTCTGGCATTGGTGCTTGAGCCTGATCTGATTATTGCGGATGAGCCAACAACGGCGCTGGATACGATCTCTCAATATGAAGTGGTGGAGCAATTGATTCAATTACGCGAACGCATGGGTTGTTCCATGATGTTCATCTCCCATGACCTCGGCGTCGTTCAGAAGATTGCAGATGACGTGATGGTCATGAAAGACGGAAACATCGTAGAGCATGGCAGCATGCATTCTGTTTTGACAGAGCCGAAGCATGCCTACACGCAGTATCTGGTCTCTACCCGACTGGAGCTAAGCAATCATTTTAAGGCGTTGATACAGGGGGACTCATAGATGCTAAAGGTGGAAGGTATCGAAAAATCATATAACCAAGGCGGACTGTTCTCCAAGCACAAACAACAAGTTTTGAAACAGGTTACCTTTGAATGCCAGCAGGGCGAGTGTCTCGGTATCATCGGTGAAAGCGGAAGCGGTAAATCGACGTTGGGCCGTCTGATTTTGGGCATTGAACGCCCGGATCGTGGAATGATCTCGCTCGATGGTAAAGACGTACAGGATCGGCGTGTACGGATGGGAAATCTCAGCGCTGTTTTTCAAAACTATACGTCATCCATCAATCCGTTTCTTACCGTGGAAGCTGCCATTATGGAACCGATGCAAGCACAGCAAAAGCTGCGAAAGGATCAGGGTAACTCAGAGAAGGTGGATCTGTTGTTGAACCAAGTTGGACTGGACCCTTCTTATAAGTCCAAATATCCGCATGAACTATCCGGCGGGGAGGCTCAGAGAGTGTGCATTGCCAGGGCCATCTCGACAGCCCCAAAACTTATTGTGTTCGATGAAGCGATCAGTTCACTGGACGTGTCTGTTCAGATTCAGGTGTTGCAATTACTGAAAGAGTTGAAAGAAATCTATAAGCTGAGCTATGTCTTTATCACACATGATATACAGGCGGCAGCCTATATCTGTGACAGGGTAATCATTTTCAGAGAGGGACAGGTTGTAGAGATCGTTACGACCAAGCAACTCAAGGACGTACAGTCCGACTATGCGAAGCGATTATTGAAGCATTTAATACCATTTTAGGGGGAACACCCATTGTGAGTGGAGCGATGTCTTGGCCTTTTCTGCGCTTGTACATACTGGTTCTTCTATATTTCAGTGCCAATGCCATTCTTAACGTGATCATCCCATTGCAAGGGGAGTCCTTGGGTGCGAGCGGTACAACAATCGGACTGATCATGGGCGCTTATATGTTCACAACAATGTTCTTCAGACCTTGGGCAGGTCGGATTATTCAAAAGCACGGTCCGATTAAAATATTGCGTCTAATTCTGATTATCAATGGATTTGCCCTGATTTTATATACCTCTACGGGACTCGGAGGTTATTTGGTTGCTCGTATTTTGCAGGGGGTATCGACAGCGTTTTTCTCCATGGCCTTGCAGATTGGCATTATTGATGCACTTCCGGAGAAAGATCGGTCACAGGGGATTTCGTATTATTCGCTGTTCAGTTATATACCAGGCATCGTGGGGCCAGTTATCGCATTAGGAATCTGGCAGACGGGTGGCATGGATTATTTTACAGTGGTTCTGATCGGCATTGCCGTCTGTACGGGTGTCTTCGGATATACCGCCAAAATGGAACCAAACAAGGAGCAGCCTGCTGAGAATCTTTCGGAGCAGAACGTGAGTATGTGGGAATCCTTTGGTCAGTTGGTGAAGAATCCACATTTATTTCGTTGCAGTGTGTTAATGCTCGCCGCTTCGGTTGTATTTGGCGCGATTACCACCTTTATTCCGCTGTATGCGAGTCAAGTACCAGACGGGAATGCGGGTGTATATCTGATGCTTCAGGCAGGAACAGTGGTGTTGGCTCGAATTATGCTTCGAAAAAGGATTCCGTCCGATGGCAGTTGGCATTCTCCTTTCATCATGGGTACGATGTGTCTGCTCGCCGTAGCTGCGCAATGTGTCAGTTTTGCCGTGACAGGTGGGGTAGTCTTTTTCTATGTGGGCGCTGTATTCATGGGAATCGGTCAGGCGATCCTGTATCCGACACTCACGACCTATTTATCTTTTGTCTTGCCTAAACTGAACCGGAACGTCCTGATTGGGTTATTTATCGCGATGGCGGATCTGGGTATTTCTCTGGGTGGTGTGATTATGGGTCCCGTCGCTGACTTCTCTTCCTATTCATTTATGTACATGATCTGTGCTATCCTAGGAGCGGTAATGATCGTTTTTGCCTATGAACGGCGGAGACCCGTTACAGGTACATCTGTGAGTTGACTGGCTGAAGAGAAAGTGGTGACGAACGTTTGAAGTCTTCAATGACGGCAACATCCAATGGGAAATTAAATCCGGTATCCTTTTCGTTTATACGGTTTTATATGCTGGCCTTTTTATTTTTTGCAGCGAATTCAGCTTTGACGATTATTCTGCCTTTGCGAAGCGAAGCCGCCGGATTGAACCAGGCTGAGATTGGTCTGATGATGGGGGCATATATGTTCACCTGTATGCTCTTGAGACCTTTTGCAGCACAACTGCTGGGTAAGCATGGGCCACTCCGAGTGATGCAATGGTTATTGCTATTACATGCGGGCACGTTGCTGTTATTTGTTGTTTTTGGTGTGGAGACGTATCTGTGGTTGCGAGCCCTGCAAGGGGTGGCTACGGCCTTTTTCTCCATGACGATGCAGGCAGGCATTGTGGAAAAGCTGGAGGACAAAGACCGGGCACAAGGGCTGTCCATGTACACCCTTTTTACGATGGTTCCTTCTCTGGTCATTCCGATCCTTGCCATACAAATCTGGGAAAATGCCAGTGATCTGGCGTTTACGCTGCTGATGATCGGACTGGCGGCGCTGCCACTTCTGATTGGATATAATGTGGATCTGCCGCGGAGTACCGTGCAGAACAAATCGTACACCTTGGGTGACATGTTTCGTTCATTCGGCGGCATCTGGCGCAGTACACCGCTGCTGATCAGCAGTGTGGTGATGTTGTTTGCGTCCTGCGTCTTTGGGGCGACAGCGACCTTTCTTCCTCTGTATATGGTATCCACCGGAATGGCGAGTGCAGGCGTATTTTTGACGATTCAGGGATTAGTTGTAATCCTGTGCAGGTTTATTTTGCGCAAAAAAATTCCGTCCGACGGTAGCTGGAATACCTGGCTGATGGCAGGGTTAATGCTGTGTGCAGCACTGGGAACCCAGTTACTCAGCTTAATGGAGATCATCGGGCCATTGGTGTATCTCTCCGCAGTGTTCAGCGGTTTTGCCCTGGCACTGTTGTACCCGACATTAACCACATATCTGTCTTTTGTGTTGCCTGCGGATTCCAGATATGTACTCATGGGGATTTTCATGTCCTCGTATGACCTCGGATTCTCTCTGGGTGGACTGGCAATGGGGCTCATTGTGCAAATGAGTTCGTATTCGACCATGTTTATGATCTGCACGTTGCTGTCTATTGCAGCGATGGTTCTGGTGTTGGTGTTCAGGCAACGGATGGAAGCGGGCAATAAGGCCAGATCTGGGGTGACTATATAAATTGAACTAAAGAACATTTACACGGATCACTCCAATGACAGAACAACCTTCCGATCGCTGTTATCCCCAGATTTTTTTGATTCCTTTTTATAAAGGTTAAATCCGGGGATAGCGTATGCTTCCGATGTAGCTTTCTTGCAGAAAGCTTGTAGGCGAAGTGTATGCTTTCGAAGTAGCTTTCCTGCAGAAAGCTTGTAGCCCCGCTTCTTCAGGTTCTTTCTGTCCTCTCCGTTTCGTGTAAATGTTCAGTTCAATCTATATAGCTTTGTTGAATATGTCACGGTACAGGCGTATTTGTAATGCGAACATTTACAGAGGAGGTTTATGACTCACTTCTTGCCAAAACGTATCCTCAGGATGCGAAAGTGTAAGGGTCGGTCATCAGCCTTTTTTTGTTTTTTTGCAGGTTGAATCAAAAATAGTTTGACAACGACCGTCTAACAGGATTATAGTCATTGTTGTTAATCGTAATAATTACTATTAAAGTCTGAATTACACAGACTGCACATATAAGGAGTAGATATTTATGACACAAAAGCAAGTTCCGGTAACCGTACTGAGTGGCTACCTCGGTTCAGGGAAAACGACGGTTTTGAATCATGTGTTGAACAACAGACAAGGGCTTAAGGTTGCCGTAATCGTCAACGACATGAGTGAGGTCAATATTGATGCAGCGCTGGTCAAGGGGGAGGCAACCTTGTCTCGAACCGAAGAGAAGCTGGTGGAGTTATCGAATGGCTGCATCTGCTGCACCTTGCGGGATGATCTGATGCAAGAGATTGAGAAGCTGGTGAACGAAGGCAAGTATGACTATATTTTGATCGAATCCACCGGCATCAGTGAACCTGTTCCAGTTGCACAGACCTTTACATACGCCGATGAGGAGTCGGGTATTGACCTGACTAGACTGGCTCGATTGGATTGTCTGGTAACGGTGGTGGATGCCAATCGATTCTGGCATGATTTTGGATCAGGACAGAGTCTTCTGGATCGTAATCAGGCGACTGGAGATGAGGACAACCGTGACGTTGTAGACTTGTTGATTGATCAGATCGAAACCTGTGATGTGCTACTGCTGAACAAATGTGATCTGGTCGATGAAACCGAGCTGAACAAGCTCGAAGGGGTCATCCGCAAGCTACAGCCTAACGCCAAGATCATTCGGACTGAGAATGGACAGGTGAATCCGTCTGAGATTCTGAATACAGGCCGCTTTGATTTTGAGAAGGTGAGCATGTCCGCTGGATGGATTCAGGAGCTGGAGAAGGAGTCGCATACACCGGAAACCGAGGAATATGGTATTGGTTCCTTTGTCTATCGCCGTAGAAAGCCATTCCATCCTTCCCGTCTGGCTGAATTCATGAGTTACTGGCCGGAAGAAGTGGTACGTGCCAAAGGTTTGGTATGGCTTGCGGCTGAAGGGGATGTTGCGGCAAGTCTCAGTCAGGCAGGGCCATCCATTCAGTTCGGTCCTGCGGGACATTGGGTCGCGGCGTTGCCGGAAGCGGACAAAGAAGAGATTTTACGTAACGAGCCGGATGTTCTGGAGAAATGGGATGCCCAGTGGGGAGATCGTCAGACGGAGCTTGTCATGATTGGGATCGAAATGGAGCGTGCAAGCATTGAAGATGAGCTGGACCAGTGCCTGCTCAGTGATGAAGAAATGCTGGGCGACTGGGGCCAGTTCGACAATCCACTGCCATGGCCTGTGGAAGCGGTATAACTCGGAAGTTGATGTTCTAAACATAAATTTAATGGATAAAGGAGCTGTATTTCATGGCTAAAAAATCAAAAGTGGTACGTGAGAAGCAACGTCAGGCGATCGTGGCAAAATATGCGGACCTGCGCCGGGAATTGAAGGAAAAAGGGGATTACGAAGCATTGCAGAAATTGCCGCGTAATGCATCTCCGACCAGACTAAAGAATCGTTGTGAAGTGACAGGTCGCCCGCGGGGTTATCTACGCAAGTTCAAGGTATCTCGGATTAAGTTCAGAGAACTGGCTCATCAAGGACAGATTCCTGGTGTAACAAAATCCAGCTGGTAAAATGATCAAGGGATGTAGCTGACCACCCTTACATGAAGGCAAGATGTTGTGTGCTTGGAGCTGCATGTGGTGCGTAGAACAGAGGTGGTATTTTGCTGAAAGGATGTGCATCTTCATGCTGGACTCGTTTACGTTACGAAGAATTCAGTCCGTAATGAACGGATATATTCACGAGAAGGTACCCGCGCCACTACGTACGATGGTGAAGTTGACGTATGTGATGAATGACAATGAATTGATCCTGACCGAAGAAAGACCCGCCGAGGAACGGTATCAATGGGATAAGATGCATATTGCCCGATTTTACTGGGAAGAAAATCAGTGGAAAGTGTATGCCAGAGATGAACAGAGCAGCTGGGATCCGGTAGATGTTATTACACCTTGTTCCGATTTTGAGAATGTGCTCGAGCAGGTGGAACGGGATGAGGCGGGGTTGTTCTGGCGTACGTGAGCGAGATCGGTTAAGAGTATATTTCATTCGTGAAAATTAATGTTAACTCAGACAAATATGGCGTATATGCAACCGAGTTCGAAGCTAGCGAAACAGTGGCTAGCATCGGGCTTTTTTTTGTGTTCAAAAATCATTGAAGCAAAGAGGGGGGGCGATCTTTTGGTCTGCCTTCCTTAATGGGCAAAAGAATAAATAAAATCTGTTTTACAATAAAAATTTATTGTAAAACGATAAAAATTATGATAAATTCATATCACTTAAAACAAGTGAGGTGCTTTTTGTGAAGCGAGGTACAACCATCTTTTTAAAATTGGCTGTGTTGCTTATTGGTGTTCCCATTCTTGCCTTATGTATATTCGGCATACCCTGGTTAGCAAACAATCCGGTGAATCCGAATTATGCAGGTGCACTATACCCCATAGTGATTATTATGTATGTGTCCGTTATTCCGTTTATCGTTGCACTGTACCAGGCATTCCGTCTGCTGAGCTACATCGACAAAAATGAAGCGTTCTCTCTAATGTCAGTGAAATCCTTAAAAACAATAAAATATTGTGCTATTGTAATCAGTAGTCTCTATTTTGTGATGTTGCCATTTGTGTATGTTGTCGCAGAGAAAGATGATGCCCCAGGCCTCATTCTAATGGGAATGGTTCCTGTTTTTGCTTCATTGGTCATTGCAGTTTTTTCTGCTGTGCTCCAAAGATTGTTACAGGAAGCGATTGATATCAAATCAGAAAATGACCTAGTGGTCTGAGGTGAATATATGGCCATTATAATCAATATTGATGTGATGTTGGCAAAGCGGAAAATGACGGTTACCGAGCTTGCAGAGAGAGTTGAGATCACAATCGCCAATATTTCCATATTGAAAACAGGAAAAGCAAAAGCGATCCGTTTATCCACTCTGGATGCCATCTGTAAAGCATTGGATTGTCAGCCTGGAGATATATTGGAATATAAGGCTGACGAGGACGAAGATACGAATGAGCATTTATAAAAGTGACCGAAGAAGACTCTGCATGTTATATGCAGAGTCTTTTTTTGCATCAGCTTGTTCAAGGAATACGTCCCGTGCCCTATAACGAATGATTGTGCATCATACGGAATTGCATAGGTGTTACGTTTTCCTGGGTTTTAAAACAGCGGATGAAGTAGCTTGACTGTGAAAATCCCGTTTCCAGCGTAATTTGTTTAATGGAAAGGTTGGTTGTTGCGAGCAGCTGTTTCGCATGTAATAACCTGGATTCCAAGAGGAATTCCGGGAAGGAGATGCCAAACGTCTGACTGAATTTGCGGCTAAAGTATGTTGTACTGTATCCGGCAATTCCGGCAGCGTGATCAAGTGTGATGTGCTCATTACTATGAGAGCGAATATAATTCCCTGCTTCACGAATTCGCTCTGAAGTGTGATTTAAAGAAACATTGATTTGACTCGCTGCGGATTGCAATCGGGTCAGAAGTTCATATAATGTTGCTGCCACACTGTGCTCGTCCTCCACCTGATAGCCTCTGCCTAGCTCCAGCAATCGATCCATGAGCGCGGTAACCACCGGAAAGTTGGAACATTGAAACAGCCAGGGCTCGTCAACGCCTTTTCCATTTAACAGTTCTTCGAGACGAATGCCGTAGAAGTGAATCCAACGAATACTCCAAGGGTCATCCAAATCTGAATAGTAGGTTTGTCTGAGACCGGGACCGTAGAGGAATCCCTGTCCTCGTGTTAACTCGTAACAAGCGGTTCCTGTGTCCAGAAATCCTTTACCTTCAAGTACAAGGTGCAGATTATAGCAATGATCCAAGTTGATATCTTTCGTTCGATATTCCCGATTCACATAATGTTTCGGAAAGTCACTGTACCCTCCAATAAAATCGGGAAAGCATACATGTCTGGGGAAAACCGGCTTGGGGAGAAAGATGTGTTCTTTCACGTGCATCCTCCATTTAAACGCAATATTTTTATGTAGTGAACTGAAATAGATTCAGCCTACTGTTATTTGAATCTTGGACAATGACAATATTTTATTATAAGTCGCATAATCTTGTCATTTATTATATGTGAAGGTTCCAATAGAATGGAGGCAATATGGCAGGTTAAGGGGGCAATTAAAGGTGGCAAAATCAATCCAAATGGATGAATTAAAAATGGGGGTCTGTTATTACCCTGAGCACTGGTCGGAAGCGTTGTGGGAGGACGATTTCCGTAGAATGAAAGAGATGAATATCACAGTTATTCGGATGGCTGAATTTGCATGGTCCATCTTTGAACCGGAAGAAGACCAGTTCGATTTTAGTTTTTTCCAGAAGGCACTGGATCTGGCGCATCAATACGGTTTAAGTGTTATTTTGGGAACACCTACTGCAACTCCACCAGCGTGGTTAACATCCAAATATCCTGAAGTATTAAACGCAAATAAGGACGGGGTATTGTATCAACACGGCATGCGGCGTCATACCAACTACAGCAGCCCAATCTTCAGACAGCAATGTGAAAAAATCGTGCGCAATATGGTGATTGCCTATAAAGATCATCCGGCTCTCATTGGATGGCAGATCGATAATGAATTCAATTGTCATATGGATGTTTTCTATGCTGAGGCGGACCATGTCGCCTTCCGTGAATGGTTAAAGGATCGTTATGAATCGTTAGAGAATCTGAACCAAGCATGGGGAACCGTTTTCTGGAGTCAGACCTATACTGACTGGGAGCAAGTTCACCTTACCCGAAATATGGTCAGTTCATCGCCCAATCCTCACCTGGCACTAGATGAAAAGAGATTCATCTCCGCCAATACCATTTCATTTGCCAAGCTTCAGGTGGACATCATTCGGGAACTGGACCCGGAACATTGGATCACAACAAACGGTACGTTTGGACACTTGGATAATCATGAAATGACAGAGGAGCTATTGGATTTCTTCTCCTATGATTCGTATCCGCAGTTTGCCACGATCTTCCCAGGGACAGACGATAACTCATTACAAGATCGGGCCTGGAGCATGAAACTGTCGAACGTACGTAACATGTCACCGAACTTCTGCGTCATGGAACAACAGTCTGGGCCAGGAGGCTGGGTCGACAGTATAGGCATGGGTACGCCAAGACCGGGACAGATCCGATTATGGTCGTATCAATCTGTTCTTCACGGAACAGATCTGCTCGTCTACTTCCGCTGGCGGACAGCAACATTTGGCACCGAGATGTACTGGCATGGCATCAATGATTACCATAATCAACCCAACAGAAGAGTACGCGAGGTTGCACAAGTAGGGGAAGAGTTTGCCAAGATCGGGCGTGTTATTGCGGGCACTACATATCAAGCCGATGTTGCGATCCTACAGGATTACGATAACATCTGGGATGGAGAGTTGGATGAGTGGCACGGCCCGCTTCAGCAACAGAGTGTACGCTCCTGGTATAAACAGCTCCAGTATCGTCATATTCCGACGGACATGGTTACACTGCAACCAACGACAACACTGGAAGAGTTATCCGAATATAAGGTGATCATCTATGCTCACCCGGCCATCATGACAGACGAGACAGCAGAACTTCTGCAAGCCTATGTCAGTCAAGGAGGCACTCTGTTTTTCGGTGCGCGCACTGGATATAAGGATCTCAGGGGGCATTGTTATATGAGACCGTTTCCTGGGGCTGTCGCTGAGTTGTGTGGTGTAACCGTAGAGGACTTTACCTTAATCAAAGGAACCATTCCAGCAGCTGAGCTGCAATGGAATGGGGCGAGTGAGCGACTTCAGGAGGGAACGCCAACGGCCGGATTTAACGAAGTTCTTCATGTGGAGCATGCTGACGTACAGGTTGTGGCTGAGTATACATCCGAATATTATGCAGGTAGTCCTGCATTGACCAAACGTACGGTAGGTCAGGGGCAAGTATGGTATTATGGAGCGGCTTACAATGAACCGGTCGTAGATGCTCTCCTGGATGAAATAGAGCTATCTTCACCTGTGGGTGACCTGGTAGAGGTACCGTCCGAAGTTGAGCTTGGTATCCGTTCCGGTAAGGATAAAGCTTATGTCTTTTTACTCAACTACTCGCATCAACAAGTCCCCATTAACCTTAAGAAGCAAGTAAAAGAGTTACTGTCAGGTACAACACTTCAGAATGAGATCAACATGCCCGCGTATGGTGTATTCATCCTGGAGATCGATTTGCCACATTAAAAAATTCATTCATCCATATCATGCATTATTTATAGAAAGTAACACCAAAAACGCCATGCAGCCATTGCAAGGCGTTTTGTATATGCCTGATGTAATGTGTAATACACGTTGAGCATGGGCTGTTATTGTCTACATTTGGTATACCTATGCTTCGTACAAAATCTCACCTGTCCGAGATACATCATATCCCTCGAATGATTGCAGTTCCTGCCTGAACTCCGACGATTGGAGAATTCGCAGGACAGATTCTGTCCAGGCTTCATTACCTTGCTTCCTCAGCATGACCAGATCATAACGCTCCTGAATGAGAGGGACAAAATCCACCTGCCCCACAAGTCGCGCAGCCTTTTCAATGCCAACACCGACATCAGCTTCTCCTGAACTGACTTTGGCCGCCACGCCCATGTGACTGGTTTCTTCGACTTGATATCCGATCAGACCTGCGGCAGGAATTCCATGCAGTCGAAGTTGCTCATCCAGCAATACTCGCGCGCCAGAACCTATCTCCCGGTTAGCGAGTCGAAGTTCAGACTTGCTCAGATCGGTCCAATTCTGCAAGTTCTGCGGATTACCACGCTGTACATACAGTCCGGCAGGTCGTGACAGCAGGTTCACCACAACATAAGATCGTCCCGTCAGAATTTTGCGAATATACGGCAGATTATACTCACCGGTATCTCCGTCGAGCAGATGGGTGCTGACCAGATCGGACTCACCGCGATACATCGAGATAAGCCCATCCAGACTACCCATGAACGAACGTAGCGGACGAATGTCCCGGGTTTGTTTTTCCATATGGCGCATTAGGATATCCAGACTGACGTCCTGACCTGTTATGACCAGATGCCGTGGTACAGCAGTCATTGCATGAGCAGAACTCGCTGGAGTAATCGCATGCGCAGACCCAACGGGTGTAGTCGATTGTATGGAAGTACCCTGAAAATCACCCTGACCTGGCTGAGTCCCTGATTCCGAGGTCTGATGAGAAGTCGGGATACGTTGCCCTGAGGACTGAAGTTGCTTGGAGCGACGTTTATATGCCTCCAGATCGGTTGCATCAATTCGCATCTGTTTGCCCACACGGTATGCGACGAGGTCTCCTTTTTTGATTAGGTCATAGACCGTCAGTTTCGATATTTTGAGTAGCTTGGATATTTCTTCGGTTGTGTAGGATTGCTCCTCCGTCATAAGTGAAGATCCTCCTTCAAAGGTATAGAGCAATGATGGTTTTATTATGAATGTTTCTTGTACTATATCATTAATTGAGGGATGCCATAAACCTGAGAACACGCAATACACGCATAGGACAGATAACAAAAATCAAATGTGATCTTAATCACCTTCCCATTTTTTTTGTCTTGTGTATAATTAGATATAATCAATTATAACTAGTTATATCTAAAGATAACGTTGGGGGAGAAAAGAATGAGAAAGAGAATCGGATATGTGTTGGGAAGTATGTCACTGGGACTGGCTCTTGTATTGGCTGGTTGCGGCGCAAGCACGGGCACTACGGATACATCCACAGGTGCAGAACAAACAACCTCAACGCCAGCGGCATCAGGTGAAAGTTCATCAACAGGAAATACCGATCCGCAGGAAACGGTAGATCTGACAATCTCTGCGGCGGCCAGTCTGACCGATGCGATGAAAGAGATTGAAACCAATTATGAGTTAGCTAATCCTCATATAGAACTTAATTTTAACTTTGGTGCCTCGGGTGCCTTGCAACAGCAGATCGAACAGGGTGCACCGGCTGATATCTTTGTATCGGCGGCAACAAAAAATATGAATGCGCTAGTGGATGAAAACCTGATTGCATCGGGCGATCAGAAGAATCTGCTACAGAATTCACTGGTGGCCATAGTGCCAGCAGATGGGACCCACACAGTAACCAGTGAAACGGATCTCACCAGCGACTCCATCAAGACGGTAGCCATTGGGATTCCGGAAAGTGTTCCTGCGGGAACCTATGCCAAGGAAGCTCTGACCAATGCCAAGCTGTGGGATGAACTGGAAAGTAAACTTGTGCAGGGGAAAGACGTTAGACAGGTTCTTCAATATGTAGAGACAGGCAATGCAGATGCAGGATTTGTATATAAAACGGATGCTCTTACTTCGGATCAGGTGAAAATTGCGTTTGAGGTGGACAAGAACAGCTACACACCAGCCAATTATCCAATAGGCATTATTGAAGGAACCAAACACCGTGCTGAGGCCGAACAATTTTATGCGTATTTACAAACCCCGGAAGTGCTCGATATCTTCGCGAAATACGGATTCACAATTCCGAAATGAATGTGAACGCCATAGACTGGTCCGTATTCTGGTCACCGGTGCGCCTATCGCTTCAGGTAGCGTTATTATCCAGCGTAGTGGCCACTGTGCTCGGAATTGCGATAGCCTGGAAGATGTCACGTTCTTCATTTCGGGGAAAGATTCTGCTGGAAACGGCATTTATGCTGCCGCTAGTCCTTCCTCCGACGGTGGTTGGATTTCTGTTACTTGTCATATTGGGGCGTAAAAGTCTGTTTGGACAATGGATTGAAGCCATATTCTCCGCACCGGTTATTTTCACCTGGTGGGCTGCGGTGATTGCTTCGGTGGTGGTTGCTTTTCCACTGGTGTATCAGACGATGAAATCGGGATTCAGTGGTGTGGATCGTGATCTGGAGGATGCGGGTCGTTCGATTGGGGCGAATGAGTGGCAGGTCTTTCGTTACATTTCCTTGCCGCTCGCAGGCAGAGCATTTATGACCGCCTTCATCCTGGGCTTTGCCCGGGCACTCGGCGAATTCGGTGCGACACTGATGATTGCAGGCAATATTCCGGGCAAAACACAAACGGTACCCACGGCAATCTATGTCGCTGTGGATTCGGGCAATCAGACCATGGCCTGGGCATGGACTGTTTCCATTATTATCATCTCGTTTCTCATGTTACTGATGACCAGACAGCAGCGAGATGGAAAAAATGACTAATTTGATATGTGTTAATATTATATATAAAATGATGAAAAATCCGTTTTGAGGAAAGAACTTTTTTCCTTAACGCGGTTTTTTATTACCAATTTCATATGTACCAATATCAATATCCTGCCAAATTGGTCTTAATGGAAATGTAAAGCTGTTTTAACATAAAAAAATAAAAATTTTCCCGAAATTTAATCGTTCAGTACTCGCTTTCAGTGGGCTTGTTCCTGTAAGATAGAAGTAATGGATTCCAGCCAAGTACTGAAATAAGGAGAGACGACGATGAACACTAAATCTGATTGCGGCGTTTCGTTGCAAATTGATGACTATCTGGATCTTTTGCATTTTGCCATCCAAATTCAGGATCAGGAATGGCAACAATCCCTTATCCGCCAACTCAAAATATTTCAGACGGCGACGGAGCAGCAACGCACACCTGAAGAGGAACTATGGACACGGTTTGATTACATCAACAGCAAACTGACAGGTCTGTGCCACCAGATTCATGCCGCTCATTCCATGGACGAACGCAAGAAATTCGAGGAACGGATCGGTCTCTTACAATTACAGCGAGTGGAAGTTGCACGTAAAATTAAATGGGCGAGTCGCAGATAGATGAGTAGTGTACACACCAAGTGATGCACCGCCAAAATGGTATAATCAGTGAGAGTCATACAAGAAGAAGCCATCCGCCAATCGATATGGGGGATGGCTTTTTCTTGTACTATAGAGAAGTCCTATAACCATATCAGGATGTCCTATTAGTTTAGTTATTGCCCTAAGATGACTTGTAATGATATTCTTTGTTCAACCTAATTCCGACTATACAAGTAAGAATGGTTTGTTAATAGGAAGAGGAATGGGAGTACACATCATATTTGCTGTGATAACAGCCTGTGGAGGAGATTGGGAATGGTTAAAAAACGGGGGATTCAAAAATTCCGGACAGCACTGCTGTTCATTACAATGCTGGCGGTATTGGCTGGATGCAGCACAGGAACTGCAAGCAATGATTCAGAATCTGCTTCGGCAGCAGGCGACACCAAAGTGAAAAAGATCATTGTAGGAACAGGTACACAGTTCCCAAATGTCTGCTTCATTGATGAGAATGGCAAGTTAACAGGTTATGATGTGGAACTGATCCGGGAGATCGACAAACGTTTGCCTGAGTACGAATTCGAATTCAGCACCATGGATTTCAAAAACCTGCTGCTGAGTCTGGAAACGAAAAAAATTGATCTGATCGCTCACCAGATGGAAGTGAATGATGAGAGACAGGCCAAGTTCCTGTTTAATGATGAAGCCTATAATATTTTTCCAAATAAAATTGTCGTAAGTCAGAAAAATGAGGAAGTAAAATCGATTGAGGATCTCAAAGGGAAAAAACTGATTGTTGGTGCTACAAGTAATGCGGCTGTACTTGCTGAGAAATGGAATGCAGCGAACGGCAACGGGATTGATATCGTTTATTCCGGAGCGGGTGAGGATACCATTACCCAGATCAAAACAGGCCGGGTGGATGCCACCATCAGCACGCAGTTTGCCATTGATTATCAGAATAAGGCGGTTGATGCTCAGCTGAAAACGGTAGGAGATGCCCTCTCCAACTCCAAAGTATACTTCATTCTGAACAAAGATGAGCAGGAGCTCAAAACCAAAGTGGACGAAGCGCTCAAAGCGATCAAAGAAGATGGAACGTTAGGCAAACTGAGCACAGAGTGGCTTGGAGCTGACTATACGGTTGAAGAGTAGTCTGAGAAAGGTGTGCAGCGGTAATGGGAAAATCATTTGATCTGTCATTGGTTCTGGATTTCATCCCGGAACTGCTACGATATTTGCATATAACACTGATTGTACTGGGTGGTTCCATCGTGCTCGGACTGGTGGGCGGCGTGCTTCTGGCCGTTCCCCGGCTGTATCGGATTCCGGTACTAAGCCAGTTGGCTACTCTGTACGTCTCATTCATGCGGGGCACACCGATCCTGATCAAATTGTTCCTGGTGTATTATGGACTTCCCGAGTTGCTCAAACCCATTGGCATCGATCTGTCGAGAACCGACCCGTTGTTATTTGTCATTGTGACCTATGCGCTTAGTGATGCGGCATCCTTTGCCGAGATCTTTCGCGGAGCGGTGCGCAGTGTGGATAAAGGTCAGACGGAAGCAGCCTATGCTGCGGGTATGACCACATTCCAGTCTTTTCGGCGGATTGTTGTTCCGCAGGCACTGATTGTTGCTTTTCCGAACATGGCCAACACGTTAATCGGTTCATTAAAGGATACGTCTTTGGCCTTCTCCATTGGTGTCATGGATATGGTGGGCAGAGGGCAGACGTTAATTTCGGCTACATCGCATGCACTTGAAGTGTATATCAGTCTGTCTGTGGTCTATTATGTCATTGTTATTGTTCTTGAAAAAGGATTTGCCTTTGCAGAACGCAGACTCCAGCGTCATGAACGCAAGAGAGTTGTACACAAACCGGCAATTCGAGCCAAACGCCTGAAAGAGGTTTGAACTCTCACTGAAACGAATAGCGGGGTGAGCATATGTCGATTGATCTCCAGTTTATCTATACATCTTTTTTTCAAATCCTGAAGGCATTGCCACTGACACTTGTCATTACGATTGTTCCGTTGATTGCAGGCTTCGGAATCGGTCTGGCTACAGCTCTGATCCGTATCTATCGCGTGCGGTGGATTCACCGCATTGCTGACTTCTACGTTTCATTCCTGCGTGGAACACCGATGTTGATGCATCTATTCCTCATCTATTACGGTATTCCGATGATTATCGATAAGCTGGCGGAACGTTACGGTTGGGCTTTCCAATCCTCGTCGATCCCAATTCTCGTATTTGTACTGATTGCTTTCTCACTCACTGCGGGCGCCTATATGTCCGAGATTATCCGCTCAGGCATTCTTGCTGTGGATATCGGCCAGATGGAGGCGGCTCACGCTGTAGGCATGAGCACATTCCAGGCTTTAAGACGTATCATCATCCCTCAAGCGATCGGGGCTGTATTGCCTAACCTGTGCAGTATGTTTGTTGGGTTCCTGCATGGATCAACACTCGCTTTTACCGTGTCTCAGATGGACATCCTCGGTAAAGCGGATGTGGTGGCATCCGTCAGTCTGAAGTTTCTGGAGGCCTTTATCGCCGCAGCGTTCATCTATTGGGGGCTGACCATCATTGCCGAGCGGATCACTGCTCTGCTTGAGCGTCGGGTTGCCGTGTACAGCAAAGGAGGCGTGTCATGATTACACTAACCAACATACACAAAACTTTTGGCAAGCAGGAAGTATTGAAGGGAATTGATCTGACCGTGGAACAGGGCGATGTCGTAGCGATCCTTGGACCGAGTGGATCAGGCAAAACAACGCTGCTGCGCTGCGTCAATTTTCTGGAACGTGCCGATGAGGGCGAGGTTCAGATCAGTGGATTAACCGTCGATTGCAAGCATGCACGCAAACATGACATTGTGCAGTTGAGACGAAAAACGGCGATGGTGTTCCAGCATTATAATCTGTTCAAACACAAGACGGTGCTGGATAACGTCACGGAAGGTTTAATTATTGCCCAGAAAATGTCCAAAGCCGATGCCCGCACGCGTGCCTTGCGTGTGCTTGAACAAGTCGGACTGTCTGCCAAAATCAATGAGTATCCAAGTATGTTGTCAGGTGGACAACAGCAACGGGTGGGCATCGCCAGAGCATTGGCACTGAATCCCGAAGTGATTTTGTTTGATGAACCGACCTCTGCGCTGGACCCCGAGCTTGTGGGTGAAGTGTTGTCTGTCATCCGCTCCATTGCTCAAGAGGGGATTACCATGATTGTAGTCACCCATGAAATGGGGTTTGCCCGTGAGGTGGCAAATCGGGTTGTTTTCATGGATGGAGGTTCCGTTGTGGAGGAAGGAACCCCGGAAGAGGTGTTCGTACGTCCCAAGCAGGAACGTACTCGCCAATTCCTCAGTCGATATTCTTCCGACTGGAGTTATGTCATCTGACGATATAGGCGCAAGCTGTAGTAACTGACGATCCCGGCCCGGCATATGCTGTAACAGGCAAATGCTGATAGGCCGGGTTTTTCTATGGGTGAAGCAGGCCGTGACGGTAAGGAGGAGGACCATGCAGAGCAAAATCGATGAAATCATCACACATATTGCACACTCTCACCAGCAGATCGCACGTGTGCTGGATGCCAAACGCCAAGTCGCTGTACGCATGTCTGAAATCATCAATCATTTGCCAGATATCGAACCGGAGTTGGACGGCGTTGACGGTCTGCTGGATAGCTCTGGGCAAATCAACAAAAGCATTATCTCTTACTTGGGGGGCCTTGCAGATCTGGAAGAGGCTGTAGCCGAAACGCTGACCCAAGTCATGCGGGAGATCGCGGTTCAAGAGGAAGAATAAGCCCGGAAGGCGGGTGAAGGAACATGAGTAGAGAACAGAGCCTCATTCTGATGCTGGACGCAGCAGCCAAAATGCAGTGGAATATTGCCCTGATCCTGGAGGCAAAAGCGATTGAGGCCGAGAAGGTACGGAACTGGACGCTGAATCATTTGAATGGGGATACCTTTCTGACGCATGGGGATCAGGTAGGCGAGCCGCTTAAAATGCATGATCAGCTGGTGGAATTGCTGGAAGGATTAACCCGGATGGAGACCGGACTGTGCAACAATCTCAAAGCGGTGATGGTGCAGAACGATAGCGAAGATGGCGGCGGTATGGACGGTGGCATGTTTGGCGGCATGGATCTGGGAGACATGGGAAAATGAGTCTAATGCGGCGTGAGCAGGAAGCCAAACTGGCGCTCATTGAATCCATTGCACACAGTCAGCAGGCGCTGGCACGCATTCTGGACAGTGTAGCCAGTGTAACCGCTCATTCGGAAGTATCCGCCCGCAGTCTGGCCGAAAACATTCGTTTGCTGAGTCGCTATCAGGCAGAAATGTCTCGTATGGTTACGGGAATCAGGCTGGCCCGAATACAGCATGGGGAGCCTGGCTTGCCGTGGCTCAAAGACCCCGGGTGTGCAATTCGTATCGTTCGGGACATACAGGAGGAATGTTGACATGTTAAAGAAGAAGAAAATACGACTGAGAACCAAAAGAGCTTTGTTAATCCGTGGAGCCCGTCTGCGCAAAATTCGCAAACTGCGTGCGCTCAGAGCCAAACGTGTTCTTCACAAACGTCCACTTAAAGGACGCAGTGCGTGGCTCAAAAAAAAGAAACGTGCGGTACGGCGGCACCGGAGTCCAAAGCCCGTACAACCAGTCGTCCCGGCTACCCCTACCGATCCGAACCCGGACGGTGCGTACAGCCAGGGATACAACGAGGCGTACAACGAGGGATTCAACGCGGGTTTCGCCAAGGGATTCGAGGACGGACATCAGCTGGCTTACAAAGCACAGTAACCGATTAGACCGGATTATTCCTGCATGGAATGATACCTGTATAACAGTTAGCCCGGGGGACAGATCCCTCCGGGCTATTCCATCGCCGCAAAAGCGGACATGCCCGTACAGGCGGATGTGGAGGGCATGCGCCAATTTTGCGCCTTGCAGGACACCCGTCCATGATGCATCTGACCCCGAGGCATATCCTTTAGAGGGAAGACCAATCTCGGGGAGAGTCTGGAAGTGAGATCTCCTGAAGGAAGACAGGGTGAATAATGTGGCAAAACGAAGGCACCGTCCGCTGACCGAAGCGGAAACAGCTTACCGCGGCGGATATGCAGAAGGCCGCAGATTTGGCGGCTGTCAAGCCATGATGGAGCGGGTGCAGATGTTTGAACCGACCCTGCGGGACATGAAGGTGTTATATATCCCACAAGGATTCGATGCCATCGATGAAGGTGTTACCTTGGCTCTGCAGCAATCTGTACGTGAATGCGTTGTTGGATCGCCAGCAGCGATGTTGCAGGAAGCCAGTCACCATCGGCCCGATGTTGTGCTCGTTATGAATGGTCTGCATGTATTCCCCGCAGATCATGTAGAGCAGGTGAATGGCATACGTGCACTCGGTATCCGAACTGCCGTGTGGTTTGTGGATGATCCGTATTTCACCGAAGATACAACGTCCCTTTGTCAGCATTATGATGTCGTGTTCACGCATGAAGAGGCCGCCGTACCCTTCTATCTGGGACATGGAGCGAACCAGGTCATCTATATGCCACTCGCGGTGAATCCAGGCATGTTTCAACCGCGGCGCGCCGCACCGCAGCATCAGCACGACATTTGTTTTATCGGTACCGGATTCTGGAACCGGATTGCCTTGTTTGATGAGCTGGCCCCTTTTCTAGCGGACAAAAAGGTATTCATTGCGGGTAGCCAGTGGAATCGGTTGACACGCTATGATGTACTAGGCCGTTTCATCCACGAAGGATGGATTGCTCCTGGAGAGACAGTAGATTATTACAATGGCGCCAAGATTGTCATTAACATTCACCGGACTTGCGAGAATGGGGAAGACAATCGCAATACACATCATCTTAAAGGTCACTCGATTAATCCACGCACGTATGAGATCAGCGCCTGCGGCACAATGCAGATTACGGATGCACGTGCAGATTTACCCCGTTATTATAAGCCGGGATATGACATCGAGACGTTCACCAACGCAGCAGAACTTCAGCGCAAGATCCACTATTATCTGAAGCATGAAGAAGAACGACAGGCGATGGCGTGGCGTGGACTTCTCACCACGATGAACCAGCATACATTCACTCGCCGGATCGGTCAGTTGCTGGAACATTTGTAATCCCCGTCTGAAGTGCAGCATCAACAAGAACACTATCCCAAAAAATAAAGGAGTGGCGGTATGTCTCTCAAACACCGTAAAACCAAAAAGGTTCATGCACCCGTACTGAGCCTGGCTGATCAAGCACGCAAAAATGGGCAACATGCCGGATATGACGCAGGTAAGGAAGAAGGATATCTGCGCGGTCGCGCCAACTATATAGTGAATTGTGCACAGGAACCGTTGCCTTTCCGACAGCTTCACGTGCTGTATGTATCCTCGGGTAAAGGCTTCCCTTACTCCCCGTTGGATGAGGCCATTATGGCCACGCTACAGGGTATGGTAGCTCAAGTAACCCTCTCTGATCCGCGTCAACCGATTTCTGAAATTGCGCTGCAGACGCGTCCTGATCTTGTGCTTGTGCTGGATGGAATGGATATCCCCATCGAGCATATCGATGCGATTCGCCAAGCGGGCATTCAGACGGCGATCTGGCTCACGGATGACCCGTACTATACAGATATGACGCTGGATATTGTGACACATTTTGACCATGTCTTCACGTTGGAACTGAACTGTATCGATCTATATCGACAAATCGGCTGCGCGTCCGTTCACTACCTCCCTTTTGCCGCATTTACTAATCATTACTTTCCGATTACAACTCCTTCCCCGTTAAAACGGGATGTCAGCTTTATCGGCTCGGCCTACTGGAACCGGGTATACTTCTTCAATCCGATCATGCCTCAGTTGATGTCACACAATACGGTATTTAACGGAATCTGGTGGGACCGTCTGCCTGACTATACTGCCTATGGCGAGAAGATTGAGCTCGGGCGCTGGATGAGTCCGCCGGAGACCAATGATGTGTACAATGGCACCAAAATTGTCATCAACCTGCATCGATCCCACGAAGATGATTCCGTCAATAATAATCACCTCAAAATCGCGCCAGCTTCACCGAACCCGAGAACGTTTGAAATTGCCGCGTCCACGACGCTACAGCTGACCGACGCCCGGGATGACATTGCGCGTTTCTACAAACCGGGTGTGGAGATTGAGACATATTCCTCGCCGCAGGAGTTACTCGACAAAGTGGAATATTATCTTACTCATGAAAAGGAACGTCGTGAGATTGCACTTCGTGGACTTGAACGTACACTGAAAGACCACACGTATGGCAAAAGAATTAATGAAATGTTAACCATCATATTCCCTTAATTCTGGCCGGGAGGAGGTGTGCACAGTACCCTGTATCGGATAATCGTGTACAGGGTCCGTGCGGCCATGGCAACGAAACCAAAGATGATGTTATTTTCACATGTGTGTAATACTCGCAGCATTACAGGCGCCGAGAAGCTGCTGCTTCATTTTATGAGAGAGATCGGTACGATCTTTGAATGTGTGCTCGTAGCCCCTCAGGAGGGGAAGCTTGCGGGGCTTGCGCGAAGATTCGGCATTCAGGTCAAAATATGCACTCTGCCGATGCTTCACGGTGTGTACACACCTTACCTGGGCATTGCAGATGATGCGGAGCATCTTCGTCATACACCGGCGTATCAGGAAGCAGTCTCCCTAATACGGGAGACTGCTCCCGATATGGTGTTAACGAACACCTGCGTTAATGTGATGCCGGCTGTAGCGGCAAAGTCCCTTCAGATTCCGGTCATCTGGAAGATTACCGAGATCATTCATACGAATGAACATACAAACGAGGCAATCCAGATGATTGGGCGTTACGCGGATTGGATTATCGGTATATCCGAGACAGCGGTAGCCCCATTCCACGAAGCCGGCATAGGTGACAAAGTGACCATTATCTCCCCAACTTGGGAACCCGCGCTACCAGCACCGGACCGCTGGGTTCATCTGCGCGAACGCAAGCGTAAGGAGCTCGGTTTCAAATCATCGCAGACCTGTATCGGTTATATTTCTTCATTTATATATGATGCCAAAGGGTTGAAACCTTTTGTAGATATGGCCTTGAGGATCTGTGAAACACATTCGCGCTGTCGCTTCTGGATCATCGGGGCAGCATCGGATAAAAAGTATTACGACGAGTGTGTATCACGGGTGAAAAAATCCGGGTATTCACGCCGGTTTACCTTCACCACATTTGAAGAGAACGTATCTCTGGCGTATACCGCGATGGATATCCTGGTCATCCCAAGCATGGTCAAAGAAGGGTTTGGCATGACCGCACTGGAGGGTCTCTATTTTGCCAAACCGGTCATCGCTTTTGCTCAGGGTGGACTGAAGGAATTAATGGAATCCGTAGGCAGTGATGCATTTCTGGCCCCGCCGGGTGATACCGAAGCGCTTGTCACCTTGGCAACAACCTTGCTGAATGATGCAGAGCTGGCCTCGAATACGGGGTGGCGTAATCGGACAGAAGCGGAAAGGCTCTACGGCGTTGAAACCTACCGAACGAAACTGCATACGATGGTGACACAGTGGTTATTGCGTTTTCCCGGATGGTTTGCTTATATCCAACCTCCGAATGGACCTGTGTATACCCATGGGGAGGGAGGACTACGCACTGTACTGGTTCTGGAGCCGACTACGGTTCGAGCACTATTATTCCCACTGACCGTCATACAGGCGTTGCCACATTCCTCATTACCTCCAATCGCATTGGGTCACGATGCTCCTGTTGCCTCAGGTACTGTCCCGGCTGCAAAGCCGATTCAACAGAGGGGCAAAACGCGGAAACGTCGTCGCAAGCCACTTGCACCTCATTCTCGCCGAGACCGTGAGGGGCTGAAACGTACTTCCGGAACTGGCAGACGTAAGGGGAGAACCCGTACAACCAAGGGACCGCGTCCACATATGGGGAAATCGGCTAGTCGCAGACGCAAATCTGCCAAAGCGGGACGTAGCCGAGCAGGGCGCAAGGGTTCCAATACAAGATGAAGGCAGGGATTACGATGAAGATCATGACGGTGCTGGGTACGAGACCTGAGATCATACGGCTCAGCCTGATCATCTCCAAGCTGGACCAGTACGCGTCCAAACATATTCTGGTGCATACGGGACAGAACTTCACGGAAAGTCTCAGCGGTCTCTTTTTCAAGGAAATGGGCCTGCGCGCACCGGATTACGTTCTTCAGGATGAAGCGGCCACTCTGGGACGACAGCTATCCTCGATGTTTACGCAGATGGAAGATCTGATATTGCAGGAGAAACCCGATAAATTGCTGCTGCTCGGCGATACCAATAGCGCATTATGTGCAGTATTGGCTGAGCGCATGGGTGTTCCTGTTATTCATATGGAAGCAGGCAATCGTTGCTTTGACCTGGATGTGCCTGAGGAGAAAAATCGTAAGGTTATTGATGCCATCTCCACCGTTAATATGCCTTACACGGAACAGAGCAAGAAACATTTGGTCAGCGAAGGGGTACCAAGCAGGCGCATCGTGCTAACGGGCAATCCCATCTATGAAGTCATGCAGCACTACGACGCGCAAGTAAGTTCCAGCAAAATACTGAAGAAGCTCAAGCTGAAGTCTGGGCAATACTTCCTGGTTACTGCCCATCGAGCTGAGAATGTGGATCATGCCCCTCATTTGCTGGAGATTATGAAAGGACTGAACCAGGTCGCAGAGGAACACGGGTTGCGTGTGATCTGCAGTATTCATCCGCGTACAGCGATCCGGATTGCGGAGCATCTGCATCTGGAGATGAACCCGCTGGTGGAGTTTCACGAGCCGTTTGGATTCTTCGACTTTGTAATGCTTGAACGTCATGCACGCTGTGCACTTACGGATAGCGGTACCGTGCAGGAGGAGTGTTGCATTATGGGCGTGCCGACCGTAACGATGCGTCGAACTACCGAGCGGCCGGAAACGGTCGATTGCGGCAGCAATGTAGTCTCCGGTCTGGATGCCGCGCGCATCGCTGATTGCGTGAAAGTCATGACAAAGATGTCTAGCGACTGGGATTGCCCGCAAGGTTACAAAGCCACAGATGTATCCAGTAAAGTGGTTAAATTTCTGCTTGGAGGGAAAATGCATGTTTGAAAATAAGCGTATACTCGTGACTGGCGGTACGGGATCATGGGGTTATGAACTTGTGGCTCAACTACTGCCCCAGCAGCCCAAAGAAATTATTGTATATTCCCGGAACGAGTCTAGCCAAGTGGCTATGAGTCGTGAATTTGAAGACCCGCGTCTTCATTTCCGGATTGGAGATATTCGTGACAAGGACGCCTTGACGGCGGCTTGCCAGCATGTGGACTATGTATTTCATCTGGCTGCGCTCAAGCATGTTCCGGTGTGTGAAGACCAACCGTACGAAGCACTCAAAACCAACGTGATTGGTACACAGAACGTAATTGAGGCTGCTATTGAGAACAAGGTGGAAAAAGTAATCTATATCTCGACTGACAAAGCTGCCAATCCGTCCAACTTCTATGGCATGACAAAAGCGATCGGCGAGAAATTAATTGTATATGCAAACTTGTTACACAGCGATACCAAGTTTGTTACGGTACGGGGCGGGAATGTACTGGGAACAAACGGAAGTGTGGTACATCTGTTCAAGAATCAGATCCGCCAGAAAGGGCAGGTCTCCATCACGGATATGAGTATGACTCGATTCTTTCTTACGCTGAAGGATGCAATTACCTTGCTGTTCAAAGCTTCGGTGGAAAGTGTCGGCGGAGAGATCTTTGTCATGACGATGCCTACCTGCAAAATCGTTGATCTCGCGGAAGTACTGATTGAGGATTCCGGTGTGGAGAATGTGAGCATTGTAGAACGGGGCATTCGTCCAGGGGAGAAAATCCATGAAATATTGATGAGTGAATTCGAGAGCATGACCACCGTTGTCTACGATGAGCAGTACCTGGTAATTCTTCCTACCCTGGGCATACCGGGCCTGCGTGAACATTATACCAATTGTCCTCCGGTCTCCTTTAACAGTTTCAGTTCTGAACACCAACTCATGACCAAAGAGGAGATTCGTGAAATTCTGAAACGCGGAGGATTCTTGTCATGAAACTGCTGATACTTGGTGGAAACGGAATGGCCGGCCATATTTTGGTCGACTATTTCCGCCGTCAAGGTGTACACAGCGTCTTCTACACATCTCGGGATGTAACAGACCCCAATGGTCTGCTCCTGGATGTGAACGACAGCTTCATGGTTGATCGATTGGTAGAAGCTGTGCACCCGGATGTGATTATTAATGCTGTAGGTGTGTTGAACAACTTCGCAGATGAGGACAAAATTACTGCATATCATATTAATGGTTTCCTGCCACATCGTCTGCGGCGGGTTGCAGATACGATTGGTGCACGCCTGATTCATATCAGCACGGACTGTGTGTTCAGTGGAGAACGGGGAGCATACCGGGAAGATGATGTTACGGATGGGACTTCAGCTTACGCTATCACCAAAGCACTTGGCGAAGTTCAGGATGAAGGTCATCTGACGATCCGTACGTCCATCATTGGACCCGAGATTCGCCAGGGCGGCATTGGTCTGATGCAATGGTTTATGTCCAGCACAGGTGAAGTTGGGGGGTATACCCGCGTATTTTGGAACGGTGTGACCACCCTTGAGCTGGCCAAATGGGTAGACCATTACCTGGCCTCATCGGTTAGTGGTCTGATCCACTTAGCTCATCCGGCACCTGTCAGCAAGCATGACCTGCTTGTATTGTTCAAGCAGACCTGGGATAAGCAGGATGTGACGATTGTGCGTGATGACAGTGTAGTGCAGGACCGTACGCTGGTGTCCACTCGCGAGGATGTGAAGACAGACCTGCCGGATTATTCTACAATGCTGAAGGAGTTGGCATTATGGATGGAGCAGAGCTGAGAGGCAAAAAAGTGCTGATTACAGGCGCTTCCGGTTTTACCGGGCGACATGCCGTATCTTATTTTCGGGAAGCGGGTGCAGTGGTTGCAGCGGTAGTCCGGAGGCCGGATGTGTATTCATTCGGTAAAGGTGCACAAGTCCATGTCTGTGATCTGAACGATAAACAGCAAGTACGTCATCTGATCGGCGAGGTGCAGCCCGACTATGTGCTGCATCTCGCTGGCAAAAATTCAGTGCCTGATTCGTGGTCTGATCCACTACTGGTCCTGGAGACCAATGTGATGGCCGTGCTGTATCTGCTGGATGCGCTTCGCAGTTGTCCGACAGCACGAACCGTTATTGTAGGATCGCGGTTAAAATATACGCCGGAACCTGGCCAGATTCCCCAGCCTCCGCATCCATACAGTCTCAGTAAAGCGCTGGAAGAGATGGTGTCCTTGTCGTGGATGTCGCTCTTCGGACAACAGATCATGCTGGCGGAGCCAGGCAATCTGATTGGTGCGGGTCCTTCCACAGGCATCTGTTCACTGCTTGCATGCCATGTTGTTGCCTGTGAACAGGCGGGCAAAACCGAGGCATTCCGTCTGTCCGGACGGGACAATACCCGTGACTTTCTGGATGTGCGGGATGCAGTCAGAGCGTATGCAACCCTCTTGATACATGGGTCCAGTGGTACAGTATACCCGGTGGTGTCTGGAGTCGAGCGCAGTCTTGGTGAAATTGCAGATCTGCTGTTGTCCATGACAGAAGCGGAAGTTCCTGTTCGCTGGGATGGGGCATCCTCTGGTCCGGATGGTTCGGGGAAACAGGAGGAATTATCACTGCTGCGCAAGCTTGGCTGGCAGCCGATGATTCCATTTGCCACATCGCTTCAGGATATCCTGAGTGATGTTCGTGTCCAGCAAGGGAGGACGACAAGTTGAATCCGAGAGTATCCATTGTCATTCCATTCTACAACTGTCCTTATGTGCCTCAGGCGATTCAGAGTGCGCTGAACCAGACGTATCCCGATGTGGAGATCGTTGTTGTGAATGACGGTTCAACCCGGCATGCTGAGTTGCTTCAACCCTATCTTCCTTATATTAATGTGCTTGGCAAAAGCAATGGCGGGACGGCTTCGGCACTTAATCATGGCATCCGCCATGCCTCTGGTGATTATGTAGCCTGGCTCAGTTCGGATGATTATCTGTACCCGGATAAAATTCGTTATCAGCTGGAGTTTATGCAGCGTGAGAATGTGCTCGTCTCCCATACGAACTTTCATTATATCAACGAGCATTCGGCAGTTACCAAAATGCATGGTGGGCCTGAACCGATGTCGGATATGGATTTACTACGACGGTTTGTTAACGGCAATCCGGTGAATGGCTGCACGGTCATGATTCGCAAGGATCTCTTTAGCGGAGTGGGGCTGTTCGATGAACTTCTTCCCTACACCCATGATCTGGATCTCTGGATGCGTATTGTACTGAACGGTCATCGGTTCCCATACCTGAATGAACCGCTTACTGCCTATCGGTGGCATGGTGGAATGGGATCGGTACGTCATGCGGATGTCATCGGCAGAGAGGCATCCATGGTATGGTCCAGATATCGGGAACCGCTGTTGCAGCGAATAGCGACGCTTGGCGGGTAGCGTAGGGAGGGCAGTTAAGAAAGCCAAAAGATGGCTGATTAACGCCCTCTTTGCGCAGCATTTTACCTAAGACAGTAAGAGGAGGGGAAGGCCCGAATGGAGCCAAAAGTATCGATCGTCATTCCTTTTTACAATTGTGCTTATATCGAGCAGGCTGTTCACAGTGCCATTCACCAGACGTATCCGCATATCGAGGTCATCGTGGTGGATGATGGGTCAACCGAGCACGTGGAGCGGCTACAGCCATTCATGGATTCCATCCGCTATATTCGCAAAGAAAACGGTGGAACCGCGACAGCATTAAATGAGGGCATCAAGCAGGCAACAGGGGATTACTTTGTTTGGCTCAGCTCAGATGATGTGATGCTGCTGGATCGGGTGGAGAAGCAACTGAAGTTTATGCGCGAGGTTAAGGCTTCATTCTGCCATGGTGCCTACCACTATGTGAATGAGAAGAGTGAATGGTTGGATACGGTGCATCCGGAAGTGGGCAGTCGTCTGGAGATGTTGCAGGTACTGCTGGAAGGTTGTCCGATCAACGGCTGTACTGTCATGTTAGAGATGGAAGCATTTGAGCGGTTTGGACTGTTCGACACTGATTTTCGCTACACCCATGACTATGAGATGTGGATGAGGCTGTTTCCAATGTATGAGCTGTTCTACTACAATGAACCTCTGATGTGTTACCGATTGCATGAGGCGATGGGAACCAAACGTCACTTCAAGGCACTGGTTGCCGAGATGGAAAAAGTTCAAGAGAAGCATCGGCCTATTCTGTTTAACTTGCTTCAGGTTGGCGGGTACTGGAAGTAGATGGATTTGGCAACGATGGCTGAAATGGAATAGGTGTTAAATGGACAGGAGAGCACCCTTATGAAGCACTTTTTAAGTGCTATAAGTGGAAGCTCTTTTTTTACTTTATGGACAGATACGTGGACACAAAGGGTGATCGATTGCTGAAGTCTCTGTATAATGAAATGATTCATACACGGAAGGGACTGGACTATGCGCAGATATCAATATCTTAAACCCAACTATTAATAAACTAATGGAGGTAAGAGTATTGATTACAGAGTTATACACAGAACGGTTATATTTGCGAAAAATGAACGTGTCGGATGCGGCCAGCTTGTTTAAGATTTGGTCTGATCCGGATGTTACTAGATTTATGAATATCACTCATTTTACGGATGAAAATCAAGCTATAGCCATGATTAATCTTCTGAATGATCTTGCTCAGGAAAACAAGGCCATTCGGTTCTCTATCCTTGTGCAAGAGTCCAACGAAATCATAGGTTCATGTGGTTATAATGCACTGGATTTTGACAATCTTAAAGCAGAAATTGGGTATGACATTGCCAGATCACACTGGGGGAAAGGATATGCGACGGAAGCGATCTCTTCTTTGTTAGCTCATGCATTCTCGACTTTGAAACTGAATCGTATTGAGGCAAAGGTTGACCCCGATAATGTGAATTCTATCAAGCTATTGCAAAAGCTCAATTTCACATACGAAGGCACCCTCAGAGCATACGAGAGGGTAGGCGAAACGTTCAGTGATCTGAATGTGTATTCCAAGTTGGTGACAGATTAAAACGATCTGTAATAGCGTGTGCTCGGTCCGTTAGAACACATTTGAAGCGAGAAAGGGGTGTCCTCAGTCATTCATATGACAGATGGGACACCCCTTGTTTGATATTTCGGCATGTTATATGAAGACGGCATATCATTGGACAACTCAATCTTTTGAATTCATGATCGCCATGGATGCAGGATCGGGAAATATATATCCTTTAGGCAGCTTTTTCATCAATTCATTCATTACAGCGTAATCCACGTTGATGTGAGGTGTGGAAACTGGAGTCGAAAACCAGCGATTGTATAGATCACTTGGTACAAGTAACGTCATATTGTATGTCCTCCTCTGTAGATGGCTTCTTGGTAGACTTGAAATGTACGCAATCCCATCACTTCCAGTGAACGATGTTGTTCAGCCCAGGCTTTCGCCGCCGCACCCACTGTTCTCCGGGTAACATCATCCTCAAGTAGTGCATCCAACAGTTCACGGAGCGAGTCGACATCCTGCGGAGGAACAACCCATCCCGTGCGTCCAGGGTCAACCATCTCAGGCATGCCGGCTGTACCACTGACGATAACAGGTACACCTGCCAGTTGCGCTTCGGTAACGGAGAACGGCTGGGTGTCCTGCAGACTGGGCTGGACATAGATATCTGCATGGCGCAGGAAGGAAGGAATATTGTCCAGCTTGCCCCAGAACACAACATCCGCTCCAATACCCGTTGACGCGGCCTGTGAACGCAATTCATCGGTTAGATTGCCTTCTCCTGCGATCCAGCAGACCCAATCGGAACGTTTATTTTTCAGACTGGCTAAGGCTTTGATTAACACATGAACGCCCTTGATGTATTCAAGTCGTCCGGTAAAGGCAATGACTTTTTTGCCCGCAGGTGGTCGCTGGCGGAACTTCACAGCTGCTGAGGCACGGTAGGCTGGCAGATCAACAGCATAGGGAATCTGTCTGAACTTTGATTCAGGAACGGCAAGTTCTGTAAGCGTACTCTTGATCCAGTGGCTTGACACGAGAATGAGCTCGGACTGTGCTGCACTTCGCTCTTCCAATGAGAGAAAATAACGTCCACGCTTGGATTGCAAATATGAAGGGAGAGTAAGCTGTGGGTTGGAATTTTGTGCATCGTAAAAGGCTTCGCGTGCAAGAGCGCCATGATAGCTTGTAACCAGTGGGATATTGCGGTTCAAGATGCGTTTTATGGCTACGGCAGCTACCGGATCTTGCGCATGAATAACGTCATAGTGGTCCACTCCCAGATAAGCGGCTGCCATCTCGAAGGCATATCTATTCAGTTCATAATAAGCGAGAAGAGGATCGGCAGTGAATTGTGGCAGATCAGTCGGATTGAGTTTGGCTTGCAACATGGGCCACACCTTATCCTTGGAGAAAGCTCGGTTCAGATTACGAACATATACTTCGTTATTGGCACCATTTGTGCCCATGATATCAACCTCTACACCAAGTGCGATTAACCTGTCGGCCAGTTGTTTAACATATGTCCATATGCCTCCCATATGTGTAAGCTCCCAATACGTAACGAGCAGAACTTTCATAGCGACCTCCTTGTCACGGCCTGCACCGGCCGAGCTTCTATCCTTTTATTCTATGAAAAAAGAGGACCGGAAGGTCGGGCATTTCCGTGTAATTGGTCGAAAATGGGTGAATGCAAATGGCAATGGACGAGAGGAAGCATATCCTATGTACAGGAAGGTTCGTGTGCTCCGAAGGAGGGATCTACAGTGGCGGTATATTTACTTGAGATTCATGAGAATCTGTTACAGACATTTGTTCCCGTCAAGTACATGGATGTGGAGTTGGCCTATGTGGGCGGCGAGGAAGGGACGGATGTATTTGTTGGTGGAGCCAGTATTCACGGAGAACTGTATCGACACCTTTTTCACCTAACGTCAAATTCGGGGGGAGCGGGCGGTAATCAGGTCATTCATAATCTGGATGTGTCATCCGAGCCTTATGAACTGAGGATCATCAGCAACAGTTCTTCACCGAAGCATCTGGTTATTCGAATATATTGCAGAAGTATTCACGGTCAGACATTGGGCATACTGTCAGAATATCAGATGATGAAGCTTGCAGATTGATATGGACATCATTGCATAATCATGATTAACCAACGTGTGGAGCAGGGAAGGTGCCTGTTCCATTTTTTTGTGGTGCATCCATAGTAGAATTGTCTAAAAAAATAGCTTGACAGCAAAGGTATTTTCATTAGAATTAGATCAGTATTAAACGAAAGTTTAAAACGAAGATTTAAAACGATAGTTTGAAATTAGTCGTCAATATAGGCTGAGTGAGACGCATGGCTAAGCCTGCGATCTCCTGGCTGGAAAAGAGTGTGGAGAACGTGAAAGAACAAACAGCAGTACCCCAGGAGCCGGCAGAGTTTTCGCTTAAAGCCATTATACTGCCACTCCTGGCAATTATCGTCGGAATGATTATGGTTATTCTGGACAGCACGGTGGTGAACGTGGCCATTCCAAATCTGGTTCAATATTTTGAGACGGATCTTAAAACGATCCAATGGACGGTTACGGGTTACACCTTGGCTTTGTCTGCAGTTATTCCACTGGCAGGCTGGTTAACGGACCGTTTTGGTGCCAAAAGAGTATTCCTGTTCACCATTGCCATGTTTACCCTGGGTTCTGTGTTATGCTCGATCGCTCAATCACCTGAGCAATTGATCATTTACCGTGTTATTCAGGGACTTGGTGGAGGCATGGTTGCTCCTATTGGTATGGCAATGGTCTTTCGTCTGGCTCCGCCTGAGCGAAGAGGTTCTATCATGGGGATGCTGGGAATTCCGATGCTGCTTGCCCCTGCATTGGGTCCGGTGTTGTCCGGGTGGTTTATTGAATCACTGAGCTGGCACTGGATCTTCCTGATTAACTTGCCCATTGGTATTGCAGCTTTCATTCTATGTATCAAGTTTTTGCCGGATACAGATCGTGGACGCACACCTGCACTGGATCTGCTCGGCATGATTCTGGCGCCAATTGCGTTCTCGATGCTCGCTTACGGTGTGAGTGAGGGTGGAACGAGCTGGACGTCTGCAACAACTTTGACGGGTGTCATTGTGGGTGGTGTAGCGCTCATTTTGTTCATTATTGTGGAGCTTCGTCATCAAAATCCATTGCTCGAACTCCGGGTATTCAAATCATCTGATTTCTCACGGGGAATTATTCTCGCATGGGTGTCACAAGTGGCGCTGTTCGGTGCGATGATCCTGATCCCGCTTTATTTGCAGCAGATCAAAGGTTACACTGCACTGGAAACAGGATTGATTCTACTGCCACAGGCATTGGCTTCCGGAGTGGGTATGCCGCTTGGTGGTCGATTGTTTGATAAAATCGGTGCTAGACCTCTGGCCTTCGTGGGTCTGGGTATTATTTCGGGAGCATTGTTTATTCTGTCCTCCATTACGGCAGAGACAGGTCTTGGCCTGATTATAACGGCTCTGGTCATGATGGGTCTGGGTATGGGCTTGTCCATGATGCCACTCAATACGCATGTATTAAATGCTGCTCCGCGTAAGTTGGTTGGACGGGTGACACCGCTCACGGCGGCTGCACAGCAAGTGGTCGTGTCCTTTGCGGTTGCAGGGCTTACAGGTTTCCTTACTTCAAGAATCGCAGACAATACAACGAGTACAGAGCCGACCGCTATCGTTCATGGTTTGGTGGCTGGTTTCAATGATACGTTTTTCCTGGCCGCTTGTATTGCATTGTTCGGATGTTTGCTCAGTCTGATTCTGCGCAAACCTAAGCCGATGCCGGAAGAAGAACTTCAAAATGGCGACAAGCCTGATCCCGCGATGATGATGGGACACTGAGATTTTATAAAAACCATAAAAACCATAAAAACCATAAAAATCATAAAAACCATACTAAGGCAGTTCAGAGAAATTTTGCTGAACTGCCTTTTTTGCTATGCTCAATGGAAAATTCGTAGTGCTGTCATCATTTCACGGAAAGAAATGGCATATCGATCTGGTGAAAAAGACAAGCTCATATGCTGTCTGCCCTGAATGCGAATATACTCACGCAGTTTCTTGTTATTCATAAGGTCCCTTGCTTCGGCTACAGCTGCCTCTATATTTCCAATTGGATAAAACTTACCAGTCTTATTATGTGTGATAAATGAACGCACACCATCCGAATCCGTGCTGAGCACCGGGCAGCCACAAGAGATGGCTTCAGCGACGGCATAACCGAATCCTTCAAGCAGGGAAGTGGATAACATGATGCCCCCTGAAGCGGCAATCATGGAATAATATGCAGGCATCTGAGAATGAGGAACATTGATAAAGATGCCAATCCGATCCTCAAGCCCGTATTCTGCCAGCATGTGCCGGAACATGACTTCATCTTCTGGATTAGCCAAAGTTGGATCGTGGAATAACCATAGTCTGGCTTCCGGATTTTTTTTGACGATTTCACTCGATATGATTAGATATTCACGCCAGTTTTTGTTGTGTTCAAGTCGTCCTACCCAAGCCAGCACCGGATAGGGTGGGGTATCCACCAAGATTGGTGCGAAGGTGTCTGTATCCAGCATATTGGGAATAACAAACCGATGAAGCCAGGGACAGATATGAATGAACATATCCAGCAGGTGGTCTGTGGGAGGTATAACGGCAGCATCACAATGAGCTTGGAGGTATGGGACACCCATCTGTATCGTTTCCAGAGCTTGATCGCGTGCTCCGAGTCCCTGCGCTTCAAAAATAATTCGTCCGGTATAACCAAGTCCTCTCAAACGGCCGGGCATAGCGATGTCTGAAGTGGCAATGATGGCATCATAATGATGAGTATGGATGATATGATGGATATCCTCGTCACTGGACGCGGTGAAAATGGGTGTATCACTGTTGTTCTGTAATCCCGAGCCTGTGCTGAGATACAATAGGTGCGCTTCAATGCCATGGCGTTTCAGAACAGCGGTGCGCAGTCGATTTAACGTATCCACGCCACCGCTCGGAACATAAAACGTGAATAATACTTTCACACGATTCACCCTCTGACTTTTGGTCAGGAGCACATTCTCCTGTACTCTATGTTACGTTGGCTTTAAGCGCAGGGTGTGGGTGTTGGTCAGAATGTTCACATTTTGGACAAATATTTTTAAGCTGTCTTTTAAGTGTCATTAAGCTGAGGCTAGGATAGCTCCCTTAATATACAAGGAACTTCCCGTGTCTATCATCTATTACATAAGTTCAACATAACATTTACACGATAACGGAGAGGGCAGAAATAACTTGAAGAAGCGAAGCGTTCACCTTTATCAGCGGATTTTTCCTTCTGAAATGAAGGAATCAAAAAAATCTGGGGATAACAGTGATCGGAAGGTTATTCTGTCATCGGAGTGCAAGTGTAATATTTTCAGTTGAATTTATATAACGAACGATGGTGCACGGGTATTTTAACGGGAAAGGATGAATGATGTGCTCGAAGTGAAACAGGTCAGCAAAGTCTACGAAGGACAACGCGGCGTACATCAACTGGATTTCACCATGGAACGTGGTGAGATTGTTGGCTTTCTCGGGCCCAATGGTGCCGGAAAAACAACAACGATGCGTATGATTACGGGTTATGTGCATCCAACCGCGGGTTCCATTATGGTGGATGGGATATCGGTGCATGAGCAGGGTCAGCGTGTTCGTTCCAAGATTGGGTATCTGCCTGAAACTCCGCCACTGTATCCGGATATGACCGTGCAGTCCTATCTTAAATTCATAGCCAATTTGCGAGATGTCCCGGCACGTGAGGTTAAGCTGCGGGTCAGTGAGATGGTTAGCAGACTGGGACTTCAGGGTCGGGAAAGACAAATGGTACGTGGGTTATCCAAAGGATACAAACAACGCCTTGGGCTGGCAGGAGCCATTATTCACAAGCCGGATCTGCTGGTCCTGGATGAGCCAACATCGGGCCTTGATCCAAATCAGATTATCGAGATTAGGGATCTGATTCGGGAACTCGGGGAGAATCATACGGTGCTGCTCAGTACGCATATTTTGCCTGAAGTGAGCACGCTCTGTAATCGAATGTTGATCATCAATCAGGGACAGCTCGTGCTGGATGGTTCACCTCAGCATTTCGGATCAGCAATGGGGGATCAGTTCAAGGTGTCGATTGAAGTGAAGGCCACTGCGGAGCAATTACATAATGTGCTGACACCATGGGAGAAGGTGCGGAGTGAAGTCATTCAAGCGTCGGATGTGAGTACCAGCAAAGATACTTCACTTACTTCAAATTCAGCGGATACGGTTAAAATGCTGCTTACTGGAGAAAACTCGGAAGATTTCCGGGAGGAGCTGTTCTACCTTTTGTCAGGTGCAGGATTACCGATACTGGAGATGAAAAAGGAGAACCTGAGTTTGGAGCAAATCTTCCTGAAGCTGACCACAACCGAGGCAACAGACACAGACGCAAATTCGGCAGATGTGGATAAGGTTGTTGGGGCAGAGATGGATCTGGACGTAACTTCGGACATCGACTCGTCGAGTATATCGGGAACATCAGTTGGTACATCAGCCGATGCTTCGCCCCAAGCTCGCAAAGGGGAGGACTCCAAATGAGACGAATGATGGCGGTATGCAATAAAGAGCTGCAAGCTTATTTTCTGTCACCAACGTCCTATTTTGCTTTTGCCGTATATGTACTGATGACCAGTCTGCTGTTCTATTCAAGCTTTGTATATTACCAGCCGAGTATTGTCGATTATCGTCTCGTGTTAGGCGATACGTTGTCCATGCTGCTGTTTGTCGTGCCGTTGTTAACGATGCGACTGGTTGCAGAGGAATTTAGACAAGGAACGGATGAATTGTTGCTGACTTCTCCGGCACGAGTAACAGAAATTATTTTTGGCAAATATCTTGCTTCTCTGGCCATTCTGGTCGTGCTCATCCTGTGCAGTCTCGTGTACCCTTTCATCATGTCGTTCTATGGGACATTGGATATGACGACGGTATGGATGTCTGCGCTGGGGTTATTTTTCCTGGGCGGAAGCATGATGGCGATTGGACTGTTCGCTTCTACATTATCCCAGCATCAGATGGTGTCTGCGGTGGCGGGTTTTATTATTTTGCTCGTTTTGTGGATGCTTGATTCATTCGCAGGCAATACAGGTTCTGTTTTACAGCAGTGGCTGGACCCGTTTGCTCTGACCAACCGGTTCGACAGCTTCATGAAAGGTGTGCTTAGTGGGCCGGATATCTTGTATTATGTCACCCTTTCGGGTGTGTTTCTGCTGTTAAGCATTCAAATTGTGGAACGGAAGCGGTGGAGGTGAGAAGATGAAAAAATGGTTAAGTCATACCAACAGTACCGTGCTGTCCGTAGCGGTGATTGGCATCTTTATTTTGCTAACACTGTTCCTGAATTCACTTGGCGGCTTCCAGCTGGATCTGACCTCGAACAAACAATACACGTTATCTGACCAGTCTCTTACTGCGATCAAAAATGTGAAGGATGACGTCAACATTCTGGTGTTAACGGTTGAAAATGCCAACAACGCCGTCCTGAACCGTGAGGTCACGGATATGGTTGAGGAATACACGAAACGCAATAGCAAGCTGAAAATAAAACAATATAATCTGACGCAGGAACCTGCGCTTGCATCCAAATATGGCATAACAGGCAGCTCCATTGTGCTGGAGCAGGGAGATCAACACAAAGTGATTGATATCGCCAGTTTGTTCACCGCGACAGGTGACGGAAGTGATGGATCGTATCAGTTCACAGGTGAGGAAAAACTTACGCAGGCGCTCATGAATATGTCATCCACGGAGATGCACAAAATGGTCTTTTTGACTGGACATGAAGAGTTGAGTCTCGCTCAGATGACTACGCTGCAATCCTCCTTGGAACAAAATAATGTGCAGACGGAAGAGTTGCAGCTGAATCAAGCTGGTAAGGTTCCGGAAGATGCAGATGTACTCGCCATTATTGGCCCACAACGCGATCTCAGTGATACGGAAATGAAAGCCATTCGCACATATCTGAGTAATGGAGGCAAGCTGTTATTATCCCTCGGATTTGTAGAAGATATGAAATCCAGTTGGAAAAACATCGATGCCCTCATGGCTGACTATGGCGTCGTTGATGAGCATGCGGTCATGGTGGATAATCAGCAAGCCAGTACGATGGGGCCACTCTGGGTGGTGCCGGAGTATGGTACACATGCAATTACGGACAAACTCGCTGCGAGCCAATTGTATCCGATGTTGTCGCTGTCGATTGCGTTGACCAGCAAAGAACAGGATAAATATACCCTTTCACCGTTAATTCATTCTTCGAATGACAGTTATGGGGAGACAAATATCGGCGGTTTATTGCAGAATGAAACAACCAATGATGCCGAAGAGGACATTCAGGGACCCGTTGAATTAGGGTATGCAGCCGATACGACGGATGGTAAACCGAAGGCGGTTATTCTTGGCTCGTCCATTTTCATGCAGGATTCGGAAATTGCGAATGGTGGCAATCGGGACTTTATTTTGAATACGGTAAACTATTTGAGTGAGAAAGAAAATGGATTGACGATTCGTCCACGGGTACAAGCTGGGTATGAGATGGCATACCTGAATGGCGAACAGGCCAGAACGATTTTCTTCGTGGCTATTGTAGCATTCCCACTCATCTTTGTTATCATTGGTGTACTCTTATGGTGGAGGCGCAGACGAGTATGAGAAAATGGGTTCCAACAATTCTGGTGGTCATCGTACTAATTGTGGGCTGGGTGTACGCGGCCAGTCAAAATTATTTTCGGGAAGAAGAAGCGGTGCAAGCCAAGTTGCTTGGTATTCAATCCGGGGATATCCAATCCATTACAATACATGGCACAACGGAGGAGACATCCGGTACAGCAGCAACTTCGACCCTGACGCTTGATAATGGCGTATGGCACATGGTTGAGCCAAAAGCCTATCCTCTGAACGGTTACAGTGTAAGCAGCTGGCTGGATGCTCTGAGTGGTGCAAATCAGGAACTGGTGGTGGAAGAAGCGCCGACGGATCTGGATAAGTACGGATTAGGAACTGATGCTACACGTATGGATATCAAACTCAAAGATAATCGGGAGATCAAACTGGCTATTGGCGGCCAGCTTCCAGCAGATGATGCACGTTATGTGCGTGTTGATTCGGGCCCTGTGGTTGCCGTGCAGACAGAGGCGATTACCAGCATAGCTTTGTCTCGTCGTGATTTGTTGGACACTACACCTTTTAACATGGATGAGACAAATGTTGGGTCTCTGGAGTGGGAGGGTGAGGCAGCTACCTGGATGTTAACATCGACATCGGAGAAAGATGCGGCAGAACAGACCTGGACACTGAATGGAAAAACGATTGAAGCCACAGATGCCGTATCTCTTATCGGCAAAATCAAAAACTTGTCGACAGCAGATGATGTGCGCAAAGCTTCCGAGCTAAAGAATTCGGTTCCACGATTCACCCTGTCTATCGAACAGACGGTCAATGGGCAACAAGTTCGAGATGTGTATCGGGGACTTACGGTGCCATCCGAATCGGATCAGATCTGGGTCATTACACCGGATGGTCAATGGGCATATGGCATGGATGCGACAAGTCTAACGGAAGCAGAGAAATTCCCGGATACAATTAAAGCATCCACAACTTCTTCAGAAGAGTCATCGAGTTCTCCGAAGGACGAAACGACTTCCTCATCAACAGACGGGAAATGAGTGGGGCGGAAGATAAGTGATATTGTTGTGTTGAGATGCAAATATGATTTCGAGGCAGTGCTGCGAACAAGCAGCACTGTTTTTTTTATTTTATATAGCGAAGAATTTCACTGTCCACAGATCAAAACCCAAAGACTTCTAAACAAAGACCAAAACCAGAATACCTGAATCTACAGGGTAAGGTACCATATCCTTTCAGCATATCGGTACGTACAGAAGCGCATCCTATCTTTGTGACCAAAACCAACAAACATTGGAGGATGAGTACATGCCAGCAGTCAAAAAGGCAACAGCTATTACGTTATCATTATCTACTGCAATCTTTGTAATGGCCGGTTTGACAGGTTGTGGCGCGAATCGGGATACCAACAATATGCATACGCAAAGTGTTCGTCAGCAAGTCAACGGCATTAACCGTTATGGTGTGGAAACAAATGGTATGGATGGAATCCGTGCGAAAAGTTATCGCATGCACAATGTGACTGACCTGAAATCCAGTGAAGAGCTGGCAAAACGTATCACGGAGATGAAGGAAGTAAAATCCGCTCGTGTCATGTTAACGGATCGTAATGCTTATGTCGCGGTTCGTTTGGCAGATGGTCATGCAGGCAAGTTGGAGAGCAAGTCCAATGGTCGTACGAGCATGCTGAATGGAAAGATGCGTAATCATGCCAGTGATACCATGCGTGGGGGCAACATGAATCACGATATGGGTGGTATGCGTGTGAATGGTGGTACGGGCACAATGTCTCCGTACAGCACTAGTGGAATTGCTCCAGGACTGAACACAAATTCGGCAACGGATCGCAGCCATATGGGGAATGACCGCAGCATCTATGGAACCATGGGCACAGGCGCCGTTGGTATGATGCGTGGTCTGACAAACAGCGGCAAAGCACGTGGGACGGACGATGGGCATTATGGTATGAAAAGTGAGGGACAACGTGTAGATAGCTCGGACGATAACACATCAGCTGAGATTAAGGGTAAGATTTCAGCCAAAATCAAACAGTTTGCACCAAACATCGAGAATGTATATGTATCAGCCAATCCGGATTTTGTGGAGCATGTCGAGAACTATGCCACAGATATTCGTAACGGTAAGCCCGTTAGTGGCATGATCGATACGTTCCAATCGATGGTGGAGCGCATTTTCCCAACGAACGGAACAGATACGAATAACCGTGATGGCATCCTTGACGATGGCCTGATGAACCGTAATCACAACGGTGGTGTCATGAATCGAATGGATCGGTAGTTTTTCATGACATGAACAAGCGTGCCTTTGCGCAGATGGTAACATCTGCTGCAGGGGCATGTTTGTTTTACATGATCTCAACAGGATTCACTTTGAATGTTTCTTCAATAAATTCAGAATATTTGTCTTCCATATAGACTAAATAGACTAACGAAATGAAGTACCATCTAATATTCTTGCGCTCCTAAAAGAATTATGTTCTGCTCTTACGTCTAAGTGCAGAGTTTTTAGTGAATAATAAAGGGGATTGAAATTAGGGTGTGGAATAGTTATGGATTAGAATGAACTTGGAAAGAAAATTCTGAACAGATCCAGATAAGGCAAGAAATGCACGCGCAAATGTGAATGGTGGTGAGTGTATGAACGAGAAAATTGTAGTTGCTGCAATGCGAGTATTTGAAGAACAGCATGGTTTTGCTCGAACAAAAGATTTTATAGAAGCGGGCGTATCCCCTTACTACATAAAAAAACTGGAGTCCGCTGGTGAAATTGAACGGGTAAAACAGGGGATTTACCGACAGTCTGGTCAATTTAATGAACCGCCCCATGAAATGGTTGAGGTATCCAAACTTGTTCCCAAAGGAGTTATATGTCTTCTCTCTGCGCTCTCCTTCTATGAACTGACAACTTACAATCCATGGGAATATCAGATTGCTATTCATCGTGGCGGTAAAAAGCCAAAGCTTCCAGACTATCCTCCTATTAAAGTAATCTATTTGGCAGATGCTCAATACAAAATTGGAATTGATGAAGTCTATATTGATGGCTCGGCAGTTAAAATTTATGATCGTGAGAAAACAATTTGTGATATGGTGAGGTATCGTGAGAAAATTGGAATTGATTTGATGAAGGAAGGGCTGAGGAATTACCTTCAATCCCCCCACAAGAATATAACAAGGCTTGTCTCCTATGCTGATAAGCTACGAATTCGAACGGTTTTGCAAAAGTATCTGGAGGTGCTGATCTAATGAGTGAAATTAAAAATATTCCCGCCTCTGTTTCTGAACGTTTGAAAAATATAGCTAAAAAATCAGGAAAAGCATTTGATACCTTGCTGTTGCTTTATTTTCAAGAGCGTTTCTTATATCGTTTATCCATTTCTGAGTACAGGGATAAATTCATTTTAAAGGGCGGGTTGTTTTTGTTCTCACAAACTCAATTCAAGGCACGTCCAACCAAAGACGTTGATTTTCTCGCCAGACAGATTGCTAATGAACTGGATTTATTAAGAGAGTCGTTTGTCTCCATTTGCTCAATAGCGGTTCCTACGGATGGTATTGCATTTCAGTTGGATGAACTGACAACGGAGAGAATTAAAGAAGATGCTGATTATGAGGGAGTAAGAATTAAAGTAACTGCTCTTTTAGGGCGGATGAGAAAAAGTTTGCAGTTTGATATCGGATTTGGTGATGTGGTGGTCCCGAAGCCCCAGCTTATTGAATATCCTGTTCTCCTGGATATGACAGCACCACAAGTTCAAGCCTACTCGAGGGAATCCGTCATTTCAGAAAAATTTGAAGCCATGATCACATTATCTGTGATGAATAGTCGGATGAAGGATTTTTATGATATTTATACGCTGTTAACAACGAACAACTTTGATGGTCGAATCCTTCACGAGGCAGTGTCCGAAACCTTCCAACAACGGGGCACAATATTTGAAAAAGAGCATCCTCTGTTTCATGAAGAATTTGCTGAAAATGAAGGTCGGACAAAACAGTGGCAGGCTTTTCTGCGTCGTTTAGGGGTTGAAGAACAACTTGCATTTCAGGATGTGATGGATGCTCTTGTTTCTTTTCTTGAACCTGTTTATCATTCAATAATTGATGAGAAAGAGTTTTTTAAGCGTTGGAGTTATACCGAAAGGGCTTGGAAGAACAATAACTGATTAATACATAATTTTTTGAACTATGCACCAACTATTTTAGAGGGATGTATGCAAATTACTGCCCATTTTTCTTATAAAACTGAACCAACGCCCTTGACCTGACATAAGATGAGTTGACTGTATCCCCTTAACCTTGTTACACCAACACAACCCGAGCAAGGAGGGGTGAACATTGAAGGGTATCGATCATAAAAGCAAATTTTTGTTGACCCACCGTGAACGCGAAGTATTCGAATTACTGGTTCAAGACAAAACAACGCGTGACATCGCAGGGCAGTTATTCATCAGCGAGAAAACGGTGCGTAACCATATTTCGAATGTGATGTGATTTGAAATTAATCCCATAATAGATACTACTCAAGGCAGTTACGTACAGAGTAGAAAGTGAGTTCGAGTAAATGGTATAATATCCCTATACAATCAAGGGAGATGGATACCATACGCATTAGATTTGACACAACCCAATTACCAAGAATTATTGTTTTAGCAGTTATTATAGGTTTACTAATTTACTCGATTCCCAATGTAACTTCACACAAGTTATCCGCAAATGGATTTACCGGAATACTTGAAACGACATGGAATCAGTTGATGAATATTAAACCGCCTGACTTCTCAAATACAGCCCCTTAGTGGGCTTTTTTATTTTCCATTCGGATGTAACGAATCGTGTCTTCCGAAACTCCAACAAAGTCAATCCTATCCATTCACAATCGTGTCACTCGGTGACACTGTGGTTCCGAATTATGGAAGTGCAAAATTCACTCAAAAAGTGTCATCAACTGACACCTATAAATTTAAACTACACCATGTTATTTTAGTGTAATTGTGATACCATACTATATGTATGGAAGGAGCTAATGTACATGAAGATAGACAGGTCAGATATTGAGCATTTAATTAATACTCAACTCAAAGGATTAAGCACCTCTAAGAGTCTCAAGTATCAATTCAAGTATCAACTCATTGAGCTTAATGTTCCTGTAGAAGTAATTGACTCACTCCTGAAAAAAGAAGAGTACGTTGCACAATACATCACACAAATTGACGCTTCAATATTGTACGGTGTATGCCAAGCTTTGTTTAGTGTGACAGGTAATGAACAATTAGATCCAAATCAACTTTTCGGTAAACGTGAGATTAGAGATGCTCAGGATAACCTTAAATTAATTGTCCAGAAAAGAATGGAGTTACCTATTTCATTTTCAGACACTACTATGCTTAAATATGACAGCTACATAACCAAGATTGCGATTGCAGATTTAGTAAAAATGTCTGAAAGCCAATTGATTGTGTACGATTACGAAACTCAACGTGGTGCTAAATATACAGTTAACCAGTCTGGAGGAGTCGTCAAAACACCAATTATTAATAAGACAAGTGTTAAGAGGATTGCAACTAAAATGGCTGATAATCACTACTTTGAGGATATGATTACCTTAAACGTGTACTCTACAGAAGTTGATCCTGTGACGTACTATGAGGACTCTAGAACGCTAACTATTAACGATGGGGCAGTTATAACTATACTTGATGGATTCCACCGCTTACAAGGTGCTATAGCAGCTTTACAGATGAATCCTAATTTAGATTTAGATATGATACTCTCCATTAGGTCATATGACCATGAGACAGCTCAAAAGTATTTTGGACAGATCAATACAATAAACGTGTTGAAGAAAGAAAGAAGAGATGAACTTGCACAGGAAAGAATGTCTGACAAGGTAGTTTCCATTCTCCAGCGGAAGTCAGAGATAGGGAAACGGATTGCTTCATCAACAACTGTTAATGAATTAGCTGGAGAGTTGACCACCTTTGATATCATGAGTTACTCAATTGATCGCATGTATCATTTTGACAGACAGTTAGACGTGATTAAAACTTCAAATTATCTCAATGATTTCTTTACTTATTTGGTTGGTAGTTATCCAGATGAGTTTTCAATTGACGCTAATAAGCGCAAAACTCCAATTATGAGCCATCCATTGATGTTTATAGGATACATTGTACTTTCAAAATTCATGAAAGATCATGATGTAGGCTTAGACCAGATAGAGAAGTATATCGAAAGTATTATTTTTGACTATAGAGAACTTGAACTGCTTCTCAATGCTAAGAAAACACTCACAGGAAACAAACGTATCCGTAATCAAATAATTAATCACTTTGAATCTACGCTCAGAGGGGAATAACAGTGAAAAAGATATATGATGATAATCTTTACAATGAGTCACAAAAAGAGCGATTTCTGCAAAGACAGAATGTGAATACAAAAGAAGCATACTCTAGAGTGCTTCGTAGAGCATCTGTTATTGAAAAACGGTTAGAAATGGACTTATATGATTTTAATCTAAATGAAATCAAACAAGTATTACTTCTGTTAGAATCCACTAAACTTGCTACTGTTAAAACTACAGGAAGCATTATACAGAACTATATTCGATGGGCTATAGAGCAAGATTTGCGTAAGGACAATATAAATCCACTTGACGCTGTTTATGGAAATGACTTTTACATCCAGTTTGTAGATGATAGCAGAGCAGTATTGTTCAGTGAAGAAGACGTTGGGAATGTTGTAGATGGATGTTTAAATTTTCAGGATAAGCTAATTGTACAGTCACTATTTGAGGGGATAATGGGTAAGGCTAACAATGAATTGCTTAATATGAAGATGGAACACATAACTGGATCAGAGGATGAATTTAAAATAACGCTTTATAATGATACTCGAAAAGGACGAGAAAGCAGAGAAATAACTATATCAGACTATTTATACAATATACTGAGAATAGCCAATAGAGAAGAGAAGTACATCAAAAATAATGGTGTTCTCAAAGCACATATCAAAAGCGATTCTAATGAGTTAATTGATAACGACTATATAATCAGATCTGCTGTTAATTCTAGTATTAAGCAAGGGATAGATGAACCAGCATCTAGATATCTTGTTCAGTCTAGATTGTCTAAAATTGCAGAATGGCACAGCTTACCTTTATTGACTGTTACTAACCTTAGAAATAGTGGAATGCTAAAAATGGCAAGAGACCTGTATATCAAGCATGGAAAACTTGAGAGAGAGGAATATTATACGATCTGTGAGCATTATAACGTAGGCAAGCAGCCAGATGGTTCGTACGCCTATTCAAGATATAAAGTTGGCTTTCTGAATATGGAGAATTTAAGTTTGATTTATGGTATAGGATAGGCTATTGAGGTTGACATTTGCGTCAACCTTTTTGTTTACTTGTGCGGGTGTGTAATAGCTACTAGAGGAGAAAGTCTGATTTTATAAATTCCATAGTTTTCAAATCTGATGGTATAATAAATTTGATTGCAACTTAACTTGATGGGGGAAATAAGAGAAATGGATGCACTTCAGAACTCAAAGATTCCTGTAGTATTTATATCATATAGTTGGACTACTCCTGAACACGAAAAATGGGTCTATGAATTAGCTGAAAGGTTAAGGGAGGCCGATGGAATAGATGTGAAATTGGATAAGTGGGATCTGAAAGAAGGGCATGATAAATTTGCCTTTATGGAGAGAATGGTGACGTCCCCAGAGATAGACAAGGTTCTTGTTATTTGTGATAGGGGGTATCAGTCTAAGGCAAACAGCAACAAAGGAGGAGTAGGCACAGAAAAACTTCTCATTACTCCTGAAGTTATGGAGAATGTTGAGCAAAACAAAATCATACCTATTGTTTCAGAATTGGATGAAGACAGAAACCCATATTTACCAACCTTTCTTAAATCAAGAATATATATAGACATGTCAGATGCTGAGAAATTTGAGGACAGTTACGAACACTTGGTTAGAAATATTGAAAACGCCCCTTTATACAGGAAGCCGCCACTTGGGAAAAGACGAGTCTTTAATGATCAAGAAGCTACAATCTTTCTGAAAACTGGTGGTATAGTACACCAGATGCGTAGAGCTGTAGAGAGTAATCCACGTAGATTGTCAGCTTTGGCTTCTAATTTTTCTGATTCTTACTTTGAGGACTTGGATCAATTACGTATTAACTATGAAGATTTCGATATGCAAGCTCCAGATGAAAAAATTATTGAAAAATTGAATAACACTATTCCATTAAGAGATAATTTTATTGAGACAATTAAAATTCTAAGCGAAAATGATATAATCGAAACAGAATGGCTTATTGATTTTTTTGAAAGAATCTTTGTCTTCACCGAATTCAGAGGTAAAGGTAATTCCAGCGACTTTCAGTGTGACCACTATAAGTTTTTGATTCAAGAATCATATATTTATGCATGTGCGGTTCTTTTGAAACAGTCGAAATACAGAGTTATCAATGAATTGGTATCGTCAAGTTATATGTTTGATTATCAACGTGGTACATTCGAAGGGAAGTTTACTGATTTAAGGTTTCATCTTTCTTCCTTAGAATCAAGAAACGAGAGAATTGGTTCTAGAAAAATAAGCTATACAGCATTCCTAATAACTGAAAGAATCAATGTAACTTTCATCAGTAAGCAGGAACTACTAGATGCAGATATGATATTGTTTTATCTCTCAATAATGCTCAATGTATCACCTGATCGCGGTGGATGGTTTCCAGTAACATTTATTTATAGGGATTACATACAACCAATTAAATTATTAGCAAGGCTAAAGTCAAAACGAAGAGCGGAGTCAATTCTTGATTTGTTCGGTTATGCTTCAATTGAAAATCTTCGATCTGCTATATCTTCTTATGAACACGAAACAGGTTATCGTTTTGCTGGGACGGGAAACAATATTCCATACATTAAATATTACATTAAACCAGAAGAAATTGCGGTAAACCCATAACCCCAAGAGAGGAATAATCCTCTCTTTTTTTATCCTTCTAAAAGATTTATTTTATTCCTCAGGATTCGGTCTATACTCCATATTAACTTCTGTAAGTCTCCAATCAAAGCTTAGAAGTGGTGGATAAAAACTACTAAAGTCAGAGGGGATTTCTAACTTTTTATCAGCAATTTCTCGTTCAAGTTTGCGGAAAGTTTTACTGGAGACAAACGGTATCTTTCTCAGATGATTGTATAAAGTATCTTTTAATTCTCTTTGTTGCACTTTGAATCTTAACATATCGCTTATGTGTTCTTTACGAATAGCTTCTATTGTAAATAGTACGGAAGCTGGAGGGCTTTCGGTGGATATATTATTGGAGTTCCTTAATTCTTTCCTCACTGACAATGTAGCCTACCACACTCCGCATATATTGACGTTTATAACGTGTACCTCGCTTATCATAGTCTGATACACCTATTAAAAAATCTACACTTTCTCCCAGTATGTCTGGAAGTTTAGCAAGCATGTCTACATCTGGTTTGCGTTGTCATTTTCAAGATCTTCGTAGCTTAAAGTTGAGAGCCTTAGTTTATCAGCAATTTGGTACGTGTATAATACATTTCTTTCTCTGAGGAATTTGAGTCTTGCAGATAAGAGTTCCAAACAATATCCCACCCTAGAGTTATTTTAATAAAGTAGTATTCTCTATTATTCTATGGAACATACATATATTAGAAAATTGGGATTAGCGAGAAAATAGAAAAAACACCCAACTCATCTTGAGTCAGGTGCATGATCTATGTCTGCTACTTCTTCAAACTGAATCAGTTCAGATATGTCTGTGATATCTAGGGCAGCAGCTATTTTCTCAAGGATACCTAAGTTGATCTCTTGTCTACCCGGCTTGCAGAGTTGCGATATTCTAGCTTGATTGACTCCAGACATGCCTTCTAATTGTCTTTGAGTGATATTTCTCTGTTTTAGTAAATCTTTAAGTTTAATTCTCAGAACGCGCAACTAGAAATTCCCCCTAAAAAACAGTTGACATGATTCGTTTGAGCGAATATTATGTAAGAGTAATGATTATTCGTTTATGCGAATCAAATTATGAGTATCAAACGTTAACACCTGTGTACACATTGTACACTATCTACAACTTTTCATCATCAAAAACATACTGGAACTTGAGTTCCGATTTCGAAAAGAGAGTCACACCAGTAACAATGTACTGTAACTATTATTCGTGTAACAACTATAAATTGTAGGTTTTCAAAATTTTGCGCAGCAGAAGGGGGCGATACAAATGTACAAACATGGCAAACTGATCAATCGACAATTATGTATACGTACACGTAACGGTACATGGATAGCGTTAAAGTCTGTTGCAACTTTAGGTTAGCAAATTCCCAACATGTTGCGAAAGGAGTTATCACAATGATAATTTACTATTTTGATCAAAAGCAGGATTGGACACTGAATGAGATATATGTTGCTTGCGAAGTTCCTAAAAAGGCATTGAATATTATACATGGAATTGAAGCACTTCTCACAACTCAAGAATTGCGTCAACAGTTTATGGCAAGGGTTCCGATCTATCCAACATCTATTCAGGTGTTTAGCCTTTTGTGTCAGTTCAGACGTGAACAGCTTGAATTGAATCCCATGAGAGATGAGGATTTCAAAGATATGTTCTTACTCAATCCTGTAAAGGCTCTCACACAATACTTTAAAGAACAGGTTTCACCTATTTGTGTTGAACGTATGAGGACATATGGTGTAACCATTGAACATCTAATCGAGCAACGAAAGCTGAACAGACACATTCATGTAGTCAGGGCAATCGGCAATGCATCTCACAATTGATTCTATACATAAATACTGTACTGTACCTATGTTTAATAAATTCTTATAACAACTAAATATGGATATAATATTCTCTGTGAAATCCTAGTTTTATTTCATTTCATTTGACGACAAGAGAATGGAGGTTAACAGGGCAGATGAAAGTAAAGGAATTGTACACGTCAGACTATAACAACTTGCCACCAGATGAAAAGGCAGCATGGAAGTATGATCATTATCAACATACTCGTGAAGCCATAATAAATATTTTGTCTCGTATGGGTTAGATACCGCTATGCTAATTGGGATGATGGAAAGGGCAAAAGAAAGCGATATTCGATATCAAACAATGATTGACTTACTTGATGCTAAATTGCTACCACCGTTTAGTGAAGAGTTGAGTTGGCTGGAATCATTGTTTGCAGATTTATTTCGTGAGGTGCTTAGACCACTACCAAATGAAAACAAGTATTGATAGAGGAGAATGAGATTCGATGTATAATGGAGATTCATTATTTGAAACGATAATGAGCCTGAATCATACGGAAATTCCGTATCAGTCGCCTACTAGTAAACGCAGAGCTAATCGTATCAAGCCAAAGAAACAACCTAGACCCAAACCTATAACAATTGATTCAAGGTATAGCCATCTGGTTGCTGAAGGATCGAGATTAGACATAACCGTTGAACGTAGGATGGATATACGCAAGGAGTTAGTATCGATCAGGAAGCAGAAACGACTGATGATGAAAATTGAATGTTATGTATGAGGGATGGCACAAATGGGTGCTGTCCTTTTTTGTTCGGAATCTGTTTATTGAAAGTTTTGTACACATTGGAATATCACCTATTGTTAATCTGATTCAAGCAATAACACAAACAATACTTCTCCGCGAAATCGTGATAAACTCAGTTACCCTCAGTTTGAGGGGGGCTTAGTTCCACCCAGATTGACGGTAACTGAGCCAAGGTAGTAGGTTAAGCATACACCTTTTATTGGAAGCTATGTCCAACTTTAAACAGTGTCCGTATTGAACATGCGTTGTAAACTGTGTACCACCGTTTATCATTATGTGAAACCATATCGAGCTGAGTTGTGACGGTCATAGTGGACTTCACCATTATAATAAACTAGATGATCACTATTATAGTGTGGGTTGAAGCCACATCGTTAATTTGAGAACGGAAATAATCACTTTCTAACTTCAAAGTTAAAAAGAGGTCGGCTTCAGGTTGAACTTGAGTTGACTCGCCAAAGTTGGCGGTCGGTATGGTCGACAGTGATCATTGCATTTAATGAGACATACGACCATATGTGTTCATTCGTTCATTCCAATCTGGCAAAATCACAGAATAAGATACTGGTTTCCACAGTAGAAATGAGTTAGACAAATACAGACAGCCAACGGAGATTTTCGTTCGCTGACTGCTTTCAACTGTAACGAAGTTATAATCGATTGTCGAACCATTATAACCGTTCGTTGAATATCAACCTATTCGAATTTCGTGCAGATCAGTTGTAACATGATTCATATTTCGGAAGTCGCAATTCACGACATCTGAACTCTAATGTAACGGTTATATTCGAAAACTCTAATACTCCTATTAAGCTAGTGTAGGTGGTACAATATTCCTACCATACATAGGGAGTGATTGTATGTTAAGAGGTTATGGTACTGATGTACCTAGAGATCAAATAGACACGGCTTTAAAAGAAATAGCTTGCTTTTTTGAGGAGAATTGGTTGCAGGATAAAAAAGGGGAACATCCATTACAATTGTTATGGAATAGGAAGGATAACCTTTCTACTCTTGAGCTTTTAACGTTCGGAACTGCTCTACAAAGAATGAAAGAAATAAATGAAAGTTGGCTAAAAGGACAGATAAAAATAATTATGGGTTCGGATGAAAATAATCGTAGAGGTGCATTTTTCGAAATTATTGGGCTTAGCTTCTTTGCTGACAATTCTTCCTCCTTACACCCCGCACCTAATTCACAACCTGGATTCGATGCTACCATACTCTCAACTTTAAGAGAAACAAAAGTGTCTTGTAAAAGTTATGGTAGATCGTTGCATGATAGGGAATTTGAAAGACAAAGCAAGGAAACAGAAATTTTAATTCTAGATTTGATGAAAAAAAACAAATTGAGATATGCAGAGTTTTTCATTGCAAGTTTCGATGAGTATCCTCTTTTAGAAGATTGGATTGATCTCAGGAAACAATTACCACTGATAATCCAAAGCTTTCAGCGCTCAAACAGAAATAATAGAATTCCCATACCTCTTAAACTTGATGTTCGAGGTTGGACAATTCGTGTTAGACAATCCAGTAGAATTGCAGAACTTGCACTCACTATGCGCTCTTACCAAGTAATGATAATTGGTCAGTATCATAAGAACGAAGAAAGGAACTTACATTCAAAACTTGACGAAGCTCAAAAAAATTTAAATAGGCATGTTACTCAAGAAAATAGTGTGAATATCATTTACATTCATTTACCATTAAGCATTTCGGTCAATAAATGTTCTGAATGGATTAAAAATTATTTTGTTGAAAACCCTACATCTGTTGCAAATATGGTCTTTCTTTATCAGTGTTCTGAAAGTTTTCTTACTACAGAAGAGAATTTTGCCTTAACGCATAGTGTCCATTGTGAAATTAATCCTTATCGCATTGCATCTCTGAATAAAAAGAGCACTCCATATGTTTTAAATATACCTGTAGGATACTTGACAAATGAAACACCAGTTATAAGGATTTTTGGAGATAGTGAGTTACTTTCATTGGATTCACATTATATTTACCAAAAGGGTAGGATCTACAAAAATCCAGTTTATGAGGAAGATGGATCTATGGTTGGTGATTCAAAAAAGTTGGCCCCAGGATTGCATGAGTATACAGTATTTGTACTTAATGGAGAAATAGTTATCCCAACAATGCATGATGAGCATTCAGGTGAATTACTTATTCTATAATTTTAGAGCATCCTTCGGGGTGCTTTTTCTCATGTATACAATATGAATACCTCTGCTTGAAAATGCAAGGATAGAATCAGTAGTAGTCAAACTGACTACCACTTAACACAGTTATATTCAGAAAATATAGGTAGATAGATACTTCTTGTTGTATAATTGTGGTAGAAAAGTGAGTGCATTATTAAGGATATATCAATTTAAATTGCGGAGTTATTCTTAGTGAAATAATACTTTTATAAGGAGTGGCATAGTGGCAGTTCGTGATCAAGTGTGGCAACGAAATCTCAACAGTATGGCTCATGAATTCTTAAATCAAGGTCCTTTAAAGTTAAGTACGGATAAAGAACTGTTGCCAACAGGTTCTGGTGTGTATATGTTTTCTTCAGAAGATGATAGGGTTTGTTATTATGTTGGAAAAGCCGCCAACATTCAAGGCAGAATATTTAACGGACATCTATCAAGAAGCAAAAGAAAAGATAAGAATGGGCAAAAAATGAATTATTACTACAAGGCACCTCTGAAGAATGCTCTGTTGGGTTGGTCAAATGCGGGAGTATTACAAGGGGGACCGGAGTGCCTGACAGAGGATGAAGCCCATGATTTAGTTTTAAATAAACTGAACGTAAGGTATATGGAAATTGAAAATAAAAGACTTCGTGGATTATTTGAATATTACCTTACTAGCGTGATGAATGCTAAACACGCAATAGATAAGGACGAGTAATAATAGAAAAACAATTCTTTTAGCATCATTAGAAAGGGATTAAAATGAAAAAAAAGATTATTGGTGGCATTATTGCTATTTTGATTGTCTCTTTCTTACTTCAATTACCAAATAACCTGAGGTATAAAGTAGAAAATGTCTTCGGCAACTCGCACACATTTTTCTACGGTATGAATCTAGGAATAATGATTGATGATGTGGGAGGCGGATACGATGAGGAAGTGAACTTAGATGATCAAGCTAACCCAACGGTTGATTTAACGAAGTACAGAGGAGATAAAGTTGATATGTTCATCTATGGCAGATACGTGAATAGTGCCGAACCACTATTAGTTGTGTTAAATGACAAGGTGCTTTACAACGATCAACCACAAAGAGAAATGGCTCAGTTTTATTCGAAATACTACATAAAAAAGCACTTTGTTGTTAACTTGACAGAGACACTGAAAAATGGCCGAAACAATCTTTTAATATCGACTGGAAAAGTAACTGAAAAGTATGTACTTCATATAACAAAATAAAATTAGACTTCATTGTAACTCTAGGGAGTTGGGTTGATTGCCTACACAAATTAATAAAACTTCAGATCCTTTTTCGATTACGGAGAACGAAGTGAATCTTGCGGTTGCTGAGTTTCTTAGAGGTAAGGGAGCAAACATTTTAAGGGTAGCAATAGACAGAGAGCAAGGATACGATGTTCATGCTGAAATGAAAGGCTATTCATTTATAATTGAGTCAAAGGGGTCTAGAAAAAACAATCAGACAGAGAATGTGTTTGATAGTGGACAGCTTAAAGTACATGCAAGTGCCCAGATATTTTATCTTATGAAGAAGCTTGAAATTAAATCTGAAACGACTTTCTTGGTATTGGCCAACCCCGATATTCCAAGGATAAGAAAATTGATTAGTGATGTATCTACTTCCCTGGATCAATTGGGATTAATTCAATTTTGGGTTGGTTATGAGAGAGGTGTCAGAATCGAATGTCCCAAAGAATTAAGGGAAGTATTGAGTGGCCTTGGCTTAGAGTAGGCTTAGAAATTATTATGGTAAAACGAATCTTTTACTCGAAGGAGGTACAGATTTGATTGGAGACTGACATGTACAGTTTGAGCCTAGATTTCGAGTGGAAGAGCGTCGATGCAGTTGCAAACATAGAGACTTATCGTTTCCCTCGACCATTTGATAAGACAATGAATAAGTTTTATCATGTTCCTGCTGTATACAGGTGGAAGATATACAAGCCCCATACCCAGTGCACGATGGTCTATATTGGTGAGACTGATAATTTAAAGCAAAGGATTTCTGGTTATTTAAAACCAGGGCCTAGCCAGCATACCAATATTAGAATGAAGGCATTATTCGAACAGTACATCAAAGGTGGCTTTATAATTGAATTAGACATATTTCAAATCAAAAAGTTCATTTTTGGTGGCATCGAATATCAGCAAGACAGTTTGGATTCAAAAAATATAAGAGTGTTACTGGAGAATTTAATAATCTTGGATCATAAGAACAACGATTATGAGTTATTGAACGCTAAAGTCTAGCAATAAGAGGAAACTTATATTTGATGAGAAAGTGAGGTTAGAGAATTGAAATATTATTTGATGCCTGAAAATGTTAAAGAACAAAGCAAGAATGCTCGATACTCATATACAGTTGTGGTTAATCTATATGCTAGTCAGGATGACACTGAGGAATACATAAACAGGAACGTGAGAGTTAATTCTGATGAGAAACTGGATAAAGATGAACTGGCACAGAGAGCAGCAAATGTTGTGCATGGACTCATAGAAACGCATCCCAAGTTTGCAGACTATGATCTTGTACAAATTGTGGGCATTGCTTTTGCAAATGCCTACGACAGTGAGTTGAAATGAAATTTCGAGTAGGGAAAAGTAAATTATAGATTACTTTTGTAGATGTCTAAAAGGTTTACTTGTCTAAATAAACATCTAGGAGGATATGATTATAAACGATATAAACAAGACCCTATTATATGTATTGATTTTCATGTTAGTGCTATTAGTATTTGTCTCAGCAAGAAAATATAAAAGTAACTTTATATATATTTTAAAACACTATATGTTATTTTTCGTTGAAATTATAATTAGTTCTATGCTGATTAATTTATTGATTGGTGGATTTAAAGACAATACAATTTTGAGTTTCTTTAAAGATTTTATATTCTCTTATTCTATTTATCAATTAGTGCTCCTCACAGTATTTAAGTTGAAAGACTCAACTACGACGGATACATTTACAGCTATGAAAAATTATCTAGATAATCATTTGTTGCACTTAGAATTCGGAAGACCGCTGTCACCTGGAATATCTCTAAATGGAAACAAAATATCTGACGGTTGCAGAAACAAAAACCACAGATTAATTTGGGTGAATCTAATCAAACTTGAGAAGATGTATAGCAGAGGGTTATTAAGAGGCGATGATTATAAATTCACTCTTAAGAAAGTAGCAATAGACATAGAACATCAAAGTAAGATAAACAATTTCTTCTGGATGAATTCGATTTTACTAAGGATAATTAAATAACTATTTTACTTAATTGCGATAGGAGATGTTCGCTCTAATGAGGGCTTTTCACGGTACTACATCTGTAAATGCAATATCTATAATAAGGGAAGGGTTCTCATTGGACTTTTTCCTCAGAGGGGGGTTAGGAAAGGGGATTTATTTGTCCAAAGATGTAGACAAATGTGCTGAATATGGGAGACATATTTTAAAAGTGGAATTAAATGAAGAGTGCATTCTTAAAGATGAATTTGCTTCAATTTCTTCGTACAAACCAAAGGAAAGTTATTCAGGTTTTAATTTTGATAATAAATTCGAAGGTTATACACTATCTAGAGGTTTCAAAGGATTGGAATTAACTACATTCAATGAAATTGTCATATATGATCTTAGCTGTATAACTTCAATTGAAACATATGCGATAAGATGACTGTTTTATCCCACAACTAGGAGGAAACTAACATGAACTATCTTGATCAATTGTCAGACCGCGCGCGCCCAAGTTTGACACGCTATGTGGATCAGTTTGTACGAAATGATCTTGGACATATTTATTCCGATTACAGCGGTGAAGATGTCAATAAAATTATAAAGAAGGTGTACAACAAGTATCTTCATTTAGGAAATGAACAAGAAAAATATAAGGAAATTAATGACGCATTTCTTTCCTCACCTCTGTTCATTGAGGACTTGAAATCGTATATTGTTGATTTTTTAGAAAAATAGACCAACTTTAGATAGAGTAGAGTATTATCGATCTTTAATCGCAACGCACAATCTATTGGACAAAAAAAATATTAATAGAGATAAACTTGAGGAGCGAATTTCTGTATTGGAGTCTACACAAGGTACTTCGCAAGACATCTGATCAAATGGCGATTTCGTAAAGGAGGGTAAAATGAAGGTATCAGATATCGAAGGGTTTGTTGACGGTATTATACAATTTGTAAAATTTACGCAGCCTGAGTTTATGGATAGTATCGCAAAAGGACAATTATATATGAATAATATCGATTATTTTGTTGAACTAGAAAACAGAACAAAATTAAAAGGCCAAGGAGATAGGTACGATGGGGGCAATGTAATCAGGGAAATAGATTTTAAATTGCTTGACGATGATACACAGGAAGTTATTTTAGAAGGCATAACACCTGAAGCAATCATAAGAGATTATTCTTTTAGTAGAATCCCCATCTACTGTATGACTGCTTTAAAAGGTAGCGACTTTATTGTTGTTGATGAATCTACAAAATCTTATATAGTAAAACCCCATTTCACGGAAGAAGTAAAAGAACTGATGTTGTCATCATTCGGGAGTAAAGCTGTAATTATCGATTCTTTCCCATTTCAAGAATCTGTCGAAAATCATTTCAGAACTAACAACATTTCCTACGATGCAAGATTAGTGAATTATACTGACTTTAATCTCAATGGCGCTGAAAGGTTATTAAATTATCAGTATAGAAATATAGAATCTATTTTCACAAAAGATTTGTTTTTTGAACATCAAAAAGAATTTAGAATTGCCCTAGATGAAATTGAGACAGAAGAACCTATCGTAATAAACATTGAAAATTTTGATCAGAGTTCTATATTATGTATGGACACGTATGCGTTTTTTGATGAATTCGTAATAGAGGTATTAAAGTAAAAGAATTGTTTCACGAGGAAGGATGTGCGACCATGACAGATAAGATCAACCTTTACGTAGACGACCTCAGAGACTGTCCAGATGGCTTCATGGTCGCTCGTACATATTACGCTCGTACAATATTACGAAGCAGTACATATCCTAGAGACCAAAGAGGTGGCCATTCTTACATTAGACCACGATCTGGGCGAGGATGTAGATGGTGTAGAGTTACCCAATGGATATGACTTGGTTAAGTATTTCTGTGAGCATGGATTGAGGGCAGATAAGATTTACATACACACAGATAACCCTAGGACGACAGAATATGTATGAGACTTTGTTAGCGGCTCAGCGACGAGGGTTCATTGTAGAGGATATCGAGATATACCATTATCCGATTACTGTGAACAGGTATTCTGATGAGCAACGAGAGGGATGTTTTATAAGAAAGGAGAGGAAAATTAAAAATGAAATTAGAAGTAAGATTTTCTAATGAACTTCCCTTTATGATTCAATTACCAAATGGAGATTATCCAGTGAAAACGAGAATTAGTCCAACAGAAGAGAAGGATTTTATTCTAAATCTAAGTGACAATTTTTTCAGAGTACACATTAGTCCTTTTGCTAGTAAAGAGTCTCCTAATTATTTGGAAGGTGAGAGGGCAGACCTGGAAAGTCACATAATAAACAATCGAATTCCAAATTACGCATTTGAGCCTTGTAAAAGTTATATTACTTGTCATATCGAAGAAGAGTTATCGCTGACTGAAGAACACTATACAGTTGTCACAAGCGAAGTTTTAATTGAGAAAATTAAATCAAGAATGATAAGAGAAAGTACAGGCTATACTGATACAAGTGATTTAACAAGAATGGCTACAACAGAATTTAATTCATACACTACAGATCAAATCTTGGAAGCAAAAGTAGATTACATTGTTAGTAAAAGATTAAATGAACTTAGTAGATTAGTTTATCCATATTACAATGCTTTAAATCAATTTATAAAGCAATATTCTTATTTACGAAATGACTTTTTTGTTGAAACAATGACTATGCATACTCTTAAGGGAACAGAATCATTACAGTTTGTTGACGGTTATTTTTATGATTCTATTAAACATGTTGGGAAAGCACCAAGCTTGGTGCCATATCGAAAATGGTTACCTGATATTGATAGTGATCAAATTGAAACATTTAGAGAAAGGCTATTAAATGACTTCAATATTCCACCTACTAAAGATTTGATTATTATGGCCCGCAATCTTGCAGAAAGAGGAGAGTACCGTTCAGCCATCATTAATAGTTCCGCAGCTCTCGAAGTTGCTGTAGAACAAAAAATCATTGAGAAAATGACTTTAAATGGTAACACGCAAGAAGAAATTGATACTTACTTGAATAGTACAAAGACTAATTTTTATCGAAGATGCAATACACAATTGAATGAGAAGACTGGACAATCTCTGCCAACAAACAACTCTACAATATGGACAAATATCAATTCTCACAGGAATCAATTTCGCCATAAAATCGCGCACTCTTCTCTCATGCCGAATGGGAGTGATACCACGCGCGCAATCAATGATTTTGAGGCTGCTGTAAACTGGGTTGAAGCACTGTAAAATGCAAGTTTGATTTAAACGAATTGAGATAGGTAAGGTGATTTCTTGAAGAGGTTCATATACTTAATTATATTGATTGTGGGTCTGCCAATCATCTTAAATTATGCTTTGTTTTCGTGGCAAGCTCCGGGAGTGAATGCAGATGAGAACGCTTGGTTAGGATTCTTTGCTAATTATGTCGGTTTAATTTCTGCTGTGTGTATTGCTCTTTACCAACAGTACAATCAGAGAAAGAAAGATAAAGAGGACGAAGATAGCCGAAAACAAAAGGAAGATGAGCAAGACAGAAAGAGTAATCGATCCTTCTTGGTGCTTCATGACTTTTACGGCAATATCAAATTGAACGATGTTAAAACTCATGAAAACAGTAGAATAATTGAGACTGAGGGCTACAGATGGTTACTCAATCACCTACAAACAGTAACACAGAATACAGATAATGCTAATACTTCGTTCATTAAACTATCTCATTATGGGAACCCAGAAGTCATATTGGATTGCAAAGTGAATATTGAGACAAAGACTTCAAAAGGGTTAAATAGTATTAAGGTGGACATTGGGGTGTTTGAAAAGGGGATTGAAATATTCATACCTACTGTTCCAATCAATGCATATGTCGGAGAAACATTTGATGTTTTGCTTGTTAAAGTTACATACTTTACATTAAGAAATGAAAAAATTGAATATACACATGACTTATCTCAGAAAAAAGATATTTGTAAAGTTTTTCAAGATGACCATGAAGAAGTTTTATATGAATTTCAATTAGATGAGTCCAGATGGATATATCCTAAAAAATTTGTAAATGAGAAATTATAATGAAATTTAGATTTCACATAGACTCAATAATAAAACCCACCATTTAAGTGGCGGGTTTTTGTTGTGTTCAAATAGTCTTCTTTAGAGTAGTTTCTCTCAGAAGAGTACACGCACAGTATTTGGATGATGAAGTAGTAAGGGTAAATTAATTAAAGAATGAGAAAAAGAATAAACAGTTTGCAGATATGCAAATTAAATCTGATGGAGTTGTCTTTAGAGCTCTAGTTAAAAAATTAGCATTATAGACTTAGTGGCCTTCATCTCCAACTGTTATTGGCTTAATTTGTTCAACCGCTGCAAATAGATCCTCTTTTTTCGGACGATTTACATAGAATGGATTCTTTTTCTTGGGTCCAATAAAGTGAATCTTTTCATTATTTAGGATGGCAGTTTCTTCAATGATAATAAACCCTTGATCATACTTATCTTGAGAAGATGTCAAAGATTGAAGCATCAATTTATTGTTAAACGTAACTTTATGTATCAGTAAGGGAACGTATTGATATTTCTTAAGATAAACCCAGTGGTATGTTATGTCGTTCTTCTCAGCAAATCTTAGATTTATCGGTATAAATGAAAGGTAAACGACAAAGAGAAGGAATAGATCAAAATAACTATCTATAATATCTTCTTTATTTAAAAATGATGCTGTTATGTTTATAAGAAAATATCCTATTATAGTTACGAGTATTGATAAGATAAGGACTTTGGTTAGTTGTCGATAAAGAGCTCTTCTGGGAGTAAACAATATTCTTTCATGTTTGTTTGCTAATAGCAAAAGTATACCTGAAATAATAACCAAGGGTAAAAAAGTAGGCATCAAAAATTGTAACCAGTTTTCTTTTAAACTTTCGATCATTCAACTACCGCTTTCATATTTATAATGTTTATATCGGCAGTAATTAAATTAAATTAAATCATACGGTCAGAGGATAGAATGAAACTTTGATTTATCATAGTTTTGATTCGTTCTTGTTCTTCTGTTGAGTAGTCCAATTCACATCGATTTTTTTTTCATAATTAACACGCAAATACATTAAATGTGCTCACCTTGAACCAAAACATTATTACCAAACTCCGAACCGTCTGGCGCAGAACCATACAAAATAGACCCGAATTGAGCACCTTACTATATAGATTTGAAGTTCGACCAGGATTTATTGAGCTCTGAAAAAGAATGTGTAGTCAGTAAGGAGCAAAGACAGGATACTTGTCTACACTTTAAGAAGATGCATGAATACTTATTTGATTTCTATATTCAAACTCCATAGAAATTGGAATTAGATAAAGCTATAATATCCCTATGTAATATATTAGGGAGGCGAGTTTAATTGAAATTAGTATGGGCTCAAATCAAGAACTTTAGGTCAATCCGCGACTCCGGCAAGATTTATTTTAATCCAAATTTAACTATTCTAGCTGGTAAAAATGAATCGGGCAAGTCAAATATCTTAAAAGCTCTTGATTGTTTTTCGAAAAATGTCTTTGATAAAGAGAGTGATTACCCAATTGATTACATAAGCGAATATCCTGAAGTAATAGTTCACCTTGAATTAGAAGATAATGATCTCCAAAATATTAAAGAATTTTTTACATTAAACAAAAACAGTTCAAAGAAAAGTAATGGTGTAACAATAACTAGAACAGCCGAATCAAATGAAGTTATTAATATAGAGATTTTTAACGATACCTTAGAATATATAGTAACGGAAACAGATAAAGCTACAGCTGCAATTAATAAGGAATTAAGAACAAGATACAAAACGAATATAGAAGCAATGACATCAGCAAGCCTTGTTGTGATTATCAAAGAAATAAACTCTCTCCTTACAGCTATTAATAATTTGGATAATGAACAGATTAATAAAATTTCCACTATCCTTCAGGATCTTGATTCTTATTTCGACTTATTGACTAAAATCCATAATTTCAGTGTAGGTGCTATCTTCAAAGAAACTATACCCAACTTTGTATACTTTAGTTCGTTTGAAGATATCATTCCCGATTCAATTTCAAGCAATGCAGAAATAACTCCAATTGTTAATAGATTTTTCAAAGTTGTGAACCAAGATCCATCACTTCTGTTCGGTGAAACAAGTCCTCAAAGAAGAAGACTTTTAACAGATAGAATTTCCAAAAAAGTCTCTGGTAACTTTATGGGCTATTATTCACAAGACAGTATTTCGCTTACAATTAATTTAGATGGGAATGGGATTAACTTTTTTGTATATGGATTGGATAATCAAAAACCTTTCCAACCAAGACAGAGGAGTCAAGGGCTACAATGGTTTTTGTCATTTTATTTAACACTAGAAGCAGAGATGAAAACAGGAAGTATTTTATTAATTGATGAGCCAGGTTTATATTTACATGCATCTGCTCAGGAAGACCTTTCGATTATGCTTAATGATCTTTCAGTTAATAGTCCTATAGTCATTTCTACACATAGTCATTGGCTAATGGACCCTAACAGACTAGAGAGAATTAGGTTAGTAATCAAAGACAATGATAGCACCTATGTAGAAAATAAAATTCATAAAGGTGCCGACAATAACACTATGAAGCCTATACTTTCTGCTATAGGACTGGGACTTAAGAATAATATAAGCACTTTTGGTAAGAGGGTAGTTCTTGTAGAGGGTTATTCTGATTATTATTATCTTGAAGCTATGAGATATTATTTTAATGAAATACTTGAGATTAAACTCGATAATTTCAAACTATATCCTTGTTTGGGTTCAGCACAGATAATCAATGTTCTAACTTTAATTATTGATTCTGAAACGGATTACTATATTTTATTAGACAATGATAAAGCAGGACAACAAACCGAAAAGAAATTGAAGAATGAATGTGGAATTGATAAGAGCAAGATATTATATACACCAGCAAAAAGTAAAGTTTTCTCAGCAATTGAAGGTGTATTCTCAGAAAAAGATTTCAAACAGATTGTTTTGAATTCGTTAGAAACAACAAAGTTTGATAAAGTCTTAGTCTCAAAAAAATTCAATGAGCGAATGCACAATAAGGAAATTACCAAACTTTCAGATGAGACGGTTTCAAATTTTAAAGAGATTCTTGATGTTATTGGGATACCACAAGTTGAACAAATTGAGAGTCTATCCAAATAAAAGACAAGAATTAAGAAGAAAGGGTGGAGAAATCCACCCTATAGTTTTACCAACTTATTTTCAGGTATGTCATATTTGTAGACAGTCCCACTGGTAAGTTCAACATAATAAAATCCCCAAGTGACAGTGTACTCAGGATGATTTTCATATACTCTGATTAGAAAATACTTCCCATCTTCACTGTATCCTTCATCCATCATTCCAAGTTTGTATTTATCTACGTCTTTCTTAATTTTCGAATACACGTACTTGTAGGCATTATCCTCATTCACAATAAACTTTGGTTGTTTCCCAATATAAAGATTATCCCCTTTTAATGAAACCTTCTCACCAATCGCATTACTCATACTTCTAACTGGTACGTATGTAGTGTTTTTATACGTTATTGCATCAGTTGTGGAATTCTTAGTTCCATCTACATAAAGACTGACTTTCTGGATAGCTGCTTTAATTGGTGTAGTAGTAGCTGCAAATGCTGTTGCTCCTGTAATTGTTGATCCAATTAGAATACCAATGATCAAACCCTTTAACTTATCCTTCATTGTATTACTCCCTTGTTATGTGAAATAGATTGCTTATTGTATTATACAACTTAAATATCAATATGAACTACAAAAATTCCCTGTTGCATAAAGAACGCATGTTCGGTTTATAATACATATACAAACAAACGTTCTTATTTTATATGGGAGTGATAATAATGGCTAAGAAAGAGCGGACAATTATGTTAATTGACATGCAGTCGTTTTACGCCAGTGTGGAAAAGGCTAAGATGCCACAGTACAAAAACAAACCATTGGCAGTTGCAGGAGATCCAGCAAGACGTTCAGGAATTATACTTGCTGCATGTCCTCTAGCTAAAGCAAAAGGCGTGTCAACCGCTGAACCATTATGGCAATCACTTCAAAAGTGTCCTGAGTTGATAATTGTAAGGCCGCACATGCAAGAATATATCGAGGTTTCTACTCAAATTATGTCCATCATTGAGGAATTTACCGACCTAGTAGAGCCCTATAGTATAGATGAGCTATTTTGTGACGTGACCGGATCTCTACATCTTTTTGGCAATGACCCGATTGACATGGCAAAGCAGATCCAAGACAAGATTTACAATGAAACGGGTGTATATGCAAGAGCAGGTATTTCGACCAACAAAGTGATGAGTAAGCTTTGCTGTGACATGATCGCGAAGAAAATTGAAGGCGGAGTATTCTTTCTTAGAAAAGAAGAACTGTATGAGCATATAGGTGATAAGCCAATTCGTGATATGTGGGGTATTGGATCAAGAATGGAAAAACACTTGTGGAAAATGGGGATTCGAACAATAAGACAACTTGCAAATACGCCCTTATCTAAATTGAGAAGCAAATGGGGTGTTAACGGAGAGGTTATATGGAGAGTAGCGAATGGATTAGACGACTCACCAGTGACCATAAATACTCATAGTGTGCAAAAGGATATTGGGAATGGCATGACGCTTCCTAGGGACTATACAGAACAGTGGGAGATTGACGTTGTAATACAAGATATTTGTACAGAGGTTTGCAGACGTGCCCGGAAAAAGGGATTGATGGGTAGCGTAGTTACTATGAGTTTATCGGGTGCAGACTTTGATCGACCGACTGGCTTCAGTAGACAGGTTAAACTTCAAGATCCCACTAATATAACTGTAGATGTGTGTAAGATAGCTAAACAGATCTTTCGGCAACATTGGGACGGTCAGCCTGTGAGACGAGTTGGGATATCATTATCTAATCTTTCAAACGCTGAGACGTATCAAATGTCATTGTTCGATGATCAGGAGCAAAAACGTGCGATTGATAAGGTGATGGATGACATTAAGGATCGCTTTGGAGATATTGCCATACTTCGTGCAAGCTCAATCACATCTGCTGGTCAAGCCATAGACAGATCAAATAAAATTGGAGGACACTACAGATGAGTAAAAAATTGCAAGCAAATGGACTATGGGAATCGAGCCGCATGATGCTTCCACAACATAAAGAACGAATCATTGAACATCGCTCACGAGACAATGATCAGATTAGACCTCTTCTTCACGAGGACGAGTGGGAAGTTATTTATCAGAACATAGGAATATCATACAGATATACTGAAGAAGCGAATTTTGAGATTTTTGAATTGAACTCGAAACGAGTCGTGAGTGGAATTGTTTCGAAGGTTAATGAGTTAGGAAAGAAGGTTAGAATCGAATGGGAAAATGGACACGAATGGATTGAAATAAAAAGTTTAGTTGCAGTGCGATTATCAGGAGGGGGATTAGAATAATGAAGCAGAGTGCTGAGGAGTTAGAATTAGTAAAAAAATATGCGGAGATGCCACTACTGTTAGACGTAATAGAGGAGGATAAGAAAAGAATAGGTGAGAGCAGTGCCATATTAAAAAGAGAGTTGAGATTTTATTTAAGTGCACTACAAGACAGGGTGACCGCTGACATATATGAGCTGAAGAAGGCATTAAAAGAGCATGACATTAAAATTATCGAACAGAAAAGAACTGAAGACAATTTGTTTATCTCTTACTCAATTCGTGGATATCAATATAAAATGAATCCTCTTATGAGCAAGGTTAGAACAGATGGTATGCTAATCTTAGCTCAACAGATGAATGTTATTGTTGAAGAAGAGTGAGTTCATTCTCTTATTGAATTTTAATTGTCAAGTTGTGCTTTGTTTAGATGCATGAAAAATGTGAAATATTGAGTAAATAAGTCATCATTTTAGATAATCCTGTTACTATACGATTGAACTTTTAAAAAACGCTAGAATCCCTTGTCCTGTCTAGATTTTTTGATATTCAATCGTAAACTTATAAATTTTACCAACATGGCTAGAATCGTTGCTACGACTAGTTTTTTAGTGACTTTTTGGTCATTTCACGATTGTACTTACGATATAGGATAATTTGATCTGCCATAGAAGCTAAAACGTTGATGCGACTGGATAAATGGGTAGTTTATGTATCGTACACGATTGGAATCACGATTCATGTGATTATAATTTGTTGATTCTGTCATATGAACAATTTGGTATGACATTGCACCGCTTGGTATTAGGAAAGCTATTTGAAATGTTTTCTCTTCCTTAATCAATTGATCGTGAGGATTGTTTCTTAAATAGGACACAATGCCCCATCGAATGGTGAACTAACGTGATTATCCAGACATAAAAAGTAATCATCCTAAATTTTATGACGGTTAGTGACTTCGGAAATTACGATGTTGTTCCAGTACCATCTTGTTAAACTACTACAAGTGGACAACAAGGAATCGAACTTCGATTTCCGAATTGTAACTTCAAATTGAAGTACACAGCATAAATACTCAAATATATTTATTGTCACAGTCTAGAATAGGTATCAATATATTTTGCAGCATAATATTAATTATGTTGCATTTCGTGATGTATAAGGGTAGAATAAGAGCATGTAATGCAACATAATTTAGTGGATATACGCCTTTACATAATGCAACATAACTGATAGGGAGTGAGCTAATGATTCAATTGTTTGAGCAGCAGCTAATAACCGATGAACTAAGTACCAACACAATTAAAAGCTACATACTAAATGTTAGAGGATATATTAAATGGTTTGAGGAAAGTAAGGGAGTCGAGTTTAAGAAAGTACATAGAGAGAATGTTAAAGATTACATAAGCTACTTGAAAACGATTAAGAAGAACAGTCCAACATCGATCAACGCTAAGATAAGTGCATTGATTAAGTTTAATGATTATCTCATTGAAACGAATGTCCAAACTGAACAGGTGATAAGCAAGAAGGATATGCTAAAGCTACAGAAACAATATGCTTCATTGGCTACGGTTGGGCTTGCTGATGTAGAGAAATTCAGACAACTGGTATTAGAGAGTGAATCTAAGCGTAACTATGCTATCGTTTCATTACTGGCCTATTGTGGTCTACGTATTAGTGAATGCTTAAACATTGGGATGAATGAATTCAATCTAACATCCAGGGAATTGATTGTGTCAGAGGGTAAAGGGAAGAAACAGCGGAATGTGAATATAGGGAGCAAAGCAAGGACAGCGTTACAAAGCTGGATCAAGGAAAGAGAAGAGAAGGGTATCAAAGGAGAATACTTGTTTGTCAGTAACCGTGGAAGCAAACTAGATAGAACAGTAATCAATAAACTGTTTAAGCATTATTCAGGTATCATAGGCAAAGATATCACGCCACACGATTTGCGTCACTTCTTCTGTTCCCATGCATTAGAGAATGATATGTCAGTGCATGAGGTAGCCAATCAAGCCGGGCACAGTAACATACATACTACGTTGCTGTACACTAACCCAACAAGAGAGAAGATGCTTGCTAAGATGGATAGACTGTAACAATCATTAGCCTAGGCGTTATTGCTTAGGCTTTTGTGTTTGGGGCTCATCTAAGATATGAGAGGAATATGCATGGGGGTATATTTACACCTACAACTAGCTGGTATGTTCCAAATATTGCTTTAGCACTTGTAATTATTCCGTGAAGTTGGATTCATTAACGATTCATATTCCAATCTTAGCCGGTCTACTAATAGGTGGGGGCTATTTTAAATCTAAAATAGTATCCATTTTACAGATTATGCCCCTAGGACTTCCACTTCGATACGAGAGGTAGATATGGACGATTGAACTTCTTCGGATAAAACTATCACCAGGCTATCATCAATCTAGACAAAATAACTCTCCATAGGTAGGAGGGGGAAGTGCATATATTCCCCTCTCGAGATATTATTCTCTTGAGGGGTATTTTTTTCATTTTTTATACTTGTGTATATTTCTCTTTAAGCACCTGTTTACAGTAAGTTGGACTCAATCCATGCTCCTTATAAATTCGAGTAAAAGCTAGTCCGTCAACATAGTGCAGATTATATATCTTCTCAAAGTCACAAGCACGTCTTTTAATGCCTCTTTCTTTTGTTGAAAGTAGCGTTGCACCCTTAGCCTTGAACATTTGCTTTATCGTCCACCAATCAGTTTCAGTTGCATTAGCGATTTGTTCAAAGCTAAGCAAGTTCTCGTTGTACATTTTTAGCATCTGAGGGTACAGGTGCTCAATCTCACTCCATTTAGCAGGAGGGGATTCAACTACCCACTTAAGCTTATTTAAGTTGACTGAATCAGAGACGTAGAGATCATTTCTAACTAATTTACTTTCAGCGGTGAATTTATATAGTATCTCGATGCGTTTATCGTCATGTAAGACTACTTTATCGACAAGGACGCCCACTATTTTTCTCATGTCTATCATTTGTAATTCGTAATTAATAATATTTTGATATTTTTCAAGCAATGTTAGTCTAAGTGGCATACTAGTATTTTGTCCACTGTTCAGATCTAGGTTTTTGTTCAAAACTGATAGTTCTTTTTTCAATTCAGTAAGTTCTTTCTCAATTGGTTGAAGCTTCTTCAAAAGTTCCTCTTTTGTGATAATTAAGTCACCACAAAGATCGATATACCTATTTCTGGACATTTCCTTTTCAGCAATATCTTTGATAATAATGTTTATATTTAGTATAATCTCATCTAATCTACTTCTATCTGATAATCGTTCGGATAATTCTGGAATCATTGGTTCGGGATTACCTATGATTTTTAATACTTCGTTCCATATCAAATAGTCAATCATATCAACTCGCCAGTTTGATCCTTTACATGTAGAATTGGATAGTCCCGTTTCAATGCTATATGATTTTTTGGTTTTTCTTGTACATGTGTAGTATTTTAATATGCCATTTTGAGTTTTAGTTACTACCCCTGAAGATACAGCAGCGCCACATCTACCACACCGTACAATACTTCTCAGCAGATAGTCTTCTGATGGTCTACCGCTATTCTTAATATTTCCATCTAGTGTCTTTTGTAATCTCTCGAATGTAACCTCATCTATATATTGAGGAATATCAATCTTCTCCCACTCTTCTCTGGGTTTAGGAACTTGCTTTTTCTTACCATCAATCCGAACAACCTCTGTTTTACCGTGATAGTATGTACCCATGTAAGATTCATTTCTCAGAATTCGACTAATTGTAGCTTGATACCAAGTATCCCCTTTAGGAGCTGAATATCTTTTCTTTGCTAGGTATTCGGCAACCTCAGTGCAAGTACCACCCTCCAAAATTATCTTCACCATCATTAGGTATCGTTCTTTTTCTTCGGCATTCTCAATGAGGGTATTCAATTCCTTATCATAGGTGTATCCATATATTCTATTCATTCCCGGAATCTTATTGTTTGCTACCATTGTTTTTCTACCGCGCTTTGTATTCGCAAGAATCTTAGCCTTGTTATATTGCGCAATAGAGCCTTGGATATTGTAATTGAGCATTGATTCTGCATTTCCTTTTTGTAGATCAAACTCAACGAAATGTAGATCGCAACCTAACTCCCATATCCTATGTGTGATCTGTTGTTGTAGGTGAAGATGTCTACTCAATCTATCAGGATGTAAAAAGATAACTCTGTTCCCTAGGCCTTTTTCAAGTAAAAACAGTATGTAATTTAGCATTGGACGGTTAGGATTATCTCCAGACTCTGCCTCTTCACGTAAGACAATGATCTCATCTTCATTAATATCAAACTTCGATTTTGCATCTTTTACACAAATATCAATCTGCGACTCTAGTGAATAGTTATCAATTTGAATTTCAGATGATACACGAGTATAAACAATAGCCCTGATCTTACCGATCAAGGCTTCGATTTCACTTCTATCTAACTTTTCATGATCTTTGAGTACTCTCATCGAAAATCAATCCTCCGAATTTTGTTTGTTTTCTATCTTGTTCTCAACGGAATAATTCAGAAGAACAAATTCCATCCAATTGAGTAGTTGCTCTTCAATGAGCTCTTCTGGAACTGCAACTTCTTCGTCTGAGTAACGGGAAATAATCTTATATTCATACCATTTCTTATATCTCATAATGACCACCTTAATAAGAATCGATTACTACTTGATTTTATTATCGCCCAATTATTACATTCTATTCTTTTGAATAAATTGAAAGAGTGAGGGAAGTAGAAGATTGAGCATAAAGAATATGATGGAAATCAGAGGCTGGCGAATATTATTTCGCATTATTAGGGCGATGTAGATGGTCATGTGCTAGAAAATCCGTAGATTCTTAAAGGGGCGGTTATTTCATACGAATAACCTGTCATCTATACTACCCATATTCTTCATACTATAATGTGGATATACCAAAGAGGAGCGGATATGATGACTGTAACAGTAGATGAGCAGTAACAACTTAAAGCACTTATTAGACAGTACATAGAGGACGAGAGCAAAGTGGAAAAGCTGGTGGATTACTTATCCAGGCATGAGGTAGTTGGATTAGAAGTGTTTTCATATTTGGGATTCAATAAAATGAACAAGTATATGTTTCAGCCAGTGAATAAAGAAGTATTCATACGAAGAATTCCATTCTATTTTCACAAGTCACAGAAAAGAAACTTAGATGATCTTGGCACAGTTTATGATTTTGTTAGTCGCGTGCTTGAATATTCTCGTAACAATTACGAAGAAGAGCTTGAGCGATTTTACAATACACTAGAGAAGCTATACTATGATTACAAGCTTGATACAGTTACTATCTTTAACTACACCATTAGGCAAACTGGATATGTGGGAGAATTTGAATCAATTTACACTTGGTCGCATTACCTTAAGCTAGCTCAAAGACTTGGATTAGACGAAAAAACGCCTAAACATCTCATTGTGGACTATAACATTGTCAGAGAAAAGACTGGATTGAAACCGGTTATTTATCAGATTAATGATATGTATATCGGGAATTACATTGAAAGACACGGTAACATATTAAAAATGTCAGGTATATTCCCATGTGATCGCAATAATCAACCGATACTTAAATGGATTGGTGTGAGGATTAAGAACGCCAAGAGGATATGGATAGATGTTAATGATCGACAAAAAGGATTCCTATATGTGGAGATTACACCTACAACAAAAGTGTGGGGACTTAATGTATATGGGGAAGATGAAGATGGATCTGATATTTGGTATGACCTCTACACTGGCCCACTATTAATGGATTTCGATTATGAAGTAATCAAAGATAGACGTGTGGCAATAGGAATGACTCAGAAACAAGTTGCTGAAGCAATAGGAGCGTCATCTCGAACATATCAAAAGTGGGAACGTGGAGAAACAACGCCTGATGGTCACTTTCTCCTCAGGCTGATGAATGTATTGGACATTAAGGAATTGAGTGAAATTACGAAGATACATGATGTGGATGATGAATAATTAAGTGAAAATCAAATGACAGACACAACGGTTTATGTTGTGGATGAAGGTGGAGCGACAGCCATGGAGTGAAACGGAATGGATCTCGCCACCTATTATTAAGTGTAAGATGAGAAATTTGTCACTTCAACTTCCTATAGTATAAACATTAACCTTATAGGAAGTAAAAGTGACAAATTTAAAATTTGACTATTGTTATCTGTACTGTAGAGGTAGTAATCAGGAACGATACCATCCTAATTAAATCACTTCGCAACGCTCGTAAACGAATTAATCAGCCTATCGCGTTCCTCTTGGCTACGCCAATTCACCTTCCGATTCAATTTGGTACATTCAAATCCCAAATAAATAATCAATCATTAGTCATAAATGCAGTCGTATCAAGGGTTTTGAGCAATTATGTACCTAAACGAATCCTTATTATAAGGGTTTACTCCATGAAAAATATGCAAAATCATCAAAAAACCTATATAAACACTGACTTTTTTAATTTCAGTCGCTTTCATTTATGTACTATTTGTGATTATCAATTGTATTTGGCAAGTGACCAATACGTCTTAGTGTAGTTTGGATTAGGCTCATTATTATCAAGTTTTCGTTTGTTATTCTTCATCTTGTCTTTCACACTATATGGAAAGTTATTTTCTATAAAGTATTCGTTAATAATTCGACATCCACGTTGTAACCTGTTTCTACTGTCTCGAATATTGACCTTCTTAATTAACTCTTCTTGTTCTTCTTTATAAAGTTGCTTTCCAGTAATACTATCTAAGTAATCTGAGAGTGTAGCCTTTTCATATGTATCATCAAGCACAGTGTAACTATCTTGTTGAAGCTTAGTCTGCAAATAGGTCATGTAACCATTTTCCTCCTTTAGTACATCTTCGTAAAATTTCTTGTCATAGCATTCCTTAAAATATCGTAATTCGTTGATGACTTTTTCAACTTTGTCATTATCTACGGTGACAGTGTCATAGATAACTGGACTACTATATTTTCTGTATTTCTTAACATACTCTAACGATCCATTATCCATCAGATATTTTGCGGGATTAATTATACGTTCACAGTCTTCAAGTTTCTTATTGATCATCTTGTCTGAGATGTTCTTGATTATTACGGTTACCTTATCACTATCACTAGCAATTCTTTTTCTACCCAAACATTGTATAAGTGTATCTATGTCTTCAATGTCGGCAACTACATACTTGATTTGTTTGTCTTTGAGGTTAACACCGTTATCCAGTGTGGAAGTTGTGAACAAGAACTTTTCCTCAAATTTCTCTTCCATGAGCATACGGCTAATTCTTTCTTTGTCGAGATACTTCTTTTCTCTAGATGTTCCAGATGCAGAACAGACAAAAAGTGAATCCTTGAATATGGTATGTAGGGTAGAAGCTTTCTTTGCACTTTTGCTGAAACAAACGGCCTTTTGATTCTTAGGGATCGTATGTAGAAACTTTTCTAGCACCTTGTCATTTCTATAAAATATTAATTCCTTGATATGACTGTAATCATGAGGGACGTTGTAACTACGATGCTTAATACGTTTGAAGCGAAAATATTCTATTACCCCATCTGCTGTAGCAGACATGAATATCCTGGTCTTTTCTAATTCGGAGATAATCAGATTAAATGAATCTTCAGTGTTATTGTTAAACTTTGATTCAGAGAGAAAGTAATGGAACTCATCTGACACTATGTACTGATAATCTTTGCTAATTACCACATTTCGCTTCCTTACAACATCCTCGATATTCTGGTATAACAGAATCTTTATTATATCTGCCTTATTGTCCTGTTCAATCTCACGTTGAAACTGTTCACTGAGTCGAGTGCGATTAAGAAGAAACAGTATCTTAGTTCCCTCACGTTTAGCCTTTTCATACAGAGTGTTCTTTATGAAGTATGACTTACCTACTCCTGTACCAGCTTCAATTGTGATAATCTCACCCTGCTGCCATTGTTCATAATCGTTTCCTATGATGTCTGTTACTGTGAATCTCTTTTTGCGAGCAATAACTTTAGTCCTCCTTTGGATAATATTCAATTACACTAAAATAAAGCTTTAATATATATTATCATGGACTATTTGGTGTGTCTAGTGTAATTTTGATAACCTCCCGGAAAATTTTCCGGAAAGTAGGGAAGTTCCAGTTGAGATTGTAGGATGTAGATGAATGGCAAGCTGAATACATGTTGATTGCTGAGAATACAGAGCGTAGGGGAGAAGCTGAGAGTGATCCAGTTAAGAAAGGAAGACAAGGTGCTTTCCTAAAGGAGTACTGGAAAGCGGGAAAGGGAAGAAAAAATTTAATGGGACCAATGGTCCTAATTAAAGATATAGCTGAGTCTATGGGCGAATCAGAACGTACTATGAAGCGTCTCATCAAACTTAATGACTTAATCCCTGAAATCCAATCTCTAGTATCTGATGGTGCAATAGGAGTAAGAGCAGCAGAGCAACTTGCATTCTTGACCATAGAAGAACAATCTATTTTGTTTCAACAAAAAGGACACTCGCTTGGAGATATGATTAATTACAATGGAAATGAGCACTCACCTTTATGGGGGTCACTTTATACCGGCGAGGCCGGTTGTGTTCAAATTCCCTATTAATTAATCAAGGATATGAGGAAGAGAATCGATTCTGAGGTGTCACTATAGTAGAAGAGAAAATAATTTATCAATTACACAATAATAACACTTTACAAAATTACTTGTTTTGAATTATATTAAGTACACAAGGTTAACGAATTCCAAGGTGAACTCTTGGAGCCTATGAATACATATGAACGGGGGGGATGAGATACGTGGAAGGTTAGATATGCGTGGTACAAGTTGATGCAGCGGTTAGGCTGGAAGTGATCCAAGGAGACTAGCAAGGGCAATAGAGATGAAGAAGAAGAGGGAATAAGTTTGGATATAGATTGACCATAGATAGTGAAAGTCAAAAATAATACATAGTGAATGGGGAATTGTGAATATGAAAGTTAAATTTCTGTTAAAAGATAATAGAGCATATGAAAGTAGAGCAGATACATATAGCAAAGAACAAGTTGAGCAAATTTTGATGGCAATTGAAAAAGACTTTGAAATGCGTGTAGAAGGAAAATATGTATGTAAAGGAAATGAGGTCAAAGCGCTTGTTATTGAGTTCTAAGTCAAAGTTACAGGGAGTGTAAATAGTTTTGAAAATACCTAATTATCACATTCCATGGTTGGGGACGTATATCCTCAACCTTAAGATGAATGCTCAAGGTGAAAGAATGAAGAACCGATTTTTAAACGAGATACTATTTCCATTGAATGACAAATGGAATAAGGAAATCGAGAGTCTTACTATGCTACATACTGAGAGAGACGAATACGGGAATTTTATCATACTCGAATCAAATGAAGTTGGAGATAGGCTTTCTATGAAAGACAAGCGCGTATTCATTAAAGATTACAATGATCTTGCTTTAGAGAATGCCTACATTTCTACTGAGGGAGAAAACGAAGACGTTGTTATTCACATTGCGAAAATGTTCCTTGAGATGGAATGTCTTGCTCAAACACCAGAAGCCTACGAAATATATGAGATATATCGAAACAAGTTCACTAAATTCATAAATACTAAAAAGGGAGTTGTTTAATTGAGTTATTGTCAGGTTATGTTTAACAAAGATTTTCTTTATATGGGTGCAGATACGGCTATTTCTTCTAAATTGAACGGTATTTCCTACCGTCTACATAACAAAGGAGAGAAGATTCATCATATTGATGATATGATTATTTTTTCTTCGGGGGATGCAGATTTATCAAAAATCATCATCGATGAGTTCAAGACTAAGGAAGACAGAAGCATTAATACATTGAAGGAAACCATAAAGTATTGGTTTGAGCGCTACTATTTTAAACGACCGGGTGTAAAAGAAATAGTTGATAGCGGCAAGATAGCAAATATGACAGTTGTCGCAAAATTTGAAAATGGTTCTCCTGTGTTATATGAGCTGGATCAAAGAAGTGAATTTGAGATTAAGAAGATTAAGGCTCATGATAAGGTCGCATACTACAATGCTGGTGTGAACTGTAAATATGATAATGAGTTTTTCATTGACCAAACAGAAACAGCAAATGATGTTTTCGAAGCTTACAGAAATACATATGCTAATGCAAGCAGTGAGAAAATTGGTGGAAACTTGGAACTGTACGTTCTAGCAAAACAGGGCATTCGAAAGATTCTTGATGAGAAAATTGAAGAAAAACCATTCCAGTGGTATCCGGGTGATAGAGGAGTCTATGACAACACCGAGAACATTAAAAAAATGATTGTGGCACATGCACAGATCGAAGGATCATCTCTTACCTTACGCGATGGTACAGGAGTGTTCAAGATTCTTCCCCGCATTGGGATGTGGGCTGGGGCTGAAAATTTTCATGACGCACCCTTTAGCGTAGACCTTTTCGGGAATTTGGTAGCCCATAAAGCAAAATTCATTGGTAAAGCTGGCGAAATTTTATTTGATACTGATGCTGGATATCTAGATATGGATAAGTTGGATATTATCAATGTTGGTAAACTGATGGCTGAGATGCTAGAGGTAAACACCATTCTGGCTGATGATGGCTATATAAACAACCTAACCGTCAACAGACTGAAAACAATTGGTAAAGACGCTGATGTGGGTCAATTTATTGATTACATTGATATTCAGGACAATTACCAACATTGGATTACAGCGCAAGTACAGTCTAAAGAACAAGCGAAAGATTCTCGTGATCGTCTGCTATTCTGGCAAGATAGTGAAAAGCGTATTCTGACTACGGAAGATACAGGTATCATTGCTTATGCATATAAGTTGACGAATGAGAAGATTAAGCGAGAGATTAGCTTTGATGGCTCAGGAGATGCTGCTCAACCAACTGATATCATTGGTACAGGTGATGGTGGGGCAGATAATCGGGCTAAGATGGTAAACACGAAGTACAACGGTGGTTATAAGCAACTTTATAAAGCAAGCAATACTGGAAAAGAGCGCAGTGTTGACTTTAAAGATAGCGGTGTCTATCTAGATTCTCAAGATGCAAAAATGGTATTCACAGCCAAGGAGCTAACAGCAATGGCTGATGGAGGGCCAATGAAGATCGGTAACACGAATGGTTATATTGAGATTACAGCAGATGGTACGTTTGAATTCCATGGTAAAACATTCAATTTTCACACAAACTAATCAATAAAGAGGAAGATACATATGAGTAAAAACTATGAGCTAGAAAAAGCATTAATGACGGAACTAATTGAAACGAGAGACTTGTACGAAACGACCATGAACGAAAGTGATATCCTTATGAATTTTGTCATGGAGTACAATCTTACAAAGATGCTAGATAACTACATCTATGAACAAATTAAAGAATACACTGAGCCAGACATGTTAAATGGTTACATAAGCCTGATCACACATGAACCAGAAGAGACTAAGGAGCCAAACCTTAATATTGGTAAAGAGGTTTACATCAACGGAGTAAGAGTGAAGTAGTTAAGTAATAAAATTCATTCGTGTGACCGATATATGGGATATACTGTACTGTATCTAGATTTTACTAGGTATATCCCATATTAAATTGGAGGTACATAATGAAAAAGATATTTGGGAAATTGTCTACGTTTACATTAGGTTTGATTGTTGGAGTTGCAGTTACAGCAGGAACAGCGGTAGGGGCGACTACTTACCTGAAAGCAACGCAGTCAAATGTTAAACTAATAGTTGACGGATCTCAAGCGAAACTGTCTGATTCGCCACTTAACGTGAACGGAAGACTCTATCTTCCAGTGAGAGACACAGCAAACGCTATGGGTTACTCTGTAGAATCTGTTACAAGTTCTCAAGTGTCATTAAAAGAGGGAATTACGGAAAGCAGCACAACAAATAGTGGAACAACAGAAACAAACAACGGTTCATCTGGAAGTAATGTCAACACTCCAAGTAGCAACAGCAACACATCTGCAAGCAAAAAGGTGAAGAATTTGAAAGAAACATATTCAACGGATGGTAAGTTAGATGCTGAGAAGATCCGCACAGCATTGAATAATGGCACACTTGATGTGAATGCTCAAGATTCATCTAATGGTGGTAATACACTGCTAATGTACGTTATTGAAGAAAATAATTATGAAGCTTACAAAGCAATTAAGAGAAATGCCCTCGATGTTAATGTTCAACGTGATGACGGAAAAACGGCGCTAATGTTGACCGTAATTACTAAGAATGATTTCTATTTTGGGGAAATGACAAATTTGAAAGCAGATGCAAAAATCAAAGACAGTTCTAAAAAGCAAGCAATAGATTACGCTGACGATAACTCAACTGAACAGAGGTATCTTAAAATTTATATGATGTAAGAAAGGAAGATTATTATCGCTAAAGTAGCACTTGTAGGATCAACTATACAAGAATCAAATAAGAGTGGACATGTCTCGTATGTTGAAAGATATCAAAGTGGATCAGAATGTTCGTCATGGGATCAATTCGGCAACTGTACGGGATATAGTCCTACATATAGTACAACTACTCATACTACTGGAGCAAAGGTTAGAGGTACTTTAGCATCCAACACCAACAAGTTTAAAGTCAATGGGGTTCCCGTTGCATGTGTGGGTGATCAGACCAACGAGAACTGGACTGCTGATCCCTCTCCTTCGCCAAAACTTGGGGGAACTATTATATCAATTAGCCCCGGTACATCTGGTAGTGGTCAGGGACGTATTACAACAGGGAATGGTGCAAGGGTGACATTGAACGGGAAACTGATTGCCATTGAGGGATCAACGGTTCAGACTCACCTAGGAACGTCTACAACTGTCTCTGAAGGTGATAGTTTGGTTAACATGTAAACAACCACCAAAATAGCGTCTAGACTAATTCTAGGCGCTATTTTTTTTACCTACTATTAGTGCAATTTATAGGTACTATTACCAACTAAAATGTCGCATATACATTGTATATGTTATATGAAAGTGGTATATTTAATGAACAGAATATTATAACCAAAGTAACATAATAATATACCCTCAATCATAAATTAACTGTAAAAAGTTTTTATGGGGGAGAGTATATGAAGAAAAAAGGAGGAAAAAAAATGTCTCCAACTTCACTTACTGACTTTAAGAAAAGAAAAGAAAACCAATCTCCTAAACAAGTTAAATCAATAAATAAACTTTCTCAAAAACAAATTCAAGAATCGGTTGATTTCAAAAGAAGAAGCTGGGAAAGGGATTGATTTTGTGGCGAAATACTTTAGAGACCAAAAATTTCTCGATAAGGAAAATTGGTCAGATATTAAACGTGGATGGATTTATGAAGCAGTAGTTCCTTACACTGCCGAACGACCTTTAGATTTTTTTGTCCCTGATGACACTGATCCGTTAAAAGGTACGATAACTACTTCAAAAGGTATTTTTAATCCAAAAACGGTTCAAAAGGCTGTCTTTGAGCTTAAGCAACGAAAAGTTTGCATCATCACTAATGATGATATGTGCCAAGATAAAACAGTTTATGATATAACAATTGCTCCAATTTACGGGGTGTACCAAGATGACAAGCAACAATCTTGGTATAATGAAGCTTTAAATGATCAGCATCCATTTTATACATACCTCGAAAAGCAGATTACTGGCATGGAATGCATTGTTGACTTGTCAAATACAATGACTATCAACAAGTCAATGTTACTTAAGGATAAGTATGATATGACTCACAGGATGTCTCAGGTTGAGGAATGCCTTGGTTACTGCTTCTCATTAGGGTTATACAAAAAGAAACAAGCAGCAGAAGAAGATGCTGGATAATTAAATGACACATTTGGATTGGGCAAATAAGCCTGATCCTTTTTTTCTACATTAATTACACTAAAATAATACTTGTTAAATTATAAATCGGGATATATAATACAATTATAAAGAAAACGACAAATGGAGTGATGAAATGTTGACTGCTGAAAAGACGGAATATAAACGGTACGAGCTTTGGTTCGCTGAGTTACCAGCAGCAAGTGGTAGTGTTCAGAAAGGGAAAAGACCTGTGTTAATAATTCAGAACGACATTGGAAATCGATATAGTCCGACACTTCAAGTCGCTTCAGTGACAACCGCTAAGAAGAAGGATATGCCTACACATGTTAAACTGAACGCTTCTGAATGCGGATTACGAAATGACTCAACTGTGCTGTTCGAACAGATGAGTACCATTCAAAAAAATCAATTGTTATGGAGAATTGGTAATGCCAATACGTACGTACCTCAACTGGATCGTGCTCTCTTGGTTCAGGTTGGTTGTATCAATGCATGGGAGTAACCTACATACGATTTAAGCAGTGTTTTATATAGATAGACACCTTTGGATGAAATAGAGGTGGTGATGCCATGACGTGACTTTGATTTGAACTAAGCTGTCAATTGGTGTCTATCAAATATAAAAACATGGAGGAAAGTATATGCAACCTGAACTGAGAGAAGTAAGTGAGAATGAAGAATTTGATTTTATTGAGTTGGTCGATGGTGAAACAAGGGACTTTTCAGTGAAGAAATTGTACGAGGTTAAAGTTGATCATGATGGCTCTATTTTTGGAGTTGAGGGTGAACGCTATCTGAATGACGACCAATACATACCCAACACAGAGATGTTCTATAACCCAAATTTGAAATTGAAATATTTCAAAAAAGTTAGAGAGTAGCAATTATATAGTTATAGGGGTCGGGCGTAGATGTTCGACTTCTGAATTACTAATTGCACTAAAATAATATTATATGAAAAGAGGTTAATAATTTGGCGAAACGTCTCATCACAGAAGAAGTTTTAAAAGAGTGGATTGATACATACGGTGATCAAAATTACGTGGATTACAAGTTGCGCGCACTAGCATTTGCAGAGAAATGCTACAAAGAAGGCATAATTACACATGATGAAAAATTCAGCGCATTTCTACTTCATGGGAGCATTTACAGCCGAATAACCAATTGTAAATACAACACTGGGATGTATAAGCACGTTGATTGTGAATGGGAGAATGAAGAGGGAACTTTTTTAGCTGTTCTACATAAGAAAAAAGAATTCTGGTTGTCTTGGAATGAAGTCACAAAAGAATACATGAAAAATGATTTTAAACATTCTTTCAGACCGACCATTGATAGATTAAATGAAAAAGAAGGTTATAACTTGGAAAACATACAAGTATTAACAAATGCAAAGAATTGCGCCAAAGCAACTAGCTTTCCTCACTATCTATTTACTGTAGTAAATACTGCTGATCCAACTAAACAGCAAACTTTTCGACGTTTTGATTCTAAGGGAGCGGCATTTAAACATATAGGCTTACCCTATTCAAAGTCTGACACAGGAAGATTTCATCAGATAGGTAACTGTCTTTATTTACTCCAGTCGGAAGACGTCACTTTAGGAAAAACAACAATAGAAGAATATGAAAATCCTGAAGACTTAAGTTATACGGGATCTTTCTCAATTACTACAGAGCATCCATATGGTGGAACAATAACGATCAGTAGAAATTTCACTTATGAAAGAATGGCGATTATTTTAAAGCAAGACCAACTAATATAATACATACAGAAGTTAAAGAGCCAGCAAACACAGGAGTAGGCTCAATTAGAAATATGAAATGGACAGTATAGAGTGTGGTGTCTTGGGGTGACAGCAGGTATCACCTTGGACATACAGGTAGGGAGGTGAGTAAATATTCAAAGTACAGCGAAGACATTGTCTGTCATTCGTCCAAGCAGTATCCGCATAAAGTATCCGTATGACACTAATACGGGTGGTGTGCAACGAATGAAGGAGACAAGTAAGAGAAAACAATCCAATTCATTTAACTTTATATTCATAGATGACAACCGTAGCGAAGAAGAAGCAAGAGAAGCAATTCAATTTGTAGTTGATACGATAGTACATAAAGCAATCAAAAATTTCCCTGCTTCAGAATATGACATCCATATTAAAACGGCAGAATAAAGGGGAAAGTTACATGAGATATGATGATGCAGCGATATACGTTAGGGTATCCACGACAAAGGAGTCACAAAAGTTCAGTCCAGAACATCAAAGGATGGATTGTGAAGAGAAAGCAAGACAGTTAAGTTTAAAAATTCGCGAAGAGTACATATATGTAGACCGGGATACTGGTACATCCATTGTTGGAAGACCATCTATTCAGACGTTGATTGAGGATGCGACTAAAGGTTACTTTAAGACCATCCTTTTTTCTTCTTTATCTAGATTTTCTCGTGATACTTACGATTCATTAGGTTTGAAGAGGACACTTGTAGATAAGCTTGGTTTAAGAGTGATTTCTCTTGACGAGAACTATGACTCGCAAGTTGATCATGATGAATTCAAATTTCAAATATTCTCAGCAGTAAACCAGAAGTTGAGTGAGCAAATTAGCATCTCATCACGAAGAGGCATAAGACAATCAGGAATGAAAGGGAATTATTTAGGCACAATTGCTCCACTGGGTTACGATAAAATCAAAATTGATGATAGGAAAACAATTGTACCTAATGAACGTGCCAGCCTTGTACAACTCATATTTGATATGTATGTCAACCAGAAGATGGGTGAAAAGGCCATAACTAAGTATCTGAATAAAGAGGAGATACCTTCTTATAGGGGTGGAAAATGGGGGATTACCTCAGTTGAACGAATATTGACAAATGAAATATATACTGGTAGGAATGTGTTCAATAAATTCACAGTGGTGAAAGTATACAACGACATAAATAATATGTCTGATCGTTCTAGAAAATTAGTAAAACGGGATAAAGAATTATGGGAAGAGAGCGATAAACAAACTCATGAAGGAATCATCAGTGAAGAGTTATTCAGAAAAGCACAGGAGGTTCGCTTAAAGCGTGGAGGTGGGAAGCGTGGAGGAGTAAGAAATAAGGTTAATGTATTCGCTGGAATAATCAAATGCAAGCATTGCGAATCATCATTGAACATTGTGACCTCTAATGGTAAGAAGAACACCTATCGCTACCTAGTGTGCAGTAAGAGGAGAAGGCAGGGTGAAACTGGATGTGGCAATCACAACAGGATTCCGTATGATGACTTCAAAGATGCTCTTATTCAAAGTCTAAGTGGGAAGCTGAGAGCCAAGATTAAATCAGGTAAAGCGATAACCATCACGAAAAAAGCAAGGGAAGACACCGGGAAATTAATTGTAAAATTAGAAAAGCAGATACAAAATGCACGTAAATTGCTTTTTGAAATTCGTAAGCAAAAGTTAAACGATGAGATTGATGATGAGCAATATGAGTTTGAGAAGGAACAGTATGAACAAGAGATTAAACAGAAACAAGAACAGTTGTCCAAAATGAAATCTGAATTAGAACGAGCTTTGAATGACACTGAACAGTTTAAGGAAATAAACATCTCACTTGATGAATTATCAGATCTAGGACAATTTACTGAAGTAGACCAAGTAAACTTGATCCTGAAAAAATTAGTTTCAAACATTACAGTTGATAAAGCAAACAATGTTGAGATTCATTCCGTATTGGGTACGCTATAGTTTTTTGTGTGTTTCAAACCATATTTCGAATGTGATGTGATTTGAAATTAATCCCATAATAGATACTACTCAAGGCAGTTACGTACAGAGTAGAAAGTGAGTTCGAGTAAATGGTATAATATCCCTATACAATCAAGGGAGAT
>NZ_MKZL01000062.1:0-551 GCF_002803315.1 Paenibacillus sp. GM1FR | reverse complement strand
AGACTTACTTCCGGGAGTCAGACAGTGAGTGCTAAGATCCATTGTCAAAAGGGAAACAGCCCAGACCATCAGCTAAGGTCCCCAAGTGTGTGTTAAGTGGGAAAGGATGTGGAGTTGCACAGACAACCAGGATGTTGGCTTAGAAGCAGCCATCATTGAAAGAGTGCGTAATAGCTCACTGGTCGAGTGACTCTGCGCCGAAAATGTAACGGGGCTAAACACACCACCGAAGCTATGGCTTGATGCTTTGCATCAGGGGTAGGGGAGCGTTGTATAAGGGTTGAAGGTGTACCGTAAGGAGCGCTGGACATTATACAAGTGAGAATGCCGGTATGAGTAACGAAAAGATCAGTGAGAATCTGATCCGCCGAAAGCCTAAGGGTTCCTGAGGAAGGCTCGTCCGCTCAGGGTAAGTCGGGACCTAAGGCGAGGCCGAAAGGCGTAGTCGAAGGACAACAGGTCGAAATTCCTGTACCACCGTAAGCCGTTATGAGCAATGGGGGGACGCAGTAGGGTAGTGACGCGGACTGATGGATGTCCGTCTAAGCAGT
>NZ_MKZL01000061.1:0-557 GCF_002803315.1 Paenibacillus sp. GM1FR | reverse complement strand
CAACACAGCCCGTACAAACAATGGTCGCACTCTGTATGGAGTGCGTGGATTGAAATGTTTTGGCCGCGATAATTACGCCGGTGACTTCGCCGTCGCACTCTGTATGGAGTGCGTGGATTGAAATTACGATCGTCTGGCCGTCCTGCTTGTACATGAAATGTCGCACTCTGTATGGAGTGCGTGGATTGAAATAGTGAAGGTGATGAGACCGTACACAAGGCCATACAGTCGCACTCTGTATGGAGTGCGTGGATTGAAATTATCAGGTGTACGCACTTGGTGAATGGGGTGTGCGTCGCACTCTGTATGGAGTGCGTGGATTGAAATAGCAGCCAGCCGAGCTCCTTGGTCATCTTGCCGACGTCGCACTCTGTATGGAGTGCGTGGATTGAAATCAATATGCCCGGAAGATCGACACCCGGCGCACTGGGTCGCACTCTGTATGGAGTGCGTGGATTGAAATTACTCCCCTAACTCGTGCGCCCCATTTATTACAGCGTCGCACTCTGTATGGAGTGCGTGGATTGAAATACGTCCGCCACGCAAACCACCTCCTA
>NZ_MKZL01000060.1:0-579 GCF_002803315.1 Paenibacillus sp. GM1FR | reverse complement strand
CCCCATTCGGACACCCCCGGATCAAAGCTTGCTTACAGCTCCCCGAGGCAGTTTCGTTGTTCGCCACGTCCTTCATCGGCTCCTAGCGCCTAGGCATCCTCCGTGTGCTCTTAGTAGCTTAACCATTGCGCTCGTGTTCGAGCTGTCGCTCCGCTTGGTTTGGACTACGTCCAAATCCAAAAGTCGCTCCATTTCGATCACTCGCTCCAGCAATCTACCGTTTTTATTGAAACTTGTTTAACACAAGTTCAGCTAAAAAGGAATGTTCTAATTCGCGTTTGTTTCGTTTCGATATCTAGTTTTCAAAGAACAAGCCAAATAGATGAAATTGTTTGGTGGAGCCAAGCGGGATCGAACCGCTGACCTCCTGCTTGCAAGGCAGGCGCTCTCCCAGCTGAGCTATGGCCCCTCAAATTCCATCAAAACTGAACAAATGGATAAGTAACTGTGTTGCTGTTGCAGGTTCTAAGAACCTGCATATTTGAATGTTTCCGTTGCAGGAAACGATTCTCCATAGAAAGGAGGTGATCCAGCCGCACCTTCCGATACGGCTACCTTGTTACGACTTCACCCCAATCA
>NZ_MKZL01000059.1:0-381271 GCF_002803315.1 Paenibacillus sp. GM1FR | reverse complement strand
TACATTGAGTTCTATTACAACCGCAAGCGAATGCATGGCGCGCTAGGGTATCTTTCCCCTGCTCGTTTTGCGATGAAATTTACGGACAAATCCGCAGCGTAGTGTCTACTTTTTTGACATAGGTCCATAGTACAGATCATAATTTTGGTAAAGAGATTATTATAAATTGTTCAGATGAAAATATTGCAAGAAATATTCAAGTACTGATGTACTGCGGGAGTCTTCTTGTCTATCCAAATATTATGGAGAAAAAGTGTCCACCTTTTGTATATGATTCAGACAGAGGGCATAATCTTGAAGAAATTTATTTAAAACATCATGCAGATGATCATTTGATTTATGGCTGTGAAACTGCTATAAAAGCATGGGAGCAAAAAGAAATTATTTACAGCTTACTTAAATATAAATTTAGTCTTGAGCATGATTCGTTCACACCACACTCTTTAAGCCCAAGATACGGCCAAGTCTTTAATAACTACTATGCTGAGTATGACAATATAGTAAACGCATCTTATGCTTTATTAAGTGCATATCAGATTATTGAGGAACTTGGATTAGAAATTAGGTCAAGTCAACAAAACCCACGATTCATTGGTGATGAATGGAACCCGAAGGTTAAAAATAACATTGTTTCTAGATTGAACGAAATAGGAATATCTGAAGAAGAAGAAATAGTTTGGATTAAGCGTGGTGAAGAAACTCAATTGCAAAGTGAGATAAAACCAGTATTAGGCGTCGAGGCTCAATATAATGATGGAAACATATTTGGTGATACGAATATGAAAATCTTTGACGCAATACATTATGCTAGCTACATCAGGAATTTCTTCATAGCGCACAAATTTTCTGAGATCACTCGTTTTCTCTCTCCCTATGACATTCACAATGTGCAAGATCTAGCGAGAAGATTATTACTGAGCAAATTAGGCTTATGGGATAAACTGATCTGAAGATATTTCAATGAAGTAGAGAACTTCCCACGCTGAGGGCCTACGCCCTTGATCAGATAGGAGCCGGATACCCAGCATACGCTGGGTCGTGAATACAGGAACGTTATAGGAAATCAGCATAAAATAAAAATTAATGAATAAGAGGTGTGCAATGAATAATATTGAATTGAACGATTTTGTTTTACCTATCGTTATCCAAAATGATTATAAATACGCCCAAGTACTTGAAGAAACTTTGAATGATTTTTTATCTGCAATTCATGGACGTCAACACATAAGTGATACAATTTATCAACAAACAGTGAGAAATAAGGAAAAAATTTTAGAAGCAATTAATCACTATCAAAATGCAGACATTTCAAGTGCAAAGAGTTGTATTCATGATATATTGAACGATTATGTTCATGATCCTTTTATAGTAGCACAGCTAAATGACTCTACTGCATTCCGAGGTTTAACGCGTTTTTCTAGTTCAGTACCAGAAGCAATTCCACACCCAATATCGTATTCAGCAATACGAATGTTTAAAGCGCGACTAGGAGTTGGTAATTTTGATAGAAGTGACTTTTTGCACATCCCTTTTAATAAAAGAGGTATTGTTTCTACTCAACGGTTTAGTATAGCTGGTGTACCTTGTATGTATTTTGGTATAACATCTTACGTTTGTTGGCTAGAGTTAGGAAAACCTTCTGATAGTGGATTTAACGTATCCGCCTATGACTTACCTGGGAATATGAGAGTGTTAAATTTAGCTATACCTCAGATGCTACTCAATGGTTTGTCTAATCGAGACGAATATATTCAGCCAGTTTTGAGTATGATCCAATTATTTCCGTTAGTAATTGCTACTTCATTTAAAGTTATAGAGTCAAATCGAAGTTTTCGAATTGAGTATATTATTTCTCAATTAATCATGCAATGTTTAACGTCGTTCAATATTGATGGCGTTGCTTATATTTCAAAACAAGTAAAAAATGATTCGAGTAATTATCCATATTGTATAAACTTTGCTGTACCAATGAAAAGCAATTCAGATAAATTATTTAGTGACTTTGCTGAAAACTTACCTTTAACCAATCCGATTAATTTTGCAGAGTATAAACAATTAATTAATCCTAATGTGTTAGCTCAAGGACATGCTATGTCATTCGGTACGTTGTTTGAAAATCATCCCCTGACTTACATGGGAAAAAGGATAAGATACGACAATTTACTATTTAGTAAGCTAGATGATTTTTTATATAATGAAACATTTGAAGTAGTTAGTAATAATCCAAGCTATTCTTAAGAAAAAACTTTATTAAAGCGGATTTGCGTATTTCAAGATGACATCCTATAACATAATATTCACGCTGAGGGCAGATGCCCTTGGTTCGGCATTCGCCGAACACCCGACATACGTCGGGTTTGAATACGGGAACGTTATAAGAAATTGCCGCAATCACAAAATTGTTGAAGGAACAATGGATTCATTATTTGATTTTAAGATCATTTCAAAACATAGAATGGTAAACCAGGCGACACATTCAATCGGCTAAGTCTGTCGACCCGTTCTATATGAATTGTGACATTAAATTAAGAGGGTAGGTGCTTTGAAGTTTGAATATTAAAAACATAATTTCAATTCTAATTATTATTGGGCCAGGACTATATTTTGGTTATGTTGGAAAATCAACAGAAATGGGACTTGCAATTTTATCTGGTGCTGTAGCTGTAGCTTTTATGAATATTGATAAGATCCAGCGATTTAAAGGAGCTGGATTTGAAGCTGAAATGAAAAAAGCAGTGGAAGACGCATATGCTACGATAGAGAATTTAAAAGAATTGGCCACACCATTAATTATTACAGTAGTCACCAATCTAACTTATTCCGGACGTCTTGGTGGCATGGATCCTCATAGAAAACACAGATTTAAAGATGAACTAAAAATCATTTCTGATAAGTTATTAATTACTGATTCAGAACTTGAGGACGCTATGAGTAACTTTCATAGATATCATACATGGGATCATATCTCACGTATTGCTGATGAAGTACATAAAGAACAACTTTTGTCCGATGAGCATAGAAGAAAGCTATCTGAACTAAGAGATTATTCTTCAAGTCATTTTCCTTCGGTGAATGAAATAAAGAATTTATTTATTGGTACACCAATACCTGAACGGATACAAGACTTGATTGATGATTACGATTACTATCTAAAAAATAAAAAACTAAGGAGATGAGTCTCTATTTCCAGAATGGATGTATTTCGGGGAAGAGTCATGACATCATATAAGAAAGCATTCCTACTGCGGGCATTCGCCCTTAATCGCTAAGAAGGATTTTCAAGGAAAGATTATTCAGGCGATACATTCAAGCAGCTAAGTCTGACGACCAGTTCCCTTCGGTCACTTAAGCTGCTTGAACGTCAGGAATGCCAAACGTTAGACAAAGACTTTTGAATAAATATAAGTATGGGAGAAGTCGATGAAGTTTACTAAATTAGTAGAAGATTTAGAAATGATTATTGAATATAAAATCAGAGATGCAATAGGGGAAACAATTAGTGAATTGAATAAAAGGAATATGCTTACAGCATCATTTGCAAGTGATAATATCATTACTTCTGGATTCATGGAACTAAACAATCAGATTATTAATAATATTGAGGAATTCAGTAAGTTAAAACTACTTAAAAAGGCAGAAATCATAGTGCTAAAAAAGCAAATAAATATAATAATAGAAAATCAAAGTATATTGTTAATAGATGAAGCGACAAAAAGTACAAGTTATGAACCAACTTACTTGAAACAAGAACATTTAAAAAAAGAATCAAAGAGGATTATGAATATCCAAATTGAACGTTTACTAAGAGAAAAGAAGCAAAAAACTATTAGTTTTTGGTGGGATCTTTCGAAGATTGCATTTACAGCTATTGTTGCTGGATTTATTGGAGGATATATAAAAGACATTTATTTCAAGTGAATTTAATGATGAAAAGTCCTTCGTATAACATTGTATCTACGCTGCGTCGCTTTCGCTCCTTGGTCTACCCGAAGGTTTTCAGAGAAGCGGATTCAGGCAGAAAGTCTTACAGGGCTAAGTTGCGGAGTCACCCAGTCACTACGCTCCTTTGAGCCTTTTGGGTTCGTAGATACAGAAACGTTAAGCGAAACATAAAATCTAACTAAGTATGAGGTAAGTAAAATTTGTTGAATCCTAGAGAACAAGCGATATTAATTTGGATTGGAATATTCGTAATTTATGTTTTGTCTATGAAGGGTGTTAGGGCATCAATACCTCAAATTTTTAAATCTTTTTTTGGCTTGTTTAGGCACCCTATTTTTATTCTCACAAATATATATATACTATTTATTTTTTGCATAATGTTCTTCTTTAGAATACTTGAAGTAGGAGTGGTTAAAGACTATGTAGTTTGGATTTTCACTGCATTATATCCTTTGGTTTTTCGTGTTTCTTCAAAGTATAAAGAAATAAATATAAATAAGATATTTAAAGATACTTTAAATTTAAGTATAGTTCCCCTATTTGTTATTAATGAATATACTCTATCACTCGTTTCAGAACTAGTAGTAGTACCTATTTTAGCGTTAATTGCTGGGATTTTAGCTGTAACTGAAAGAGAAGAAAAGTATGTACAAACTAGAAAGTTATTAAATAACATATTAATGATTTTCGGATTTATATTTATATGTACTGCATTGATAGGCTTGATAATGCATCTAAATGATGCATTGGAAGTAGACTTTTGGATAAAGATGTTTATCGACATTATAGGTATAGTTTTGCATATTCCTCTTTTGTACTTTCTTAAATATGTAGGTTTTTATGAACAAATTATTATTAGGACTAGAATTGGTAAATCGAAAAAAATATATGCAATGGTTATTGTTTTCTTTAATTATAGATTTAAAACAGAGAAATTATTAGAGTGTTCAAAGAATTATAAACTATGGAATATTAATACTATCAATGAATTAAGAGATTTTCTGAAGTTTGAATCATGAGGAATAAACATCGCTTAACATAATATATAAGTAGTGGCTCCTTCGGAACCTTGGTCTGTGAGATGGATTCCGAAGAAACATTTCAGCAAAAAAAACCTTTGGGGTTCGTGAATTCAGGAACGTTAGGCAAAATATTATCCAAGGAGGATATGAATGAATATACTAGCAGTTGATTGTTATTTTGAGCATGGAAACGTTTCTACAGATGAGTTTGGCTCTTCAATTACCTTTTTAGATTATGATGTCATAATATGGGATCCAAATTTCACCTTGTCAAGTTACGAAGCCGATAGAACAAGCAGCACATACAGGGGAATTAAAAATCTTTCCGAAAAAGATTCAACTACTATTCAATACGATATTAAGAGAAGAAAAAACGAAATAAAAGAACTTTTTAAATTAGGTCGAACTGTCATAGTGTTTATGGCGCCGAATCAAATTAGTTATTATCATACAGGTGAGAAACAGTTTTCTGGTACTGGAAAGAATAGAGTTACAACTAATATAGTTAATCAAATAGATCTTTTATCTATTCTACCTCAAAAGTTAAACGTTACAGAGGCTAAAGGTTCAAATATAGATTGTAGAGCTTCTGAGCCATTTAAATCCTTTTTCACAACAAATAAAAAGCATTTTCAATATGAAGCATATTTTAATCAAACTACAGGTTCTCCCTTGTATTTTGTTAAAGGTACTGATAGAGCAGTAGGATCTTACTTAAAGATTGAAAATGGGAATCTATTATTTATACCAACGTTTGCTGATGACGATGATGAAGACTTACAAAAGGGGTTTATAGATTCTGTTATTGTTCTTGTAGATGAGTTGAAGCGAAGCACAGGAGACTTCGAGCAGCCTTCATGGAGCAAAGAATTTATATTACCTGATGAGACAGAGAAAAACAAACAACTTGATGTATTAGAGAAAGAACTAGCTTCAATTCTTGAGAAGATAAATCAGCAAAAAGAAGAAATATATATGATTGAAGGCTATAAAATTTTATTTACAGGTTCAGGCAGAGCTCTTGAAATTCAGGTTGCTAAAGTATTTGAAGAGTTGGGATTTAATGTGGAAGAAGGTTTACCAGGCAGAGATGATTTAATTATTTCATGGAAAGATAAAGTTTCAGTAGTAGAGGTAAAAGGCGTTTCTAAAAGCGCCGCTGAAAAACATGCTGCACAATTGGAAAAATGGGTAAGTACATACTTCGAATCCCATGATCTAATGCCCAAAGGAATATTAGTAGTTAATGCATTTAAAGATGTAGTATTGGATAAACGAGTAGAAGATGATTTTCCAAGTCAAATGATCACTTACTCTGAGAAGCGGGATCATTGTTTAATTTCAGGTCTGCAATTGCTGTGTTTGTATATTGATTGCTTGAAAAACCCAGAAAAAAAAGAAGAATGTCTAAATGAGTTATTAAACACTAATGGAATCTATGATAAATACAATTGGAAAGAGATCATCAAGATTAATTAAAGCGACAAAATAAAAGAAAGAATGAAATAGAGTAAATATACTCCGCTTAATAACAAACTGATGGATTAAGCATTCGCCCTGGGGCCAACAATGAAGGAGGTTGGGGAATTTATAGCAGCCGATCACGCAGAATACACTGGTCCCACAATTTGTTAAACAAAAAAAGTGAGGTTTAATTATGAGCAAACTCTATAAATATAACAAGGCTTTGGAAATAATTCTATTTGGATTATCCGTAGTCATTATTAACTATCTATTAAGCAAAAATTATTATTGGGGAGTATTAATAACATCAATTGTAATCATTTTACTTGAGATTTTTGTAAAAAACAAAGAGTACAATCCGATAATTAAGTCAGCAAATACTAGAGATGAAAAAAATAAAGAAATAGAGAGTATGGTATTACAAATCATTACTTTATGGACAATTATGAATCTAAAAATAAGAGGAATTCTGAAATAGCTAAAGCAATTGATGAGGCGAATGAATTGTTTATACTTGCTGAAACAGGGAAATCATATTTGGATATTTCTACAGATAGACATTGGAAGAATATAAAGGAAAGTTTAAATAAAGGAGTATTTTTTAAGGTTTTGCTGTTTGATCCTCATAGTAAAAATAAACAAGTTAGAAATAACTTGAATAATGCTGATGGAGTTGATCGAAAGTTAGATATTGAGAGTCTTATAACACTGAATGATAAATATGAAAATGTGGAAATTAAGTTTACTGACGAAGTCTATTGTTCAATATTTTTTACGGATAAGTATATGATCTATGATCCTTACCATTTGGGTAAAATATCAGATCGTATTGAAAATAATTTCATTGCTCTGGAATTCGAACGTAATAACCGAAATTACAATATATTAAAAAGTCACTTTGATAATTGTTGGAAAAATTCCAAATCATTTGATAAGGTTGTGAAAAATGAAAAGAATAATTCTCAATTACAACCAAAGTTGTAATTTAACTTGTGATTTTTGTTATGTGAATTTCTCAAAAAATAGAAGACAAAACATATGAGGTTGTAAAAAGAGCAATATCATTGGAGTTCAACGTCATCACTTTCGGTGGTGGTGATTCTTTTAGTAAAAGAAGTTTTAGAAATTCATGTATACTAGCAAAGGAAAGAGGGTTATTTACCCAAGTGGATACAAATGGTATTTCAATAACTAAAGGTGATTTTGCATTTATTGAAAAGTATGTCGATTTAATTGGGATTTCCTTAGACGGGATTGGTGAAGTTCATAATTCCATGAGGAAATCAAAGAATTTATTTACTAAAATAGATACGGTTCTAGGAACATTAAATGAATTAAAAACTAGAATTAAGATAAATACCATACTAACAAATCAAAACAAAGGGGCTATTCAAGATTTATATAGATATTTAATGCTGTATGACAATATAGACAGTTGGAGTATATATCAGTTTTTTCCTTTATCCGTTGCAAGAAAGAATAAAGATGTGTTTGAAATCAATAAAGATGAGTTTGACAGTGTATTGACTTTTTTAGATAAGGAGAATAACAAATTTAATATCGAAAAATTTAAATATAGTGATAGAGTTACTGGATATATATTCTGTGATGAACAAGGAAAGCTATATACGAATAGTATAGAAGGAGACTACCGATCAATCTGTTCAATTTTCGATATAGATGTGGCAGAGAAACTATCTAGGCTTGAAAACTTCGTTAATCCTAAAACAAAAAAACGTTATGTATAAATTGACTATTCTTTGTTAATTTGTGCTGATTACTGCTAAAGAAGAGCCATCTGTTGGGATGTCAACTCAAAATGGATGATTTAAATAGGAGTTTCGGCACCTCAACACCATCCCAACTGTATGAAGCTTTGTCGGACTTACCCTTTCTAAGGCTATTATTATGAAGGGAATGATATATTGTTATCGTAAAAGATGATGAAGTTTATAACAATCTTTCTTACTTTGTTTCTTCCCCGAGCAAATGCCCCACTGAAACCTCCAAAGCCTTCGCAATCATCACCACTTCATAGTCTTGAACCAGACGATACTGCCCCTCCAGACGCGAAAGACTGGTCTGACTGATATCCAAGCCCAGTGTTTGCAGTCTGGCGAGGAATTCTCGTTGTTTAATTCCTTTACTTTTACGAATTGCTACGACTCGGGAGCCAATTATGTTTTTATCGCCAGGCGGTTCTTGTCTATGCTTCATTATGTACACCTCTCATTTCAATCAAATTGTATGAGAAATAATGGTTGTTTTAATGCGAATATCGAATTAAAATAAAATAAACCGATAATCGCATTAAAATTGACTACTCACGTCTAGTCTTAGCAAGACATGGCGTAGTTTAGACCCATCAGAGAGGTGGATGTATGAGCCGGTTGCTTGACTTATTGGAAGAGGAACGGCGCAAGCTTAATCAGCTTGGAGAGGCATCCTTGAAGCAAGCGATTCCGTTGTGGGACAACCCCGAAGTGCAAGAACAGAGCCGAAGGGTGGACGAACTGGTGGCCCGAGTGGGTGAAATGAAGGCGAGACATAACCGAGTTGTACGATGATGAGTGAGGTACATAATGCGTAGGGGAGGAGAAGCAATGGATTTTCCACCGTGGTTGCAACAAGCGATCCAGGCAAGGTTAGATGAAGTATCTGCCCGAATCGAGCATGACCCTGAATTGAGTCGTGTACGTGAGGAAAAGGACGAAGCGTTCCAAGTTTTGTTTGCTGGCAAGGATATCGAGCAGACACCTGAATATGCTGAGTGGGAGAGCCGATTCATTGTCAGCAGAGGAGTAGAGAATGAGCGGTTGTACATGCAAGGGCTGAGAGATGGCATTCAACTCACAGTATCCTTGCTAGGTGTCGATGCCGGAGGAGATTGATACGAGGCTTGATCCACTAACGCGAACCCTAAATCAGTGGAAGCGACCTCGATCTTTAACTTAAAAACCCGAGCCGAAGCGTGAATAACTCGCTTCGGCTCGGGTTTTAATGCTTTACTTTTCCAAATCCAACTCTTATTTCGCGCTTACCGACTTAAACCAATCATTCACTTCTTGCGTGATCTGATCTCCGCCATTGGATTTCCAGTTGGCTACGAATTGGTCAAAGGCATCAATTGGCAGATTGCCGTAGATGATTTTGTTGAAGGTTTCCATCTCGGACTGGCGAAGCAGGTTCCATTTGGATACCATGGTTGGTGTTGCAGCGCCAGTGAAATAGTTTTGTTTACGGACGTCGATCTGGGACATCACGACTTTACCTGCATACCAGTTTTCCGGTTTACGGAATTCAGCCATTTGTTTCTCGTAAGGTGTCTCAGGCTTCTCGCCGTTGGCCAGCTTCACGAGTGTTTTCATGTACAGATCCGGGATACGCGCTGGGCCGGTCAGGAAAGGGAATTCGTTGGAGAAGTCTTTGATCTTCTCTTTGTCACTGGTCGGTTGTCCGTCAATGATATCCCAGTCGTAACCTTTGGCGAAGCCGTATTCATACTCACTGCCCGCTTTCGGGTTCGCAAGGTTATCCAGCAGGTAGTTGTAATACAGGAAGATGGCTTCTGGATGCTTGGCATCCTTGTTGATCATGATACTTGCGTTGACACCAGAGTTCTGCCACTTCGTACCTATCTTGCCGTCTGGGCCAGCTGGAACAGGGTAAGCTTTATATTTTGAGCCAGGTACGTTCTTCAGCAGGTCAGGTGCAGGCCAGTCCGGTACCCAGTTGGCGCCAGGCAGAATGCCCGCTTTGCCAGCTGTCCAGCTTTCAGCGGATTTGCCTTCGTCCCACAGAGCGGAGTCAGCGTGGATATAACCTTTATCCATCCATTCAGCCAGCTTGGCAAGGGCTTGTTTGGCACCTGGGTTAACGGAGCCGTATTCGAGGTTGCCGTTTGCGTCTTTGTTCCATTGCTCTTCAATTGTGCCGTATGCACCGAACAACCAGTCGAGCTGACCCATCCAGGTGTTGGTGTTATTTTTCAGCGAGATTGCCAGCGGGAATACTTTGTCTGGAGACAGACCGTCCGGGTTCTCGTTTTTGAATTTGTCCATGATGTTCTCAAGATCTGCAATGGTTTTCGGAGCTTCCAGGTTCAGCTTCTCCATCCAGTCCTCGCGGAGCCAGAGCAGTGTATCGTCGTTATCGGTGTACTCCATGATCGGCATGTTGTATTTCTTGCCGTCCTTGGTGAACGGATACCACAATTCAGGATGTGCTGCGGCGTGATCTTTCAGGGTCTGACTCGCGTACTTGTCGAACAACTCATCGATGGCGATGAATTGACCGGAGTCGATCAGCTGATTGGTCAGTACCGCATTGGTCGGTACGGTTACAAAATCAGGCAGCTTCTCGCCAGAGGCGATAGCCAGTTGCAGCTTTTGTCTGTATTGATCGTCATTGGCCGGATACCAGGTATCTTTATGCTTCATACCCAGCGTTTCCAGCATCCAGCGATCGTGCACATTATTTTCTTTGGTATCTCCTTGCACGTATTTCTTCGGCATTAATACCGAACTGAACTCGATGGGTGGATCATATTTTCCTTTAGCAAAAGCAGCTTCTGCTTCCGCTGAGCCGACAGTTCCCGGCGTATTATCGGTACCATTGTCACTGGCTGTCTCGCCACTGCCGCACGCAGTGATCGTGATGAGCGCGATAACCATGAGCAGTGACCACCATGTTTTAAATTTGATCATTGTTCAATCCCCCTACGGTGTATGATCTTTACAGTGTAACTGTACCAATTTGTGCGGGAGTGCATCTATATGAGTTTTTTAGTTTTGATAGGACTCTATTAGTGAATGTTCAAAAAGAGCGGTTTTCAGTCATTTTATTTGTGCTGGTCTCTGTACTCCTGCGGTGTAACGCCAAACTGGCGTTTGAACACCTTGATAAAATAAGCCGGGTCCATATAACCAATCTCCATGCTGATTTCGTACACTTTTTTGGTGGTCGTGACCAGCTTGTGACAGGCCCGATCCATGCGCAGGCGCGAGATATAATCACTGATGCCTTCGCCGGTTTCGATCTTATAGATCTTGGACAAATGGGTCGGGTGCAGATTGACATGGTCAGCCAGCACACGCAAAGATACATCCAGATGCAGGTTCTTATCTGTAAAATCCTGAATCTTCTTCACATAATCAGAACGGATGTCCTTGATCTCGTTGGACGTGCCTTCCTTGAGTTTGCCAAGGACACTGAGCGACCATTTCCGCAGTTTGCTGATGGTAGCGAAAACTTCCCCACTTTGCAAATCCTCGACATCATTTCCCATTAAAGTGGTCAGAGTCAGCTTGTTCCGGTGGGCAATATTGGTGAATGAAGCCGTAATAAGAAAACCTGCCTCCATGCAATGCTCCCATGATTCCGACCATTTCTCATCCAACTCTGCGCAGACCGCGCGTATTTTCTCTTCCGCTGCATCCCACTGTCCGCTTTCTAACAGGCTAATGAAGGTGGGCGGGGTGTACAGTACATCCAAGGGACCTTGTGCCGCAGGTGTTTCGACATCGCTGACACGCATGACAAATTCGCGTTCATCGCCAACAATCTGCCGGAAATAGGCGGAAGCCTGACGGAAGCGATCGTAAAGCTGATCCGGAAAGGTGAACCACTCGGTGATAACGATGGAGAGGGAGCCTTTCAGAAACTGTTTTACTTTGGATTGAAGCTGAATTGATAGCTTCTCCAGAATGGTTTCTTTGCCAATATCGCCTTTCCGATCTTTCAACTGAAGCAAAAACACTAGATATCCGTGCTCCTCCTTGACGCCCCACACTTCCATAAACTCACCTATAATCTCTTCCGCCATATTGATGATCGCATATTCGATCAGGGTCTGATCATTGCTGTCATAGTGTCCGAATTCTTCTTCCAGACGTACCAGCATTAATGCGGCATCCCCGGTATGAAAGGGCAGAGCGTAATTGGCTAGCTTACGCTCCCATTCGGCAGCGGCGATTCGTTGTCCCTGTAAAGCTCCTAGGAGTAGTCGTCCCCGCAAATGGGGGAGATTCTCTCGCAACGTAAACTGCGTTCGTGTCAGTGAACTGACAATTTCCCATTCATTGTTCAATTGATCGATGGCTTTCTGCACAGCGCCCATTAATTCCTCGTCTGTCGGGGGCTTCAGCAGATAGTCCACAGCTTCGAACTGGATGGCTTTTTTGGCGTAATCAAATTCGGAATACCCGGATAACAGGATACATTTTATTTTTTTGTCCCGGATGCGGATGCGTTCGATTAGTTCAATGCCCGTCATTTCAGGCATCTGAATGTCCGAGATCACGATATCGATGGGGTGGGTGTCAATCATTTGTAGTGCTTCGTGGGCCGAGTATGCTTTATGCACATGTTCGATCCCCAGTGTGTGCCAGGGCTTGGTCATGGACAGGTTATCGACCCAGTGTGCTTCATCGTCTACGATCATCATTTGCATTATAATGTCTCCCTTGGTGGTTGAGCTAAGGCATATTTACACTTGCCACTCCGATGACAGAACAACCTTCCGATCGCTGTTCAAGCCCCATTTTCTGACTTAGATGATTATAAGGTTAAAATGGTGCTTGAAAGGCGAACGCTTTGCTTCTTCAGGTTTTTTCTGTCCTCTACGTTCACGTGTAAATGGTTCGTTCAAAATCAAATAGTCAACTTATCGTTCGTATCGAAATTAATTTGTATCGGTATTATCTTTATCGGAATCTGTATCCTCTTTTGGTATCTCCCAGATGATTTCGGTTCGGAATCCGCCAAGTGGGGATGGGCCGAATAGGAGGTAGGAGTGACTGCCGAACAGGTGCGTGATTCGTTGGTGCGTATTCCAAAGGCCGCAGCCCATTTCTTCTTGTAAAGGTTCCTGCATTTTCAAGTTCAGTGCTTCGTACTGTTCCGGGCTTAAGCCAGGACCATCGTCGTCGATGTATATTCTGCCAAAACCGTTCAAGCGCTCCCCGGTAATTCGGATTTCCCCGGATGAATAGGACTTCGCCACGCCGTGTATCACGGAATTCTCGACCATCGGTTGAAGCATTAATCGTGGCACCGACTGGGCAAGCATATCCTCAGGGATATCGATGTGATACTCAATACGACCATTGCGTAGCTTCTGGATATCCAGATAGTTGATCAGCAGCTTGATCTCTTCTTGTAGCGACGACGTCTCCCGTTCCATACGGGTGGTGTAGCGATAATACGCACTTAGGTTATGCGCCATGGACACCACGGCTTGCTCGTCTTTCATCTGGGCCATGTTGATGATATAACCAAGACAATTATATAGGAAATGCGGATTGATCTGCGCTTGTAATTGCTTCAGCGTAGCTTCCCTGGCTCTAATTTTCTCATGGAAAACATTCTCGATCAGATCCTGAATCTGATGGGACATATCGTTGAATCGGCGGAACAGGAATGAGAACTCATTCTGGTTTTTGCTATGCAGTCGGACAGAATAATCCCCTTGCTCTACACGGCGTAAACCTTTGATCAGCTTTTTGATCGGATATTGAACATTTCGGTACAGCAGGATTGAAGCAGAGATACCCACCACCAGCAGCAAAATCATACAGGTGTAGAACAGATTCTGACTCAGCGAGATGGGTTTCAAAATCTGATACAGTGGAATCACGTCAACCAGGTGCCAATCCAGATAAGTGGACTTCACAGAGCTAACCAGATAGTTTTTCCCGTTCAGCTCCACGACATCCTGCGTGGTATCTTCGGGAGAGTGCGTATCCAGATACTGAATGAGTTCTGCGGACAACTGCTTGTCCGCGCTGCGATTGAGAATGGGGGAATTTCCTTTGTGATACAAGAAAGGATCGCCTTGTCCGCCCGCTTTATACGTATCCAGCATATTTTGAATGTTCTCGTAGCTGAAGCTGGCTTCAATCACCAGGTTACTTCCCGTGAGCATCCCCGGCTGTGCCAATGAATCCGTATAGAACCAATAGAAGGAGTTCAGTTCGTCCTGTGATGCGGTACCCTGATCCCCATAGGTCCAACGTCCACTCATATTTTTTTTCAAATACTCTTCATCATATCCTGTCGTTTGGTTGTAGTTGGCGATGACATCCTTATTCTGCTGTGAATGCACCGCATATCGGGTGGGCCATATATCCGTAACGCCGGTTTGCAGCGTCATCTTCTCTTGTATCACATAACGGGTCTGCATACGGTCATATCGATCATCCCACATGTTGAGGCCGTTGAATGCTCTGACATTGGGGTCTCGGGAGAGAATCAGGCTGAAATCCATCATCTGGTTGATGCGGGAGTCGATCTGACTGGACAGAAACGTAAGTTGTTTCGTGTTGGAGATCTGCAGTTCTTTGCTGACGACATCATAGGTGACGTTATTCGAGTAGGTGTACATGATTAGAATGGGGATGAACAAGACCACAATTAACAAGTTTATTTTGGCAAAAAGACTGAATGGGGATCTGGTTTTACCTTGAAAAGGCATTAAGCGCTTCCATATATACATGAAAAGTCTCCTTCTAATTCGTGTGTAAACTACCTCTTCTGATGATACCCTAACAAAACACTATCAAGCCTAACAATGTTATATAGCAGACCTCAGTATGGCTTGATACTATTTATATCAGAGAACCCGATCACACACAAAAACTTTTTTTGGGAACAGGAGAAGCGCTATGGAGGCTAAATTGGAGGGTAAGCGGATCCCGCAGGCAAACGTTGGGAACAAGCTGGATAAAAAGAGAAAAAAACGCTACAAACAGCCATGGATTCTGCACTTTATGGTGTTGCCGGCGGCCATTATGGTCTTTATATTTTCATACATTCCGATGTCCGGGATTTTGATGGCATTTCAAGATTATAAACCTGCACTGGGATTTTTCAATTCCGAATGGGTAGGACTGAAACACTTCAGGTACATGTGGGAAAATGATTATTTCCTGCAAATTACGTGGAACACGTTGTTCTTTGCCTGTTCCAAGATTGTCATGAACCTGATTATTCCGTTTGTATTCGCCTTATTACTTAATGAGGTACGGAAGATGGCGCTGAAAAGAACGATTCAAACGCTCGTGTATCTTCCTCACTTTCTGTCCTGGGTTACGCTATCAGGCATTCTGATCGACATTCTGGCCCAGACGGGTATTGTCAATCAGTTCTTGGTTTCGGTATTCGGCATCAAACCGATCTTCTTCCTGGGGGATGGCAGCTGGTTCCGATTCACAATTATTGCGAGTGATGTCTGGAAAGAGTTTGGATTCAACACAATCATCTTCCTCGCGGCACTGTCTGGCATTAACCCTGCACTTTATGAAGCAGCTGAAGTAGATGGGGCAGGACGCTGGAAACAAACGATGTATATTACCATCCCGGCACTGATTCCCATTGGGATCGTAATCGCAACCTTGGCACTGGGTAATGTGCTTAACGCCAACTTTGACCAGATCTTTAACTTATATAGTCCGTTGATTTATCAACAAGGAGATATTATCGATACGTTTGTGTACAGAGAAGGTCTGCTTAGTGGGCAGTTCAGTTTCGCTACCGCTGTGAATCTGTTCAAATCGGTCATCAGCCTGATCCTGATTGTGATCTCGTACCGACTGGCTTACCGATTCGCTGGATATCGAATTTTCTAGAAAGGATGACAAACGAATGTACCATAAAACGATGCCTTACCGCATATTCAGCATATTCAACAATGTGTTACTGACCATCCTTTCACTGCTCTGCTTGCTGCCTTTGTATCACTTGCTCATGGTATCACTTAGCGCATCTGCACCTGCAAATGCTGGTCTCGTAACGTTCTGGCCAATTGGATTTACACTGGAGGCGTATGCGAAAACGTTCGCCAATACAAACTTCCTCTCCTCCTTATGGGTATCTGTGGAGCGGACGGTACTCGGTACTGGACTTGCGTTAATCGTTAATACGATAGCAGCCTATGCGCTTTCCAAGGAGACGCGGGTGTTCCGCGCACGTAACATCTATCTGTGGTATTTTGTCATCACGATGCTGTTCAGCGGTGGCCTCATTCCAGGGTACATCCTGATTCTGAAGCTGGGACTGATGAACACATTGCTGGCCTTGATCCTGCCAGGATTGGTTGCGGTGTTTAACATTATCTTGCTGCTGAATTTCTTCCGTACCGTTCCGAAGGATCTGGAAGAAGCGGCATTTATCGATGGCGCAGGGCACTTTAAAACGTTTATCAAAATCTATCTGCCTGTCTCGGTACCCGTTATTGCAACGGTTTCGCTCTTCATGATGGTAGGGCATTGGAACGCATACTTTGACGGGATCATCTACATCCGTGATGCGGAAAAACTGCCACTCGCGACATTCATGCAGACGATCATCGTGCAGGCTGATATGTCGAAGCTTGATCCGGAAGCAGTAGCGAACCTGTCCCAACGGACGATTCGGGCTTCGCAGATCTTTATCAGCGCACTGCCGATCCTGCTTGTGTATCCGTTCCTGCAACGGTATTTCGTGACTGGGATTGTGGTAGGTGCTGTGAAAGAGTAGTTGAATGTAGGAAATGAATAGGATTGTAAAATGGAGTCACTGAACTGGGGAAGGCCAGGGAGGTGGCTTCTTTTTTGTGTATGAATAAAGAAGTTGTTCATATGTAGTGTATTACCTTTATTTGAATAAAATGGTACGATGATAGCTGATTGAAAGTTATCTTTATTAATCATATAAGAGGGTGTGTACGAAGTGAAAAAAATGATAATTGTTACTCTTGCTTTGTCGTTAGTAAGCGCTTCTCTTGCTTTTGCAGCGACAAGCGCACCACAGAAGATAAGTATATTTTTGAATGGAAAAGAACTAAAGACCAGGGCAGGGACAGAAGTCAAAATAATTGAAAATCATGCTTATATCCCGGCCAGTGTTCTTCGTGATGCAAGATTTGCGGTAGAGTATAAGAACTCCAAGCTTAATCTAGTGAATAGCTATTCTCATTACACTAAAAATTTAATAGAGATGCATCTTTCCAATCATGAATTTACAAGCAAATTCAACAAGATCGAGCAAGAAGTGGTTGATGTTCTTTATAAAGTAATATTAGAAGAGCAAGTTGACATCTCCAGATTACAACAGTTAATAAAGGAAGCCGAATCTAAGGGCTGGATCCGTCCAGAGGTGTTTACTCCAGTACAAGACTATAATTCCTTTGATTTTTCTGATGCGGGTTATAGTGTGGAATCATATAAAAAAGCGAGTACTGAGTTAATAGCCTATGTTAATACCGGGGACAAGGAAAGATTAAAGTCTTTCCACGAAGAGAGAAAAAAGGCGCTTGAGTATTACGATTCTTACACATATATGTATGATAGTATTTTTAAATTGAGCTATATTAGTGCAACAAAATAGGAAGAAAATAGTAATGATGATAAGTGCGGGAGGGAATTCAAAATGGAATTTAGAAGAATAACTTGGGATAATTTTATCGAATGTATTGAACTTAAAGTCACTCCAGACCAACAAAGATTCATATCCTCGAACCAACATGCACTTGCTGAAGCGTACGTTGCCTCAGATGAGGGGCAGATTATTATTACTTTTGCAGTCTATAAGGAAGACAATATGGTAGGTTTTATTTCGATGTACTATGATGACGGGGATGGCAATTTTGATTATAGCAGTTATGGCATCTTCAAGATGATGATTGACCAGCGATACCAAGGTAAGGGATATGGTAAAGAAATGGTAGTAAAAGCAATTGAGTATGCGAGGACTTTCCCACGTGGAAAAGCCAAAGTTGTAGAACTCACCTACAAACCTGAAAATCTAGCTGCGAAGAAAATTTATGACTCTCTTGGTTTTATTCAAACTGGTGAAATATTGGCATGTGGCGAAGTACAGGCGGTATTAACTTTGTAATTGTCCGTTACAGCTCCAATCCTGCTCTTGCTTCATGAGGCCATTGAGCAGTCAGCGGTAGATCATTTCGTGGAGAATGGAAGAAAGCCTGAGAGGTAATCATATTTCTTGAACAGAGGAAATTGGAACGAAGCCCGTTGCCTACACTATGCTGCCCTGTTATAATTTCGATATATCTTTCGTATTGGGGGTTATGACGTGGCAATATGGATGATGCCGGATTGCTCGTTCGCTAGAAAGCCTTACGCAAAGCCTGAATAGGGGCGGACTTTGTGTAGGGCGCGACAAAATGAGATTGTTTGCCCTGGAATCAACATCAACATAATGTTACATCCCGCAGGCTTTGCACCTTATTTGTTCTTCCAATAAAAATAAGGGGCTGAACGCCATGCAAACACCATTTATTCAGAATCATAAATTTAATTATATTCAAAAACAAGCTGATTTCCTGCTCAAAACGCTACGCTCGGTTGTGGATCCCAAAGTATTGGAAACCGTCCGTTATACGGTCGGCAACAATGCGGTGAGCATCTTCGATGAACTCACTTCGGAGCAGAAGCAACTGCTGGAGCAGTTATCCACGTATGAGACGACACATGAATTGCAGACGTATCTGAACCAGCTGGAATCATATCTGATTCTATATCCGCAAGTATCAGCGAAGCAGATTCAGAAGCTGTTTCCAAAGGCCAAGAAGCTCAAAGTACCCGATCTCGAATCCATCGATTACGCACACACAACCTATCTGAGATGGACTGACATTGCGACGAGCCGTTTGTTCATCGTGTACCCGTACGAAGGCAGATTCCTCGGTATTGAGGGACGGATTACATCCACGAACAAAAAAGGGTACTGCATGTTCTGTAATCGGCATCAGGAGCTCGGATTCTTCAACGTGAAGACTAAGGCTCATTCGCCGGATAACTTTTCTTCCATTGCCCAGTACGTATGCATGGATAACACAGCTTGCAACCATAGTATTACCGATATCACTATGTTGGAGAAGTTTCTTCTCTCGACAGTAAAATAATGAAAGACACACAGGCAGGGTCGCTCTTCGGAGCGACCTTTTTGCCGTGTTCAAGCGTAGTGATTCGCCATTGAACGTATCACTAAACTTGAGAATTCATATTCGGTTCATACCTTTTTTCTCATACGATCATGGAGTCGGAATATCGTTGGCATAGTTCAGTCCCAAGTGATGTGCATGGTTCAGCAGTGTCTCATAATGCTCAGGCTTGGATTCCAACGTTTCATATAAAAACTCAACCCTCGATTGGGACACGCCGCAGTAATCGGCAATTCCCACATTGAGCAGGTTGGCGATCGATTGACCATAGTTGCGCTTATGCATCTGTTCTTCCGTCACACCCGAAAGAGAGATCCACAATATCTGCTGATGAGAGAGCTTGTTCGCGCCGTAGGCAAATCCGTTGTTCATGACACGATCCACATAACCTTTCAACATGGCTGGCAGATGCCACCACCAGAGAGGAAACACAAAAGCCACAGCATCGTGTTTCTTCAACCGCTCCATCTCCGTCTCAACCTCAGGCGAGAATACCTGATTTTCTTGGGTATAGTCTGGTTCATCCTTCTCTCTGAGAATTGGGTCGAAGCCAATCCCATGCAAATCCAATATCTCATAACCGTGACCAGCATCGGTAAGACCCTGTGCAAAACGTTGAGCTACCTGAAAGGTCAAGGAGTCTTTTCTTGGGTGGGATACTACAACGAGTACGTTCATATTATCTTTCACTACCTTTCTGGATTGCAGTCTTGTAGCCATAAATCAGTGGCTGATGCTATTATAAACAGGTATGAAAACATCTGGAAGTACGCACTTTGATGTTCTATAGGAAGAATGAAGTGCCATAGGAACATTAAAGTACCCTAAATGGATGGCTCGAAATGGGCTTGAATAATAGAAAGAAGAGTAGCAAAAAGTTTATATTTTCACTTGGGATACAGCCTATTTATGGAGGGGTTCAAAAATGACAGAACATAGAGAAACGAGTGCTCCAAAAAAATATAAAGTAGGCGTGGAAGCGGCCTTGGAAGTAATGGGTGGGAAGTGGAAGCCGTTGATTATTTATCATTTGATGACAGGACGGAAACGCACGTCGGAGCTTCGGCGGTTAATACCGGACATTACGCAGAAGATGCTGACAACGCAGCTCAGAGGACTTGAAAAGGATGAGATCATACAGCGCAAGGTATATTCGGAGGTGCCTCCCAAAGTGGAATATGAGTTGACGGACTACGGATGGGGACTCAAGCCCGCGCTGGACCATTTATGTTATTGGGGAGAAGAGCATCTGGACAAAATCCACGGGGATAAGTTTAAAGTATTGGAGGATTTCGATTCTCAGGAAAGTTGAAGAGAGGGGCACGAGAAGGTGGATGGTGCAGAGCATGTGAAACAGGCAGTTCCCATTCGTTGTGAAGGCGTGGCTGTAGTTCTGTTGAAGAAAAGCCTCGATCAATACCATGTACTGATGCTGAAACGGGCTGGTCGTATGTTGCATAACGAGTGGTGTTATGTTGGCGGCGGGATAGAAAAGGGCGAGAAGGCATGGGAAGCTGCACTTAGAGAAGTTCACGAGGAGACAGGTATTACGGAAGTCCGGTTGTATTCTGCCAATCAATTCGAACAATATTATTCACCCATGGGGGAGTATATCTATACCGCTCCCGTATTCGTAGGATATGTGGATGAAAGCCAGGTTGTCCGGTTAAATCATGAACATATCGAGTACCAATGGATGACGTTTGACGAAGCTAAAGAAAATGCGGCATTGCCCGGAATTGATGATATTTTGGATTTTGTTGAAAAGCATTTTGTCAGAAAAGCCCCTTCTGAGTGGCTTCGGATTAATGGTTAGAATAATTAGGAGGTGGAACTCATCACATACAAGACGATTTATCCAAGAGCATGGTTGAGCCTATTATGTATGTTGGTCATTGAAGCTATGTTTTTCAGAAATATTATTTATGATGAAAATGGTATTATGAAGTACTTCCTAATCGTTATATTGACCTTTATTCTCGGTTATATCGTTTTTCTGCTCTGGCGTTTGTTTTTCACTAAACCCAGTATTACGCTGGAAAGCGATCATGTGATTTCTATGAAACATCAGAGATATGATGCATCTCAGATTGAGTGTATTTATATGAATTACAGACGGATTGGCATCAAACTCTATGGTAAACGGTTAGTGCCGATGGATCTATGTTTTTATTTTCAACGAGGTCAGGAATCCGCAGGCGTAGAAGCTGTGCATGAATGGGCGGCGCGAAACAACAAAGAGATCAAACATAAATTTTTTCAAACCTTGGGGTAGAACAGTGTTTGTGAATATAAGGAATCGTTGAGGAGGTGCAGCTTACTTCTCGTCACAAATTAAAAAGGTCTATTCTTCAATAGCAAAGTAGATTCTATAAATCAACAGGAGAGATACATATGAGATATCGAACGAAAGAATGGTATGAGCTGTGTCAGCGGACAGGGCTTCATTTTGGGATGAGGGTACATAGAGGAACTTACGAATTGGACGAAGCACTTTTCCTGCGACGTTATAAAAGAAAAGAAAAAGATTATATAGAGCTTCAGCGTGAGATGTACAATATAGATCCTCGTTTTTTGCTGGAGCAAAATGGCCATGTTTTTGTATCTGCCGAAAAGTTTCTTAGTGGGAATGAAATATCGGAAGAAGATAAAAAAGTATATCAGATGCCTGCTGAAGAAAGAGAGCGGATCGAGAAATTAATCGCGGATTATGATGTGAGGCCTCCTTTTGACGAGCTACAGCATAGAATTGCATTTAAAGAGATGCAGGAATGGGATTACAAACATCAGAAAGAACGATTACCAAAGGAAATATATGAGCAAATTGCGGATATCCGTGTATTTACGTTGGGTTATTGCACGAGAGAAGTTATGCTTCAGTTGAAGAAACAGAGTGCAGAAAATAGGAGAGAGATGGAGCGTGTATCGAATGAATACAGGGAAGCCATTCTAGCGCAGGATATTCCCGATGAAATACATAATCGGGTTCAATTTCATGATTGTACAGTGACGGAACTGCTGACAGGGGATGAAGTGGTCATTCGTTTTGACATCCGTGGGGGCTTCACCAACATAAATAAACTTACGCTGGTTGCACCCGAAATCATCAAGCAAGACGGTGGGATTGTAGGCAGTTACTGGATGTATCAAGAGCTGTATCGGATCGATAACGGATATGAGCTTCATGTTTTATTTGAGGGAGAGAGTATGCCTGAATTGATTGTTCGCTGTGCTGACATTCTCGTAGAGGTAGAATGAGAGAGGCCAAGAGGATGAATATGGAGGGAATAGAGATGGAATGGACCACCAGTACCTTTGGTTATTTATCTACTCCCGTATTTGTCGTGGGCATTGCGTGTTACTTCTTTCCTGATTTTCTATACAAAATATTTGTTCTGATGAGATATCGAAAAATTAAACCGAATTACGAGTTTGAAGATAACCCACCTAATAGTGATATCCCTAAACATATCGAAATAATATTAAAAGTACTAGGCACCATAATGGTTATATTAGGGATCATATGGTTTTGGTTTTCAGAAGAGTTTTATAACATATTATTTTGACAACAAGGAGTTGGAAACCATTTCGGAATTTATCTGGACTTTAGTGATCTCAATTATAAGTTTAATTGTCGTTCTTATCTTTGCTGCAATTGTACGTTATGCGATAGATTCATCCAAAACGTCTAAAAAGCTGGATGTATTAATCAAAGAAGTACACTATCTGAAAACTGAAATTAAAAAATTGCAACACCATAAGCAGCAAGATAGTAGTAAGAATATTATTGATGAAAAAGTATAGATGAACGACAAGACTTGAAATTTTTCTGAGAAGGGAACGGACCTTGATGAACCCACAGGTGAACGTACAAGCTGTTTTTATAGACAGAGATGGAACAATTGGTGGTACAGGTCATTTTATTCATCCGAGAGATTTCAGATTATACCCCAATGCTCAAGAAGCAATTATGCATTTAAAGCGAGAAGGAATTATGGTACTGGCTTTTACGAATCAATATCGAATCTCACGTGGAGAAGCAAGTGTTGAGGATTTTGAAGAGCAATTTCGTGAGTATGGATTCGATCACTCCTATATATGTCCGCATGAGCAAGAATGCAGTTGCAGAAAGCCTAAACCCGGAATGTTATTACAGGCCTCCGAGGAACACGGTCTGGATTTATCCAAATGCATAGTTATTGGAGATGTAGGAGATACAGACATGCTTGCTGCCCATGCCGTAGGAGCGACCAAGATTATGGTGAGAACAGGGTGGGGGGAATCTTCACTAACCAAATTCAGAGACAAATGGACGGAGACCGAACCTGATTATATCGCAGAGGATATTTGGGATGCCGTACAATGGATCATTGATGGAAGGGAATTTAGAAAATAAAAGACAGGAGGTAACTGTGGATGGGTATGTCAGACTATTACAAAAACCTTAGGGACAAGATCGGCAACGAGCTTATTTTTATGCCAGGTGTAGCTGGGATTATCCGAAATGAACAAGGGGAAATTCTGTTCGGTCGTAAACATAACGAATCAACCTGGGGGCTGATTGCTGGAGCAATTGAGCTTGGTGAACTACCGGCGCAAGCGATGGTAAGAGAGGCACTGGAAGAGACAGGTCTAGTTGTTGAACCCGAGAAGATTATCGGAATATACGGGGGTGAAGCAAGAAGGTTTACATACAGCAATGGTCATCAGGTTGAATATTTGACTATCGTATTTGAATGCGGGATCAGATCTGGACAACTTACGCCCGATAATGAAGAGATGAAGGATCTGCAGTTTTTCCCTGAGGATCAGCTTCCACCCATGGCAAACCAGTATCCAGATTATATTTTTAGCTCCAATCAAGAGGAACGGGCGCATTTTGAAAGATAATCCAACCGACTGTGCGATTAAAATCTAAACTCACTCACCTTATCTTCGACAAATGAATTCAGATCCTAGTTATTATGAGGAGAACCATATGTTAATTAATCCAACGATTAATGAGATCAATGACTTATTCAAGATGCATCATATCAACGAAGAAATATCTAAAATTCAAAGTTTGTCAGGTACCACAGCTGGACGTGTTTATCGGTTGAGTACGAGTCTGAATAAACACTATATTTTGAAATCGGATGAACCCGAACAGATTCACATCGCCCAGCAGTTTTTGGATACGTATAAGAATTCTTCGTTATTGCCTGAAGTTTTGTTGACTGATCCGGATAACACTTATTTTATCTATACGTATATGGAAGGCACGACCCATTTCAATCGGGGACAGAAAAGAGACTGGTTAACTCGTCTGGTGAACGAGCTGTTCAATACATATGTGCGTTCTACAGATACGAAATCATGGGGCAGAATAGAGTTCCCACAGAGGACATGGAAAGAATTCAATCAGATTAGTATTCAAGAAGCAAAGATGAATATCGGAAGTGTTTTAACTACAGATGATTATAATCTGGTTCAATCCAAAGTGGATCACCTGTTTCATGAGGAAGAAGAAAAGTTTCTTTTACATGTCGATACGGGGGTTCATAATTTTGTATATGATCAAAATGAACTCATCGGCGTTATTGACCCATCTCCAATGGTTGGACCTATCCTCTATGATTTCTTGTATGCTTTTAGCTCTTCGCCGGATGATATCAACATCGAAACATTATTTGCTACGTTCGAACTTTTAGAGCAAGTAGATATGGATAAATCCAGATTGATAGAGGAAGCTCTGGTCCATCTATATTGCCGAATTGGGCTGAGTAACAAGCATCACCCTGATGATCTGCCTGAATACTTGAAAGCATGGCAGGAATGGAAGCGATTATGTCAGGAACTTGAACTAACAAACTTTTTACAGCTATCGTAAATGCTTTAGATCAGACTATACAAGACAGGAGAGATATCACAAGTTGGATAACAAAAGTAGTTTGAATCGTCCGAATGCTTGGACGACCTCCGAGATGCTTCATGGCGACTTACTTGCCAGTAAAGAACTTATCTATGACAAGTGTGGCTTTATCTGCTCACAACCACATGAAGAAGCACAAAATGCTGAATACGGGGCGTATGTATTCACCTTAAACTCTCTCTCCATTCGTTTTCGCGTCGCCAAAACCACCCCAACCAAGATTGGACAATTTGTTACCCTGTGGCAGCGGAGTGAAGATGGATCGACACAGCCATATGATGTATCAGATCCAGCAGATATGTATGTCATTAGTACGCGCGCAGGCAGCCACTTTGGTCAATTTGTATTTCCAAAGCATGTATTGTTACAGCGAGATATCATATCGGATCAAGGCAAAGGAGGCAAGCGCGCCATACGTGTATATCCGCCTTGGGACAAGCCAACAAGTAAGCAGGCTGTAAAAACGCAGCAATGGCAGCTGGAATACTTCTTGAAAGTATCTTTTACCGAACCGTTGAACTGTGATCAAGCTCGGGTACTTTATGATAAACCATTATAATCACCTATGATTTAGGAGTGTGGTCATGATCGTATTAACGTCAGCAATAGCATTTACCTTCCTGATCCTAATCGTGATTCTCTTTCAAGTTGCTTTAGCGGTAGGTGTGCCTTGGGGGGAGTACGCCATGGGTGGAAAGTTTCCCGGGAAATACCCTACCTCCAATAATCATTGCCATTTCATAACAATGAGCAACAAAGAAATATACAAAAACAGAGCTCTGGCATGTATGCCAAAGGGCTCTATTAATCACTGCCGTTCCTCATTTATACTTATGATAGTTTAACCCTACATAGAGAAGATCAACGGAGAGGAGCGGTTTTATTATGCCGATCTACTACTACCTTGCAGCAGTTTTAGTTGTAACAGCCTATTTGGTTCGACGTAAGCTCAAGATTTTCCGTCCAGCAGCAGGAAGACGCAGAAAACAGATGAAAGTTACGTACAGACGAAAAAAAGCACCATTGAATCTTGGACTTCGAGAAGAAGTCTCCTATCAGCAAACCATTCTTCAATTGGAGAAGAGTTACAATAAGCATTTTGCCAACAAACTCAAGATCCGAATTCAACAGGAATATCCTCACATGAAAACGCTGGAGTATCGGTGGAAATTGATAGAACTTAAGCGATATTTCATTATGGCTTCATTACTTAAGCAGGTGCCCATGTTCAGTGATGAAGTTGATGATTTGTGGCATGAGATGCTGATGTTTACGAAATCTTACGCTGATTTTTGTGCAGAATTAATGGGTTCCACGGTACACCATGAGCCGGCAATCACCCGCCGCGAAACGCCAGGAGCACGTGCATGGTTTGACTGGGTGTACTGTCAATTATTTGAGTTCACCCCCTACAGTGCTGCAATCTGGGGTGATTTTTTCACTTACCCATTATCCAGTGATGTACAGAAGCTGATCGCACAGGGAGATCAATTCGAACTGGTAAATGAACTGTTTCATGCCAGACGCATGCAGGAGGATCCTGAAGCTGCTCCGGTGATTATCTACTTGATTGATCAACTACGTAGATGCGCAACTCCAAGTAAAGACGAGCTATCTCCAGCGTCTTCCGGAAGTAGCGATGTAGCTCTCGTCATGGCTAGCGCCATGGTGTATTACTCCATGCATAACGAGGCGACATATGGGCTACACATGGGCCGGCTGGAGCAGGAAATTCTTCCACAGGAAAAGGCAGCCTATGGTTCCTCGTCAAGCAGTGGCTGCACGAGCAGTTCCAGCTGTTATGCGGATCAATGTACCGACAGCAGTAGTTCCTCGGGAGGATCTGGATCATCCTCGGGATCATCTTCCGATTCTTCTTGCAGCTCATCCAGCTGTTCATCTTGTGGTGGTGGCGGAGATTAATGAGATTGAGTATTTGGGCTACAGTGAATCTGCAATCTTGAATGAAACAGTCACTAGACAAATGGAGATTGCCGGAAGGGAAAGAGCACATGCGAAGCAACAAATTCACACCGTATTTAAGTTTTATAGGTTTTGGTTTAGTCGTTTTGACCTTGAGTGTGAATGTAAGCTTTAAGCTAGGAATTGAGAAAGGCTTGGATGAAGTCCAAGCTGGAACGCGGAAAAATGAACAAAGAAGATTTCTTGGATCAGATCAAGAAAGTTAAGACCAGTTTGGGAATCAACATCATTTATATTGTTATCCTGCTGTTTCAACTTGGATACGTCATAGTGAACTGGGACGAGGTTAATATTTAGTGTTCTGACCTGCTTTTCCTGATTTTGATAGAAACATACATAACCTTTAGGAGGAATAATCTTGAAAGCATTATCGATCGTCAGTCTTATTTGGTACGTACTCAATTTTTTATTAATCGTAGTTTTTATAGATGGTTCGCAAGAAAGTGCGGAGGTAGCGGCAGGTTTGGGGATTTTGGGTGTCCTGTATGGTGTGCTTTTCTCAATTCTAGCCTTGATCATATCAAGCAAGAGAAAAAAGACCCCTGTGAATGTTCATGAACAACTGCTTCAGCTAGGTGACTTAAAAGAGAAAAATATCATATCGGAATATGAATTCGATCAAAAAAAAGAGAAGTTACTCTCCAGATACAAGTAGTCCAGAGCCCGCTACGGTTAGGTAAAGGCTATTCTATTTTCTACTCATACCAAAAAGCTGAACTTAGGAAAATAAAAACAGGGCGTTCCCTTCACCGGAGAATCTGCCCTGTTTTCATTTAGAAGCAACTAATATTTGTTACCCATCTCAATGGTGATGATGCGCATGGGCATCTGGTGCGTCGCCTTTGACCGTACATAATACCGAGGTGTCATGCAGATGTTTCTCGGACTCCACTTGGAGCGTTACATGTTTGATTTCTTTATGTTCCAGCATGTGTTCAATCTTCTGAACGAGGATCTCGGATGCATAAACATCCATCGTTCCATCCACTACGATATGTGCGGTCAGCGCATTCAGGTTACTAGTAATGGACCAGACATGCACATCGTGTACACCTTTGACACCTTCGACTTGTTTGATGGTCTGCACCAGTTCATTCACATCGACATTGGCTGGAGTGCCTTCCATCAAAATATGCAGGGATGATTTGGTGACATAGAACCCACTTCGTAATACCAACGCCGCGACAATTACACTTGCAAGTGGATCGGCCCAACCCCAGCCAAAGAACATCATGAGCAGTGCTGCCGCAATGGCCCCAACCGATCCCAACATGTCACTGATGACATGGAGATAAGCCCCGCGCATATTCAGGTTATTCTCTGTATCGCTACCACGCATCATGATCCAGGCCACCAGAATATTGATGAGCAATCCAATGACGCTGATGATTAACATGCCTACGGTTGCGACTTCTGGCGGGTTGATAAAACGCCCAATCGCTTCGTAGAAAATGTAGAGTGCAATGGCGATTAACGTAATTCCGTTTAACGTAGCGGCCAAAATTTCAAATCTTCTGTATCCATACGTTTTGCCAGTATTCACCGCTTTTTCACCAAAGGTGAACGCCAGTAAAGCGATCCCAAGTGCAATGGAGTCGGACAACATATGGCCTGCATCCGAGATAAGCGCGAGACTGTTGGTGATAAATCCACCAATGGCTTCAACGATCATATAGATGGTAATAATAATGAAGGAAAACAACAGGACTTTCTTGTTATTGGTGGTGTGAGCGTGGTTGTGTCCATGATCGTGCCCATGGTTCTGATCGTGATGATGTCCGGACATATAAATCCTCTCCTTTGGAGCCTTGCTCCGTTATGTAATATGATTTCTAGTGTGGAATATAGATGATTCTTGGCAATGTTTGATCACCTACAAATGAATATATGAGCGTTCGTTCATATGTTATGGTTTTATTATAGTTCTGCCTCTTAGTAGTGTCAACCAGATTTAAGAAAATATAAACATGTCGAGTTTATCTCCATGCGTGTGCTGGCGAATGAGATTGCTTTTATGCTACCATCTGTGCAGGATCAAAGTGAGATGTACTTGTTACATAGAAGGGCGGACAACCATATGAAACATCTGTTGCTGGCAGACGATGATGCGAATATTCGAGCACTCCTGCGGCATGTCATGACCAAGGAAGGGTATCGGGTTCATGAAGCGCAGGATGGACTGGAAGCGGTCAAACTAATGCAAGAAACTCCGATCGATCTGGCGATCTTAGATGTGATGATGCCAGGCATGGACGGACTGGAGTTATGTGATTACATTCGGCAGCATTACGACATTCCAATCATGTTGCTGACGGCACGAGATCAGCTATCTGACAAGAGAGACGGTTATCTGAAAGGAACGGATGAATATGTGACCAAGCCATTTGAACCGGAAGAACTGGTCTATCGGGTAAAGGCATTGTTTCGTCGGTACCATCGCACATCCAGCGATATCATCCGTATGAACCGGGTTGTCATTGACCGTAACAATGTTGAGGTTACTGACGGGCAATCCATTCTCTTTTTGCCAATGAAAGAATTTGAATTACTCTCACAGCTTGCCCAGTTTCCGGGCCGTTTGTTCTCGCGGGATGAGCTCATTCGGCTTGTATGGGGAGCAGACTACGAAGGAGATGATCGTACCGTTGATGTGCACATCAAGCGGCTGCGTGATCGTTTTACCGATTATACGGACGATTTTGTCATTCAGACTGTGCGGGGTATTGGTTACAAGATGGAGGTGAAAGCACCTTGAGGACCTTGTACGTCCGGGTATTCCTCATTACAATTGCGGTGATTATGGTCAGCGGCATGCTCGGTTTTCTTTTGTCCAACATCTACTATCATACAAAGCTCAAGGATTTCAATGATGAGAAGCTGGTGGGCATCGCGACGCATATGAAGCAATTTGTGGAGCAGCAACCCGGCACGATGGAGCAGTATTTGAACAATGCCGCCGCACTTGGGTACGAAATCTATGTGACGGATGGAAAAGGCAACGACCAATTCTACGGCCGCGAATTTCGAGAGAAAGATTTGGACAAACAAGCTGTAGAACTGGTGTTGAATGGTGAGGTATACCATGGCGTCGCCCAGTTTCCAAGCAAACCGTTCATTACCGGCTTCTTTGATAATCAATTAAGCAATACCGTGGGTGTTCATCTACAGCTAGGCAATGCGAATTACGCCCTCTTTATGCGTCCGGATGTAATTCTGCAATTCGGTGAGCTGCGGATCTTTTTTGCGCTGATTGGAGCATTGACGATAGGTATTAGTATCCTGATCTTTCTGATCAGTACCCGCTATCTGGTCAATCCGATTGAACGTCTGTCCGAGGCAACCAAGCGCGTTGCTCAAGGAAAATATAATCTGAAATTGCCTACCACACGGCGTGACGAGATTGGGCAATTGGCCCAGCATTTCATGACCATGAGTCGTGAATTGGAGAGGGTAGATCAGGCGCGGCAGCAGTTTGTATCGAATGTATCGCATGAGATTCAATCACCGCTGACCTCGATTCAGGGTTTTGCCCAATTGGTGGCGGATCGGGATCTGCCTGAACAGGAACGGGAGCACTATGCATCAATCATTGAGGAGGAGAGCCGTCATCTCTCTTTGCTCAGCAAACAACTGCTTCTCCTGTCTTCCCTTGAACAAGGCAACGAAGATCTGTCCAAAGTAAAGTTCTCTCTGCGAGATCAATTCCGGCAAGCGGTTCAGGTGCTGCAATGGCAATTGGAAGAAAAAGAACTACTCCTTCGGATTTCGGTGCCCGATTCCATCCAGCTGGTGGGCAATGAAGTGCTGCTCATGCAGGTGTGGATGAATCTGCTGGGAAATGCAGTGAATCATCTGCCACAGGGAAGAAGCATCGAGATTCATGCCGAGCAGATGGATAACCAGTGTGTGATTCAGATTCGGGATACAGGAGACGGGATTGCTGCGGAGCATCTGCCTTTCCTGTTCGATCGATTCTATCGGGTGGACCGTGCGCGGGAACGTTCTTCCGGACGAACCGGGCTTGGACTTGCCATTGTGCAGAAAATAATTCGAATTCATGACGGTACAATCGAGGTTTCCAGTTCGCCTGAGGGTACGGTCTTTATCGTGACACTTCCGCAGATGTAATCTGTTATTCATTTGCCGTTCATTTTCGCCTCCTATACTTGGATTATCAAGAGGGAGGTCACAGAACATGTACTTGGCTATTCGGGAAATGAGGTATGCCAAAGGGCGCTATGCCTTAATTGCTACAATCATGGTACTGGTTTCATTTCTGGTACTGTTTGTTACAGGTCTTGCACAGGGGCTGGCGTATGATAACGCAGCTTCGGTCAAAAATATGGCAGCAACCCACTTTGTGCTGGAGCAGGATTCGAATCATCGGTTCACCCGGTCACAAGTGGATCAGGATCAGCTTGAGCAAGCTCGCTCCGTAGTGGGGCAAGAGAACGCTGAGCCACTCGGTGTGAAAATGACAACCGTCAGTCCAACCGGCGACACAAAAAAGATCGATGTCACGCTGTTCATGGTTAATCCGGAGGGCTGGCTTGCTCCAACCGTTACCGAAGGAACTCCGATTACAGATCAGACAAACGGGCAGGTTGTGGTAGATCATAAGTTGTCTGAATCTGGCGTCACGATTGGCACTGTTCTCGTCGATCAAGCTTCGGGAGCGGAGTGGACCGTTGGTGGATTTGTACAAAATGAGTCCTTCAGTCACTCCCCAGTGGTGTTCCTGAATGAACAGGAATGGCTTACGCTTCAAGGAGGTTCACGAACTTCGCAAGGTTCAGCAGACACCAATGCCAATGCTCCGATATACAATGCTATTGCGATTAAGGATGGGGGCGATCAGGTAGACCGCCTGAGTGCTGCAATGCCTAATATGGAAGTCATCACAAAGTCGGATGCTGTATCGGCCATTCCTGGATATAAGGAAGAGCAGGGATCGTTGCTCATGATGATCGCATTTCTATATGTCATCTCGGCGTTTGTGCTTGCGGTATTCTTCTATGTCATCACAATTCAGAAGACGAGTCAGTTCGGCATATTAAAAGCCATCGGAACGCGGAATGGTTATCTGGCGGGGAGCGTTTCGTTACAAGTTCTGGTCTTGTCAGTTGGTAGTCTGATAATTAGTGTACTGTTGGTTCGACTGTTCGAGTCCATCTTGCCAGCATCAATGCCATTTCAATTAGGCTTGTCCACTCTCGCACTGACCTGTGTATTATTCATACTCATGTCTGTGGCGGGTTCGTTATTCTCGGTGTGGAAGGTTAGCAAAATTGATGCACTTGATGCGATTGGGAGGACAGCAGCATGAGAAACCGATTGGTATTACAGGGAATTACACAGACCTTTGAAGATGGCGGCAGCAAACGCACGATTCTGGACAAACTGGACCTTGAGGTTGCTGAAGGGGAACTTGTGGCTGTGATGGGGCCTTCCGGCTCGGGTAAAAGTACATTCCTGTCCATTGCTGGCGCACTTCTCGAACCTACGGAAGGACAGGTTTTGCTGGACGGGGCTTCTATTTTGGGCAAAAGCAAACAAGATATATCCGATATGCGGCTTCAGCAGCTTGGTTTTATTTTTCAAAGTGCCAACCTCATTCCGTATCTGAAAGTAGAAGAACAACTCATGGTCGTTGCAAAGCTCGCCGGATCGGATAAAAACAAGGCGGAGAAACGAGTGGATGAGTTGTTGGATACGGTAGGGTTAACCCATCGGCGGAAGGCGTATGCGGAGAAGCTGTCTGGCGGGGAACGTCAGCGGGTCGCTATTGCACGGGCCTTGATGAACGATCCGGCTGTCCTGCTCGCGGATGAACCAACAGCCAGCCTGGATGCGGAACGTGGGCTGGATATTGTCGGCATGATTGCACGGCTCGTGAAAGAGCAGGGCAAGAGTGCAGTGATGGTTACGCATGATGAGCGAGTTCTGCCGCTCTGCAGCCGGGTTCTTTTTTTGGAAAAGGGAAAGTTGGTACAGCATTAGAAGGAGCATGGTCTGAAAGTCTGGGGACAATATTGATCCAAGGCTTAAGGGCGGAGAGTGTAAGAAGAGGGTCACATATTCCCGGTGGGGAGGTGGCCTTCTTTCTTTGTTTGCGACTATAATTGGAAGAATAGTGAATTTTACATAGAGAGGAACTGATGTGGATGAGCGGCTTAAATGCAGAACAATTCCCGGCACTGAGTACGTCGATTCATTGGGGGATTATTGAGGCAGAGTTTAGATTAAACGACATCGTGGATGAAAAGCTGGTGAGTAATATTAGCATCATTCCATTTGTTGGGGATCAATGTGTCGTCTTTCAATTGGATAATGGAGACTGGGAGCTGCCTGGGGGTACGCTTGAAGCAGGTGAGCATTACATGGATGGACTGAAGCGTGAACTGATGGAGGAACTTGGGGCAGACATGCGGTCCTATCAGATCTTTGGTCAATTCTATTGCACATCCAGTGCTTTGGAACCGTATCGGCCGCATATTCCGCATCCCCATTTCGTACGAATCATCGGTTATGGAGATGTTGAACTTGTCGGTGATCCGCTGAATCCGGAGGATGGTGAGCAGGTAGTTGCAGTGGAAGTGGTAGAGATTGATGAAGCGATCCAAAGATTCCAGAAACAGAACAGACATGACATTGCGGAGATGTACAAACTGGCTTATGTACTGCGAAATGAAGCTAAACAGTCAGGCAAGGGCCAGGTATTATAATTCCAGATAACTTACGGAGGTAATGATGATTCGAGATAAAATTAACGAGCTGCTGGATGCGTTACCCGAAATGGAACTGAACCGAGCATATTGGGGGATTGAGCGTATCCATCAGGAATATATGTTCAAGAAGAAATTGCAGGATAAAGGGGTTGTCGTATCCGAACTGTATGAGGAATCCGAAGGGATTGTACAGCAATGGGACAGCGTATTTGCCCATAATATCGATGATGTGGTCAAAGAGTCTATCCATTATAGCCAGTACAAGTGGCATATGTTCAGTTATGAACAACAGAAATGTCTGACACATGATGAAGCACGAGATGCTTTCGATGCCGAGCCGAAAGATGAAGTATATGTGATGTATGAAAGTGGTGGTTGGGTGCTTTTATACGAAAACGCGAATCGGGTCATTGCAGCTGATTTTGATTCGGAGCAGGATATCTATATCTTCGACCGAGCGTTTACATGGACGTACGTGTATACGCACGAATCCATGTGTGGCCCTTATTTTTATAAAATAGAACAAGCATAATTCTGAACAAAAAAGGGTAACAACGAATTAAATAAACTTTGCCTTGGGAGTGATATCAATGCAGGAACTTTTTAAGAAGATCATCAAAACAGACGTCAAACCCGTATTTGCCAAACACGGCTATTCGAAGAAAAATCTGAATTTCTACAAAGCGGATGGAAACCTCGCATATAAGTTCAACATTCAAAGAGCAAAGTATAACACCAGTAGACAAGTCCAGTTTTATGTTAATTGTGGTGTTCATTCCACCGAACTTGCGGAGTTGCATTCCGTTGGATTGAATGGAGACATATTGGAGTTCACATCTCATTTTACCTGCCGAATCAGAGAAATAGCCCCTTCCGCTCCGGCCCACTATACCTTAACGCCTGATATCGATCCAGACGCTTTATCGAAAGAACTGGTGTCACATTTGGAAGAGGGCATGTCATTCTTACACTCGCTGACAGGGGCCAGAGATATAGTCCATTATTATATGGATAAGACAGCGCTACATTTAAGCGAAGTAACCTTCCGCTTCCTGCTAAAAGCCGGTGATACGGAAGAAGCCAAGCATTATTTACAGCAACTGCACGCCAAATACGGAGCCGAAAAGCGCTGGACGATATTAGAAAAGAAATATGCAGCCGTTTTTGCCGAATATGGATTATAGGCTTTGCTCCAGACAAATAGCCAAAATGAGAGGGGATAACATATGAACGATACTCAATATAATTTAAATTTTGAGAAACTGTGTAATGAATTACAGCTTGGTGAATTGATCAGTTCGCCCAAACCGATTTCAGGTGGACTTCTTCATCGAATGTACGCCATTGAAACGACGCAAGCTAATTATGCAGTTAAGGCATTGAATCCCCAGATCATGATAAGACCTACTGCTGTGCAAAATTATATTGATTCAGAAAAAATCGCAAGCGTGGCAGCTGAACATATCCATGCTCAACCTGCAAAAAGGTTAAAGGGTGCTTCTATGCATAACATTGATAATCAATTCTATCTAATTTTTGATTGGATTGAGGGGCAACGCTTGGAACAAGATGAAGTTACTATCAATAACAGTTCTCTGATGGGAACGATCCTTGCAGATATCCATAAAACGGATTTTAGACAACTAGAATTGCATAGTTCACAGGTGACTAATTCTAAAAAAATAGATTGGATGTTTTATCTGAACAAAGGAAAAAATGAGAATTCGGAATGGATTGAGATTTTGAATTCCAGTATGGATAAGCTATATGAGTGGAGCATGAAGGCTAAGAAGTCATCTTCAATGTTAGCATCTGAGAATGTTATTAGTCACAGAGATCTGGAGCCTAAGAATGTGATGTGGAGACAAGACATACCTATTATTATCGATTGGGAATCGGCAGGTTATATTAATCCGATGCATGATCTGGTAGAAACAGCTGTGTATTGGTCAGTAGATAGCTCCGGAAGTATAAACAAGGAAAAGTTCTTGGCTTTTATAGCTGGATATGAGAAGCAAGTGGGGAGTCTAACCGCCAATTGGGATGTGGTTCTGGATAATGGTTTTGCTGGAAAGTTGGACTGGCTCGAATATAGTCTTAAACGGTCACTGTGGATTGAATGTACGGACATAGAGGAACAGTTAGTAGGAACATCACAAGTCATTTGGACTTTAGAGGCTCTAAAACAATACGAAAATATGATTTCAGATATTAAGAACTGGTTGAATACTTGATTCAGGAGGGGATGCCCACATGGCAAACGATAAAGGAACACTCAGAACATGCGAACAAGGACATTTGTATTTTAAAAAAAGTGATTGCCCAACCTGTCCGACGTGCGAAGCTGAACGTAAACCGACAGAGGGATTTCTAGCCTTATTGTCAGCTCCCGCCAGACGGGCCTTGGAGAATGAAGGCATCACAACACTACTGCAACTTGCGGAGTACACTGAGAAAGAGATCCTGAAACTTCACGGAATCGGGCCATCTGCCATGCCCAAACTGCGAAGCGCTTTGGAAGAAGAGGGATTGTCTTTTAAGAAATAACCCTCTTCACGCTGTTCCACTAATCCAAACCAGAAGCGGAAGTAATCTCCTCCATCGTTACCCGATACAAGAAGTTACCTTCACTGAGTAGCAGACGATGTTGGCGAAAATCCTGCCGTGCCTGCTTGAAGGGCTGACCATCTTCATTTAGCAAATCAATCTTCTGCCCCTTGCTCAATCTACCGGGTTTCTCCATTTTTTTAAGCACAAACGTACCATGTTTACCGTACCCGGCATCGAACAAGAAATGATAACCATCCGTACTGAAGCCAGAGGAACCGGAGATGTTTGGATTCATCAATGTAACGTTGGGTTCACTGGTGCCACCTGAGATACAACCGAGTTCAAAATCGGTATAGAAGTAGAACCAGACCTGCTTCTCATTCACCACATTGAGTGCGTAACAATCCGCAATGTCAGCTGCGCGGTTTTCGTACACTTTATTACCGTGCTCATCCCAGGCCAGCAGACCGCTTGATCCAATTGGATCGGCCCATCCGTAGTTACCAAATACCCCTTCATCGAAGTAACTGGTCCAGATTGTTCCCTTCTCTGTAACCTGCACATTTTGGATCCCATCTCCCAGCAAAAACTCGCGGATCGTATTTCCTTCCAGATCACACACTTTGGCGTTCAGATCAAACTGTTCATTTCCGTAATTCGCACACCGTGCTCCGACGAGCAGTAGATGATCATGCAATGGTTGTACGTAATGATAATTGAACGTCTGTCCCCAAATGACAACTTCCTCGATATTTTGATCTGTCACAATGAGAACTTTGTACGTATAGCTTTGCTTCAATTTACTTTGGACGAACATACCTCGTTTTCTTTCGGGAATCTGATTCATCAGCAGCACATAGACAAGGCCATCCCCGCCCCACTGGGTGGAAACGATATCGAAGCCCTCGACATAGTTTGAAATGTTGGCAAAAGGCAAAAGTTTTACTTTGGGATTGGGCATATCCATATCCTCCTTCGTAGTCGAATGCAGTGTCACCACCCGCATCTGTATAAGAGGATTATGACGTACGTGTACTTTACTGAACATGGCGGAAGTATAGCGAAGGCCATCTTTGCTTTCACAGTGTATGAGTATGATGTTTTGAAATGGATGCTTTGTCCTTGACACTCGTAGTACAATAAGGAAGTTGTGTAAAATTCTATATGAGAGGAGGACGGAGAGATAGCTATAAGGAGAGTGTGAAAATACATACAACGGACGTGAGTAAAGGGATAGAATCACCCGTAGATTCAATTTGCAATATTAAGATGAAGACTCATCTCAGAAAAAACAAAACTGGCTAAGGAAGTGTTACGAGGTGGAACCACATATTCAAGAGCAAAAGACAGACTACCGTCCCCTAGGCGTATCGGGATTGGGTGGATGGCTGATTCTCGTCCAGATTGGATTATTTCTTACATTGATTTTCCTGGCGCTCCAATTGGTCCTGTATTGTTTGCCCATGCTTACCACAGAGACTTGGGAGTTGCTAACTTCGGAGCAATCTGCATATTATCACCCGCTATGGGGACCGGTCGTTATTTTTGAAACGGTATATAACGCAATGTTTTTAGTGTTTAGCATATATACTATCATTGCTTTGTATAGTAGAAAATCGATCTTTCCTCGTCTTATGATCATATTTTATAGTGTCAGTCTAGCCGTTAGTATCATTGATTATCTATTGTTGCTTCAGATTCCCATGGCGAGAGAACTTGAGGATGGAAACTCGTTAAGAGATATTGGCAAGTCGGTACTTACTTGTGCCATTTGGATTCCTTATTTTATCAAATCCGAGCGAGTTCATAACACATTTGTAAGATAAATGGTAAGCAGGAAATGCCCGATCTTGGATAGAAGCTATCTGAGGTCGGGTTTATTGTATATATGCCGGGCTAGTCATACAGTGTAAAGGTATCTTGTTCATTATGTGAAAAGGAGGAGAGATCTTGAAAATTTATCTGGTAAGGCATGGGATGGACGAGGAAGGGTATCGAGGCGGATGGAGCGATCGTGGACTTACGGAACAGGGGATCAATCAATCCAGGAGACTGGGAGAGCATTTGCATCATCATGCTGAGGAGTACAACATACATACGATTATTAGCAGTGATCTTCCTCGTGCAGTGCAGACTACACGGGAAATTGAGAAACAATTAAACATGCAGGCTAGCTTAATGAAAGATTGGCGGGAGATGAATAACGGAGATTTGGCAGGCATGCTCCATAAGGATGCTGAAGAACATTACCCAGGGGTTTATTTCAACACTCTTGAGATGGACTCCCCGTTTCCGGGAGGAGAAAGCCCGAGTGATTTTTATAACAGGATAAGCATATCTTTCGAGAATCTTCTTAGAGATATAGAGGAACAAACAGTCAAGTCCAATGTTCTGTTAATTACTCACGGCGGAGTGATTAATATTCTGTATTATCTGCTTGAAAATAGGGAGTGGAGCAATAAGTCCAACTTTTACCCCATGGACAACACCAGTATACATATCGTTGAAAAGGGAAGGCATGGTTGGAAATTTAGCAGCGCAAATGTGTTAAGTCATCTAGATTAGTTGTTTTCATGATAGATTAAATAGAAGACGGAGGCGATGACATGAGCGATCAACCAATTGAACTACTGCAACGTTTAAAATCTTTATCCGGCCCATTTCCAACGTGGGATATGGGGCAGTTACCGGATCGGCCGGGGAAGCTGTTTTTGGATTGGTTGAGATTGGCGGTTGAGAACGAAGTGAAGGAACCTCATGCTATGACAATCTCCACCGTGGATCAAGATGGTTATCCTGATGCGCGGGTGTTGATTTTGAAAAACGTAATTGATGAAACGTTCTATTTTGCCTCCAGTTCGGAGAGTCGAAAAGGGCAGCAGTTGAAGGAGAATCCTCATGTCGCTCTGACATTCTACTGGCCTTCCCTTGGAAGACAGATTCGGATAAGGGGAATTGCCGAGGATCGGGGAGATGAAGCGGGCGCTGATGATTTCCGCAAACGTTCAGCTGGAGCAAGAGCAGTTGCCATGACAGGACATCAGAGTGAGGTTTTGGATAGCGAGGAAGTGCTGGATAGTTCCATTGAAGCTCAGAAGGAAAAGATAAGACTTGACCCCAGTGTTGTTACACCTCATTGGCGTCTATATGCCGTGAATGCACAAGAGGTGGAGTTTTGGCAGGGAGATTCGGAGCGCAAGCATGTACGAGTCCAATATGTAAAGCAAGATGGGCAGTGGAAGACACTCAGATTGTGGCCTTGATTTTACAATAGATGAGTTAGGTAACACGGACCGAGCTGCCTGTGAGTTTCTTTTTCATAACAATCTGAGGGAGGATAAATCTATGAAAACGATTGAAAGTTTCTTCGAACCATTTCCCGTGTTGGAAACCGAACGGACGTTACTTCGACCTCTTACTTATGATGATCTGGAGGATATGTACAGTTACTGCGTTGTACCTGCTGTATCGGAGTTCACGACCTGGGACGCGCATCAGAGCAAAGAAGACACCAAAGTTTTTTTAGATTTTGTCATGAGTCGCTATGAGACGGATCTAATTGGCCCATGGGGGATTGAAGATAAACACACCAAGAGGCTGATTGGTAGTTGTAACTATCTAGGGTGTGACAGCGATAACAGGAGAGTTGAACTGGGATATGTGTTATCTGATCAATTTTGGAATCAGGGCTACATGACCGAGGTAGTGAAACGAATCATCCAATTTGGATTTGATGAAGTGGGGCTCGAGCGAATCCAGGCCAGATGTTTAGTGGAAAACACAGGTTCTGCCAAGGTCATGGAGAAGACAGGCATGCAATTCGAAGGTGTGCTGAGGAAATACATGAAGGTAAAAAATGAGCTTCAAGATCTGAAGATGTATGCTATCGTAAAAGAAGACTTCTACTCGTGTTAAATAAAGAACGTGTTATTGAAAAGTTGTGTGTCATTTATCATGCTGGCGAGCCATGGATTTTCCTATAATCCTGAATTTATCAGTGATACACAATAAAAGCAGAAGTAAGAAATAGCTTGAAGTTGCTGCATCAAAAGGTCAAGGTATCGTATTTTATATTGTCTAATCCAATAAACATATGCCAAGCTCTGGCCCATTCCCGATCGTTGAGGAAATGGGTTTTATTTTTGTTTTCAGCAAGCAACGTACATAATGTCATATCGTGAACTGGATGCCTTCCGCTATAATCTTCAAGTTATCCAAATGTGGATTGAATGAAGGAACCAGGAGGTACAACGAATTGATAGGCAAAAACAAATATAAATCACTCGAACTGGAAACCCCCGGCGTATATGAGCTGGAAGGGCTTGAAGTGGGAGTGACATCGAACTGCAATTATAAATGCGACTACTGCTGCGCCTACAATCGGGATGATGGAGAGTGCATCAATAGTCAGGAAGTCATCCGTATTATTAGTGAGCTTCCTCGTCTCAAGCGAGTGCGATTGTCAGGGGGAGAAGTTACTCTGAAATACCAGGATTGCCTGGAGATTGTGACGTACTGTGCAGCACATGGCATTGATACACAATTGAACAGTAATGCCAGTCTGCTGACTGAAGAACGAATCATCGCGTTGCGAGATGCAGGCTTGTCCAACATTCATATCTCGTTTAATTATACGGATGCGGAGGCCTATGCTGCGTACTACCGTGTGCATCCTCGCATGTATGAAAGGTTGGAGCAGAATATCCGTTTGTGTACGGAAGCCGGTCTGGAGACGGTGCTGGAAACGTTACTGTTTGAAGGGAACCAAGCGAACATGCAGGCCATTAGCGATAAGGTGTATGACCTGGGGGTGCGCATCCATGAGATCCAGAACAGTATTAAGATGCCGCATACGGATTGGAGTCAGATTGTATCGAGAGAGTCCCTTGTTCGATCTGTTACGGAATTAATTAAAAATAAAAAGCCAGATACAACGCTCTATTTTACCTGTATGGATCGGTTTGCTGAACAGTTGAATTTGCACGAACAACCTGGTGTGTATTTCTCTAATTGTGTGGATGGCACGAAACAGCTACATTTGCACGGTAACGGGGATATTCTCATCTGTGAGTTATGCCATCCTGTTGTGATTGGCAACATCTACACTGGAACGTCGTTGAAGGATATTTATGCCCAACAGCCACCGGCGTTAACGGAATTTTTGGAAAAGCGGCCTTGTCCCGCGTACGATGCTCTTTTTGCAGACGCATAAGAGGAAGACCTTAATGAAGAAATGTGATATGAATGTTGAACGAATATGTACACGATATTAGTGACCTTTAGGGTTCTATAGAATGAAAATCAAGGTGATCTGGTTTCCTCAATGGGAAAACGGATCACCTTTTTTTTATTGAACTATTCAGTTACACAATAACGGAGAGGACAGAAAAAACCTGAAAAAGCGAAGCGTGCGCCTTTATCCCCGGATTTTCCCCTTTAGAAAAGGGAAGCAAAAAAATCTGGGGGTAACAGCGATTGGAAGGTTGTTCTGTCATCGTAGTGTCAGTGTAATAATCTTTAGTCCAATTCGTGTGGTTTCAGATTCATTTAAGCTACCCGGCCTAATATGGCCTTAAGAACTTAGATGAAGAGGTGAGCTTCACATGATGAAGATTGATGAGAAACCAACCCGGAAAGAACCACATAAACGACCGATCTCTCCAAGAAAGCACAGATGGCTAATCATCACACTTGTCATCGTGCTTGTGGTAGGTGGAATCCTGTACAGCCTGGCTGACCGTTACCTGATCCGGCATGTGCAGGTGGTTGTGGCGGATGAGAACACGGCAACGGCAACAACGAACAACACCAATGATTCCAGCAATACTTCGACCACCACAACTGAAGTGAATGCAACGTCAGATGATTGGAATTATTCGAGTGATCATATGAAAGTCAATATTGAAAAGGTACAGATCGGCTCTGGCTCGGATCAGATTACGTATTATGTCGCCGATGTTCAGCTAACGGATGCAAGTAGCCTGCGAACTGCGCTAGCGGACAACAGTTTTGGAACGAACATCACCGAGAATACGTCAGAGATTGCCGCAGCCAACAATGCGATCTTTGCCATTAATGGTGACTACTACGGATTCCGTGATGATGGCGTCATTATCCGAAATGGAACACTGTACCGAGACAGCCCCACGCGGGATGCACTTGCCCTGTTCAACGACGGTACGATGAAAACATATAACGAGAACGAGATTTCTTCCTCGGAACTGCTGGCCGAAGGTGCAACCGATACACTATCTTTTGGGCCCATTCTGATTCAGGATGGCGAGATTGTCAGTGATTTTAGCAGTGTGAAAATCGATAATAACTTCGGTAATCGTTCCATTCAAGACGCAAATCCAAGAACAGCGATCGGCATGATTGCTCCGAATCATTATGTCTTTGTGGTGGTGGACGGACGGCAGGACAACAGCCGTGGCATGACTCTGGCAGAACTGGCGGATGTCATGAAAGGCCTCGGAGCAACCGAGGCTTACAATCTGGACGGCGGCGGTTCATCCACGATGTATTTTATGGGCAGAGTTGTCAATAACCCGCTGGGGCGTAACCAGGAACGTGGCATAAGTGACATTTTATATCTGACGGAGGGACAAGGATCATGACGATATTAATTCCATCATATGAACCCGATGTACGTTTACTGAATCTCGTTCTGCAACTGCAAACATTTAAACTTGGTCCCATTGTGATTGTGGATGATGGCAGTGGCCCAGGGTACCATGGGATTTTTGAAACGGCAGAAGCCTACGGCTGTACAGTCCTGACACATCCCGTCAATCTGGGTAAGGGCAGGGCCTTGAAGACTGGCTTTCAGTATATTAAGGAGTATGGACCTCAGGGCGGTATAGTGTGCGCAGATAGTGACGGACAGCATCTGCCACATGATATTAAGCGTATCTTCGAAGTGCTACTCGCACAAACCACACCAGGAATTGTACTCGGCAGCCGTCGCTTCAGTGGTAAAATTCCAGCACGTAGCCGGTTTGGCAATACAGTCACAAGGGCGGTCTTTTCCCTCACAACAGGTACCAAAGTATATGACACGCAGACCGGTCTACGCGGTTTTCCCTACTCCATGCTGGACTGGCTGAACCAGATTCCCGGGGATCGGTTTGAATACGAGATGAACATGTTGTTAACGGCACACAAGGAAGGGTATGAGATTACGGAGGAGTTTATTGATACGGTGTATCTGGATCACAATGAGTCCTCCCATTTCCGCCCGCTGGTTGATTCATTCCGAATCTATATGCCAATCCTGATGTTCAGCACATCATCGGTGCTTTCCGCTCTGATTGATTTTGGATTACTATTCGTCATCCAGTATTTGACGCATAATCTGTTTCTGTCGGTTGTCGCAGCAAGACTGTGCAGCTCCATCTTCAACTATACGATTAATCGGAAGTACGTATTTTCCGCTGGACGAACCTCTAAGGTTCGGCAGTCTTTGCCCAAATATTTCTCACTTGTCCTACTGGTGCTGTTATTAAACTACGCTTTATTGTATTTTTATAATGAAAAATTAATTATCCCGCTGCTCACAGCTAAGCTGCTGACCGAGGTATCCATCTTCCTGTTCAGCTATTGGGCACAGCGCAGATTTGTCTATTAACTCTGAAGAGAGAGTAAGCCTATGGCTTGCTCTTTTTTGGTTGAAACGGTTTCATATGTACCCCGAAATAGGTTACGATGGAGTGGGAAATAAGGAGCCTTATTTTAGGTGAAATGGATGCGGGCTGATGTTGAATCGTGTGCGCAAGGACTTGCGTTATTACCTTCAGGAGCATCAGGATCGGAAAAACCGCATTTTGCATTACTTCGCGTTTTTGTCGGCGTTTGTGGCATGGATTCTTTTGTTTATTGATATCAAAGTCACGCTCCTACTCGCTGTCATCCATTACGCTTTATCCTGGACTGGGCACTTCTATTATGAAGGCAATAAACCCGCAGCTTTTCGTTACCCTCATATCGGTTTTTATGCGGGGTTTACCTGGTTTTTCATGAAAACGATGGAGATCATAACCCGCAAGGACATCATTCGTCCATGGCTGGACCAATCAGAGTAAAATTTAATGTTAATTTGAAGATAAGTGTGCGAAGTTCGAGTGTAAATGTTCTTTTGTTGAACTTATATAAAATAAATATGGGAGGATGATTATGTATCTTCGAAGTGTGGAACTCCTGTCGGCCAAGATCGAGAATCGGAACCAATATCCTTTTGACATCCCCGCGATCCGGTCCTTGGAACGATTGGAGCTCACGAATAACGTTACTTTTTTTGTAGGTGAAAATGGTTCTGGGAAATCTACGCTGCTCGAAGGCATCGCTCATCAATGTGGATTCAATACCGCAGGGGGCGGCAGGAATAATACCTATGAGACACATGCTTCGGAATCCTCGCTCGGGAATTATCTCAGGCTGGCCTGGTTACCCAAAATAACGAATGGTTTCTTCATGCGCTCTGAATCGTTCTATCAATTCGCATCACATGTCGATCAGATGCCGGCATCGCTTCAATATTATGGCGGGCGTTCATTACATGAACAATCACATGGGGAGTCTTTTCTCAGTCTGTTTGTCAATCGCTTCAGTTCCAAAGGCATCTATCTGCTTGACGAACCCGAAGCCGCTTTGTCTCCAGCTAGGCAGCTCTCCTTATTGAGTATCCTTCATGATCTGTCAGGCACTTCACAATTCATTATTGCGACGCATTCACCCATTTTGCTGGGATATCCGGGGGCAGAGATTTTAAGTTTTGACGATGGCCATATTCAAGAGATAGCCTATGAGGAGACCGATCACTATCAGATTACTCGCAGCTTTCTGGAGAATCGCGACCGGATGCTGAATGAATTATTTAAAGATTAAGTTCTCAGTTTAACAAGGGAAGTCACTCAACCATGCGACATGAAATTTATTTATGAGGAGAGATTGGATGAAAGTAGGTTTGCTGATTGTTGATATGCAGGAGAGTATTGTGCGTAAAAAGATGGACCAAACTTCGATAGACCATGCCTGTGAGTACATTAACCATGTGGCTAATGTGCTGCGCTCGAATGATCATACGGTCGTTCACGTGCAGGATGTGGAGGGCATGGAGGAGGCAGCGTCAGATGAGTATCGCATCATTCCCGAGGTGGATGTGAATGAGAAGGATCTCACCGTTACCAAGGAAGCCTCCAATGCCTTCTGGCAAACTGACTTGGAGCAGGTGTTGAAGAGTCATGGAGTTGAATTGGTGATTATCGCCGGTTTTGCCGCAGAGGAATGTGTTCTATTCACCTACAACGGAGCGATGGAGCGAGGTTTCCGGCCGGTAATGTTGCAAAATGGAATTCTTAGCACACATCCCGAAGCGGTGAATTCAACGTACAGAGATCGAAATGTAATCTCATATCCTGTGGTTGATTATCTATATAAGTTCAACTAAAGAGGTTTACACTAAGCACTCCAATGACAGAACAACCTTCCGATCGCTGTTATCCCCAGATTTTTTTGATTCCCTTTTTAAAGGGGAAATCCGGTGATAGCGTATGCTTCCGATGCAGCTTTCTTTCAGAAAGCTTTCAGGCGAACGCTCCGCTTCTTCAGGTTATTTCTGTCCTCTCCGTTTTTGTGTAAAAAGTTTAGTTGAACCTATATAATTCGATAATTATTAGCTAAGTGCTAATGGATATTTGGTGAAAAATAAAGACAAGACCAATAATCGGACTCTTTAGGGAGTCTTTTTTTGTCCAAATGTTCATGTCCACTGTGAAAGTAAGGTTACTCCATGGTTTAAACCAAACTTTGCCTATTCTGCTGTGGTTGAAAGAATATATTGAGAACAGGGCACAGCAAACTCGTTGTGGAGATCGGTAATGTCATGTATGGACCACTAGCCAACTCATTAACTAAGGGAGATGTGCAATGAAGATGGATGTACAAATTACGAGTATTTTGGCAGAACAAAAGGAATTGTTCTTCAACCTGTACAACTTGTACTTATATGATCTGTCCGAATTTTCTGGCGAGGATCTACTTGAAGAGGGGAAATATGATCCAACGAACACCTATCTATATCTGGAACGCGATGAATTACATCCGTTTTTGATTCAGTATGAAGGGAAGGTTATTGGATTCGTACTGGTGTGCTCACCTCCATATGTGCCGGAAGAAGTGGATTATACCGTGCAGGAGCTGTTCCTGGTCAAAAAATATCGCGGACAGGGGCTGGCAGCACAAGCGATTGACTTGGTTTTTGCTCAATTTGAGGGTACATTCAAAGTGGAACAGCTTGCTAATAATGCAGCAGCAGTTTCGTTCTGGAAAAAATATTATGAGCAACATCAGATTGAATACACTGAGTCTGAATATAACATTGAGATTGACAACATCGCTGGTAGCCACCGGATTTTGTCCCAGACTTTTGTACGTGGAAGAGAGAAATAATATTTAAATTAGAAGGTGATTAGTTTGATTATTATCGTAGCAACCAAAGGGAGTTCGAAGTGGGTCTCAGGTGTATTCCAGGCAGAAGAGGTAGCTAGGCAGTACATGGATCTCATACCTGATGAGCTTAAGGTGTACCATGAATTCATTCAGATAGAGAACATCACATATCCATTTTATATTATAGAGCGTCAGGATTCTCCATTTATGTTTCTTGGTAAAGATGAAGTGATTTCACTTTTTGATAAAACAGATGTTTCAGAGGATGAAGATGAGGTGCACTTCAATATCTACACGATTGATTCAGATTATAGATCGAACAAACCTGGAACAGATTATATGGGAGCACTGATGCATGATCATGTGACCAATGAATCTATAGAGATGTACCTAGAAGAAGGAACAGCGTTTCTGAGTAGACGAAGGATTTTATGAATGTAAGCATTGAGGAAACTAGCGATTCAGCACTTTAGTTTACTACCTAATTTAATAAAGGAGGATACCTATGGGATGCGACAATGAGGTGTCCTTTTTTTGTTATATTTCAGTTCTGATTGTGTTAGGGAGGAGTAGAAAAAATGTATACTGTATGCACCGAAAGTTGGGCTCTAAACTCTTTAACAGACTGGGTTTTGCAGCCATATTTCATGGTCAGTATTTTATGTATACTATTGCTGATCTTTGTGATAAGTTGAGCGAGTAAGATCCAGTAATCATACTATGAGTGAGAGGACTAATATCATGAATTGTGCTAAAAAGCTTGTGACCACTCTATTGATTACAGTTATGTTGTTTTCATCGTTTAATGTAGTATTGGGTGCCGCCGAATCTTCGGCATCAGACATCGAGGGAAACTGGGCAGAAAGCCAAATTACGAAATGGATCGACAAAGGTTTTATTCATGGTTATGAAGACGGCAGCTTTAAACCGAACAATACTATAACAAGAGCAGAATTTTTCTCATTGGTTAATCGTTCATATGGATTTACTGACACAGCATCTGTATCCTTCAAGTATGTTACTTCATCTAACTGGGCATATGCTGAGGTTTCCAAGGCTGTAAAAGCTGGATACATAAAGGGTTATAGGGACGGTACAATCGGTGCCAATAAACCCATTAGTAGACAAGAAGTTGCAGTTATTATCAATGATCTTCTGGATCTATCGAATGAAGCTAGTACTGGAAATCACTTTACGGATTCTAATACGATAGCCTTATGGGCTAAAAATTCGGTAGATGCTATAGTGGCTAAAGGGATTTTACAGGGCTACGATAATAACTTCAAACCGAATAAACCGATCACTCGTGCTGAAGCAGTCGTTGCGCTGGATCGTTCAGTGAATGCAAGAGCAACGGATTACAGCTTAGCTGGAACATATGGCCCTGAGGCGGGGACGCAGACCATTGATGGGGATGTGCTCATTAGCACGGCTGGGGTTACATTGAAGAATATGATCATCAAAGGAAACCTATTATTTAGTGAAGGTATCCAAGAAGGAGATGTACACCTTACGAATGTTACGATTAAAGGTGTGACACGGGTAGAGGGTGGGGGCGTTAGTACCATCTATTTAAAAAATACCGTAACATCTACCCTTATCGTTGATAAGAAAAAGGGACCCGTTCTCATTATTACAGAAGGTTCAACGACAGTAGGAGAAGTAACCATTCAATCCCCTGCTACGCTACAAGAATCGGATACTACGGGTAATGGTTTCGGCAAGATTACGTTATCTGAGCGATTACCTGTGGGTTCGAAAGTGGGTTTAAAAGGAACATTTGATTCCTTAACCGTTAAAGGCAGCGGGATTCAGGTGCATATTCCTGAAGGCCGTATTAAGGACGTTATCGTAGCAGTTACAGGAACGGGGACGACACTTAACTTAGGCACGGATGCAACGATTGTAAACCTTTTCTTAGATTCAGTCGCTAAGATTCTAGGCACGGGAACTATTGAAAAGGTGACGCTGAGTTCCATTGCTAAAGATGGTACGACATTTGAAACTACAATTCGACTGTTGGATAAAGTCATAACTACAATTCCTCCAACTGCTCCTACAAATGTACCTGTGACTTCACCATCCACTGGTGGAACGGATACAACCGCTCCTACACTGTCCAATGTAACGAGTGGTCATATTGCAGGTGGAGATCCTGTGGTAGGTAGAAGCAATGAAAGTGGATATGTGTATCTGGTTCCTTCCGCAACACCAAAAACAATCACGAGTCTAAACCAATCTGTTGCAGGGTTGTTTGGCAAGAAACAGTCGGTGACAGCAAACGTAGATGCCACACTTAATACAGTGGGATTAGCGTCAGGTACGTATGTCGTATATGCCGTTGATCTCGCGAACAATATATCGATGGCTTCGGCAGAGATCATTATTGGTACAAATCAGTTAATCGTTTCGACTCCAGTACTCTCAACCGAGAAAATGTATGATGGAACGTCCTCGGCTACAGTAATAGCAGATTCACTAACCGGAGTTGCTACTGGAGATCATGTAACCGTGAGTGCAGCAGCCACCTACAATGATGCAATAATAGGCACAGGTAAAACAATAACTGTAGTTTATACGTTGGGCGGAGCAGATGCGGCCAAGTATATTGCGCCTTCAAACTATACAACCCAGACAGGGGCCATTACAGCCGCACAGTTGACGATCGGCGAGCCGATGTTGACTCTTGATGAGATAAATGGAGATTCATCCTTAGCCGTATCTGCCGGTTCATTAGTTGGGGTTGTTCCAGGTGAGGATGTGACCGTGATTGCAGAGGCGGTATATGATACATTATCAACTCAGGAAGTTAGACCATTAACTGTGGTTTATACAATAGCTGGTGTTGATAGTGGCAAATATATTGCTCCAGTTAATAATACGAACTACACTGTTTATGTACAATCTAGTGCAGATACGGGGACGATCATAGACCTAATTACCACCTTCAAAGTGTATGATGGAACCTTTGCAACAACTGCAATAGCAGGTTCTAGAGTAGGATCTTGTGGAGAAAATGAACAAGGTATTTGTCCTGGGGATGACGTAACGGTTAGTGCTTCAGGAGTCTATGATAATGAAAATGTAGGAACAAATAAGAAGATAACTATATCGTATACTCTATTGGGACCACCTGTAGAAGTAAGGAATTATTCTCCACCAAAGGATATTGAAGTAGTTGGTGTGATCACTGCAAAGCAATTGATGATCACGGATCCGACATTAATACTCTCCAAAGTATATGACGGAACTCTTGCAGCAAATGTAACACCAGGAGTATTAACTAACGTGATCTATGGGGATGACGTACAAGTAAATGCTGTAGCGACATACAATAATGCAGCTGTTGGTACCAGTAAAGTAATAACAATTAAGTATACTCTTACAGGGCTTGATGCAGGAAATTATATTGCCCCAGCAACTCAGACGGTTGGTACGGGGGAGATTACTGCTACACCCTGATATTTATGTATGAAGACCATTTTCATTAGTGACTTTTCTGATGAAGGTATAGATGCTAATAGAGTCTCCACTGTCGAATAAGACTGTGGAGGCTTTTTTGATTTTCTGAAAAGAGTAGAATATAAATGGTAGAGTTCAATGCTCAAAATGATTTCGCATTTACCAATACATGGGTTATGATGAATTAAGAGGATTGAACAGATATTGAAGCATGGGGAACTGTAACGGAGGTGCGGGTATGTCGAAGCATCATTTTGTTATTGAAAACAAATCGCAAGTAAACGAAGATATCTATACTTTCTATTCTTGGGACTCTAACGGCGTGATACATGGAAATGGATTAACCACAGAGAATCATGCGACCTTGGAAGACGAATTCATTGCGTACATCTATGATTCCCTTTGCTGGTTGGATACATGGAATCCATCTACCTGTATGAGATGTAGTGGACTGAACAACTATGGAATAACCGTTATTGAAGAGCAGGATGCGTTGTTGAAGTTTCATCAACTGATTCGGGCTTGGATGGATCTATTCAGCCATGCGACGGATCCGATTGTTCTAACAGGGAGTTACTGTGTTGATGGGAAAGAACAGAAGGGCAGTTACGAGAAACTCGTGTACAACAAAGTTGAATTAATCAACGAATTAAACAAGCTTGCGAACATGGCAAAGTACGCTGAGATAAATGGGAAATGTATTGTACATTTTGGAATATGAATCAATAGAAAAGGTTCCTGATTAAAATCGTAAGCTGTTGAAAGCAACCCAACAGAGAGGAGCAAGAGTAATGACTAGTCGTATTGTAGTTACGGGTGGAGCTATTATTCGAGATCATATGGGGAGGGTTCTGCTGCAAAAGAGATCAGATTATGGAGATTGGGGATTACCCGGTGGTGGTATGGAACCAGGTGAACGAATCGAAGAAACCATGATTAGAGAAGTGAAAGAGGAAACAGGGCTTGAGGTGAGTTCTTATGAATTGGCCTCCATCTATACGGGCGAGAGGATGCACTATACGTATCCGGATGGAAATGAAGTAGTATTTGTAATGTTTTTATTTGACGTTATTGCGGAGTTGGAAGGAAAACTCTGTGATGATCAATTAACTCTTTTATTTGAAGATGAACAGAAGGAGTCATTACAGCTTGTTTTTAAAAGTCTGGATGAGATTGATATTTCCACAATTAACAATGTGCAGAAGCCTATATTTGTAGACTTGAAGCAAGGAGAGTCTAAATTGCTACGCGAGTGATAGCGTCAATAGAATAACTCAAAATGAATAGAGGTTAGATCATGATGAAAAACATGGAATTAATTCAACCTTTTATTCCTGCATTTTCTGTTCAAAATTTGGAGTGGGTTGCTGGGTTGAATCTGTATATAAAACAAGACAAATATTATGAAAATATATCGATAGCAGATATTACATTTTTAATAAAATTATTAAATGTTACATATGAATTACTTTTTAGATTCACTAATATTGAAAGTTTTCATTATAAGCCTCATGGTGTTCTAGTTCAGATAAGTGGGTTTAATATTAAAGATCTGAAAGACCACGGATATCATCCGATGAAATATTTCGTTGAGGACTACGAGGACGGAATATTAGGATTTTATTGTGAGGATATTGAATTGATACATGTACAAGAGAGTGAGCACTTAGCTTTGTAAATCATAGAATATCGTAGTTGAGCCTTTTAATAAAGAAAGGAGTTTTTATATTGCCTTGGCCGATGGTTCATTTTGCAATTACATCCGAATTGATATCCAAGCCATCCCCTGAGTTGTTACTGGGGAGCCTTGCTCCTGATTCAATCCATGTAAGAACTAATCTTCGTACAGAAAAGGCAAAAACCCACCTCATGCCAGAGGCAGGAAGATTCGCAACAGACGAAGAACTTAAAGGATTTTTTGAATCCAACAAGAAGTTAGCTTATAGTGATCCCAAATTCCTGCAATATCTGTGCGGTTACATCGCCCATATCTATACGGATCGCGTGTGGACATTCGATATCTATCCTGCATATGAAGTCCATCCCAACGGAAGAAGTGTGTATACACAGGATGTCACAAAGCTGGATTTTATGATTTTACGGAATTGGAACAGGGCCAACGATTGGTTAAATGAGCTGAATGTGGGAAGAGCATTTGATTTAGGCGGATTGCTGGAATCTGAGGTGTACCAGTATAGAGAAGAGAAACTTGAGTTTTTAGTTAACCCTGACAACGAACCTTTGGGTGATTTAAATATGGTATCCATGGAAGCTATGGAAGAGTTCATACATAAAACGGCGTTAGCGCTAAAAGAATTGTATACAAGTTGGAATGTGTATGAAGATTTACGCAGCAATGAAGGCACTGCACAAATGCGTTTGTGAGTTGCATCCCAAGATTAATGAGATTATTTTAGCTGTAAATGAAGGGAATATTGCGGCACAGCGGTTATATCTGAAAATGGGTTTCCAGTTATTCTGCTTCACAGAATTGCATAAAGGAGGATGACTATGGACATCGTTATGACACTTGCACCGCACGGATGGCTGGATATTCTTGTTCAACCCGATCAGGGAGAACAGATTGAGATTCCGGTTTCTTTTTTGTCGGATGCGGTGGATGAGATAACACGTCAATTCGTTGCATTGCACAAAGGAGCGACGGAGGTAACCATGACCATGCAGACCGAACCTGGAGAATATCGCTTCTGGATCAAGAAACGTTCGCAGATAATCGTTCAATTCATGGTGTATGAGATGAGTGATAACTTTAGCACGGAAGCCGTTACAGAGGGGCGATTGCTTATGTCTGAGGAGTTATCCTTGGTCAAGTTGACTAAGCTATTTTACAGAGAACTAAGCAGAATGAAGGAAATGGGACCGGAGGAATATCACAAACGGTGGAGTTTTGAATTTCCCCTGAATGCCTATGAGCGGATAGGCAGGGTCGTCCAGATCCGATGAAATCGAATGTGTTTGACGAGAAGGAGGGGTGACATGGTGAACATACATAAGGGAAGATACTCCGCTCAGATTGAGGGAGAATTTGTTGTTTTTATCATCGGAATGAGGATCAATCGTCTGTGGGCTATACACAAATGGTTGCCTGTCTTTAAGTCCATGGGACCGATGATTAAAGAACTGTATATGAATCCGGAGACTGGATTTCTGAGTACAGAGTATTTTATAAGTTGGCGTGGGGTGACGCTACTACAATACTGGCGCTCTTACGATGAATTGGAGAAATACGCACGAGGCGGATTACACTTGGAAGCTTGGAAAAAATTCAACCGATCCATTGGTACTGACGGAACAGTAGGGATATATCATGAAACATACAAGGCTCAGTCGGGTTCCTTCGAGACCATATACGCCAACATGCCCAAATTCGGATTAGCTAAAGCTTCTGACCATGTGCCTTCGACAGGGAAAATGGAGACATCCAGACGCAGAATGGGCGGAGAGAATGACCCGGCCGTGGAAGTACCAGAGAATCCTTAAATAGGTAAAAAGAAAGGGGCATGTTATGAAGGCTAAACTTCGACCAGAAGATATATATTCAAAGCAACTTAGCTGGCTGTGTATTGAACCAATGCTTGTTTCGGTACGGGGCAGAGATATGGCAGCCAAAACAGAGATATACCGAATGTTACACGAAGGGCAACAAGCTTTATTTCTGTTCTATTCCTATCACAATCACACGAAAAGTCTGGCAGAATTTTATTGGTTTTCGGCATATAACATCATTGAGATCAAGAGTTGGAATGGAATTAAAAATGGGATGCGTTTTTTTCGTATAGATGAGATGGTTAATGTACTTGAACAGATTGAAAGTCTCATTACGGACAAAAATAAAGTGGGTGAAGAGTGGCGTGAGGTGCTGGCAACAGATCTGGAGAAGGACTCAATCCTGCTCCAGAGAACAGAGGCATTATATGCGACCTATCAAATCGTGGCACAAGCAGCTATTACACACATGAACGAGATAATTCTGCAAAATCAGGAGATGTATCTGGAGATTGAGTAAGGTTATATGGATGTATGGATTCGTAAGGGGCTACTCATGAGTGAGTAGTTTTTTTATTATGTACGTGAAGAAAACTTGTGCTGCACGTCATCGCTTTTTATTTTTATGCTAGAATGGATAGCAGGAAAAAAGCGGAAGAGTTAAACAACATTCTCAAGTAGGTAAGGGGAACAAATATGAACGAGGAAGAACTGTTGCAGTTGTACGGGGTGGAACCTGATGAGGTACACCGGGAGGCCATCCGACAGCTGCTTCAGCAAGAGATTGAGAACCGGAAGTCAGAGGATAACGAGGTTCTGAGACTGTTGTGCATCATGTTATTCTGTATTGGAAATGTGGAGGACACCACGCTGATCTGGAAAGCCAAACGAAAGAATCAGGATACGGGCAGTTATATTGATGTGCAGTTATTATGTGGTGCGGGACATGAGCAGACTTTATTTTATCTGGAAAATATGGACGGGGAACAGGTGCACAAGGAGTTGCTTTACCTTAAACAGTGCGAGCCGTATGACTTTGTTGACTTCTCCAACGCGGAATGGGTCTCACACTATAAACAATATTATGGTGTTTGATTCGGATTTATAAGGTATGGAAGGAGGGGGGCTATGCCAAGTTTGCATGACAACATCATATTAAGCTACGAAGTTGATTTAGAGAACAAAAGGATCAGGATGCGTACTCGTTCAAGTCATGATGTGTCGAAAAATATGGATGTTTTATTCTCTGGTGTAATGGCCCATGCGTTTGATACACCGCTGCATGGCAGCATTATTTTGGATCTGGATGAGTGGGAAATAGAGCATTTTATCCCTTATAATCGCGAGTTGTTAGAATCGGGGATGGGTCAGGGGTGGCCTGTCAGTTATGATTCCTATGACGAATTGCAAATCCGGCTGATCGAGGAGAAATACAAGTACATGGTGATCTCATCCTCGTATGGATTGAGTGGTTGGGTTTTGGCGAAAAACGTAGAGATTACTGTTCAAGAAACGGGGTGAACGGGATGAAGGGTGAAAACACACAGCATGGTGGCAAGAAGGGCGCAGGACTAAGAACGGGCATTGTTGTGCTTGTTGTTCTGTTCGTTATTCTACTCATGACCAATCCAAACGAAGAAGATTTTGTCGCATGGCTTGCAACTGAACATAACATCCATTCTTCGTATGATGTGAATGAAGGCAGGACGTTTACGCAGACGATCGACGGTGAAGAAAAGACGCTTCATTATAAAGGTGGACATATACTGCATATGGGAATATTTTCAACATATAGTTACCTTTTCTCGGATAATGAAGAAAAAGAGATCCAGATTGAAGCGGTCGGCATAATAAATATGTTATTTGATAGATAGGTAGATTGATTGTGGACAGTTACAAAAGTTGAGTGAAAGTTCTGCTGTTAACCACGCGCTTTGCATGATGTAACTCGTGCAGAGAAGCGTGGTTTTTTGCGCGAAATGCGATAGAAACAGAGATGGTTTACTTCGTTTATTCGCAAATTCCACATTATGGGTTATGATGTACCTTGAGAGAAAATTTTACATACATAGGAAGTCTCTATTTTAAATAAAAGTCATTTAAGGTCTTTACCAGGGGAGTGTTATCCATGACTAAATGGAGGGCTGATTATGAAAAAGTTAACCGTAGTTTCAGTATTATTTCTACTTCTGGTGGCCTGTCAGAACCAGGAAAACACTGAAGATGCACAACAATCAATAGATTCCTTGGCTCAAAGTGTCACAGCAAAAGAGACACAACAGGATGAAGAAATATTGACATCCCATGAGAAGGAAGACATCCCACCAGAGTATCTCGATGAAACAAACTATACCGGTGACAAATTGGAAATCGTCAAACTTATGAATGCCCGTATACGTTATTTATACGAAAAGGATGAAATAGCATATATGAGTTTGATTGATCCTGAATCTCCTATATTAGGTATGGGAAGATACAAAGTTCTCAAGGTTACTTCCATGAGCGATATCACTATACAGGAGCAAAGGAAACTCTATCAGGCAGTGGTGATAGTTAATGAGATAAATGAGAACGACGAAGAGTATAGCAATACGATGGTGTTTTGGAAAAAGAAAGAAGATGGCGATAACGCGCAATGGATTTTTGCAGACATTGATTAAGCACAGTAGAACACTGTCTTGATCATGGAGCTGAAAATTTTATACAACCTAAAGGATGATGTAATGATGGATAGGCGATTAATACTCATTGAAGGGTTACCGGGTTCAGGCAAATCAACGGTTGCCAAAATGGTATCCGAAATTTTGATAGGACAAGGCAAAGAGGTACAACTATTTCAAGAAGGGAACCTGGATCACCCTGCTGATTACGAGGGCGTATCTTTTTATTATGCAGGAGACTTCGAGGCTTTATTGGGCACGCATGAAGATTACAGAGAGGTTCTGGAAAGCAATGCGATTGCCTATGATCAAGGCTTCCTGATTCCATACCGTAAGATGAAAGAGCAATGGGGAATAGAGCTTCCTGATCACATTGTACAGGATATTTTCAGACGAGATATTTACGAAATTCCTTTTGAGCAAAATGTTAAGCTGATCACCGAGAAGTGGCAAGATTTCGCCCAAAACGTGTTAAGCACGAATGATGACTGCATCACGATATTTGAATGTTGTTTTATCCAGAATCCACTAACCATGGGTCTCGTAAAATGCAATCAATCCAAAGAGCAAAACGTGCAGTATGTATTGGAACTGGGGCGAATCATTCATGCTCTGAACCCGCTTCTCATCTATATCGACCAGAAAGATATATCCTATACATTTGATAAGGCGGTTAGTGAAAGACCAAAAGAATGGTCAGAGGGATTCATTAATTATTATACGAACCAGGGTTTGGGGCAGGCACAGGGTTATCAGGGTGTTGAGGGTACGGTACAAGTTTTGCAGGAAAGAAAGAAGCTGGAGTCCGAAATCTATGGGTTACTTCAAATGGATAAGGTATGGCTGGATAATTCGGAATATGACCGCGAGGTTTGTAAGCGTAAACTAGAAAAGATTCTGGAGTAAGCTTACGAAGCTAAGAACATCGAGAGCAGGTGAACAAAACAACATGGAAATAGGTTATTTGAACTTGTAAACGAAGTCGGAGATGAATGGAAGAATAATTCGATAGATTATAACGAGTGGAGGAAAAAAGAAAACATGATGCATATTAAGCTGACAGAAGAAGATTACTGGGAAATGAACAAATTTGCGATGTTTAAACTTTATGGGAAAGGTATGCTGATTGCTGTATGTGTGCTGCCTGTGGCCATGGCCATCATATTTAGACAACTGGATTTTTCATGGGTACAAGCCATTATTGCTGCGCTGCTCTGCAGTACATTTGTCAATGTTATGACTTACATAAGAACCAAAAGGAAAATTAAGAAATTGGCACGTGAGAGCAAAGGGATACTGGGTGATCATCAGCTTGAAATCTCAGAGCAGGAGATTCGCTGGAGCAATGAAATGACTTCAGGTGCAACGCAGTGGAAAGGTTTGGAGAGCTTTAATGAGACAAAAAATTATTTCTTTATTTTCATTAATAAAGCAAGTGCGCATGTGATTCCGAAAACGATCTTTTGAAACGGAGGCGGAAGCAGTTCAGTTTGCAGAACAGGTCAGAACATATATGAAAACTGCTCATCATAATACATAACGGACTGCAGATAACAATAATATATCGTATTAACCAAATCACAACAAATTTAACTTCCGTGTGGCAGGTATCGAGTAACCTTAATGACGTGAAGTTCATCCAATATTATATTGAGGGATAGGTGCCTATGGACATTACATTTATTCGTCATGGTCATGGCGAACACTTGATGGATTACCCAGGCCAATTAAATTGTCAGCATCCTGGCCTCACTGAATTGGGGAAAAGTCAAGTCATAGCGTTGCGTAAACAAGTGGTTTTTGCGCCTGAAGACGTCATTTTGATTAGTCCAACGAAACGTACTATTGAAACAGCACAACTCCTAACCCCTAACAAAAATCTTGTGTTCTTCAGCCCACTGGTTGGCCCAAGAATGTTTCCTCAGAATCCAGAGTTTGTTCCTTTCGTCTGTGATCAGATCTATTCAAAGGAAGAACTCAGCCATCAGTATACTGACATAAGAATGCTTGATTTGGGTTTGGATTGTTGGGAGGAAAGTATTAATCAGATGGATGCACATCGGTTCAAGATATTAGCTGAACAGCTTCTTGAATGGTGCAGGCAACAGGGCGGCAATACGTTTATCATTTCACATGATGGTACGATATCGAACTACAGGATTTTACTCGGAGAAAAAGGTACACAATCCGGAACGTTTAACGATCTAAGGAGATCCCGTCAAACTCATCTACTACACATTACACAAGGCGTCTGTTTTGTAAGTGGTCTATAGCTGTACTAAGGGGGACTTTCTAATGAATTTATCAGATTATGATTATCTAACTTTGGCTCTGGAAGAAGCAGAACAATCACTTACTGAAGGAACGTATCCGATTGGTGCAATAATCGTGGATGTGGATGGGATTGTCGTGAGTAAAGGCAGGAACCGAGTCTTCTCGGATTGCGACCCCACCGCACATGCTGAGGTGGATGCCATTCGTCGGGCAGGAAAACATTTGCTGGATGTAGACAAGAAGAGATTCACGAAGAAGAAAGAACTGACGCTCTATACTACCTGTGAACCTTGTCCCATGTGTTCGTGCACCATATTAATGTCGGGTATTAAAAAGATTGTATGGGCAGCGGATGATGAAGAGTATGGCGGGCTTCGACGTTTCAAGGAAGGACCTCATTTTATTCATATGTTTGACACGTTATCCTGTGTTGCAGCACCCTACCTTGATCTGGAAAACAGACAGAGAGCTTTGCTCGCCAAATGGAATATTGGTAGAGGTTTGCTTAATACAGAATGGGAGATTCCTAAACAATGAAATCTATTCCGTTCTCTATACTCTTATCCAGTGTCATTTTAGGTATCTCGTTTATTATTGGCTGTATATTGCTAACGACTCAGGAGAGAAATAGTGAACTGACTCAGGCAGCAGAGCAAGAAGTACCTATTGATAAAGCATTAATGACGATTCAAGAAACTGCCGAGTATCTGAGTATGACTGAAGAACAAGTGATGAGTATTATTAAGGCTGAGCAAGGGAGTTTTACTGTGTCAGGTTTCTTTGATGGGAGAATGTTTCCGTTCATTAAGGTTCAGGATGAATTTTTTGTTAGTAGAGTGGAGTTGGATTTGTGGGTTCAGGAAGCATCTGCAAGTCACAGAAGATATATTAATGGGCAAATGCAGTAGTCCTATGGGGACGTTGCGTAATCCAAAGGAGATGAATCCACATGGAATTCTTGGGACAGAAAATTAAAATAACATCAGTCACAGAGCAGGACCTCGACTTCATATGTCAACTTGAATGTGATACAAGCATATGGAGTTTTGAAGAGACCGTTGAGACGGATGAGGAAAAGGTCCGTGAGAAATATCGTAGTCATTTTGCTCTCGCAGATGAGAAACCATATGCCTATGATTTCGTTATACGCCGCATAAATGATCCGGAAGATACCCCCATTGGTATAGTTCAGATGTGGAGTTATGTGGATTACCGAAAAAGCTGGGAACTTGGATACGGTGTGCTTTCAGAATACGCAGGCAACGGATATGGGAGCGAGGCTACACGTCTTTTGTTGCAATTTGCGTTCCAAGAGTTACAAGCTCATAAGGTCGTCGGCATGTGTAATTCACAAAACGTTCGCTCAGCAGCACTGATGCAGCATGTGGGTATGACACGGGAGGCCGTCTACCAGGAAGAACTATGGTGGAACAATCAGTGGACAGATCAGTATTTTTTCTCGATTTTGGATAGAGAGTTTAAATCAGTCTAATAGGTACGGGAGGAAATAAGATGACTACGTTGGTTCTGCTAAGTGATTTGATATTCAAATCTAACGATAAATTGGATCAGAGAATACGAAGCTTATTCAACAGTGAACAGCCTTCCATCGGATATATTCCCTTCGTGCTCCGACCCGGAGCGGAAGTATTTTGAACACACTAGACGTTACTATAATCAAATAGGAATAGATAACATTCAATATTATGATCTTGATCTGGAGTATGAGGAGAGCACATTTGGCGCTATTTTCGAATGTGATGCGATTCATCTATCCGGCGGAAATACGTTTTATTTTCTAAGTTTATTACAGAAGAGAAATGTGCTTGGTTTGCTGCGTTCCTATGTGAAGAGTGGCGGCATTCTGATCGGGGTCAGCGCAGGAAGTATTTTGACGACACCTACGATCGAGATAGCTGGATATGGGGAAGATGCTGATGAAAACAATGTAGATCTGAAAGATATGCAAGCACTGGGACTCGTTGATTTTGAGTTTGCACCTCATTGGGACGGTTCGGAAGATACCCTGAATTTATTAAGAGAGTATACGCGCGTTAATCGTACGGCGGTTTATGCGTGCCAAGATGGTGGTGGGCTTGTAGTGGATGGTGAAAGCGTAGAGTTATATGGACATGTGCGTCTCGTAAATTACAGAGAGAGTGGGTCTGATCATGAGTGAGGTTACTGTCTATCATTATGATGCTTTCTCTACCGTTCCCAGTCAAGGTAACCCGGCAGGAGTGGTTTTTGATGCGGATCATTTAAATGAGACGGAGATGCAGCAGATCGCTTATAAGGTTGGCTTTAATGAAACGGTATTTGTGCTGAACTCTGAAGTAGCTGACGTCAGATTACGTTATTTTACGCCGGGTCATGAGATTAATCTGTGTGGTCATGCGACAATGGCATCACTGTATGGATTGAAGACGCGTGGGATGTTGAGTGACAAAGAGTTAATCACGATTGAAACCAATGTAGGTACATTACCCATACGATTTGAGCGCAATGCCGACACCATTTACATGGAAATGAAACAGGATCAGCCGCAGTTTATACCGTTCCAGGGGGATATCGAGAAGTTGGTAAGCGCCATCAATCTTACTCTGGATGATGTTGACCTTTCTACGCCAATTGTTTATGGAAGTACAGGAGCCTGGACGTTATTAATCCCGATTCGTGAACTGAACTCCTTTATGAAAATGAAACCGGATTCTTCCCTGTTCCCAGGAATTTTAATTGAGAATCCCAAAGCTTCCCTGCATCCCTTTTGTTTCGAAACCCGTGATTTCGATGCGATGATGAATGCCAGACATTTTTCATCACCTTACTCTGGTACTACGGAAGATCCAGTGACTGGAACAGCCTCCGGGGTGATGGGTGCTTATTATTTAACCTATGTGAAACCAGAGATTGATGAGGTACAGTTTGTGGTAGAGCAAGGGCATGAGATTGGTAGAGATGGAAAGGTTCAAGTGAGTGTGATTCGGGATGGTGAGGATATGGATGTCAGAATGAAGGGGACAGCTGTTTTTGTGCGTGAACTGAACGTTGAATTGGACATTTGATCCTATACGGAAGCAAAAAGCGTGAAGGGAGATTAACATTTTGCAAATTTTTGATATCCGGCAGAAGCCGGACGTGCTGCAAGAAGCAGTACAGTATTTCTGGAAACAATGGGGCTCGGAATCAAGCTTCCATTTCTATCGGGATTGTATAGAGCGTTCTGTGGATACAGAGAGTGATGTACCAAGATTTTATGTGATGTTGGACGGAGACCGAATTATCGGTGGGTACGCTTTGTTGCGAAGCGATCTGAATAGCAGGCAGGATCTTTTTCCCTGGTTTGCGTGTCTTCATGTTGATCCAGAATATCGGGGCCAGAATCTGGGTGGACAACTTCAGACCCATGCGATGAATGAGGTGAAAGCAAAAGGGTACGACAAGCTGTATTTGTGTACTGATCTGACTGATTATTATGAAAAAAATAACTGGGCCTATATTGGTAAAGGATATCTGCTTGATGATGAAGAGACGAGAATCTATGAATATAAGATTTGATGAAATCATTTCTAATTATTTCGAAGATATCGAGTATACCTTGAGAGCCGTTCCATTTGGCTTGACGAATACAACCAAAATCCTTGAAATACAAGAACAGAGGTTTATCGTTCGTATCTATAACAGACATCTCAAAACGATCGATGGTATTGAACTGGAATGTAAAGTGACAGCTTTCCTTGAAAACACTCATTCTTCGTTTCAGATCCCGCTCTTTCATAGTGCTATAGATGGCCAACACTTTTTATCATTAGAAGACGGGACGCTTGCGGCTATTACTACCTTCCTAGAAGGTACTGTACCCCAATTGTCTAGCGTAGAAAAATCTAAGAAGTTTGGGCAGCTGGTGGGTGAGTTTTCGACACGAATGCAAGGGTTCCCAATAGGCAAGCAAGTTTACAGGGGAATTTCATTTACTAAAGTGTACGAAATTCATCCGTTAGCTAATCGTCAATCGATTAAAGTTTTTTATAAAAATCTACCTTTTGAATTATCAGTTTCAAAGGTTACCTTTTATCAGAAAATGATCACAGAAATTAAGAGTTCTAATCTGCAGTTAGAGATATTACCACAACAGTTGGTTCATCATGATTTGTTGATTTATAATTTGCTGACTCAGAATGAGGAGATCACTGGTGTACTGGATTTTGATTTTATTGGTATGGATGCTACGTTTATGGAATTCACAATTAGCTTTAACCATGTGGTTCAGGAATCCCAAGGATCAATGGAAATGATTGAGTCCTTTATTCAGGGGTATGGTCGTGAACGCAAGCATTCAGTGCTTGAGTCCGGTTATCTCCCTTTACTTACAAAAATCTATTATATATCAGTACTTCATTTTTATATTGGTCAGTATTATGCCGGAGCAACGATTGAACACAACTTCACATTTATGATTGAACAGTTTGAGAGGAACATGAATTGGCTGGAAAAGCATAATCTTAGGATTCAAGAGTTGCTTAATATATACTTGGTTTGATTACACGCTTGATGTAATAATTCCTGAGCTGTCGTTATAGGAGGAATGAACCTATGATTACCGAGATTAATAAACATGATTTCCACAAAGTAAAACATCTCACGGACTCATGTCAGAATATTGAAGTCAAAGCGGTGGCGTCTGGCTTGAACCCGGGACGGATCTATGTAGATGATGCAGAGAATATCACAGCAGCTCTAATTTGGATACATGGACAATCTGGTTTTCAGTTGATCGGAGATTCTCGAAGTGAACCCTTTCTGAATGAATTGAAAGAGTACATGCGGGAACGTATTGAACCTGAGTTATTGAACTTACATATGCATGCTGTTGAAATTGGTGTGGTGGACGAAGCCTGGGAAGATGTTCTTCAGCACATCTCCGGGAAAAGAGAGATCTCCAGTGATATTCAGCATGTATTCAAGTTGAATCCAAATTCGATAAGTCAGCAAGTACCTCTCGACATATGTGCTTCACAGGACGAGAAAGTCAAAATTCTCAGGATAGATGAAGTACTATTAGGAGAGAAAAGATATAACAATTCTCTATTCCTGAAAGATAAAATCTCTCACTTTTGGACGACAATAGATGATTTTTTACAACATGGCTGTGGCTATATTGCAGTGCATAACGATGATATCGCGAGTGTTTGCCTTTCGGCATTTATCGCAGATCAGACACATGCGGTTGATATTGAAACGGTTGAACTCTACAGAAGAAGAAATTATGGTGCGATGGTGGCAAAAGCTTTTGTAGAAGAATGCAGACGTGTAGGCATACATCCGTATTGGGATTGTTCACCGGACAATACGGGCTCAATTCGTCTGGCACAGGGTGTGGGCATGTCACTGGATTTTAACTATAGAGTTTACTGGTATGATCTATCCACGTAGATGGGTATCGGATAATGAAGGAGGATGTGCTGTGAGCGAATCATTACAGGATCAAATTCAATTTCTCATTGAGATTGATAAACTTAAAACGATTGAACGAAAGACAAGAATTATGCATGGTGAGAGACTTGAAAATGATGCGGAGCATTCCTGGCATCTGGCGATGATGGCTTTGGTTTTACAGAGTCATGCCAACAAGGATGTGGATATCCTCAAAGTCATTAAGATGCTTCTCGTTCATGATCTGGTTGAGATCGATGCGGGAGATACATTTGCCTACGATACGGTGGGGAATACGGATAAATATAATCGTGAACTCCAAGCGGCTCATCGGCTGTTTGGTATGTTGCCTAAGGAACAGGCTGAAGAACTACTCCAATTATGGTTAGAGTTTGAAGCAAAGCAGACTCCTGAAGCACAATTTGCTTCATCTCTAGATCGGTTGCAGCCTCTGATACACAATCATCAGAATGAGGGAGATACGTGGCAGAAATATAACATTACAAGTGAACAGGTGATAAACAGAAACCGTGAGATTGCAAATGGTTCTGAAACATTGTGGGAGTATGCGCAGCAGCTTATTCAGAAATCCGTGGATCAGGGAATCTTGACCAAATCATAAGGATATGTTTTCGCGTATGCACTTTGAAGATGGGGGAGAAGCATCTATGGGATATATCATGGAGCTGAGAAAATTGGTAGGCCCGCGTCCTTTAATTATGACGGGCTCATGTGTACTCGTGTTCAATGAGGAAGGTCACCTACTGCTGCAAAAACGTACAGATAGCTTGGATTGGGGGACACTTGGGGGATCGATGGAACCCGGGGAGTCTTTGGAGGAAGCGGCTGCGAGGGAATTGTATGAAGAAGCCGGACTGAGAGCGGAATCGTACAAACTCATTAGCGTTTTTTCAGGTGAGGACATGTACTATCAGTACCCACATGGTGATGAAGTTTACAACGTCATGGCTGTTTATGAAGCTTCAGGCATCAAGGGCAGCCCAACCATTATGGATAATGAAGGGCTGGAACTCCGATATTTTGATCTGAATCAGCCGATCCCTGAGATCAATCCGTTTACGGAATATGTGTTGAAGAAGGCAGGATATATTAGAACTAACTAGCTGTATCCGGAAAAAAAATCTTCCACCTTTAACATACGGGTCTGGGAGATTTTTTCGTTTTTCAACCAATAAGCACGCTAAGCGACTCTCACATCTACCCAAAAAGTTAACTGAGGAAAAATATGCTAGAATAGGGAGTGGTAGTTTAATAGGTTCATAGGAGGAATAACAATTATGATTACGATATTTCTAATGTTGATTAATGTGTTGTTGTACGGACTGGGTGTGTATGCGCTGATCCTGTTTATTAAACTTGCCCGACGCGGGATTCAGGCACTGGATATCTACCTGTATGAGAAACGCGGAGAGCGCTTCTAACGTTCACCATCTCATACTCGAACAGAATTATCATTTTTCTCTCAGTGTTTTATCTTTCCTATTCTAGTATGATTAACGCATCATTAGAGTAAAGAGAGGGTTAATAACATGGAAGCTTTTTTAGAGCAAATTAACAAGTTAAACGAGCTTCAAAAAGACTTGGTTAGCATACATCCTTTATTTGCAGAACATTATCCAGTGGTTGTAGCCTATGAAGCTTTATTATATATCTATGATTATTCGTCCAAGACACAGCAATATGAGTGGATAAAGACGGTACCGGACGATTTATATATTCCAGATGAATGCCTTGCCGCAATGCCGGTGCATCATATGGATGAACGAATGTGTGCGATCGTAACGGATGCAGCGTTCAAAGATCTGGAGCAGAAAGTTTATCTTTTCCACGAATATGTTCATTGTTATGTATATGAGAAATATGATGAACGGATCGTAAATCGTCTTCAGATTAAACATAAAATGACGCAATTGAAGCGCGTGACATGGGAACTGGATTATGAGTTTCCGTATGAAGATGAAGTCGTTGTGGAACGGATTAACTCATTGTTGTCTGCTTTGAAGAGTAAAGACCTGACAAAAGTACACACAGCTAGAAAGGCGTTATTTACTTCATTAAATGAAGAACAAGCCGAGTACTGGAGCTGGTTGGAGTGGAACGAAGGTTACGCGCGTTATATTGAGAATCTGATTCGGGCAAAATTTGGACAGGAGAGCAATCATATGGGAGACACAGCCCCGTTTAACCGCTTGATGTTCTATGAGTGTGGATCGGAATATATTAGCCTGCTTGTGAAGGAGCACCCGGAGTACCATACGGATCTGGAGCAGCTGTTTGACCGGACGCAAGTGGAGAGAATACAGGGTTAATCACGCATCTACGGTGAAAAAGCTGGAGCAGAGTGAAGTCTTACTAATCTAGCCATCTGTATGTTACCTAGTAGGTTATATCGTTTCTTTTCCTAAGTATAGTAGAATACTTCCCAATAAAAGGAGATCATCTCTATGCCGTTACCTATGGTTCATCTCAATATTGCTAATCGAATTGCAGACTCGCTACAAATGCAGGCTGATCGAGGTTCATTCTATCTGGGGAATATCGCCCCGGATTCCATACATATGCGCGAAGGTACAACTAGAGATGATAAGGAATACACCCATTTTAACCCGAAAGATGATGGAGATCACATTGGTGAACTGAGGGATCTCTACTCATTCTATATGCAACAACTTACCGATGAAGGATGGAAGTGGTTTGTGCGAGGATACTTTATGCATGTGCTGACAGACTATTACTGGTTCCGTAGTGTGCATCCCGAATTCGTGGAACGGGTCAACAAGGTAGATCAACATACAGGCAGTAGCAGATCGAAGGATGAACTAGCGCGTTTATATTATCAGGAGACGGACCAGATCGATTTCAATCTCTATCAAGGTTCAAGGTGGAGCGAAGAGGTATGGCAGGTGCTCAACAGCTCACCGGGTTATGACATGACGGATCGTTTAACTGCTGATGAGATTGTACGCTGGCGGGACCACACGTTTTCTTTTCTTAATGGGGAAGAACCGGGAATTACTCCTGAGTTCATCACGGGTGAGAGAGTTCAAGTATTTGTGGAAGAGACCGTAGAGCGACTGATCTCTATGTTGTCTTCATGGGACCCGGAGTTACGTAACTTGATATGAATATAGATAGTTAGTGCAGTTGAGTTATTCATTATATACTGTATTTATTACTTCTCTACTCATTACTAGTTTATTTAATACTAAGTCAGGGAGGCACGCAGGTATGGTGAGATATGTAGGAGTGTTGCTCATAGTCGTCATTGCCACGTTCATTGCAGGGTGTAGCAAACCGAATGAATCGAACGCGGAAGAAGGGCTTCCTGTACTGATCACTTTAACGTGTAATCCCAACCTTGCCTTGGAACCATGCCAAGATGTTGTGTTTGATCGATCTGACGAGATTCGAATCATGATGGAGGCCATACATAAGGCAGAGCGTATGCCGGGTATTATTGATTATGGTACGCAGTACAAGATGAGCATAACAAATGCGGACAGCTCGATAACACGGTATGATTTTTCACTAGGAATGGATCCCAAGATGCAAGGCTTGTTAGTAAACGAGGAAGACACGCATACTGGATATAGCATTCCTCTTGAGGATGCGAATCAACTAAGAAGACTGATTCAGCGACGTATAGATTAAGAAGGTATATGGGACGGAGAAGAACCTGTGGATGACAAAATTACCATTGAACCTTTGACGCAATCAGATGCAGATGGAGCGTATCAGGTGTTCGAGACAACCATTCCCGCAGCATTTGATCAGGAGGGAATAGGCTCGCTTCTGGATGATATTCAGGATGAGATAACACACAAAAAAGCGATGATTCACAAGGCATTGCAAGCAAAGGACAACATCAAAGCAAGTGTGTTTTTCCTCGCTGCTAAAATGGGGGATGTTATTGTAGGCACAATCTCGTATGGACCGTGTGGTAAGGAGATTCGAGAATGTACAGAGGGCCGGCTGAACCGTATCGGAGAACTGGGTAGCCTGTATGTGTTGCCCGAGGTTCAAGGACAGGGAGTTGGTTCGGCGCTCATTCTTGCACTGGTTACTGAACTGCAACGGCTGGGAATTCAGCAATTCTGTCTGGATAGCGGTTACCAGATCGCATAGAAGAAGTGGCAACGCAAATTCGGTGAACCCTATGTGGTGGCGAACAACTATTGGGGCGAAGGAACAGATCATATGGTTTGGCTGTGTGAAGTACAGGATTTTATAGTAAAATGAATGAACAAAAGAGATGACGACCTGTATTGTATAGGGGTCATCTCTTTATCTTTTTGCATCGATCGTGAACGATTGTTCGTACATTGTATCATGTGTGTTTTTATGTACCCGAGGAAAAAAGGAGTGAACATATGTCAATACAGTGGAATACACCCAAGCAACGGCTGTCCCCTCATGCGGTAAACCTGTGGAGAATTAGCGCCATCATATGGAATGCAATAGGTTTCCTGATCCTTGCCGTACTGTTAATACTCGACTCCATCTATGGATGGAAGACGTGGATTGGTTGGGTTTTGTGGGGCGTTACGGCCATATCGGTGCTTTATGCGGTGTGGGATATTTTCATCCAGCCGTCATGGTTATACAAGCATTGGTACTATGATGTGAATGAGGAGTTCCTGCAACTGAAGCGTGGGGCGCTAACCAAGGTACATCAGATCATCCCCATGGCGAAAGTGCAATCGGTTACAACAAATCAGGGACCTTTAATGCGAAAATATGGACTCTATTCCGTATCGGTTGGCACGATGGGTTCATCGCATGAAATCCCCGCATTGCCAGAGGAAGTCGCGCTTGCACTCCGTCATCAGATTGCGTCCTATGCGCGGATTAATGAGGTGGATGAATGATCGATATGAAGCGACATCATCCATTAACCATGCTGTGGAGCTTGTGGAAACAGGTAAAGAATTGGTTCGCCATCGTCCTTTTTTTGTTTGTTTTCCGTCAGGGCTCGGAGTCCCAATGGATATTCTATGGAAGAATCGCTTTTTATGTAGGTGTCTCCATTAGTATCCTGTCCATTATCCTGAAGTGGTTCACCTCGCGTTATGCAGCAGACGATACAGCCTTTCATATCTATAGTGGTGTGTTTAACCGTACTCGAAGAACGATACCTTATACGAAGGTCCAGAATGTGAATCGTCATACAACGTTGTTTCATCGGTTATTCAGGGTGACGTCGATTCGATTCGAGACCGGAATTAAGGGAGAAGATGCTACCTTTCAGTTACACGTTGTTTCACTTTCCGAAGCGGAACAGCTGGAGAAGATTGTAGCAGGTCATATGGCTGAAGAAGCAGTAACAGTAGGAGCAACAGAGGAACATGATACGTTGGATGCAGTTCAGGTTATGGAAGAGGGAGAGGCGCAATCCGAACCTGTTATAACGGATGAAGTCATGTCTCTACCTGCAAAAGAAAAACAGGAACGGGTTGTTCATTATCATTCCACCCGCAAGGACATATTCAAAGCATCCTTTACCTCGCTCAGCTTTCTCGTACTGATTCCGGTCTTGGCTACGCTCTATTCCTGGGTGAAGGACTTCTTCCCTGATGAAGAAGTAACGGAGAGTTTGTTATTAACCTGGCTTGATTCCTGGTGGATTGCCGGTTTGATGATTTTAGTTTTATTGATTATATCTATTGCTCTGGGCATAGTCAGAACCTTCGTAAAGTATGGCAATTTCCAGATCACCTCGGATGCCAAACGGATCTATATCTCGAAGGGCATGATGGAGCAAACGTCATTTTCAATCCTGAAAGAGCGAGTCCAAGCCGTGAAAATTACACAGTCGCCAATGAAAAGGCTGCTTGGACTGGCGGAAGTAGAACTGACCACTGCAGGTAGTCTGGGAGAATCCGAGCAGGAAGTGAACTCGCTCTATCCCTTCTTGCCTGTGAAGCAAGCCTATACCCTACTTGAGGAAATCCTGCCATCCTATCGGGTTACGCAAGAGATGGAAAAACTTCCACGAATATCACTATGGCTGCGCCTGCTCAAACCAAGTTGGGGATGGATCATAATTACGGGTTTATTGTGGTACTTCAAACCATTGGTGTTTGGGCAGAAACATGCATGGTGGATGATTTCCGCGATTCTGCTCGTGTGGATTGCAACATGCAGAGTGATGGACTTTTTCCATACCCGATACATTCTGCATCAGAATTTCATTCAACTTCGAACCGGTGCGCTCACGTCAACACTTTTCATCTCCAAACGTGAGAAAGTCATCGAAGTGCAGATCACCCGTAATGTGTTACAGCGTTGGTTCGGTGTGGCTTCCATTCATACCGTAAACCGTGCCAAACCAGTACTGCATCATCGGGCACATGACATTTCCCTGGATACGGCGAAATCATTTCAATCGTGGTACATGGGTCGTACCCAAGATGTTCAGACCCGTTAATTGCAAGAGCAAGAGCAGGAAGACCACATCAGGTTATTCTGTGCTTGCTCTTTTTAATTGAAGACAGAGGAGGAAGAACTATTTGATGAAAGCTGTGTTTTTTGATGTGGACGGTACATTGCTGAGCGAAATAGATCGGAGTTTATCACCGCGTACAGCTGAGTCGATCCGGGAGTTGATTCGTAAAGGCGTTCAAGTCGTACTCGTCACAGGCAGGCCCTATAATTTATGCGAAGAATTCAGAAATCTCGGAATCGATACAATCATTTCGGCTAATGGGGCATTGATCAAAGCAGGTGATGAAGTGATACATAAGTCTGTACTTTCAGCACAGATGGTTAGAGCATTCAGTGAGTTTGCCGAGTTGCATGGGCACAGTATTTCATATTTTACAGAGTCATTTGAGACGAACGGGTTGTGTACAACAGATGGTCGTGTTACTGACGCTTTAAGAGATACGCTTGGACTTATGGATTCCCCACAGAAAATCAGCACGTTGGAACAGGACGTATATTGCATTTGCTTATATGCGGATGAAGCGGAGACGGAGAAATTCCAATCCAGATTTCCTTCCTTACGATTCGTGAGATTCCATCCGTATGTAGTGAATGTGCTGGAAGCGAGCGAAGTCAGCAAATCTATAGCCGCAGAGAAAGTTCTCGACTACCTGAAGATATCCAGAGAGGATACAATGGCCTTTGGCGATGGGGAGAATGATGTGGATTTGCTAGTGTATGCGGGAATCGGAATTGCGATGGGAAATGGCGGAGAACGGATTAAACAAAGCGCTGATTATGTCACCCTGGGGGCAAGTGAAGATGGGGTCACCCATGCATTGAAGCAATTTAAGATTTTATGAGAATGGATCGGCTAAAAAGATGAAGTATATCCAAATTGTGGATTTTCATGTAGAATGATATAGCACGTATTAAGCCCTAAAGCATAGGGTGTTTATCAAAGGGTGACTTATGAAAAAGGTTGTTATCGTAATCCTGTCTCTTGTCGTACTTGTTGGTGTATCCTCTTCCGCTTATGCTCATCCAGGCAGACTGGATAAGAACGGTGGACATAACTGTTCAGCCAAATCCAAACAAAAGGGTCTGTGCACGGGTTATCACTATCACAAAAAGAAAAAATGAGAATGAGCTGTACAAGATAAACCCGGCCATCATTCAATGTATGGTTGGGTTTGCATGTGTACCATTGATTTAAAATGATGGAGGCGGTTACACCATGCGGATACAGAAGATATCGGTATGGAATCATGACGATTTAGTGGCGATGCTGGCCGAAAGCTCCAGTGAGGGGTTCAGACATATCGAGCGATTAATCCATGAATATGAGACAGGAATCAATACATTCGAGCAAGAAGATGAAGCGCTTTTTGAATGCAGAATGCACGATAAGGTGGTTGGGATTTGCGGTTTGAACAGAGATCCTTATTCTGAAATGATTGATACCGGAAGAATTCGCAGGCTTTATGTGATGAGAGAGTTTCGAAGACATGGGATTGGGCGCAGGCTGATGGATACGGTTATTCATAAAGCGGAAAAACATTACGCTCGACTGGTTCTGTACACAGATCAACCGGTTGCTGTATTTTTTTATCGCGACTTGGGATTTAGAGAAGTGACGAGTATGGAGAAGATAACGCATGTACTGGAATTGGGGGAGAAGGAAGATGGATCATATTAAAGCCGTTATTTTTGATTTGGACAATACAATTCTGAACAGAACAATGACCTTTGACGGCTTCACGCAGAGTTTGATTAAAACTTATTTTGGTCACCTTGAGTCAACCGAAGATATAAGCAAACGAATTATTGAACTCGACCAGGATGGTTATAAGGACAAACCCTTTCTGTTCAACGAGTTGTTGCATGAACTGCCCTGGGCAGAGCATCCACCACATGCAGAACTGATGGAGTTCTATGGCAGAGAGTATGTGCGAAGTTCAGTTCTGATGGAACAGGCGCGAGAAGTCGTTCAGCATCTTCGGGGGAAATATCGAACCGGGTTAATTACCAATGGGCAGACCGATATTCAGTATGGGAAGATCGATCAACTCGGTATCCGGGAGGATTACGACCATATTATTGTTTCAGAGGAGGCTGGAGTCAAAAAGCCCGATCCACGGATATTTCAGCTTGCGCTCGATCATTTCGGTCTAAGACCAGAGCAATGCATTTACATTGGCGATCATCCCGTGAACGATATTGAGGGAGCAGCAAGCGTAGGTATGAGCACCATCTGGATCAAGGTCAACCAGCCGTGGCAGGACAGCATTACGTCGGGTCCTTTACATACGATTGAGCATCTAAGTGAGCTGAAGAAACTGCTTTAGAAGACGGTTATATAAATTGAATTCCTATAATCACAGTCTGGAAAGCGAGGAACATATGGAGATTAGACAGATGGCTACAGCGTTTTTGAGCAATGGCTCAGACATGCTGATGATGAAGAAGGCGGGTAGCAGATTGTTTGATTTTGAATTCTGGGGTGGGATTGGCGGACATCTGGAACAAGGAGAACTGAACGTACCCATGAGCGCCAGCTATCGGGAGATTGAAGAAGAGACCGGGTTCACGCAAGAGGATGTCGAACACTTTCGGCTTCGGTATATTCTGTTGGAGGTTAACGGTGGTGAAATTTGGCAGCAGTTTGTATATTTCGGAGAGACCACGCATCGACATTTTGTGCCCTCGGATGAAGGCGAGTTATTCTGGATATCACTGGATGAGGTGTTGGACTTACATTCGTCTATTCTGATCAAAGCAACGCTCAGGCACTATTTACAACATCCGGGCGCAGAAGACATCTGGATTGGCAACGTTCAGAGCGGAACAGACCTTAAGGGTACTCCACAGGTAATATGGAACAGAATGCAGGAAACGATATCATTTGAGCCAAAGGGGGTTAATCGATAATGTTGAAATATAGAATGGAAAGAAAAAAATTGAGATGGATAAATTACCTGTTGATCACTGTACTGATTGCTATAATTCTTCCGAGTAGTCATGTAGAGGCAGGCAGCACGATTACAGTGAAAACGAAGGTCCAATATTATAAAGGACAGCCATACATACATCTAACAGGTGGAAATAAATCTGTGACGGATAAACTGAACAAGACATTTAAACTCCACGCAGTGAAAGCAGCTCGCCTGGACAAAGAAGAAAAGAAATCAAACAAAAAATATTTCTACATCACCATGGCCAGTGTAAAATACAATGCAAAAGAAAAGTTATCTGTGGTATATGAAGATCACGTATACACTGGCGGAGCACATGGAATGGATGCGACAAAATCATATAACTATGAACTAAGAACGGGGAAAGAACTGAAGCTAAGCGAGTATGTCAAAGACGATACTCAAATGGAGAAAGTAGAGAAATCAATCTCCAACAGTCTATTAGCCATGTATAATGCAGGAGTTTCTATTTTTGAAGAAAATATTTATGATTTTCAGCTTGATCAAACATCTGAATTCTTTTTATATGACAAAGGAATTGTCATCCGATTCCACCCTTATGAGGTTGCACCCTACGCTAAAGGGTTTGTAGATATCAAAGTCCCATTCAGTAAATTCAACCAATAGAGTTTTTGCAATAAAAGGCATGATCCAGTTCAATGAGGTCATGTCTTTTTCTATTTATACAATCATTCAAAATACTCTAAATAATTTCAATAACTTCGGCTTCTATGTTTCTACATACGGAATAAATAGCTTAACCCATTCCAAGAAGGAGGTTTTGTTATGAAACGTATTGGAAACATGTTTCAGGCTGACCGTAGCAGAGTGTAAATGCTATGGCAGCCTGAACGAGCGAACCGGTTTAATTTAGCATAGGGCAGAGGCGGTGGTTATGGGTTGTTGGAAGAAGATGATTTCATAAAACTACGCTGTAATAATTCGATCTTTCGTTTGTCTATTCCGATGTTCTATAGCCTCCTCATAATCCCCGATCAGTGTATCAAAAATATGCTCCCACGACCGCTGCTCAGCCAGCTTTCTGCCTTCCAGTCCCATCATCCTCAATTGGTTCACGTGATTTCCCCAGAGACATATCTCCCGAATCAGTGCATCAGCCTGACCTGGCTCGAATAACACACCATTGCGGTGAGGGGATATCAGATCCTTTACACCTCCAGCATTGGCAGCCACCACAGGGAGTCCTGAAGCCATCGCTTCCAGTACCACATTGCCAAATGTCTCCGTAGAGGAAGGAAACACAAACAGATCTGCCGAAGCATACATAACAGCAAGTTCTTCGCCATGCATATAGCCTGTAAAGGTGACATTCGGTGGGGATTGCAGACGCATTTTGGGGAGAGATGGGCCGTCGCCAACGATAATCCAGTGAACACGGGACTGCATTTCCGGGGGCAGCTGCTGCATGGTAGTCATGAGTGTAGCGATATCTTTTTCCGGGGCAATGCGTCCAACGTAGAGTAAAATAAGGGGAGCGGTGATGTGGTATCGTTCACGGATATCCGAGCTGCGTTTATCAGGTGAGTACAGGTTGCAATCAATCCCGCGAGACCAAAGTTTCAGACGCTGAATGCCTTGGGTTTGCAGGGTGTTTAACGTTTCCTGCGATGGAGTTAGGGTTGCATCACAGGCACGGTGGAACCACTGGATATATTTCCAGTAGAGAGGAATCATACTTTTCAACCGGTAGTATTCGAGATAACGATCGAAGTGGGTATGGTAGGAGACAACATGCGGAAGACGGTGTTTGAGCGCATACCTCAGACCAAGCAGCCCCATATTAAAAGGCGTGGCGATATGCAGCAGATCGGGTTGAAAGGTTTGTAGCTGCTTGTGCGTGTCTGCTCTGTTGGGTAGAGCAATGCGGCATTCGGGATACAGAAAAAAAGGGATGTTGGCAACCGATCGGACTTGAGTCTCATGGCTTCCTTCAATGACGGAGTTCGGAGTAAACAGCAGATGTTCAATTCTTCTGCGGTTCAGATGGTTACTCAAGCGGTGGAGCGTGCCAGCAACACCATTGGTTTCCGGAAGATAGGTGTCTGTGAACAAGGCCAGGCGCATCATTACCCCTCCCAAGACTCGTGATGCCAAGATCATAACAGCGGAACATTTTCCAGAGGTCAAGTGCACGTTAACTTGACGATATTCCCTGTAAATTTGTTAAAGGGTATACTATACCAACTTCCATAAGTTCAACTTATATAGCGTATTCTGATATGATGTAATAACGTGTCGGCGTAGTTGAACTTGAAATTTACACGAAACGGAGAGGGCAGAAAAAAACTGAAGAAGCGGAGCGTTCGCCTTTATCACCGGATTTTACCCTTTAATAAAGGGATTGAAAAAATCTGGGGATAACAGCGATCGGAAGTTTATTCTGACCGCGTAGTGGTCCAGTGTAAAAAACACGTTCAAACCTATTTAGACAGAGAGATACAGGAGGCAGAGAAAGATGAACAAGTTACAAGAAGAATTGCAGGAGTTGTTACCACTTGATCAGCTTGAAGAGATGTCAGGTGAAGAAGTGGTGGGGAGTGTTGCCATGGACCTTTATCGGGCTGAATTTGCGACGATTCGAGAAAGTGGGCCGGAACTTCCGCAAGTATTGCGAGATATCATTCTAATCATTGATCTGGATACCGAGCTGTCCATGAACGGGATGACCGGTTTCCTTGAGAATGTCAGCGGACAGTATCTCGGTGAGACAATAGAAGCGATGGAGCGGATCGGCAATGATGCAGATGCCGTGATCCTGAAGAAGATAGAGCAGATGTTGTCCGAAAGCGGTGTAACGCACGGGCAATTACGAGATAATGTGAATGGCCTGTCCGAAGATGACATCACGACAAGCCTGCAAACACACGGGGAACAGATTCATGAGGTATTACAGCAGATTGAACTGGAAGCCGCGAATTTGAGCATGCAATCGGATAACGAAGAAAGCTTTGACCTGCTGTATCAATATGTGGACGAAAATAAAGAACGTTTGAAACAGGAGATGCAACACGTTTTGTCTAATTGAGTGGGAAGAGGAGGCAAAATGACAATCATGAACAAACGATTAGCGCTGGAATCCTTTTTGGTTACCTTGTTATTCATCATCGGTTTTGTAGCTTGGAATGTCGTTCAAGGCATGATCATGACCATGAATTATGTACCTGATCTTACGAACACCGCTTCTTCTGTTACCCCATTGCAATCCAAGATTGCTTTTGGAAGCCGTGTTCAATGGGATACAACATCTATGATTATGGCTGTTGCCGGATTTATTTTGCTCACCGCCGCATATTACGGTCTTCGATCAGGAATGCAACGCTGGACACAGCGTTCCTGAAGTGTTGTCTAAATAGAAGACATTTCCTTACACTGCTTTTGCAGCATACCAATTGAATTTCATTTGCAATTGCCCTGAGTCCATTAGACTCAGGGTTTTTGCTATGGCTAATGTTTTTCCGCTTCGAAGGGGAAATTTTCTAGATCCAAGGTCAAGGAAGAATCCGTTACAATGATCTTGTAAGCGCTTATCGTTTTGGATAGAGAGAGGAGGAGAGACAGAGATCATGATTACAACCAATCAGATTTATCTCGATCAGACATTGCATAGCAAAGAGGATGTATTTGATTTTATATCTGCGGAGGCAGAGCGTTACAGCATCACTACAAACCGTGCACAACTTGCGGCTGATCTGTGGGAACGCGAACGTGTCTACTCCACCGGACTTCAGGATCACTTTGCGATTCCCCATACCCAGAGTGAAGTTGTAACACGTCCAGCAGTGATGGTCATTCGATTGCGGGAGCCCATTGATTGGGAATCTCATGACGGCAAGCCGGTAAAATATATTTTTGCCATCCTTGTGCCTAAAGGTCATGTAGACGTATCCCATCTGCAAATTATCTCTTCACTTGCCACCTTATTGCTGGAAGATTCATTCAAAGTGGCCATCGCGGAAGCGGTGCATCCGGAAGATGTATATGCGTTGCTTCATCAATATACGGAAGGACTGGTGTCATAATGAAAATCGTAGGTGTAACGTCATGTATCGCAGGTCTCGCCCATACCCCGATGGCCGCCAAAGCATTGGAGAAAGCAGCTCAGCAACTGGGATATGAGATCAAAGTGGAACAGCAGGGAGCCATGGGACAAGTCAATAAGCTGACGGAAGAAGATATTGCTGCAGCTAATTTTGTACTGATTGCAGCGGATCAAACGGTGAAGGACATGGATCGGTTTGGCGATAAAAAAGTCGTACGTGTCAAAATCGGTCATGCCGTAAGTCAGGCAGAAGCGGTATTAACCAAAGCTGTTGAGGCTGTGAACGCACAAGCTTAACCCCACCTTCCACATGAGGAGAGAGTACGATGAGAAAATGGTTTGGTGAAGCAAAAACACATCTAATGACAGGTATCTCCTATCTGCTGCCGGTCATTATCGCGGGTTCCCTGGTCGTTGCCATCTGTAAAATTATCGCACTATCAATGGGCATTACTGATCTTGATCCGTATAAAGATGGAAGCGGATTCTTGCATATTTTATATCTCGTGCAAAATGTAGGATGGAGCGGCATCGGACTATTGACGATTGTCCTGTCCGGTTACATTGCCTACTCCATTGCTGACAAACCTGCGCTGGCCGCAGGTCTGATCGGCGGGGTGCTGGCACAGCAGACCAACGCTGGTTTCTTGGGCGCATTAATCTCCGGTTTTTTTGCCGGATACATCACCTTGTGGGTCAAAAACAAAGTTAAGATTACAGGTCCGGCCGCTGGCTCGGTACCGTTAATCATTTTACCGCTGATTACCGTAGGTTTAACCGGATTTCTGATGGCAGTCATTCTGGGTGGCCCGCTGGGCGCGCTGAATGAGTATCTCATTGCTTGGGTTCAAAACATGAGCCAGAGCGGAACCAATACCGTTGTGCTTGCCATTATTCTGGGGGCAATGATTGGATTCGATCTCGGCGGACCCGTCAACAAAGCGGCATGGATGGCAGGCAATGCCCTGTTCCTGTCCGGTGTCTATCTGCCGAATATTTTCATTAATATTGCCATCTGCATTCCGCCGCTTGGTTATGGTTTGGCAACATTGCTGATGAAGAAACGTTTTTCCAAAACCTATCAGGAAGCGGGAAAAGGTGCAGTGATTATGGGGGTGATCGGTATCACGGAAGGTGCAATTCCGTTCACACTGCGTAACCCTGCCAAAATGATTCTGGTCAACATGTTTGCCTGTGCAACGGGCGCTGCCTTGACTGCACTCCTGGGAGCACATATCATCATGCCACCAATTGGCGGCTTATATGGAGCTGTGTCAGTAGGTACCCCAATCGCGTACCTTGCCGGAGGCATTGTCGGTGCACTAATCGTGGCGGGGGGTACCATGCTGGTGAACTTCCGTGATGAAGAAGAGAAACAACCTGCCAAGACTCAGGAAGCTTCAGTGAAGAAAAACGGGGAAGAAATCGAACTCGTTTTTGACTAAAAGTACATGTTCAAAAAGATCGGTTTTCAGTATCTTGAACAACCTTTAAAAAGCATCTGGAGGGATATAGAGATATGAGTGAGAGAAATCGTACCAAAGTACATGTGATTCCACATACGCACTGGGACCGGGAATGGTATTTTACGACCTCCCGTTCCAAAATGTATCTCGTCAAACACGTCAAGGAAGTATTGGATGCACTGGAGAATATCGATGGATTCCATTATTACCTGTTGGATGCACAGGGCTCGCTGCTGGATGATTACATCCGCTGGTGTCCCGAAGATGAGGAACGGATCCGCCAACTGGTTTCTGCCAAACGACTGATGACGGGACCCTGGTATACACAGACGGATCAATTGGTTATTTCCAGTGAATCCATGGTCCGAAACCTGTATTATGGTATGAAAACAGCACAAAAGTACGGACATGCGATGAAGGTTGGTTATGTCCCGGATGCATTTGGACAATCGGCACAGATGCCGCAGATCTATCGGGAGTTTGGCATTGAACGTTTCCTGTTCTGGCGTGGTGTCTCGGATAATACGAATCCACATACCGAGTTTACGTGGGAAGGGTCGGATGGTAGTCGTGTATTTGCTGTACAGATGCCATTCGGGTATTACTACGGTGGTAACATTCCGGAAAATGAAGAAGATCTGATCCCTTATTTGGAGAAACAGATTGGTGCGCTGGAACGCAAAGCCTCCACCAAACATATCTATTTCCCTAATGGGTTTGATCAGGCGCCTGTGCGATTGAATCTGCCGGAGTTGATTAAACGGTTCAATGCACTGGATACAGAACGCGAATATGTGATGAATGAACCGGAACGTTTTCTGGCGGAGATCGAAGCGGATAGTCAGGATCTGCCTGTACTTCGGGGTGAATTAATGGAAGCCAAGCACATGCGGATTCACAAGTCCATTTTTTCCACCCGTGCGGATCTCAAGCAACAGAATAACCGAATTGAGAATCTGATTGCTAACACGCTCGAACCTGTACTTGCCATTAGCCATTCTCTCGGGCATGATTACCCGCATCGCATTGTGGAGGACATCTGGAAGCTGTTGTTTGAGAATGCGGCACATGACAGCATCGGTGGCTGTAACAGCGATACAACGAATCAGGACGTTGCGTTCCGTTACAAACAGGCCTATGATATCGCACTGAATTTGCTTGACCTGCATATGCGGATGATTGCTTCAACGATACAGCAGGAGGAGACATTTGCGTTCACCCTGTTCAACACGCTACCGTATGTGCGAGGCGGGGTTACTGAGATTGAAGCTTATATTCCGGAAGAATCCTTTGTGATTCGGGATACGAAGGGGCGCGAGCTGGCCTACACCATTGTGGAAAAAGTAGACCAGACCGATTATGTGCTTGGACAGCACATCGATCTCAATCCAAGCCGCAAAGTGCATCTGCCGGAACGGGTATATCGCGCCAAATTGCTGGTGGAACTGCAAGAGGTCCCGGCGATGGGTTACACCCAGATTGTTTTTGATTTCAGTCAGGGCGCTGCACCTGTCATTGAACGACGTAACGAGGACAAGATTGAAAATGAACATTTCACTATTGCGCTGCAAGCAAACGGCACCTTGCAAATTACAGATAAGCGATCTGGCCAAGTGTATGCGGATCAAATGGTCTTTGAAGATAACGGGGATGACGGAGATTCCTACAATTATTCTCCTCCCGAGCGGGATCTGATTGTTTCTTCGGCAGGTAGCCAGATGAGTGCGACGACCACCCAAACGTCTGTATCTCAGACACTATCCCTGCGTTTCACGTTGGATGTTCCCTACGATCTGGAAGAGCGCGCCGCAGGTATCACGTCGGGAGCATTGCCAATGCAAGTGGAGATATCTCTTCGCAAAGGAGAGAATCTGATCCGTTTCCAGGTTCAGGTGCAGAATGAGGTGTTCAGCCACCGTCTGCGTGTCCTTTTTGATACAGGAATTGCTTCCGCCCTATCCATTGCAGACCAGCCTTTCGGTGTGATTGCTCGTCCAACCTCATTGCCAGAAGTGGAAGTATGGGAGCGCGAACAATGGCAGGAGAAACCGATCACTATTGAAGCGATGCAGAGTTATGCGGGGTTGAACAACGGTACGCGTGGTATGGCTGTGATGACGGAGGGTGTACGTGAGTATGAGATTGTTGGCGAGCAAATGGATACCATTGCCCTGACCTTGTTCCGTACTTTTGGTTTCATGGGTAAGGAAAACCTGTTGTATCGTCCTGGCCGGGCCTCCGGTGAGAAAATTGTGGCTACACCTGATGCGCAATTACTTGGCGAGCTCTCCTTTACCTTTGGCCTGCATATCCAGACTTCCGGGTTCGACGAAGCGAATGTGGCCCGTGCTGCGCGTGAATATTTGACACCGATCAGCAGTTATCAGCTATGCGACTTTTTGAACGGACGACTGATCTTTGCTTTCCGCGATGAGGCACTTGTTCTTGATACAGACTATAGCCTTATGTCGTTCAGCAACGATTCCAACGTGGTGTTAAGCAGTTTCAAGAAAGCAGAGCAGAGTGACGGATACATTGTACGTGTCTTCAATCCGTATTTGTCACAGTCTGCTAACGTGAACATACACTTTAATCAACCTGTACATGCAGAGCGTGTATCCCTTGCTGAACAACCACTGGAGCCTCAGCAGAAGTTAACCGATGGAGAAGAGGTCGTGCGTTTGCCGGAACTCGCACATTGTAAATTGATGACGGTACTTGTATCGATATAAGGTGGGCTTTAGTTTGACACAATCCTGATCAGAAGGGAGGTCGGATATCGGTATGATTTTTCCAACTAAACGGTTGAAAAAGCTGTTCCACCTCATTCATGGTGAAGGACAGGAACAGGCTTGGACGAGCCAAGCACTTGCAGACAGGCTGGAAGTTACTGTACGTACTATTCGGGATGATCTGAAAAAGCTGGATCATATCCTCGCGGGGCATGGCGGGAGCCTGGAATCCAAGCGTGGGCGGGGTTATTCCATTCGTGTGCATGATGCGAAGCGGTATAATGAGCTGTTGGAGGAACGGAAGGATGATGGGCAAAAAGGTGCTCCAGTACCTGGTTCGCCTGATGAGCGTATCCGTTATGAATTGTTCAAGCTGCTTGGTGAACCGGGTCATATCAAGATGGAAGACCTCGCTGATCAGCTGTTTATAAGCCGTGCAACAATGAACAATGATCTGAAAATCATTCGTCAGATTTTGGAGAACTACCAGCTTCAGCTTCAGATCAAGCCAGGACATGGTGTGAAGGTCGTTGGAGACGAGCAAAGGTTTCGCTATTGCCTTGCCGAGTACGCCGATGCGCGAGATGAAGAACTGGGCCCCGAAGGAATGACCGTTGCACAGGAACGTTTGTTGTATCCAATCGAACCCGCACACATCCGCGAGATCGTCATTCGCCATGTAGGCAAACAGAATGTTCGTATTGCAGATGTGGCACTGAAAGATCTGATTACGCATCTGGCTGTCATGGTATTACGTATTAAGCAGGGGCATGAACTAGAGCGATTCGAGAAAGTGGAGGCGAATGTTCAGGATCAGCAACTTGCACAGCAGATTATTCAGGATCTGGAGTTGTTATATTCCATTCACTGTCCAGTTGGAGAGCGAGATTATCTGCTGCTGCACATTGTTAGCAAAAAAATGACCGCTACCGATTGGAATGGACTTCGAAGTGACCCGTTATATCTTGCTGTACAGCAAATGTTGGGTCATATCTATGATCGGTACACCTATGATCTGCGTGATGATGAACGATTGCCGAATGATCTGTATGCCCATCTGAAGCCCATGATTACTCGCCTGGAACATGGCATGAATATGCGGAATCCACTGCTGGGACATATACGTAAATATTATCCACTGGCCTATGAGATTACGATCAGTGCAGTGAAACAGCTACAGACATACGTACCTCATGAAATCAATGACAGCGAGATTGGTTACTTGGCTCTCCACATTGGTGCAGCTTTGGAACGTAAATACCAGATTCCTCATCGCAAACGGAAATCCGTATTGCTGGTCTGTGGGTCAGGATACGGCACAGCCCGTATTCTTGAATCCAGATTGCGTTCTTTATTTGCAGAGCTGGAGGTCTCACGTGTAGTTTCGCTACGGGAGTACGAGGAGATGGGGAGTGTGCCCGAAGATTTGGTCATTTCTACGATCCGGTTACGGGAGTCCAAAGGCAAGCCGTCGGCTGTCATTGCTGCGATTCCATCGGAACGAGACATGGCAACGATCACTCATCTGGTGCGAACCAGTGATGAGCAGGAGGAAATGACATTGCTGCGTTACTTTGATCCAGCGTTGTTTATGTTTCGGTCGGATCAGCCTGACAAAATGACACTTATGGCTGAGATGAGCGGAGCACTGTTGGAGAAGGGAATTGTAACGGAGCAATTCTGGCCAGCTGTGCAGGAGCGGGAAAAGATGGCTTCAACCGCGCTTGGAAGAGGTATGGCGATTCCGCATCCCATGGAGCTGAGTTCAACCCGTACGACCGTATCGGTATGCCTGCTTGAGAAGCCGATTCCGTGGGATGAGGAGAATGAAGTACATGCTGTATTCATGTTATCCATCTGCAAAGAGGATTACGAACAGGCTATGGGGATCTATGATCTGTTTGTAGAGTTGATCCGACAGGAGGAGCAGCTGGAAAGCCTGCGATCCTGCGGCAGCTTCGATGCCTTTGCCCAACTTGTATGCGAAACGTTGAGTCTGAAAAGTACCGAAGCGTATTAATATATAAGTTCACTAAGGATAATTACACGGACACTACGAGTACAGAACAACTTTCCGATCGCTGTTATCCCCAGATTTTTCTGATCCCCTTTTCGAAAGGGAAAAACCGTCCTTCATCAGATTTTTCTGACAGAGGACGGTTTATTTCGTTTACACAAACTATAGATTAAATATGTTTGGAAATGATTTCTTCCAGTCCTTGAGCGACAGAATGCGCACCCCGCTCCAGATGTCTTTCATACAGATGCAGGCGGACAAAGCTCTCATCCGTTCCCATCGCTTCGGAGAATATTCCACTGAGTCCACGAGCGCGGCGGTCGATCTGTAATAGGAGCTCCAGCGAATCGCCCATCGGATAGAACAGCACTTCCAACTCATCCAGATGCCCACGAAACTTGTTTGTTGGTACAAATTCGAATTCCTGCACAAATGGCAGATTACCGCCCAGCTTCGGCGCATAGTCATTGGTTACTTCACGGAGCTTGAAACCAAGGATATCAATTGCATCGAGCACGGTGTTCATGTCTTTGCTAGGTACAACATGCAGTCTGTCCCGGTCTGAGGGGTCTACAGCACTTGAAATATCGAGGCCCGTCTCCACCCATACCTCTGCACGATGCAGTGTAATTGGCAGATTTTCTGGGAGGTCAAATGAAAAGTCTTTCTCCAATTTGGCTCCAGGCTGTAAGGTGAAACCTTCGGTGAGCAGATATTTGGCTATGACGGCTGTTTCTTTTACTTTACGATCATCGTGCTCCCGTATGTAATGGGTTTTGATTGAAAGATAGATTCGATCTACGTTCTGTTCCACATCTCCACCTTCAATGTACACAACCCCCGAGATGATTCCTCCAGGCGTGACCTCTGGTGTATGCAATTCCGTATTTACTTTGGCTGCTCCAACACCTACACTGGCTAACATTTTCTTGAAAAATGACATGCGCTCTACCTCCAGATCAGATGGTTTATTATATGGGATATATACGGCTTCGACCTTAATACGGAAGCTGGAAGAGAAGCGTTTCATATTTTAGCAAAGATATATCGCATATCCAAACAGGAGAATCGACTTACCTATGTCGAATGTTTAAATAAAGGGATTTTTTGTCAGGAGGAACTCTATGAGCATGGAATGGTACGATATGATTGCACAACGTAATGGGGGATACAAGGGTAGAGCTTTGTATACGTTGGAAGGTAACTCTGCTGAAGATATTTTTGAAGAGCGGTTGATTAAGCTTCTGCCTCAGTATACATCCGTGCTCGATGCAGGCTGTGGACATGGGGAGTTTACGTTGAAAATGTCAGAATATACCGATCACATTATGGGGTTTGATAATTCGGAAGAGATGATAAAGATAGCTCGGAACAGTCTTCATTCAAGCAGGATAACAAATGTAGAATTTGTCTGCGTTAGCACAAAAGAAAAGATGCCATTTGAAGATAAGCAATTTGGTCTGATCTATGATCGCAGAGGTCCAACTTCCATTATTGAGCATGGGAGATTGCTGCAAAAGGGTGGAGTTATGATTGGTATTCATACGGATATAACAAAGGTACGTGAGCGTTTGGAAAGAAATGCATTTAAGGAGATCAAGATTGAGGAATATAACGAGGCACTTATGATTTTCTCAGATGAAAAAGAGTTTGCCATCTTTCTCTCCGATATCCCCGGAAACCCGGATTATACACAGCCTGAGTACCGGGAACAGCTGGAAGTTAAGCTGAAGGAGAACCAGGTTGATGGTAGAATTGCTGTAAGAGAATGCAAGTATATTTGGCAGGCCATAAGGAGTTGAAGCCGATTGAACACAGAATTTTCAGAACAGAAATATGGTGAAACGGGTGTCAAAACCAGCTTCGAGCAGATGGCGAACGGGGAACAAAAATATAAAATGATAACAGAAGATGGCAGTTATTATTGTAGCGATACATACCATCAAGCATGGATTGAATACATCCAGTGATTGGACGGCATCCCCTGAGTTGGATAGGTTAACTCAATCTTTAACAGAGAAGGAGCTACTCCAGAAGTATGATTAATTAGACGGGAGGATCAGACAGATGCGTAAAAGTACAATATTTTGGATTACGGGAGTAACGATAATTCTCTTGGTGACTCTGCTCATATACAGCTATGTTATTCCAAGTGTGAGTGCCCAGGATGTTGTGATGGCAGGCACAATCAGGCAGATTGATACGGATGTAGTTGAGGTAGAGTTAGAGATAACGCGAAAAAGAGAAGACAAGGACCAGCATATGGTGTATCCCGTTGTCCCTGGATGGGAAGGGGTCACATTCACTGAAGAACAAGATGATGCGTGGTACATGCCTTCGTCTGTTGGCAGCTCCTATCTTGATCAAGTCATTCTGGAAAAGTATCTGAAGGCGCAGGGGATGACCATGAAATCAGCTGATAATCTGATAGGATTTGCGATACCTGATGAGATAGGGAGCTACAAGTTGCGGTTAACGCTCAGATCTTTGGATGGAACGACTCAGCCTCTTGAGAATCCCGTGGTGTATTATGTTCACAACGAGCATTTGTTAGGGAAGGATCTGAGTTGGGTTACGAGTGAGAATCTGGAGATCAATAAGGAGTAATCAGAATGATGAATGTATATGAATCGAATGAAATCACTGTACGTTTCTTGGACACAGAAGATGAACAACATCTGGTGAAGTGGCTGTCAGACCCGGAAGTTCTTCAATACTATGAAGGGCGTGATCGGCCGCATGATCTGGAACAGGTGAGAGAGCATTTTTACAATCAGAAAGATGGTGCTACTCGTTGTATCGTTGAGTATGGAGGACATCCGATTGGATACATTCAGTTCTATGAGCTTGAGGAAGAAGAGCGAACGGAGTATGGTTATGGAGACACGGATGAGATCATCTATGGAACGGATCAGTTTATTGGTGAGGTAGAATACTGGAATAAAGGCATTGGTACACAGTTGATGCAATCCATGCTGGCTTATCTGATTAATGAAAAACAAGCCCGTAAAGTGGTTATGGACCCTCAATCCTGGAACTTAAGAGCGATATCCTGTTACGAGAAATGTGATTTCCAAAAGATTAAGCTGTTGGAGAAACATGAGCAGCACGAAGGACAGATGCGAGACTGTTGGCTTATGGAATATGCCCTGTAGATCCTGCTTAAAGTTATTTGAATCATGTAAACAAGGAGGAATAATGGATGGATGAAAGATTTCCGATAGGACCATTTGTACACACGGGTGAAGTTACTTTGGCACAACGGGAGAAGTGGATTCAGGACATTGCTGAGTTGCCTGAACGCGCACGAGAAGCGGTAAAGGGATTGAGTGAAGAGCAATTAAGTCTACCGTATCGAGAAGGTGGATGGATGCTCAAACAGGTTATTCACCACATGGCAGACAGCCATATGAACAGTATGATTCGTTTCAAGTTGGCGCTGACAGAGGATACACCAACGATTCGGCCTTATTATGAAGAGCGCTGGGCTGAACTGAGTGATTCAAGAGACCTGGATGTCGAATTCTCGCTTCAGATTCTGGATGCCCTCCATCGTCGTTGGGTGTTTCTGTTAAACGCGCTGACAGATGCAGATTATGCCAAACAATTTTATCATCCCTCATCGGAAGAAACGACAAGACTAGATTACAATCTGGGCATGTATGCTTGGCACGGCAAACACCATGTTGCTCACATCACATCGCTTCGGGATAGATTGGGAATATAGCTATTAGAAATATCTTTTAAGGAGGATTCATCAATGAGTGTACATATCAGACTATTAAATGAGAACGATCCTGTAATCATATCAAAGGCGTTTCAGGAGCAGGGTTGGGGGAGATCCCCTGAGCAGTATCTTCATTACTTGGCTGAACAACAGAATGGGGAACGCGTAACCTTGGTAGCCGAGTTGAATGGAGAATTTGCCGGATACGTGAATGTATTGTGGAATTCCAGCTACCCGTCTTTCATGGAACAAGGCATTCCCGAAATTAACGATTTTAATGTACTAATGAAGTTCCAGCGCCAAGGTATTGGTTCACGGTTGATGGACCGAGCAGAGGAAGTTATTCTGGAACGAACGGATGTAGCAGGCATTGGTGTAGGTGTGTTTTCCGATTATGGCAAAGCGCAAGTTCTATATGCCCATCGCGGGTACATACCAGACGGTCACGGTGTACACAAACATGATCATTACATTCAGCCGGGTGAAGAAACGATTATGGACGACGATGTTGTACTTTATCTTACGAGGAAGTTAAAAGCCACGCAATAATTTCATAATATATACAATATGAAAGATGTCATGTATATTAGTTGTAAATATCTGTTATGTGTGACTGGCGTAAACGTGGAGTGAACCACGAGGGAGCACATATATTATATGCCGTACGCCTGGGCAAAGTGTTTGATCTTTTGATCAAACACTTTATTTATTATTCAGGGAACGAAAGGACTGGTGGCGGCAATGAAAATGGCGTTTGTTTTATTTGATGGAATGACAAGCATGGATTTAGCTGGATTTTATGAAGCTGTGACTTGGCTAGCGATTCTGAAAGCAAAGGAAAACGTATCATGGACATTCTGCGCAGATAAGGAGGAAATTTGGGATGACCGTGGGCTGAAAATGAAATCCGATGCAGTATTACCTCATCTAGGGGATTTTGACCTAGTATTTTTTCCTGGTGGATTATCAACTAGAACGCTTCGATTTGATGAGGATTTTATGCGATGGGTCCGAACGGCAGAAAATGTCACATATAAAATATCTATTTGTACCGGGGCTTTACTGTTGGGGGCAGCAGGTTTCCTGAATGGAAAAAGGGCTACTACCAACTCATCTGCTTATGATTTATTGAATCCTTATTGTGCAGAAGTGATCTCAGCGCGTGTAGTGCGTGATGGTAATACGGTAACGGGTGCGGGGGTTACGGCTTCCATTGACCTGGGACTATACTTGGTCGAAATGTTAACGTCTACGGAGATCGTCCTTCAAGTTCAACAAAAACTAGAGTATCCATATTATGAAGCTGGTAACTTAAAAGATGTCTACATGCACACTAAGGGTAGGGGATAAAAAGATGACTATTCGCCTTTTTCAAGCGATTGATCAGCCAGCAGTGCTGAAAATGATGACGGATCATGATTTTCAATTCCCTTCGTTTATACGCGATCAGTATCCTGCGCGCTGGGATTTATTTTTAAAAATGACGGATGAACGTATCAGTGCTTATTATGTCATGGTTGACGAAGCAGATGTTGTCATAGGTCATGCTGGTTATATCTTTCATCCTACTGTTAACCGATATGAAATCGTTGGCGTTGTTACATGCAAATCACACCTTCGACAGGGAGTAGCACGTGGACTAATTACAAAAATATGTATAAAAATAGCTGAATTCGGCAGTGGTGATGTCATGCTTTACACACTTGATCATGAAGAAAATGAAGCAGCGCTCATATTTTATGAACGAATGAATTTTCAAAAAGAAGGTGTCGATATGAATTATTATACCTCGGGGTTTCATAGACTTTCACTTGTTAAAACATTATAAGGGAACTTCAAAAAACTAATTGTAGTGGAAGCATAAAAGTGTACTTCAGTTTAAGTTGCATGTACTTGCAAAGAAAGATGATAAAAAAGCTGTCTTGCATGTTATACTCTATTGGAATTTGAGGAATGATAAGCAGGATGTTAAGAGATTAGATGATCAGAGGAGTGATTGATCCATGTTTAGCAAAGTCGGCCAAGTTATGTTGTATGTTAACAATCAAGATGAATCACTGGCATTTTGGACGGAAGTTGCAGGATTCCACATTGTGGATGAAGTAAACCTTGACGAGGGTATGAGATGGATTGAGATTGCGCCTACCCCAAATTCGCAGACAAGCATTATTCTCCAAAACAAGGAGTTCGTGGCGCGGATGTCGGCGGGTGTAAATCTGGGCACACCTTCGTTAATGTTCTTCACCGAAAATCTGGATCAGTTATATGCCGACTTGGCTGGTAAACATGTAACGGTCGGAGAGATTGTCGAGATGCCAACGGGGCGTGTCTTCAACTTTGCTGATAACGAAGGAAATTACTTTGCAGTCTTGGAACGGGCGAAGTAAATTACAACTTAAAACCGCTAAGATTGTAAGCGATCGACATCCATGTCGGTCGTTTTTTTGTTGGGAAAAAGCTTATGTTTTGGAGTAGAAAAGCACAAGAAAAATAGAGAACTACTGGGTAAAAATGTTATAATAGAGTGTGGCTGATTTCATGAAAATGACGAGGAATGAATAGTCGGAAATGAAGGTTTGGATGGAGCAGTTAAGGAGGAATGTGGTTGTGGAAAAGACGATTAAAAGTGTACAGGACCTATATGATATGCTCGATGCGGATTTCAGATCTGCCAAGCAGTTTTGGGAACCTTTCTATGAGGATCGGAACAGACCAATCCCCTTTTTCCCAAACAAACCGGATGAGAATCTGGTAGCGCATGTGAACGAAGGTGTGCTGAGCGGCGGTAAGGCACTGGAACTGGGGTGTGGCCCGGGCAGAAATGCGTTGTATTTAACCCGCCAAGGATATCAGGTAGATGCTTATGATCTTTCGGAGACAGCTATTGCTTGGGCTAAAGAGAGGGCGGCAGAGGAGCAACTGGACGTGCATTTTGAATGTCGATCTGTGTTCGAATTGTCCCCAGAGCAAGAATATGATCTTGTCTACGACTCGGGTTGTCTGCACCATCTGTTGCCACATCAGCGCATTCCCTACATAGAGATGATCCACAATGCACTCCGGCCTGGAGGATACTTTGGAATGACTTGTTTTGCTCCTGGTTTTGGCGATATTGGTGGGCCTGAGATCGTTATGAATGATTGGCAGGTGTATCAAGAGAAGTCGATGCGCGGTGGTCTTGCGTTCACGGAGGAGAAGCTTCGCTACATGCTGGAAGATGGCTTTGAATGTGTGGAGTTCCGTGCAATGAAGTCGCTGGAGCAACATGAACCGTATTTTGGTGTACCTTTTCTCTGGGTCACGTTGTGGAGAAAGAAAAACTCGTAAGAATAGTGAAATAAACATGCATTGAAAATAGAGGAGGAGTGGTATCAGAATGGAAACAGAAACAGGAAAAAGACACTTTATCATTACAGGCACATCCAAAGGGATCGGTTTACAACTTGCAGAGTTATTATTGGCTAAGGGGGATTACGTTTACGGTATTTCACGCGGCGGTTCGGATCTGTTGGAATCAAGCGAGGAATGGAGCGGGCGTTACCGCCATGTTCAGTATGATCTTGCCGACCTGAATGGGATCGATGATTTGATTACACGCATATTGGACCAAATACCTTCTCAGGAAGCTGAATTCATTGGACTCATTAATAATGCAGCGATGCTGGAGCCTCTAAAACCTATCGATCAGTGCAGTGCGGCAGAGATAAGTCAAAGTCTCAACATCAGTCTCGCAGCACCAATGATATTAAGTTCCTCTTTTATTCAACAAACAAATCATCTGTCCGCCAGACGTAAAATTGTCAATCTCTCATCGGGTTCGGGAAGTTATCCCGCGCCTTCAATGGCAGTGTACTGTACATCCAAGGCAGGTATGAACATGTTCACCCAATGCGTATCTTTGGAGCAAACGGGTCAACAGAACCCTGTTGAGATTATTGCTTTTGATCCGGGGATGGTCGATACGGAATTGCAGGCTGTTGCACGAGGCAAAAGTGCAGAGGAGTTCGCCCTTGCGGGTATGTTCAATCAAGTATATGAAGCAGGACAATTAAGATCGCCACGAGACGTAGCGATGCAGTTGATCGAGCGGATGGACGAAAATAGTGATTCAAGCCATGTTATACACACTATTGAGAGCTAATATGATATACGTATTTAGGCTTGTTTTCTTTACGAAGCAGGGATACCTTTTGATATAAGCCTAACTTCCCTGTACACTGGAATCAGCGATCGGAAGAACGATTCGTAACGGTAAAGGTGATCCTGCAACAACGGAGTCTAATTACCTTATTCAACCTCAACCTTAGAAGATCAGAAACGTGGTGAATCTCTTGTTTAAAATTATGCTCATTGAAGACGACGAGTCGTTATTCAATGAAATCAAGGAACGTTTGTCCCAATGGTCGTATGACGTGTATGGTGTGCAGGATTTTGGAAAGGTATTGCAGGAGTACAGCGTAATTCAGCCGCAACTGGTCATTATAGATATTCAGTTACCCCAATATGACGGGTTCCATTGGTGCCGGATCATTCGTTCGCACTCCAATGTGCCGATTATCTTTTTGTCCTCACGGGATCATCCTGCGGATATGGTTATGTCCATGCATTTGGGGGCAGACGATTTTATCCAGAAGCCTTTTCATTTCGATGTATTGATTGCCAAGATCCAAGCGACTTTGCGGAGGGTGTATAACTATAATACAGAGCATATTGAACTTCGAACCTGGCGTGGTGCCACTATTGAGTATGTGAAAAATACACTGACCTGCGGGGATGAATCTGTCCTGTTAACGAAAAATGAGATGTTTATCCTTAAAGTGCTGGTGGAGCATAAAAATCAGATTGTTACCCGTGAGGACCTCATACGGAGTCTGTGGGATCATGAGCATTTCGTGAGTGACAATACGCTGACGGTTAACGTTAATCGGTTACGGAAGAAGCTTGAACCCATCGGCTTGGAGCGTTACATTGAAACCAAAGTAGGTCAGGGGTACATGGCAACGGAAGAGGCAGAAGCATGATCGGAAAGTACATACGAGAAAGGGCTAGTTGGTTATGGCTACTGGTAAGCATGCAACTTATTATTTTATTGGTGGCCTACCTGGACTCGTCCATTCCATTCCAATCTGTGGTGTATATCGTAGGACTGAATGTGGTGGTATGCCTTGTTTTTATCTGGGCGAGATACCTGAAAGAGACCCGTTTCTATAAAAAGTTGAGCATCTGGGATCATACCTATGATCTGGGAGAACTTGATATCGCCGAAAGTCCATATGAGCAGATTGTACATGAGGCCGTCAGTTCCCAGACACAGCGGTATCGTAAGGAGTCTTCACATCATTTTATCGCTCTGGAACAGGAGAAGGACGAGATGTTGTCCTGGATTCATGAGGTGAAGACCCCACTGACTGCGTTGCAACTGATGATCGAGCGCTTGCCAGATGACAAGTTACAGAGCCAAATGACATATGAATGGTTACGAATTCATCAGTTGCTGGATCAGCAGCTTCACCAGAAGCGTATTCCGTTTATGCATAATGATCTGTTCATCGAAGAGACGGAACTTGAACCAGTATTGAATAGCGAGATACGAGCACTGAAATCGTGGTGCATTTCCAAAGGCATTGGCTTTGATGTGTCTTTAATGGTATCGCGCGTGCTCACAGACAGCAAATGGTTAGGCTTCATCCTCCGGCAATTGTTGAGCAATGCGGTGAAATATAGCGATTCATCGGACATCCTCATTGAAAGTCGGGAACAGGATGGACACATCATACTCATGATTCAGGATCACGGGCGAGGGATTGAGACTCAAGATCTGCCGCGTATATTTGATAAAGGATTTACGTCCACCCGAGGCAGAATGGATGGGGCGGCTACCGGGATGGGGCTGTATCTGGTTCGTCAGGTGGTCCAGACGCTTCATGTGAACATTCATGTAGAATCTTCTCTTGGCGAGGGAACAACCGTCACACTTACTTTTCCGCGAAAAAACGACATGGTGCTTCTTGCAGGCGTGTGACAACAATGTCACATGCTTTTTGGTTTTGTTCGGTGAATCACACGATAACACTGCACATCCCGATTATGATATAGACACGAGCATTTTGCAGAAGATCTAAGAGGAGTGAGTGGGATATGTGGATACTGGAAGCCAAAAAAATTCATAAAGTTTATGGTAATAAATTAAATAAACAGGAAGTGCTGAAGGGAATAGATCTTGGGGTAAGCAAGGGAGAGTTTGTTGGTATTATGGGGCCTTCGGGTTCGGGTAAAACGACGCTGCTTAATGTACTTTCCTCCATTGATCGGGTGAGCCAGGGCACGATTGATATTGAGGGCAAGGAATTCACCGGAATGAAGGAGAAACAGCTGGCTGAGTTCCGCAAACATCATTTGGGCTTTATTTTTCAGGAATATAATCTGCTGGATACCCTTACGGTGAAGGAAAATGTATTATTACCGCTCTCGATTACGAGCATTCCAAAGCAGGAGGCACACCAGAAGTTTGAACAGATCGCACGTGAACTGGGAATCTACGAGTTGAAAGACAAGTATCCATCTGAGATTTCAGGGGGTCAGAAGCAGCGGACTTCGGCAGCACGAGCATTTGTCCACGAGCCGAGTATCATTTTTGCGGATGAGCCGACAGGAGCGCTGGATTCCAAGTCCGCTTCGGATCTGCTCGGCAAGTTAAGTGATATGAACAGCGCACGAAAAGCGACTATTATTATGGTTACCCATGATCCGGTTGCCGCAAGTTATTGCAGCAGAGTGATCTTTATTCGAGATGGTCAGATCTACACCCAGTTGAATAAAGGAGACGAGTCACGGCAATCGTTCTTCAACGATATTATCAAAACCCAGGGCGTATTGGGTGGTGTACAGCAATGAGCTTGAATTATATTATCTTCCGCAATCTCAGGAAAAATCTGAAGAATTATTATCTCTATGTATTTGCGCTTGTGTTCAGTGTGGCCTTATATTTTTCCTTTGTGACGTTACAATATGATCCTTCCATGGATGAGGTGGCTGCTTCAACGAAAGGTGCGGCGGCTATAGGCGCATCTTCGGTACTGTTAATCGTCATTGTTGGCATCTTTTTGCTCTATGCCAATACGATCTTTATCAAGCGGCGTAGCAAAGAGATTGGATTATTTCAATTGATCGGACTGACAAAAGGCAGAATTTTTGGCATTTTGAGTGCGGAGAATAGTATTCTCTATTTTGGCTCCATGGCTATCGGTGTGTTAATTGGGTTTCTTGCGTCCAAGCTGGTATTGATGATATTGTTCAAAATTCTCGGTGTGGATGCGATTACGAAACTATATTTCTCTCCGATGGCACTGATGCAAACAGTGATTGTCTTTACGATCATGTATCTGCTCATCATGCTGATGAACTACACTTTTATCAAGAGACAGAGTATTCTCTCACTCTTTCGGGTGTCTGCCACTTCGGAGCAGCAGGTGCAAAAGATGTCTGTCGGACAGATGATTATTGGCGTCTTGGGCATTGCTCTGATTGTGTATGGATACTTCATGTCTGCACGGCTGTTCAGCGGTGAGGCAATGGATATGCAACAGTTGATGTATACGATGATCCTGATTCTTTTCTCGGTCATACTGGGGACATACCTGTTCTATAAGGGTTCGGTAAGTTTTATTTTTAATCTGATTCGCAAAAGTAAAAACGGATACCTATCCATTCATGAGGTGTTGTCTTTATCTTCAATCATGTTCCGCATGAAGTCCAATGCATTGCTGCTTACAATTATTACAACCGTATCGGCACTTGCTATTGGCATGCTGTCACTCAGTTACATTTCGTATTATTCGGCAGAGGCTCAAGCGAAGGAAAGCTTGCCGGAGGATTTTTCATTTGCTCAGGTTGAGGTGAAAAATCGCTTTGTAACGGAGTTGGAACATAAACAGATTCCATATGAGGAGAATCATAGACAGCCTATTTATATTGAAATTGATGCTCATGAAGTGATGGACGAGTCCATGACGGAAAAGTACCTGTTCAGTAGTGTGTTGAGTGACAAGATGGTAGATAACATTGATCTGCAACCAGGCGAAGCGGTCTTCATGGGATACGGAAATGCCATTCAGCAGTTGATTTCCATTCAGGAGACAGGTCCAATTGTCTTGCATGGATTGAAGCGAACGCTAGACCAACAACTGATCGGAACCACCCAAAAGGGGGTTCTTCCTGGATACTATTCTGGGGGCACGCCTGTAGCGGTAGTAGATGAAACGGTATACCAGCAGTTGCGGCAGGATCTCGATCCCGAGCTGCAAAAATCCGAGTGGGCGGATTACTATGGTGTACGTATTCTGAATGAGGGGCAGGCTGAAGAGGCATATGCCGTATATAAGGAGCTACAGTTGGAAGCACCGAGCTTCTCCCAGATTGAGTTCAGGAATAACCAACGTAACAATATGGGACTGATTATGTTCATTGTTGGTTTCCTTGGTTTGACGTTCTTGATTACATCGGGATGTATCCTGTACTTTAAACAAATGAATGAGAGTGAAGAGGAGAAGGGCAATTATACCATTCTGCGAAAACTCGGATTTACGCAAAGCAATCTGTTGCGTGGAATTCAGATCAAGCAGTTGTTTAACTTTGGTATTCCACTTATGGTGGGGTTGAGTCATAGTTACTTTGCCGTGAAATCAGGTTGGTTTTTCTTTGGTACGGAGCTGGCGACACCTACGGTCATTGTCATGATAGTTTATACATTGTTATATTCGATCTTTGGTCTGTTGTCTGTGTGGTACTATAAACGGGTGATTAAGGAAGCTTTGTAGAATTGGGATCACGAGTATGCTGATATAGCAAAATAGGTTGAGTAAAGGGCGGCTGTATTGTTTACAGACTGCCCTTTTTTCTTGCAGAAATAAATATAGCTTTATGAAAAAAAGGATGATTATGGAATTGAGTCGAAATGATGATAGAGTCCATGCTTCTGATTCATGTATAACGGTGAAACGAGAGGAGTGGAGTAGCGTGCCTGGAGTTCTATATGCCTCGAAGAAAGAGTTAAGTGAGACGATTCGACGCACCTATGAATTGTTTGAGGGTGAGTTCAATGACATCCATAACAGCGACAAAGATAAGTGGGTTGAAGGTGTGGACAAGACGCCTGCCCAGATGATCGCCTACCAGTTAGGATGGATGAACCTGGTGATGGGTTGGGAGCGAAATGAACAGTTGGGAAATGAATGTCATATGCCGGCCCCAGGATATAAATGGAACCAACTAGGGTCATTAAATGAATCATTTTACAATAAGTATTCAGGTTGTACGCTGGAGGAGCTGCGCTCTTTGTTTCGGGAGATAGAACAACAATGGCAGAACTGGATTGACTCGCTGAGCGAAGAGGAATTATTTGTACAAGGGATAAGACAGTGGACGGGGACCAAGCCCGGATGGGCTATGGTGAAGTGGATCCAGATTAATTCGGTAGCTCCTTTTAAATCCTTTCGGACCCGATTACGTAAATGGAAAAAAGGTCACTTAGCCAACATGGATGAGGGGAGAATGGGTGTCTAATGAATCTGGCAAATAAAATCACGTTGGCTAGAATCGCGTTGATTCCATTGTTTATGATCTGTTTTCTCAATCAGCAAAGCGTGATGATTGCACTAATTATATTTGCAGTAGCAGCTGGTACGGATAAATTGGATGGATATGTGGCGAGGAAATATAACCAAATCACGAATCTGGGAAAGTTGCTTGATCCACTGGCGGATAAACTGTTGATTGCGGTTGCGCTGGTCATGATGGTTCAGGAGAATATGATCAGTTCATGGATTGCTGTAATCATTATAGGACGTGAAATCGTCATTACTGCATTGCGAATGGTAGCGACAGAACAGGGCATTGCTCTTGCAGCGGATCGATATGGTAAGATCAAAATGGTGCTTCAGGTGGCAGCGATCATTGCCATTTTGTTGAATAATGTTCCGTTTAGTTTGTTGACTGATATCAGAGTGGATGTGGCATTACTATGGGTTGCAACAGGCGTTACTCTCTTATCCGGAATGAATTACATTATCGTAAATTATAAACTGTTGAGATAAAAGGAGTAATTAGGAGATGTCCCAAATAAATATTAATCCAAGTACTTCAGAGGATTCAGAGTATGTTCGCCAGCAACTTATCGCATTTAATGCTGCACATGTGAGCGAGGAATTAAGGCATCGGTACGAAGAACTGAATTTCAATATCAAAAATGAGACCGGCGAGATTGTTGCAGGTGTGCTTAGCACACTTTGCTGGAACTGGCTGGAGGTTGATATTCTTTGGGTGGATTCTGAACAACGGCATCGGGGATATGGTTCCCAGTTGTTGCTTGAAGTTGAGCGAATTGCGCGAGAGAAATCTTGTGATTTTGTCATGTTGAACACTTTCTCCTATCAAGCACCGGAATTTTACAAGAAACATGGCTATCAATTGATGACAACGATCGAGAATGCACCGACTGGACACAGTCATTATTATTTTAAGAAGGACCTCACTTAAGACAGACAAAGCATGCGAAATAGGAAAAATCAGGAGGGTTATGATGGTTACCATTAAAGGAATCGAACTTGAAGATTTACCGGCACTAAGCCAGCTATACAATGAGTTGATGGGAATGCCTACCAATGAACAGCAGATGAAAAAGATGTTTCATTACATACAGCAGAATGGCCATTATCATGTGCTTGGGGCATTTTACAATGGCAAACTGGTTGGGTCCGTTATGGGGGTTGAGTGTATGGATCTGGTGGGACCATGCAAACCGTTCATGGTTGTGGAGAATGTGATTGTATCGGATCAGGTACGCAGGCAGGGCATTGGGCAGAGGTTAATGCTCCAGATTGAGCGGATTGCAAAAGATATGGGTTGTGGTTACATGATTCTGGTGTCTGGCGATCAGCGTAAGGAAGCACATATATTTTATGAGAAGTTAGGTTTCAAGGATGAGAAGGTTCAGGGTTATCGGAAGCATCTTTAACAGGCACCTCAAGTGAAAATTTCTTACACAAGTGGAAGGATTACTTAAGGAACACGGCGAATAAGGCATAGTCTTAACAAAAGAAACGAATAAGAGGGAGGCACTCTCGTGTTCAAAAAATGGGCTAATGTTTTCATGGTTCTGAGCCTGGTATTCGCCGTATGTTCCCCAACCTCCTATGCTGCCGCCAAAACGGTTAAGGTAACCGTGACGCTGGTGAGCGCAGAACTTGTCGAGAATAACTCTGTCGGTAATGAGTGGGCCATCGGAGCAAGTGTGAACGGCAAAGATCTGGAGGAGGGTTCGTCAGTCACTTTAAACCTGAAATCCACGGGTACATTGAAACTGGAGGCCATCGCCGAAGAACAGGACAAAATTCCCGATTACGGGAGTAAAAGCACCAACGTCAAACTATCTTCGTTCTCCAAATCAACCAACAAGACACTTTCCGTGGTGGTGACCGAGAACAGAGGCCGATATTCTGGTAACACAGCGACTTGGGCGTTCAAGTTTAAGATTAGCAAGAAGTGAATAGGAACCAACCGTGAGAAAAGGGAGCTGAGCTCTCTTTTTTTATGCGCAGATAATGGTGAACTGAAGGAAGACGACGTTTCGAGTCACGCTGATCTTTGTTAAACTAATGAGAACAACAGTATAGAATTAAAAGATGTATTTTCAAAAAAAGTACATAGGAGGTTAACACAATCATGCGTATCGTAGATAACATTAAAGTCTGGGGGGAGCCGCTGGAGAACGCCGTAAGTCAGGCGGTGACTTGCTCGCAATATGGAGATGTATTAGGTGTGGCTCTGATGGCCGACCATCACAAAGGTTACTCGCAACCCATCGGTGGTGTTGTCGCTTATCGGAATATGATCAGTCCGTCAGGTGTCGGATATGATATTGCCTGTGGCAACAAGGCTGTGCGTACAGATCTGATGTGGGAAGATATTCGGGATCAGATTGTAACGATCATGGATGACATCAATTCGACCATATCTTTCGGCGTGGGTCGTAACAATCCAACACCCGTGGATCATGAACTGTTCGACGACGCGAGCTGGAAGCTGTTTGATACCATTGAACCGGGATTACAACATAAGCTGAAGACACTTGCACGCAACCAACTCGGAACCGTAGGCAGTGGCAATCATTTCGTGGATATTTTTGTAGAAGAGGCAACGGGGAAGGTGTGGATCGCGAATCATTTTGGAAGCCGCGGGTTCGGTCATAAAGTGGCGAGTGGATTCCTTAACCTTGCGGCAGGACGTCAGTTCAGTGGCAAAGCTCCTGGCGAATCGATGGATCAACCGCCTACGTTGTTTGACCTGAACAGCGAAATGGGTGATATGTATTGGGATGGAATGACTTTGGCGGGCCGATACGCCTATGCAGGACGCGACTATGTTATTGAACAGGTGCTCGGTATTCTGGGGGCAAGTGCTGAATACGCCGTACATAACCATCACAACTTTGCCTGGAAGGAACAACACATGGGTGAAGAGGTAGTTGTGGTCCGCAAAGGTGCAACGCCACTTGCACCCGGGCAACTCGGTTTTGTCGGAGGCAGTATGGGTGATATCTCGGTAATTGTGGAAGGGATCCACAGCGAGGAGAATACCGAGTCATTCCGCAGCACCGTACATGGGGCAGGGCGCACGATGAGCCGAACCCAGGCGGCTGGCAAAATGAATTACAAGCTGCGCACACGCATGGGCGGTGAGATTAGCGAAGCACAGATGCATGAGGCGATTCGTGCCTATGGTGTCGAACTGCGGGGAGCGGGCACAGACGAAAGTCCGTTTGTGTACAAGAAACTGCAAGACGTACTGAACGCACATGCGAATACGTTGAAGATCAACCATGTGCTGCGTCCCGTTGGTGTCGCCATGGCCGGAGGTAATGAATTCGATCCATATAAGGATTAGTCATATATGTTCAACTGAACATTTACACGATAACGGAGAGGGCAGAAATAACTTGAAGAAGCGGAGCGTTCGCCTAAAAGCTTTCTAAAAGAAAGCTACATCGGAAGCATACGCTATCACCGGATTTCCCATTTCCAAAAAAAGGAATAAAAAAATCTGGGGATAACAGCGATCGGAAAGTTATTCTGCCATCGGAGTGCCAGTGTAAATATTCATTAGTTGAACTATATATAGAGAGGGTGAACTTCATGAGGAATTGTGCGATATATAGCTCTCAGTTTGACCTGGATCAGCTGTTTGAATTGATTCAATCCATTTATCCTGAGGGGACGATTGAACGCCGGGAAGACAAGACCCATATTCAAGTGACTCAGAAAAAATGGCTCAGTAAGAAAACAAAAGGCTTTAATATCATGACCAGCCAGACACATCCTGAGGAATTTACGACAATGATTCAGGGGATGCTTGGATTTTTGAGTCAGATTGAGGGGCGCAATGCTTCGCTCCAGGAAAAGGTATTGATCAAATGTTCCACATTGAACATGGTGGTTGGTATTGAGACGGAAGAGGATATCTCGGAAGAATTCTTCGGCGAGTTATTACGGTTGGCTGATGCGCTGGATGCTGTTATCTTCTGGGGAGGTGGATCTCTGCTGAATGCACAAGGTCAGCTATTGCTGGATGTGAATGGAGAATCTGAGGTAGAGGATTACACGGTGACAGCGCACACCAGTTTCCTTGACGGTAACAGACCGCAGTCGGAGTCGGGCATTCAACGTAAAGCGCGGTCAGAGCAACTGTTGACTGAACAAGGCATTCCGTATAATGCGAACTTGCCCGTAAGGGCCGGAGACGAGCACACCACGATTCGGAGTAAAGAGGAAGTCGCGCGTCGTGCGGTTGCCCTATGTCTTGCCGCGCTTAAGGGTGAGTGTCTGGGAGCCGGCGAAAGTGCGGATGATACTGCAGCACTGGTTCAGGAAGTGATCGACAAGTATGAGGCTGAATCCTTTTTCTCACCCGCAGAGAAGAGGTTTATCGACCAGCACGGAGCAGAGCAGCAGGAGATCATCTCCTTCTCTTGGGGATATGAAGCGTACCACGTAATGTTGTGGGTGCTTGGTTATGTGAAGGAACTAGGTGCACCAACGGAGTTATGTAACGTAGGGAAGGATGTCGGTTATTTGCAGCAGAAGGATAGTTTTACCGACTTTCTCTCCGATGCATCTCTGCGTAACAAAAGCGAGATTCTGGATGAAGCAGATCTGATCTACCGTTATAACTGGGTGTGCGTGGATAGTCGAGTGAATGACAAAACACCTCCCGCTGGCCTGAATGGTGGAGTGGCTTATGAACGTCACCGTGCATTGAACTGGCTGATCTGTTATCTGGATCTGGCGTGGGATGATGTGCGTACAGATACGTAGAACGGGATGATGTGACGGCCTATTGTAAATAAACAATAAACATAACACAACATACAACAATGCAAATACCCCTTTAGCCGCACAAATACGGTTAAAGGGGTATTTGATATTCTGCCATATTACCCACTATGTCTGCCAAACTGTTCACGAATAATGACATCAGCAAGAATCAACTTTTTCTCGACGTTGCTCTCTGGATTCGCAATGCGCCATAACATCTGATCCACTGCACGCGCACCGAGTAACTCCTTGTTCACATTAACTGTGGCAAGTAATGGGATATTGTCGTATAGATTATCAAATCCCGTGACAACACACTGATCAGGTACACGAATACCCATACTCTCAAGTGCTTCTATGGTGTATAGCCCATAGAAATCATTCGCACATACAAACACTTCAGGCAGGTTATCCTCACTGATCACCGAAGTGAACGTCTGGCGGAACTCATCCAATGCCTGATTACTCAGCTCGGGAATCTGATGTATTTCCATCCCATGACCCATAAGGACAGAAGTATACGCAATCCAGCGTTCATAGAAGCTATGAGCATCCCCGATATTGCCAACGAACTGGAATGTTTTGAAGCCCTTGCGGAGCAAATAGAGCATGATCTCCCGCATGGATGCAAAGTTATCGGTGAATATGCTGTCACTGTGAAAAACAGGGTCCAGATGATCGACCATCACAACCGGAATACTGAGACGCTTGATTTCAAGCAGAATCGGGGTAGATATAGAGCCAACGGTAATGATTCCTCGAATGGCATCCGGGTTGAGCAGGGTAAATAGCTGGTCTGCTGAGGGTTCCGTCAAGGTCAGAATATTAATCCCTTTTTGGTTCAGCTTGGAAGAGATCCCGTTAAAGACGGGGCCCCAGTATACGGAGTCTTGATTTTGGTACCGAACATTGGGGAACAAAATCAAGATCGTTCCGCTTGAACGTGTGTTCTTTGGTTCCTGAAGTTCATGGCTGTTATACAGTTCACCAGACAACATGCTGTTATCTTTGAAATATCCAAGTTTGCCAGCGGCCTTGAGAATGACATCCCTCGTTTGATCGCTAACGCCCGATTTTCCAGACAAAGCTCGTGACACCGCGAATTTCGACAAACCCGTAAAATGTGCAATCTCCTGAATTGTTACCTTTGTCTTCATCATACCATCCTTACACTCGTAGTTCTGCCGTATTCCTTATTTGGAGCGATATCCAACGATTCTAGTATAGCATGATGTATTTCTCTTAATCTAATAACGGACAGAGAATTCAAAATGTTAGTGATGCACAGTATTTTAGGATGAACGTTCAACGTGACGGTAAGCATATTTTCAGATAGTATGACGAAATTTGTCTTCTTAATTATTATTTTGTTATTTTATAAAAATAACAAAATAAACAAAGTTAGAATCATGGTTTAATATGTTTGTACTTAGAGTCCAGGATATTGAATAAGCTGTGATACAGGCGTGTTACAGCTTAATCAGCATTTTATCAGAGAAATTAGAAAATGTTAACAACAAAAATGTTGACGCTTACATTTTGCTGTGTTAAATTTTGTTTGTTAAAAACAAACAAGGAAATAACAAATGGTGGTGGTCGTTTATTTTCGATTGGTTGATGAGTGGGGTTAAGGATTTAGGGTGAACCATGATTGGTATACACATTCGGGGAGGTTGTTAAAATCATGATGAGAAGATGGAATGTTCTACCTCTGATGTTATTGGCCGTGATGCTTTTTGTATCCGCTTGCAGTGGTGGGGGGACAGCGCAGACGGGGACCGAAGCAGAGGGAACAACGAACTCAGGTAACAGCACCGAGGTCGCTGAGACAGAGAAAGAGGGCGAAGCGGAAGAAGCTGTGGTTAATGTGCCTGATCTGGGTGGGCGTGTTATCAAGGTCGCGGCCTGGTGGGACTTGAAACCGGCGGGAGAGACGGCCTCCGATAAGGCCAGACTTGATAAAATTGCAGAGGTCGAGAAGAAATACAACGTAAAACTGGAGTTTGTTAACGTACCTTTTGAAGAATACATGAACAAATTCACAACGTCTGCACTGGCTGGCGAACCGTTCGCCGACATCGTTCAGATGGAGTACAAATCTGCACTACCCGCCATCCTCAAAGGGCAACTATTGCCCATCTCCGAATTCACTACACCTGAGAATAACATCAACCAAGAGGCTAACCTGATTGCAAAATTTCCTGCCATTGCAGGCAACGAATATGCCTTCGAATCTCCAACCAGCATTGGTCTGGGACTTCACTATAACCGTGACTTGTTCAAAAAATTATCTTTGCCTGATCCTCAAGAACTGTATAACCAAGGCAAATGGGATTGGGACAAATTCATGGAACTTGCCAAACAGGCAACCAAAGATACCAATAACGACGGCAAAACTGACGTATACGGATTTTCTGGCTGGGCGCTTGATGTCGTTCGTCATTTTACCGCAGCCAATGGTGGAACGATCGTGGATGATACCAATAGCAAAGAAGGATTGTCCGATCCGAAAACGATTGAAGCTGCCGAATTCGTCAAACGCCTGTATAACGTGGAAAATGTCGTGAAGGTCAAAACCGGCGACAAAACCAATTGGGAGGAAAGCAATACGTTCAAAGATGGAGATGTAGCTCTGTTCACCGCTGCTGAATGGCAGTTGGGCGATCTCACCTTTGCTGTTGGTGTTGTGCCGATTCCGAACGGGCCACAGGGTAGCAAAGAGGTAACGTATGCAAACAATGCAGCATCAGCGAAGTTCATTCCTAAAGGTGTGGAAGATCCAAAGATCGTCTACCAAATCTATGAAGAGACCTTCGACATCCCGCAGATTGAAGAGTATCCAGGTCAAGATTATCTGGAGAGTCGTTATACCGACGAGAAGGATATTGCGATCATTCGCGAGCACATCGCTGGAACCGGCCGCATCTTGCTGGATGATGCCTACACAGGATACCCTTTCGGGGATTATGTGAACGATATCATCAAAAACAATGCTTCCGTGACAGCAACAGCCGAGAAATACAAAGCACAGGCACAAGCTGCCATTGATAAACTCGGCAAACAATAACAACACTTATCACCAGCAAACGATTCAGGCAGGGGGCTCGTGTCGGCAATGTTGCACGGAGCCCCTTTTCCTGAACCACCAAATCGGCATTGCTGGCATCAGCCTTGATGAGGAGGACTCGTAGGATGGCTGGAATTCTACAACGCAAGACATGGATATTGTCCACAGTAATCATCGTGGCGGCAGCCTGCATCATTCTATATGTAACTTCCGGCGCTGATGGAAAGAGTGCAAACATTCCACCTGGCAGTCTGCCTGCCATTGAAGTGGATGCAGTCTTGCAGCAGACCCGGCAGAAAAAGGGATACGAACAGTATCGATCCGGAACGGATCAGGCTACACAGCCGAATGTGGACATCACCATTGAAGCAGGAGATTACATAAAAGCCGAAGGTGAAGACGTCCGCAAACTGACTAATTATGAAGGAATGGATGGTGTATCTCTCCATACCGGAGAGACCGGACAAGTCGATTGGACGATTAATGTGCCGGAGACCGGGCTGTATAACCTGTCCGCAATCTATTTTCCCGTAGAAGGCAAGAGTTCGGCCATTGAGCGTGCATTGTACATTGATGGTGAACTTCCTTTTGCGGAAGCCGCCTATTTGCAGTTTGACCGGGTGTGGGCCAATGAGAAAGATGTTGTTGAGCAGGACAATCAAGGTAATGACCTCCGCCCGAGACAAGTGGAGCAACCACGCTGGATGGAAGAAACGTTTCAGGACTCCGACGGGTACGAACAGAATCCATTCAAGTTTTATTTGGAAAAAGGGGAACACACGCTAACGCTAAAATCATCACGCGAACCCATGGTGATTCGGTCCATTCGTCTTTTCAATGAGAAGACAGCTGTTCCTTACGCGGAAACTGCAGGTGCACAACAGTCGGATTCCTCCGGGCAGCCGAAGGATGTACTTATTCGCATTGAAGGAGAAGCCGCGATTGCCAAATCTTCACCTACGTTATACCCGACCAGCGAAAGGTCAAGTTCTGCTGTATCTCCTTACAGCGCTTCCCAGGTACGCATTAATACGATTGGCGGCTTTAACTGGCGTCTGCCAGGACAATGGATCGAATGGAAAGTGGATGTGCCGGAAAGTGGACTGTATCATATCGGTTTTACCGCTCAGCAGAATTTTGTCAAAGGCATCTATTCTACACGCAAACTGACCATCGATGGTGAAGTTCCGTTTGCAGAGATGGCGAAAGCACCTTTCCGTTATCAAAGTGACTATCGTATTGACGTGATGGGCGGTAAGGAAGCATACAAGTTTCACATGGAAAAAGGAAAACATGTGCTGCGGCTGGAGAACAGCCTCGGGGATTTTGCGCCGCTTATCCGCAATGTGGAGGACAGTCTGTACAACTTGAACTCCATGTACCGACGTATTCTGATGATTACAGGCACCAAGCCTGATGAATTCCGTGATTACCGGGTGGAAAAACAGATTCCGAACCTGCTGGAAGTATTCAGCGGAGAAAGTAAACGTCTCAAGGACGTGGCCGCACAGCTTCGTCTTCTGTCAGGACAGTCCAGCGATCAGGAAGCACTGATTAAGACGATGGCGCTGCAACTGGACGAGATGATTGACAAGCCAGATACCATTCCAAGACGGCTTGCGGCTTATAAAACCAATACAGGCGGTCTCGGCACATGGGTGCAGCAGGCACGAGAGCAGCCCCTTGAAATCGATGCACTGTACGTCACTTCGATTGACCGCGATATTCCTGTAACAGGTATGGGGCCACTTGCCAAGCTTGGTCATGAAGCGAAGATATTCTATCATTCGTTCTTCATTGATTATAACCAGATTGGTAATGTAGCTACATCGGAAGATCAGCGTACGGTAACCGTCTGGATTGGTAGCGGACGTGATCAGGCGAATACGATGAAAGCGATGATTGACAAGACCTTCACACCAGACAGTGGTATCAATGTCAATCTGAAGCTGGTGAATATGGGAACCTTGCTACCAGCGACTTTATCCGGTGAAGGACCGGATGTAGCGATGCAGATCGGCAATGATCTGCCGGTGAACTTTGCGATGCGGAACTCAGCTGTAGATCTGACGCAATTCAGTGATTATAGCACCGTGGAACAGGAGTTCAGGGAAAGTGCAATCGTGCCGTACGCCTATGATTCAGGCGTATATGCCCTGCCGGAAACGCAAACTTTTAACATGCTGTTTTATCGTAAAGACGTGCTCGAAGAACTCGGACTTGAAGTGCCTCAGAACTGGGAAGATGTCGAAGCTCTGCTCGCGATTCTGAGCAAAAATCATATGGAATTTGGTATGCCGATTGTGACTCAAGCGAATATGCAGGGTGTCAATATTCCGCCGAACTCGCAGTATGCCACGATGCTGCTTCAGAACGGCGGCGCCTTCTATCGTAACGATGACAAGGAGTCGGATCTGGATTCAAGGGTCGGAATTGAGACGTTCAAGCAGTGGACGGAGTTCTATACCGATTACAAGTTAGAGCGGGAATATGATTTTGCCAACCGTTTCCGGACAGGACAGATGCCTATCGGACTAACGGATTACACCATGTACAACCAATTGTCCGTATTTGCACCGGAGATTCGCGGACTATGGGGATTCGTTCCTGTCCCGGGAACCGTTCAAGCAGATGGTACCTTGAATCGGGACGTACCGGGTGGAGGTAGCGCAGTCATGATGCTGGAGGGTGCCAAAGATCAGGATGCGGCGTGGGAGTTCATGAAGTGGTGGACCAGTACACCGATTCAAGCTGAATTCGGGCGGGAGATGGAAGGGCTGATGGGTGCCGCTGCCCGGTATCCAACGGCCAACATCAAGGCGCTGGATTCCCTGCCGTGGCCTGCGGAGGATTACGCCAATCTCAAGGCACAATTCGAAACGGTGAAGGGCATTCCTGAAGTACCCGGTGGTTATTTTACAGGCCGCCATCTGTTCAATGCATTTTACAAAACCGTTGTTGGCCAAGTGGAAGCCAGGGAATCCATCATGGATTATACCCAATATATTCAGGACGAGATTCGCGTCAAACGTAATGAATTTGGTCTTCCGTAAGCAGAGGGAGGGTTAATCGTGCCACAAATATCACTCCGAGACGGACAAAACAGTCCTCCTGAGAAAGCGTCAAGGATGGGCATGAAATCGTGGTGGAGCTGGAAGCTCCAGGAAATGAAGGCCAGCAAACATTCCTATGTTCTGCTTGCACCTTATATGCTCCTGTTCCTCATGTTTACCGTGATTCCGGTTGTCATCTCGATCATACTCAGCTTCACCTACTTTAACATGCTGGAATTCCCGCGTTTTATTGGCTGGCAGAACTATACTCGCCTGTTTCTGGAGGATGATGTATTCCTGATTGCAATCAAGAATACGTTGCTGTTTGCCATCATTACCGGGCCGATCAGTTATATTGCCTGTTTTGTCTTCGCGTGGATCATTAATGAGTTAACACCGAAATGGAGAGCGTTCATGACGCTGATCTTCTACGCGCCCTCCATTTCGGGCAATGTGTATTTTATCTGGCTGATGATCTTCTCGGGAGATCGTTATGGTATTGCCAATGGGCTGTTGATCAAATGGGGTTTTCTGCTGGAGCCAATCCAGTGGCTGAAGACGGAAGCCTACATTATGCCTATTCTCATTCTCGTGCAGCTATGGCTGAGTCTCGGAACCGGATTTCTTGCGTTTATCGCTGGTTTGCAGACGGTGGACCGGACATTGTACGAAGCGGGAGCGGTGGATGGGATCAAGAATCGCTGGCAGGAACTATGGTACATTACCCTGCCTTCGATGCGTCCACAGTTGATGTTCGGCGCAGTCATTCAGCTGACAACCTCGTTTGCCGTGGCCGATGTGTCGATCGCGCTGGCCGGGTTCCCAAGTGTGAACTATGCAGCAGAGACTGTGGTGACCCATTTGATCGACTTTGGTACTACGCGGTTTGAGATGGGGTATGCATCAGCAATTGCCACCGTGCTGTTCATGATTATGGTGGGCACCAACTTGCTGGTCCAGAAACTGCTTCGAAGGGTGGGAGAATAGCTATGGCTGCAATTGCGACAGGCAAAAAGCGGGTGAATCGCTCGCTATCGGGAAGCCTCTCCCTGTTTGCCCTTCTGCTCGTATTTGGTGCCTTCATGGTGCTGCCGCTGATCTATGCAATCAACAATGCATTCAAACCATTGGATGAGATTTTCACTTTTCCACCAACGCTATTTGTCAAAAATCCCACGTTCAGCAACTTTACAGATTTGCTGAATCTGCTGAGTGACTCGTGGGTGCCGTTCTCACGTTATATATTCAACACGGTGTTTATTACAGGTATCGGTATCGTAGGCCATGTATTGTTGGCTTCGGCAGCTGCCTACCCGCTTGCCAAACACAAGTTTCCGGGCAAAGTATTCATGTTCCAAGTGGTCGTACTGTCACTGATGTTCACACCTGCGGTAACGGCAATTCCAAACTATATGATCATGTCATGGCTCGGATGGATCGACACGTACTGGGCTGTTATCATTCCGGCATTTGCCTATTCACTCGGGTTGTATCTGATGAAACAGTTCATGGAGCAGATCCCGGATGCACTGCTGGAAGCAGCCAAGATTGACGGTGCCAGTGAATACCGAATCTTCTGGTCCATTGTCATGCCCAATGTGAAGCCAGCCTGGCTTACATTGATCATTCTGCTGTTTCAGATGTTATGGGGCAGTGATGGCAATGGGTACATCTACAGCGAGCAGCTCAAGACCCTGCATTATGCAGCAGGTCAGATTATTCAGGGCGGAATATCCCGGGCAGGAGCGGGTGCTGCGGTAGCACTGATTTTGATGAGTGTGCCGATCACGCTATTTATTTTCTCTCAGAGCCGAATCATTGAGACGATGGCGAGCTCGGGCATGAAGGATTAAGGGGGAACGATATGGCACGCACAGTGAAAAGATGGCTTGTTCTCCTGGCGGCAGTATCTCTGCTGCTGGTGAATGCCGTGCCTGCGGCGGCCTCCCCGGCGCCGTATGAGAGTTATAACTACAACTACTGGAAAGAGGCTGTACCTTCACCGGATGCCTATCTGCCCGAGCGTACCATATCAGGTCGTGACCTCGGCATTAGTGAGTTCAAAGACCCCGGTGATGTGAACGTTTCTCCCTCCGGGTTGATCTACATTTTGGATAGCGGCAACAGCCGAATTGTTGTATTGGCCCCAGACTTTAAGCTGCTGCGCGTCATCGATGGATTCATGATGGATGGCAGCAAGGAGACCTTCAACCTTCCGGGTGGATTGTTTGTAGATGAGCAAGAACGCATATACGTCGCTGATACAGGCAACGGTCGTGTGGTTGTCCTGGATGGAGAAGGGACACTGATTCAAACCATCACGAAGCCCGAGTCGGATATTCTGTCGACCCAATTCCAGTTCCAGCCTTTGAAGCTGACGGTGGACCATGTAGGCCGAGTGTATGTTGTGGCGCAGGGGGTCTACGAAGGGATTATGCAGTTTGACGAGAGTGGGAAATTTATCGGATATGTCGGTACCAACAAAGTGGAGCGGGACTACGGCGAATATATCTGGCGCATGTTATCCACCAAAGCCCAGCGCGCACAGATGGTTCTCTTTGTTCCAACGGAGTTCTCCAATGCGGATATTGACCACAAAGGATTTGTGTATGCAACGAATATTGATCCCGGCTCAAATGAACCGATCAAACGGCTGAATCCGTCTGGTGAAGATGTGCTGAAGCGGTTTGGTTATTACGACGTCAAAGGCGATATCCGGTTCCGCAACAATCCCGGTCCATCCAAACTGATCGATGTCAAAGTGCTGGGCGACGGCATGTACAGTGTATTGGATGCGACACAGAACCGGGTGTTCACGTACGACGATGAAGGTCATCTGCTCTACATATACGGTGGCAAAGGAAATCAGGTGGGTACGTTCAAAACACCTGTTGCGATTGAACAATCGGGTGAGCATCACTTGGTTCTGGATCGGGGCAAGAACAACCTTGTTGTCTATGAGCCAACCCGTTTTGGTGCCCGTGTGAATGAAGCGGTGGTACTCCACTATCGGGGCGAGGACACGGAGGCCGTGAATATATGGAGAGAAGTGCTGAAGCTGAATGCCAACTATGACATCGCTTATATCGGTATCGGCAAGTCCTTATTAATGGAGAAGAAAAACGAGGAAGCGCTAGGTTACTTCGAACTTGGAATGGACCGCAAGAGTTATTCTGTCGCGTTCAAGAGGCATAGGCGGGAGATGATGAAAGAACATTTTGGTACATTCCTGACCGTTGCGATCGCGCTGATTGTCATTCTGATCCTGACCCGGGTGGCGGTTAAATGGAGACGGAGGAGGCAGGTTGATCGTGAAGCAGGATTTCATTAAGTTTCCGCTGCATCTCATTTTTCACCCCATCGATGCATTCTGGGACCTCAAGTCGGATAACCGGGGACGACTGCTTGTTGCTTATGGAGCACTGGCGCTTACTATTGTCATGATGATTTTGCAAAAGCAGTACGCAGGATTTCTCGTTAATTACATCGATCCTCGTACAATTAACAGCATCATCGAGATCGCCACGGTTGCAGTACCTTTCTTTCTATGGTGCATGGCCAACTGGGCAGTAACAACTTTGATGGAAGGGGAAGGCAAGTTCAGGGAAATCGTCCTGGCGACAGGTTACTCGCTCATTCCGGTTATTCTGATCTATGCCCCGATGATCGTGATCAGCCGTTTTATGGTGCAGGAGGAGACTGCTTTTTATTATCTGTTCAATAGTATCGCGTTCTTCTGGTTTGTACTGCTTCTGTTCATTGGCATGATGACGGTACACCAGTACACGGTGATTAGAACAATCATTACGATGGTGCTGACACTCATTGTGATGGGCATTATTGTATTCCTTGGCGCGCTGGTCTTCAGCATGTTGCAACAGCTGTACGAATTCGGTTATAACATTTACCGCGAGTTGATTTTTCGGACCTAAAGGAGGCGGCATCCGTGAACAAAAGGCAACGATTATATACGGTGCTGGCTGGTGGTACAGCTGTAATCATGATTGCAGCCGGGCTGCTGTATATAAACAACAGGGGGGTTCCTGCCGTAGAAGCCGCGGCTTATCTGGATACGACAACCAAAGCCATGCCTGTCACGGAGGAACCGTTGCAGTTCCGTAAGGACTCCTCGCAGGGTGTGCCTGGTATGCAACTGGTCGCCGAAGATCAGAGACTCGCCCTGTACTATAACGAGGAGACAACGGAAATTGCAGTACGTGACGGGAAAAGTGGAGAGATCTGGTACAGCAACCCGAAAGAACGGGCTGAGGACGGTCTTGCTTCCGCATATGAAAAAGAAGTGCTGTCGTCCCAGTTAAATGTGTCTTTCCGGGATTCGATGGGCACACTGGAGAACTTTCCGAATTTCAGTTCGAGTATTAGCAACAAACAATTCACAGTGGGTCAGATCGATCAAGGGATTCGGGTCAACTATACACTTGGTGATACATCACTTGGTATTGATGCACTACCGAAGTTGATCAGCAAGCAGCGACTGGAGGAGAAGGTTCTTTCCAAGTTGGACGCTACTGTCGCAAGGTACACATCTGCCCGTTATTATCCAACCAAGAGCAATCCGGATATTCTGGAACGGCTGGATGGACAGATTTCGAAGCAGCTTGTACTGAACAAGATGTTGGGTGCCTTTGAGACGGCGGGTTATACCGCGGACGATCTGGCTTTTGACAATCAGGAGAATGGAGTCGAAGGCGGAGGTGTATCGGATAAGCCTAGCTTCGTCATTTCTGTGGAATATCGACTTGAGCAGGGGGCACTCGTTGTGACCGTGCCTCTGAGCCAAATAGAAGAAAGTGGGCAATACCGCATTCGGAATATTGATTTGCTCGCTTACTTCGGCGCTGCGGATACAAAGGGTGAGGGTTACATGCTCGTACCTGACGGTTCCGGCAGCCTGATCCACCTGAACAACGGGAAAACCCAGGAAGAGCAGTATGTACAGCGCGTGTACGGCGCAGACCCCAATGATAACTCGCTCAGTCGTCCTCAGGTTAGTGAATCCGCGTATATGCCTGTGTTTGGTCTGAAGAACGGGGAGAATGCTTGGTTTGCAGTCATTGAAAAAGGGGACGGCATTGCCAGTATCTCTGCGGATATTGGAGGCAGGCAGAACAGTTACAACCACGTGCATGCGACCTTCTCCCTGCGCGGGGAGGATGAGCTGGAGATGTACACCTCGCAGAAAATGCAGGAGATCCAGCTGCTTAGCGAAGAGCCTTACCGTGGAGATATTCAGGTCCGTTATCATTTCCTTCATGGAGAAGATGCCAGTTACTCGGGTATGGCCCGCCTGTATCAGCAGCAGTTGATCGAGCAGGATGTATTGAAGCCGCTCGCAGAACAGACGGAGTTGCCGTTTTATGTGGATGTGCTTGGTGCAGTGGACAAAAAGGCTTCGTTCCTGAGTGTACCCTATCGGACCACTTTAGCTATGACGACGTACGAACAGGCTACCGAAATGGCGGCGAAATTACAGCAGGATGGTGTGAACCGCGTACAAATGCGGTATCAGGGATGGTTCGGCGGTGGCATCAGTCATCATACGCCAACCCAGGTGAAGTTGGACAGTGAAGTGGGCAGTCGTTCCGAACTGCAGGCGTTGTCCACCAAGCTGGAGCAGTCGGGTGGAGCTCTGTTCCCGGATGTGGCTTTCCAGCACATTTATCACGATGATATGCGCTTTGCTCCTTCCTCGGATGCAGCGCGGTTTGTAACGAAGGAGACAGCAGAACTGTATCCGTACAATCCTGCACTTAATCGCATGGATCAGAGTAGGGACAGTTATTATTTGCTCTCAGCGGCCAAGCTTCCTTATGTAGTGAGTGAGTTTGCTGACAAATTCAATAAACTGGATCTCGGCGGATTATCCCTTCGTGATCTCGGGCAGGTCCTGACTTCCGATTATCGGGATAGTCGGGTGATTCATCGGGAGACGGCGAAGAACATTGTGAAGGAGCAGCTGGGCAAGCTGGAACAGTCCTATCCGAACCTGATGATATCTGCTGCAAATAGCTACGCTTGGGGAAGTGCGCAACATGTTGTAAATGTGCCCGCAGGATCGAGTCGGTTCAATATTACCGATGAAGAAGTTCCTTTTTATGGGATGGTCATTCATGGATACATGAACTATGCGGCATCTCCGATGAATACGTCGGGGGATCAGGATCTCCGCAAACAGTTGCTGCGCAGTCTGGAACTCGGGGCAGCTCCGTATTTTCAATGGACCTATGAACCATCATCCAGGCTAAAGCTGACGAATTATGATTCGGCCTACGCAACGGAGTATGCATATTGGGTGGATGATGCCGTTGCCTTGTATAAGCAGGCCGATGAAGTGCTGGGAAATCTGGCGAATGAGCAGATTCTCAAGCATGAACGCATTCAGGATGGCGTTGTCCGGATCACCTATACTGGGGGTACATCCATCCTTGTGAATTACAATGCGGATGCAGTAACCGTGGATGGAACAACGGTTGGCGGGACGGACTATGTGGTGGGAGGAGTGAACCGATGAGAACCATTCGATTATCGCTGAAGTCACGGAGAGCGCTGCTTGGACTTGCATTTATATCGCCGTGGCTGATCGGTTTCATCTTCCTCTTTGCCACACCACTCCTGCAATCAATTCGGTTCAGTCTGAGTAATCTGTCCGTTGCTCCGGGCGGGTACGTTCTGGAATACGTTGGATTTAGAAATTTCAAGGATGCGCTTCTGGTTGACGCGACGTTCAACCGGATTCTGGTCGACTCGGTTGGAGCGATGCTACTGAATGTGCCGATGATTTTGTTCTTCAGTCTGTTTACGGCCACACTGCTTAACCAGAAGTTCAGAGGCAGAACGATGGCACGTGCCATCTTTTTCCTGCCGGTTATTCTGGCTTCGAGTGCAGTCGCAGCAGCTGAGTCTGCGGGATTAATCAATCTGATGGGGGATGCAAGTGCGGTGGATGCATCAGCCGATGGCGGTGCTTCGTTCAACGTGGTATCCATTGTGCGGATGCTGGCGGATGTGGGATTACCGATGGCCTATGTGGATTACATTGTAGAAGCCATCATGCGGATCTATGAGATTATTAGTAGCTCAGGTGTTCAGATTCTGATCTTCCTCGCCGCGCTGCAATCGGTACCGGGATCGATGTATGAGGTTGCGAAGATCGAAGGGGCGACAGCTTATGAATCATTCTGGAAAATTACATTTCCCATGGTCAGTCCGTTGATTCTGACAAATGTCATCTATACGATCATTGATTCATTTGCCGGAAGTCCAGTCACCCAGGCCATCTACCAAACCGCATTCAAAACGCAGAACTTTGGCTTAAGCTCGGCGATGTCCTGGCTGTACACACTGGTGATTGGTCTTGTATTGATCGTAGTGGGCTGGGTATTGTCACGGCGGGTTCACTACAACTGACGGTTAACATTAAGGGAGGCTTCAGATTATGGCTGCATCAGGGACAGATCGCATGGTGGTAGTTCCGAAGCAGAATTATCACATGCATCGGGTGCGAAACAAAACATCGGACCTTCTCTATTCCATATTCAGATATGCACTGGTCATCGGCATTTCATTTATTATTTTGTACCCGTTATTTCTCAAAGTGTCAGTTGCGTTTAAGGATAAACAGGATATCTACAATCCAACGATCTATATGATTCCCCAGCACTTTACATTGGATAATATCCGGCTAGCGGCGCAAGTGATGGATTACCTGCCTCTGTTGGCGAACACGTTATTGTTCGTTACCATCACAACGCTTCTGACAGCGATATCCTGTGCACTTGCCGGATACGGCTTCGCCCGGTTTTCGTTTCCGGGTAGTAATGTGCTCTTTGTACTGGTGATTCTCACGATTCTGGTGCCGACAAGCACACTTATGGTGCCAATGTATCTGCATTTCCGCAGCTTTGACTTTATGGGCATCATCCAGTTGTTCTCTGGAAAAAATGGCATCAATCTGCTGAATACGTATTGGCCTTCCATAATCACGGCTGCTACAGCGGGAGGGCTGAAGGCGGGGCTGTTCATCTATATTTTCCGTCAGTTCTTCAAGGGCATGCCAAAGGAAATCGAGGAGGCTGCATTGATTGACGGCGCAGGTGGATTAAAAACGTTTGCTCGAATCATGCTGCCCAATGCAATCTCGCCGCTGATTACGGTCATTTTGTTCTCGTTTGTATGGCAGTATAACGATACCTTTTATTCGGCATTATTCATGAGTGAAAGTCCACTGATCTCGCTGAAAGTGGCTTCCTTACCTGCTCAGGCGAACCAGTTGATTCCGCAGCTGATGGGCTTTGGCTCGAACTCGGGCATCAAGGCCGATCCAAACTATGTGGCGATGATTGTGGATACAGGCATTTTGCTGGCTATTGCACCCCTGATCATTTTGTATCTGTTTGTGCAACGTTATTTCGTGGAGAGTATTGAACGTTCCGGTGTAGTGGGTTAACATGGTAAACCCAATTGGAGGTGTAGAGATGACAGTGCGTGAGATCAGCAGAGTTCCGGTGAATAAAGCAGCGACTCCCGAAGCAAAAGAACTGATGGCGTTCCTGGTAGAGTGTTATCAAAAAGGGATGTTGTCAGGCCAGCAGGATTATAGCAATCTAAACTGGATTAATGAAAATACAGGCCGGAAACCAGCTGTGATTGGCTTTGATCTCATGGAATATTCGCCATCAAGAACAGAGCGCGGTGCGGTCTCCCAAGAGATTCGGGATGCGATTGCATGGCACCAGCAAGGTGGAATCGTGACGCTCTGCTGGCACTGGAATGCACCGACAGATCTGATCGATGAACCAGGTAAAGAGTGGTGGCGGGGGTTCTATACGGATGCGACCAACTATGATATTGCCTCCGCGCTAGCTGATACTGAATCGGAAGCATATCGGTTATTGATTCGGGATATCGATGCGATTGCAGCCCACTTGCAAGAGTTGAAGGATGCGGGTGTACCTGTATTATTCCGACCACTTCATGAAGCAGAAGGTGGCTGGTTCTGGTGGGGAGCGAAAGGTCCTGAACCTGCCAAACAGTTATACCGTTTGTTGTATGATCGATTGGTTCAAGAACATCAGCTGCACAATCTTATCTGGGTCTGGAACTCGGAAAAACCGGAATGGTATCCCGGTGATGATGTCGTGGATATTGTCAGTGTGGATGTATACCCTGAAGCAGGAGATCACAGCCCGTTGGCTGCGCGTTACACCAACCTGCGAGAGCTCGTACAGAACGGCAAAATCATCGCACTGGCCGAGAACGGCTCCATCCCTGACCCTAAGCAGATGAAGGAACAGGATGTACACTGGAGTTGGTTCTGTACCTGGACAGGTGGATTCCTGAGAGACGGGACGCATAATGATGTGGCGTTTTTGAAGGAATTGTACCATAGCAAAGAGGTCATTACGCTCGATCAGTTACCGAAGTGGAGTTGGCTATAAGACCCCACTTCCAACTTGAATTGGAATCAATGAAGCGTTAGTATTCGCTGTAAGAATTCATGCGAATACTAACGCTTCATTTGTTGGTAGCGCACATATGTAAGTGGAATCCATGACCCCTAAAACATTAGAAGTTGAACAACCATTTAGTTTGACGGGTGTAACATAGCTTGGATATTGGTATGTAAAGTCACGCTGGAAGTGAACAAAATATACGATTGATTCACTGTGCGGATCAGAATCCTCTCGCTTGTGCCATTGACTGGACCGATCCGAATGGCGGATGGTTCGCTTCCACCGTACGTATCATCCAGGGTGACCGATGTGATATGTGTGATGGGAATTTCAATTTTGGAAAACTGCCACCGGATGACCAGTTGATCTTCTACTTTTTTCACGTTAACACCAAACATAGGATGACCTCCTGTTGTGATTCAAATTATTGAAGTAATCTCGTATGTCCAGTTTATCATATTTTGGATAAAATTACCTTATTAATAATAAAGAGTGACGATTTCTATCAACTGATATCAGGGATGGGAACTTGATGTAAAACATACAGGATTAACCATGATACATATCGAATACAAATAGAGGAATTAGAGAACTTATACTCCAACACAAAGGGTGTGCCACATGACGAATCTATTCGAACATTGTTCAGGTCAAACATTATCTGCCAACCTGAGATGGCTGAACGAGCCAGCAGATTGGTCCATTGAAGACGGCAAAGTAACGATAACCGTTTCGCCAATCAGTGACTTTTTCATTGATCCGGGTGGTGAGCCGGTGAAAGCTTCAGCTCCATTTTTACATACGATAGTCAAAGGAGATTTCAGCATCGTCACTCAAGTACAGGTGGACATGAAAGAACAGTATGACTCCGGGTGCCTGATGGTGAGGGTGGACGATACGAATTGGGCTAAAGTCTGCTTTGAGTATTTTGAAGAACAGCCGTCTATTCTTAGTGTTGTTACTCGTGGTAACTCGGATGATTGTGTATCCGCACCTGTAGAGGTTAGCAAGCCTTATTTACGTGTAGCCCGGGCAGGCAACAGTTTTGCTTTCCATTATTCTCAGGATGGAGAGAAGTGGAAGCTGGTTCGTTATTTCGGACTCGACTGCCCGGAAGAGATCAAAGTTGGCATTGTGGCCCAATCCCCCATTGGGCAAGGGACCACGGTTACTTTTACAGACGTAGAGCTTCAACATGGGGTGACCGGAAGTGTTCGCCGGGTAAAATAACAGCGATCAGAAGGTTGTTTTGTCATTTATTTCACCCGAATTAACATTCCAAACAGACCGAGTATAGCAAAGGCCAGAAATGCCGTTGTATTGGAAAACACTTCGATCGTATACCCTGCCATGGATGAGCCAAGAAATTGCCCAACACCCAGCGCGAGAAAGGCAAGGCTAATTCCGATGGACACATTTGGACTGAATAGTCTCGTCGCCCAAACGATAAATACACTGGTCAGGAAAATATACGTGCTGCCAAATATGATCGCAGAGATGAGACTGGCAGTCATTGAAGGCAGAAGGATAACCCCGAGCGAAATAGCCAATAAAAGTATGCCCATTCGGTAGGACCACCCAATCTCGAACCGTTCAATAATGCGACCAGCGCATCCACCGAGTATCCCCATAACCCCCATCAAAATCCAGAACAACACGGCTTCCGAATCGGAGGCCCCTTTCTCGTCTGTGAGGAAGTTCCGGGCAAAGGTCCAGTAGATTGCAGAACTGAAACCTGTCAACAGACAAGCCATGAGCAGAGCAGACCCTGGTCTGGTAGGTTTCATACATGTCCAGAGAGACTTGGTACAAGGCAGTGTCTTGGTTGCCGGAATAACACGTCTGTTCCACAAAAGAACCACAACACCGATTACAGCAAACAGGATGTAGGTTAGACGCCAGTAATCCGTGAACAGCCAGTAGAGTGGACCTGATATTACAATTCCGAAGCTGGTCCCTTTGTTAATCCAGCTGTTGCCTCTTGCTTGTAGCTCGGGAGCAAGCTCGGCATTAACCGTGTTACCGAGGGCTGGAGAGGCCCAGCCTGTACTCAAACCTGCTAGAAATATACTAAATGTAAGAACCCATGCATTCTGAGCCAAGGCGATGCCGGTTAATCCGAGCACTACGCTGATCCCTGCCAATTGAATGACATAATGATGTCCCTTGCGATTAATCAACAGTGGTGCAGTTAGAAGGGACAGACAGTAGGCAATATACGTTCCTGAGTTAATCGCGCCAGAGGCTGCATCATTTAATTGTAAGGCTTCCGAAATTTCCGGCATAAACAATCCATAACTGAATCGCCCGAATGCATAACATACAGCGATAAGTGCAATGCCTGGAAAGATAATTTTTTTCATTAAATCCACCGCCTTTTATATAGAACGATCATTATATTTCTTAATAAATAAAAAAGTGAGTTGAAATATTAACTCACCCGGAATAGCTTTATTTGAAACTGGTCTGCGTCATATGGATCAGTTCAAGGCAGACGTCATTTACATTTTCTGTCTCAGCAAGTGCCGTGGAACCCTCCAGCAGCAGGGAGAATCGCAATAGATCTCGATCACTTGCAACAGGCGCCAATGTTTGGATTAAAGTTCGCATATGTCTTTTATGCGCATTCACTGTCTGCACGATGATATGGTCTGCATGACCTCCGAATTCTTCTTTGGCGCGTAGAAATAAGCAACCTCTTGATTCGTGTTCCTTCAACCAAGTTGCATGTCCTTCAGCCAGATTGAGGAACATAGGTTGTGCTTTATTGTCTGCATATTGCCTGAGCTGTTCTAAATAACGCTGTTCGCGTCGCAAGAGTACCTGGACAATGAGATCATCCTTGGACTCAAAGTGATTGTATAGCGTCATAATCGCAATCCCGGCATCCGTGATAATCCGCTTCAAGCCGATGGAATGGAAGCCGTGGAGGTAGAATAATTCTTCAGCCACGTTCAAAAGCATTTCTTTTTTGCTGCTCATATTCAATGATACTCTCCCTTCAAAATAAGATAGAACGATCATTATACTTGTAGGCTATAATAATTCGTTGACATTGTCAAATTTTGTGACTCCCCTTGTCTTTGGTTAGTTCAAAGCCTGGGCAGGGCGTTATATGAACAACTCGTTGCACATTAACCGGACATATAAGAGCACAACATGACAGGTTTTTGGGTGGTTTATCCGTTATATTAGACATCAAGGAGTGATTATTACATGAACTGGATCAACGCATTACAGGTCGCTATTCAATATATGGAAGACCACTTGCTCGAAAATATGACGATGGAGCAGATTGCAGCGCAGGCCCATATCTCTCCTTTTCATTTTCAACGTACCTTTGCCTTATTAACTGATGTTACTGTAGCCGAGTACATAAAACGCAGACGATTGACACTGGCGGCACATGAGCTGCTTCAAAGTGATCACAAAATCATTGATCTGGCGTTTAAATACGGTTACGACACACCGGAATCTTTCTCCAAAGCTTTTCGGAGACAACACGGTATTGCACCCAGTGAAGCACGCAAAAATAGTAACGCTGTCCAATCGTATAATCGTCTGGTGATTCAACTGAGTCTAAAAGGAGCAGAACCGATGAAATATAAAATCGTTGAACATCCCAAATTTACGTTGGTCGGAGTAGAGCAAACTTTCTCATATGCAGATGGAGAACATCTGCAAGGCATCGGAAAGATGTGGCAGGAAGTGTGGACGAGCGGTACAGAGGATCGTTTGTTTGAACTGAACAATGGGGATATTCAAGGATTACTCGGTGTCGTTGTGGATCAGAGCGAAATTCAGGAGAAACAGATGCAATACTGGATTGCTACAACTTACGATGGTGAAGTACCGGAAGGATTATCAAGCTTCACCATGCCTGCTTCCAAATGGAGTGTATTTGAAGTAGAAGGCCCGATGCCGGAGAGTATGCAGCTTCTGTGGAAACGGATTATTTCGGAATGGTTTCCATCCAATCCTTATGAGCACGCATATATGCCGGAGCTGGAAGTATACCCGGGCCCCAATCAACCGCCACAAATCTGGATACCGATTAAATAAATTTTAACCGTTTCAAACTCGATCATTGTCGCCCATAAACATTCGGATAACCGAAGCTGTTTATGGGTTATTTGGTTGTGATTAATCAGAGATTCGAAGTTGTACAGAGGATGTTCAAGCGTTGTTCATTTTATTGCAGCCAGGTAAACATGATATATTGGAACGAAGGTTAACAGCAATAAGAGGACAACGAGGTAAACCGCAGGAGGCAGATATGTTATATGAGAACCCATTCATTCAGACGATCATCAAACACGAGCAATTAATGCATGACCTGCGGAGAGTTCGTAGTCTCCATTTGCCTCAAAGTTACATAGGTGCAGGATATATTCGTAATTATATCTGGGATGTTCTGCATGGATATGATCTTCGTGAACTTCACAGCGATATTGATGTTGTCTATTATGATGCGCAAGACTTGCGTGAGGAGCGAGACATACAGCTCGAACAACAGCTTCGTGAGGAGACGTGCAATTCGAAGTGGTCTGTCAAAAATCAGGCGAGAATGCATCTGCGCAATGGCACAGTTCCTTATCATTCTACTGAAGATGCTCTTCGCTATTGGCCAGAAGTTGTGACTGCTATAGGCGTACAGTTGGATGAAGAGGATCGGGTGAACATCTGTGCTCCGCATGGTTTACATGATCTGTATCACCTTATAGTCCGCAAAAGTCCATTCTTCACGGATGCTGACTATTATAATCAGAGAGTACAGAAGAAGCGCTGGCAGGAACAATGGCCGAAACTAACGATAATAACATCTTGAATAATAAGTGATTTGCGGAATTGCGAGTACAAGAAGGAGTGTCTACGGATTTGATAAAAAAGTTCTTACAAAAAAATGGACTGATCATTGATCTTGTCCTGTTGGCATGTTTTGTGGCATTTCTGGCCTTCTGGGGCCAAAGGTTTGCAGTCATGTTTTTTGGAATGATCACGGTGGCTTTTATCGTACTAAGACGGATTGACTATCAGAAGCATGTTATTCTGAAACGGATTATTCTTACCGGATTTGGCGTGGTTGCTGTCTCTTTTGTCATTATTGAAGCACTTGTATTCACACAGCTCGGTGCGAATGATCCGGATGAGGCAGACTATGTCATTATTCTGGGTTCAGGCATCCGTGGAACGGAATTGTCATTGACCCTAAAACAAAGGTTAGATGCCAGTCTGGACTATATTCGCAGTCACCCTCAGACACCCGTCATTGTATCAGGTGGGCAGGGACCTGGAGAATCGATTCCTGAAGCGCTCGCCATGAAAAACTATCTGATTGAACAGGGGATTAACCCTTCCCAAGTCATTATGGAAGATCGCTCCACAAGCACACAGGAGAATTTGGCCTTTTCCAAAAAAATCATTCTTGAATCTGGGTTAGAGCACCCTGAGATCATGATTGTTACAAGTGACTATCATATGTTTCGCTCCAAGTATATCGCTGCCAAGAACGGTTATGCGGCAGAATATGGCATATCGGCCCCGTCACCGGGTTATTTGAAACCCGTCAACATGATCCGTGAATATTTTGCTACGATCAAAACATTTCTCTAATGCACATGACAGAAAAACGGAAACAGGACGAAGCGGAGATCTATGATCTATGCTTCGTCCTGTTTCCATATAAGGATGGCTATTGCTCCTTAACGATAGGTTATTTTTCTGAAGGAGCAGGTACAGTTACTGAAACCTTATCCCCAGGGAGAGCTACCATTTCAGGAGATTCACCGGTAAAAGGAACAGTGGCTGATTCTACAACTTTAGCCTCAGAAGGTTCAGTAGTAGATGGAACAGTAGTAGAAGGTACAGTAACAGACGGAACTGGCACAGCTTCGGAAACTTCATCCTCAGGGAGAGCCACGATCTCAGGAGTTTCGGAAGTAGAAGGAGCAGTTACAGCTTCGGAAATTCCAACCTTGTTGGGAGAAGTTACGATTTCAGAAGATCCACCCGTAGAAGGAACAGTCACAGCTTCAGAAGCCTCAGCCTCCACTTTAACTGTGTGGTTTGATGCCCATACGGCGGTGGACGTACTTACACCTGTAATAAGCAGGAGGGCTCCCATACTTATTATCCAATGTTTCTTTTTCAGTTTCTTTACATTAAACATAATCATCAATCTCCTTTTTAATTGTTTGCCTTCACCCGATAGGGACGAACAAAATTGAGCAGGCATTTTCTTGGTTCCCGCCATCACATTTAAAATTGTCTCACCATATCGTCTTCGTTCTTCGTGGGACATCTCTTTCACCACATCTTCATCACAGGCCAACTCGCTCCAGGTATGAATGTCCCGGCGAATGATATGAATCAGAGGATTGAACCAGTGCAGGGCACTAACCCCCAAGGTCAAAGCTTTGACCCACAGATCTTTATGTTTTAGATGTACCAACTCATGATGAATTACCATGCTGATGTCCATTTTCACCGTATTTTCGGGTGGCAGATATATCGTTGGTTTAAACAAGCCAACCAGTATAGGGCTTCGTACTAGCGTGCTGTGAGCAAGCGTGATATTACGTTTGAGACCCAAAGCTTCTTTGATTAATGGTAGCTGTACAGCTGCTTCACTATGACAGAGGACTGGGGTACGTGTACGAGATAATTCATTCAAAAATCTTCGATAACAGTACACCTGCCATGCAGAAAAACCAATGACTCCAATGCCCCATACGCATAACAAGAACCAGGCTGTGGTTACAGAAATGGTTTGTTCGGGGATAAATGTTCCTGCAACTACACCCGAAGCTGCTGCATTCTCCGTGCCCGGTATAGTTGATGTCGTTTGGAATGCAATATCCAAAAGCCGCGAAAGGCCAAGAGATACCGGGAACAGATAAAACAAGAGAGCCAGTTTACCGAGTCTGTAGAGCCACTTGGTCGGAAAAACAGATATGGGTATAAGTCGTAGTGCCAAAATACAAACAGAAACGATACTTCCCGCCACGGTCAGGCTGCACAGAATCTCAAAAAAGATATTCATCATCTGCACCTACTTTTCCGAAAGCCATTTTTTCAATTCTGAAATGTCATCGTCTGAAAGCTTGTCACCGTCATACATGGCCGAAACCAAATTTTTAACTGAACCTTGGTAGAGTCCATCAAGAACGTGCTGCGTTTCCTGTAGTTTGTAATCTTCGGGCTTTAGAAGAGGTTCATAATCATTGGTTCGTCCACGTCTCGTGACGGTAAGTGCGCCTTTATCCACCAACCGTGACAGAAAGGTAGACATGGTCTGCGCTTTCCACGCTTTCCCTTTCTCAGCAAATATGTCTAATAGTTCTGTCGAGGTGACCGGTGGGGCGCATGACCATATAACAACCATTAACTCCATTTCTGTTTCGGATAATTTTTGAATCTGGTTCACAGTGAACACTCCTTAACATCGTTATGCGTCCATAACGTACGTATTACTACACTACGTAGTACGTATAAACTACTACAACTTGTAGTGGATAGTCAAGTTATCCTGATAGATGATTGCCAAACCATGTTATAATATAGGTCATTAATAGAAGAACGATGTAGGAGTGAATGATTATTACAGCATATCAATTACCTGCTCTTTATGAGCAGAAGCGAGTTTCAATGCAAGCGATGGAAGAGATTGTACGCCTGTTGGCGCAGGCACCACTATTATATGATGATGGACAGGGCATCCAGGTTCAGGATTACATGGGAGGCTTGGAGGTCGAACTTGAACATGAGGTACGCCGTGCAGTGACCGAGTTGTACGAACTAGCTGTTCAGGCCTGCCGGGTCTTCGCCGATCCATTGGCGTACGAGCAACTTCAGGATGCGCTTGGGTTACAGGCTGAGTTATGGCAGGAGGAAGTGCTTACTCTTGCAAAGTGGATGGACTGGCTGAAGCAGATCAGTGAAGGAAAGAGAACACTGCCCGAGTACAACTTTACAGCCATGCTTGGCAATCTGCCAGATGGATTCATGATCCATGATTTTTATGATGAACTCCGATATCAGCTGGAACAAAACCCTGCAAACGCATGGGCTATCGAAGAGCGGGATCGCTTGTACGCAGCTCTGGGTGCGAAATAAATCAAACCAACGGGTCACCGGCGGTGTTAATCTAATATCTGTATTTTGCATGCATAGAAACATTCCAATCTATATCTTGCGAATTCTTTACCCAGTATGGGAAATGAGGGGATACCGTGAAGAAGGTTGTATTAGCTGGTGGAACGGGATTTGTTGGACAGGATTTTGCCCAAAGGTTCAGAAAGCTGGGGTATGAGGTATTAATTATCTCGCGTCAGCCCGGTCATATTGCCTGGGAGGATCGTGCAGGAATTATAGAGGCACTGGAAGAAGCAGAAATATTGATTAACCTGGCAGGTAAATCGGTGAACTGCCGTTATACGGAAGAGAATCGCAAAGCCATTCTGGAATCCAGAACCCGGACAACGCGCATTCTCGGCGAAGCCGTCCTGGCTTGTAATCATCCTCCTGAACTATGGATTAATTCGAGTACAGCGACCATATACAGACATGCTGAAGATCGTCCCATGACGGAAAAAGAGGGCGAGATAGGCTCCGGATTCTCGGTCGACGTTGCCAAGGAATGGGAACAGGCTTTCTTTGAATTCAGTCTGCCGTCTACGCGTCAGATTGCACTGCGGATCGCGATTGTGCTGGGCGAGGGTGGCGTGATGTTGCCCATGACGAACCTCGTCCGTTTTGGACTCGGAGGATCTCAAGGCGCAGGAACACAGCAGTTCAGCTGGATTCATATCGAGGATCTCTTCCGCATGGTAATTTATCTGCAAGAGCATCCACACTTGAATGGTGTGTTCAATGCGTCCTCTCCGCATCCGGTAACGAATCGGGAGCTAATGGCACGTCTGAGAGAACAGATGGGGGTGCGGATTGGACTACCTTCTCCTCGCTGGATGCTTGAACTGGGCGCACGCTTCATTCAGACCGAGACGGAACTGGTTCTCAAAAGCCGTTGGGTGATTCCCGAGCGAATGGAGAGGGAAGGATTCACGTTCACATACGGTACATTAGATGCCGCTCTTGCCGAGATTTTGAATAAGAAGAAATGACACTTCATACAAAAGAAAACACAACAGGAAGGGCAGAGGCGTCTGCCCTTTTGTTGTATATGTTCAACTAAACATTTACACGATAACGGAGAGGACAGAAATAACTTGAAGAAGCGAAGCGTTCGCCTAAAAGCTTTCTGAAAGAAAGCTGCATCGGAAGCATATGCTTATCCCCGGATTTTCCCTTTTTAAGAAGGGAATCAAAAAAATCTGGGGATAACAGCGATCGGAAAGTTGTTCTGTCATCGCAGTGTCTGTGTAAATACTAATTAGCTGAACTTATAGAGGTTTTTCAAAAAGTCCGCTTTTGATTACGAAGGATGCCTATCGGCATCATCAGCATCGAATATGGAATTCAGCCGAAATGTCCGTTGCTCACGTAGTTTTCCTACGCTCCGCTACTCCATTTCTAGCTTCATCCCATCTTCTCGGTACTGAAAACCGGTCTTTTTGAATACGAACTTATATATCAGTCAGATGAACAGAAAGAGGTTGGGGAAATGCAACTTAGAAGAGTAAGGATCGCAGGGACAGGGAAGTACCTGCCTGAACAGGAAGTCACCGATGAGGAACTGGATCGCCGCTTGGACGTGCCTGCGGGCTGGGTTAGCAAAGCTACAGGCGTAGGTGTACGTCATTATGCTTCGGGTGAAGAAACCTCCTCTTTCATGGGCGCACGGGCTGCGGAAGCTGCACTGGCGGATGCAGGATTACAATTTAGTGATATCGACTGTCTGGTGTGTACCAGTGGCACGAAGGAACAACCGTTGCCAAGTACGGCGGTATTTATCCAGCAGGCCATGGGGCAGCAAGATTCGGGCGTACCTGCCTTTGATATGGATGCAACCTGCCTGAGTTTCCTGAACGGACTCGATGTAATCTCCTATATGGTAGATGCCGGACGTTACCAGCGAGTATTGCTCGTAGCCACCGAGATTGCCTCAGCCGGACTGAATTGGTCTGATAAAGAGAGTGCGGCCCTGTTCGGAGATGGAGCGGCCGCTGTTATTATTGAGCGTTCGCCTGAAGGGTCATCCTCTCAGATTGTACATGCTTCCCTTCAAACCTACAGCCGAGGTGCTCGCTTCTCGGAGATTGCAGGTGGAGGTACACGGCTGCATGCTTCGAATTATAAGGCAGATCACCCTGAACCCTACCTTTTTCATATGGATGGACAGGCGATCTTCCGCATGGCTTCTAGACTTTTGCCTGGCTTCATTGGTGATATGCTGCAGGCGACCGGGAATCGAATGGAGGATTTCCAATTGGTCATTCCCCATCAGGGAAGTGCCATGGCGATGAGACTGATCCGTAAGAAGCTTGGCATTGCTGAAGATCGGTTTATGGACATCACACGAAATCACGGCAATACGATTGCGGCATCGATCCCGATGGGTCTGCATGAAGCGATTAGACAACAGCGTATTCAGCGTGGTGATCGGGTGTTGATGATTGGCACGGCTGCCGGATTATCATTGGGAGGACTCATTTTTGACTACTAGATCTGGGAAAACTGGACATCGTACAGCTGATTCTCTCCGTGTGTTGCTTACAGGCGGAAGGGCTCCCGTAACGCTTGATCTGGCACGCATGCTTCGCCGAGCAGGCCATCGGGTCTATGTTGCGGAGAGTGCCGTACGGCATCTGACCAGATCATCCAGTGCAGTGGAACATTGCGCTGTGGTCCCATCGCCGCGTCATGACACAGCTGCGTATCTGGCGGAGTTGGAACAGTTGGTTCAGGATTGGCAGATTGACCTGCTGATCCCAATGTGTGAAGAAGTCTTCTATGTTGCTCAAGGGGCAGACAGACTACGTGCATTTTGCCGTGTTCTAGTTACAACTCTGGAGCAGCTGCATGAGCTGCATCATAAATATGATTTTATCCAGCTTGCAGGGTCACTCGGTCTTTCGGTTCCGGATACACACCTGATCCACAGTCGGGAGGAATGGATGGAAGCTCAGTCTGTTCTGGGAAAAGTAGGAGATTGGGTGTGGAAACCGGTGTATTCCCGTTTCGCAGCCAAAGTTCGCATGCCAATACTCGTGACCGATGACGCTGGGGCAGGGACGGATCAGCAAGGAAACGTAAGTGAAAAGAAACGTCGACATTCCCGTAACGACCCTCCGGACGAGGTAGCATTATCATCTATTACACCTTGGGTTGCACAGGCCTACATTCCTGGTCAGATGTTATGTACATACAGCATAGCGCATGAAGGGCAACTGGTTGCACATGCCACTTACGACAGTCGCTATCGTACAGGAAGCGTGGGAGCCAGTGTTTTTTTTGAACAGGTGGAACATGAGGGTGCCCTTGCGTGGGTGAGACAATTTGTTGAGGCAACGGGTTTTAGTGGACAGATTGGGTTTGATTTTATAGAAGGTCCGGATGGGCAAGTATACGCAATTGAGTGTAATCCGAGGGCAACGAGTGGGATTCATCTGTTTCACCCCGGAGATGACTTGGTGCGTGCATTGACTGAACCGGAGACGTTGGTCAAGGAAGGAAAAATGATCACTCCCGCACGAGGCAGCAAAGCGATGCTCATGCTCCCCATGCTGGGAACCGGAGTACAGCAGATCTTAGGCAAAGGAAAGCTTCGTGCATGGATAGCAGCATGGCGTGGAGCCAGGGATGTGGTCTATGCACGACAGGATCTTCAACCTTTAATGGAACAATTCGGAGTGGTGCTAGCCGCATGGCGTCTGGCAAGATCGCAGAAGTGCTCGCTGACTGAAGCTTTGACTCATGACATAGAATGGAACGGTGAACAACAATGAATAGAGCATTGGTTACAGGAGCTACGGGATGTCTGGGAAGGCACCTCGCGATGCGGCTTGCCAAAGAGGGATGGGAAGTCACTGGCATGGGCCGACAGCCAAAGGTTGGTGCAGAACTTGAGTTGGCAGGAATCCGATTCCTGAATGGAGATATACGGGATGAGGCTGCAGTGAACAAAGCGTGTACGGGACAGGATGTGGTGTTTCACTGTGCAGCTCTATCCTCGCCATGGGGCCGATATCGTGACTTTTATAGCAGTAATGTAGAAGGCACACAAAACCTCATTGATGGCTGCCTGCATAATGAGGTTCAGCGATTCATACATGTCTCAACTCCGAGTATATATTTTAACTACAACCCGCGGTATAACGTACATGAGAATGATCCGTTGCCATCCAAACCAGCCAATCATTATGCAGCCACGAAGCTTCTCGCTGAGCAGGTTGTAATGGAGGGGCATGCGAAGGGACTTCCATCGATCATGATTCGACCGCGAGCCATTTTTGGTCCGTATGATCAGACGTTATTTCCCAGAATTGTCGCAGCAAACGCAAAATCAGGCGTGCCCATGATCGGTGGTGGACAGGCGTTAATCGATCTGACATGTGTGGATAATGTGGTGGATGCCTTGTTGTTGTGCCGCGATGTCGATGCAGAAGCACTTGGCAGAGCCTACAATATCTCCAATGGCGATCCAAGGGCGTTCAATGAGTTGGTGAGCAGCCTTTTTGGCATGCTGGATATGCCCTTGCGTCGTCGAAACATTCCTTATCGGATGGCATATGGTGTGGCAGCGTTGCTGGAGCGAGTTCATGGCTATATTCCTGCGTTGGGTGAGCCTGCGTTAACAAGGTATACAGTCGGCTCCTTATCCATCCCACAGACGTTGGATATTACGGATGCACGGGAGCAATTGGGATACATCCCTCGGGTGTCCATTGAAGAGGGATTGCAACAATTTGCAGACTGGTGGAGGGCTGAATCATGCTGACAACAACTCCGGTGAAACTATATTTGGGTGCGGCGGGTTACTGTACACATCCAGAGTTTCTGACGCTGCGTGGTGGTCGATTGAGTCCAGTACATTTCCCAGCAGGATTTGCCTGCATCATTCATCCCGTACATGGACCGATCCTGTTGGATACGGGATATAGTTCCCGCTTTTTTGAGGAAACGGCTCATTTGCCTAATGCAATGTATCGTCATATTACACCAGTGGTCTATCGTGAAGAGGATAGTGCCGTTCATTTTTTGGCTCGAATTGGACTGAAAGCTTCGGATATTCGGTATATCATCCTCTCTCATTTTCACGGCGATCATATTGCGGGTGTACGAGATTTCCCAGAGGCACAATTCATTTATCTGCCAAGGGCCTATGATGCTGTGCGCTCACTTGGTCCGATTGCGGCTGTAAAAGCAGGTTTTCTTGCGGGGCTGTTGCCCGAGGATTTTATAGTCAGATCATTGCCAGTTACGTGTGAGCCTGAGCGATGGATAACAGCGGGGGAAGCTTTCCCTTTTGATGAGGTCTACGACATCTTTGGTGATGGCAGTCTGCTTGGGGTGGATGTATCCGGTCATGCGGAAGGCATGATGGGACTCCTGTTGCGTACAGAAGAACATGACTATTTTCTCTGTGCGGACGCGGTATGGTCGAGTCGGGCTTTTCGTGAACAGCGCAGACCAAATATTCTTGCTGGAATCATTATGTCGAATCGACAGGAATACCATCGTAACTTTGACAAGCTGGTTCAGCTGCATCAGCAGTTTCCCCACATTCGGATTGTGCCGAGTCATTGTCGAGATGTACTGGACGCTTGGGGTGCAGGAGGGCTGAAACGATGAGTAATACCCTTCGTATTGTGGTTCATTATGCACTCGCACGTGGGCTGCGAACATGGAAAACACGAGAACAACTTGAGCGCTGGCAAGAGCGCCGGATTATTCGGCATGTTCATCAGATCCGTGCCCGATCTCCGTTTTACCGGAAGTGGTGGGGTGGCGTGGACGCAACCGACTGGAGAAGCTTTCCGTTGATTGACAAATCAACCATGATGGAACATTTTGATACACTGAACACGGTGGGTATTACCAAGGACAAAGCTCTGGCTCTTGCAGGTGAAAGTGAAGAAACACGTGACTTCAAACCTTCCATTCAAGGTGTGACGGTTGGACTGTCTTCGGGCACGTCAGGGAACCGGGGGATATTTCTGGTGAGTGATCGGGAGCAGGATGCGTGGACGGGTACGGTGCTGGCCAAGTTGCTGCCTGGTGGACTGTGGAAACCTGCGAAGATTGCGTTTTTCCTGCGGGCCAATAGTAATCTGTATGAATCCGTGCAACGTGGCAAATTGCAGTTTCAGTACTTTGATCTGCTGGAGCGTGTGGAGACCTTGGTCAATCGGCTGGAAACCTACCAACCTACCGTATGGGTAGCTCCTCCTTCAATGCTGCGTCTGTTGGCGGATGCCTATGTGGCAGGCTATCTGACTGCTGTACCGGATAAAATCATCTCTGTTGCCGAGGTGCTGGACCCCCTGGATCGCAAGGTGTTGGAGAAGATCTTCGGACAGACCGTTCATCAAGTCTATCAGTGTACAGAAGGGTTCCTGGGTGCAACCTGTCGTTATGGCACACTGCATTTGAATGAAGATATCGTGCATATTGAAAAAGAGTTCATTGATCCCGCCACCCGACGGTTCGTGCCCATTATTACGGACTTCTCCAGAACATCACAGCCGATAATCCGGTATCGGCTGAATGATATTCTGACCGAGGCCGCGCTGCCATGTGCCTGTGGTTCCCCGTTTACTGCGATTGAGCGGATTGAAGGCCGCTGTGATGACACGCTTTATTTTTCAAACATGCATACGGGTGAGGCGGTACCGGTCTTTCCGGATTTCGTTACCCGTTCGGTCATTGCGGCTTCGCCGGATATTGAACATTATCGTGTGGTGCAGCAAGGGGACGGAACAATGGAGGTATCCCTTCGACTTGGCGGGAACGCAGTGATGGCTCAGGTTGAGACCAATGTACTGCTGGAACTGATGAAGCTGGGAGAGCGGCTTGAATGCACCTTACCTGAGATCAGATTTGTACCGTATACGTTTGAACCGGGACTTACGAAGCTGCGCAGGGTGGAGAGACGGCATAATGGAGTGGCGGATTAAGCAGCAAGGGCCGTGCGGTATAGGTAGGAACGGGAAGTAAGTAATTTACCGAGGAAAGAAGGTCACGCCGTGACAGTAGAGGAAAACTTAACAGAAGCCGGACAGGGACGGATTAATGCAGGTTCTGATGTAGTGAAAAAGACGAAGGAAGGAACTAACGCTCCGGTGGCCTTAATTACGGGTACATCCAGTGGTTTCGGTATGCTTACCGCGATCACCCTTGCCAAGCAGGGATACCTTGTTGTTGCTACAATGCGTGATCTGAGTCGAAGAGAAGAATTGGTGAAACTGGCTGAACAGGCGGGGTTAGCTGAACGTTTGCAATATGTGCAACTGGACGTGACCGATGCTGAATCCGTGCAGAAAGCTGTGCGGTCCGTACTTCATAATAATGGCCGAATCGACATGCTGGTGAACAATGCAGGATTTGCGGTGGGCGGGTTCATTGAGGAAGTATCAATGGAGGATTGGCGGCGACAGATGGAAACGAATCTGTTTGGATTAATCGCTGTGACACGTGCGGTCCTGCCTGTGATGCGTGAACAGAAGCAGGGGTTAATTATAAATTTGTCCAGCGTCAGTGGGTTGTCCGGTTTTCCAGGGTATGCGCCATATGCTGCCTCCAAATTCGCTGTGGAAGGATTCACGGAAAGTTTGCGGCATGAGATGTCTTCGTTTGGTGTTCGGGTGGTATTAGTTGAGCCTGGCTCTTATCGCACACCGATCTGGAATAAAGGTTTGGGTGAGATTCACCGGAGCGAGGACTCTCCGTATAAGCATAAGCTGGACGCGGTTCTTCGTTATTCCAAACATGCGAGCGAGACGGCACCTGATCCACAGGAGGTAGCCGATCTGATCGGCCGAATTGCACGGATGCGTGCACCAAGACTTCGATATGCGCTCGGAAAAGGTTCGCGTGTGCTCATCATAGGTAAAGCGCTGCTACCGTGGAAGTGGCTGGAGTGGATCATCGCCCGTGGTTTAAAATAGAGATTAGGCAGGAACCAAAATTGTACAGTTTGCAGACGGGAGGGGTTAGCCATATTCGAATTCATCGTCATTATTTTACTTCTTGCGATTGTGGGTCTGCTCTTTCATATCAATAGCAAGCTGCCAGCGCGTGACCGGGTGAAGGAAGCAATGGAACGGGATCGGAATCAGAAACATAATCAGGATGCTCCAAATTAAAACGCGGAGGTTACCAATGAAAATGGCATTCGTTTTGTTTGATGGACTGACTTTCCTTGATTTTGCAGGGTTTTATGATGTGATCAATCGGTTGAATTTCTTTGAACCTACCAAAGGAACGACGTGGGAAACCTGTGCCATGACAGATCAGGTCACGGATGAGTCTGGTCTAACGTTGAAGGTGGATCGAGTGAAGCCTGACCTATCGGAATATGATCTCGTGTTTATCCCCGGAGGCATGGGAACGCGCAAGCTTCGATATGACGAGGCCTTTGTAGGTTGGCTGAAACAGGCTGAGTCTGTGCCTTTGAAGGTTTCGGTGTGCACAGGCTCTCTGCTGCTGGGTGCGGCTGGTTTTTTATCCGGCAAAAAAGCAACAACACATCCCCGTGCATATAATTTGCTTGAGCCGTATGTCACCGAGGTGATTCAGAAGCGGATTGTAAAAGATGGAAATGTAATTACTGCCGGTGGTGTGGCCACGTCCATTGACCTTGGGATTTATGTTGTTGGGTTGCTTGCAGGACAGGAAGCGGCAGCGAATGTAAAACTTCAGATCGATTATCCTTATGAGATGCAGGGAGTGGTCGAAGAATGAATGAAGGCCGAAAGCAAGAGACCTATACCATTCGCAATATTCAGCGGGATGAAGCAGACATCTACTGGCCTTTGCGACTGGAAGCACTGAAAACACATCCTGAAGCCTTCGGGGCTTCGTTCGAGTTGTCCATTCAACTCCCCATGAGTGAAGTGCAGGAGCGCATACATAATGAACCGGATGATTATATTCTGGGAGCATACACAGAAGAAGGAACCTTGGTGGGAATGATGGGTTTCAAAAGGGAACACGGCCTAAAGCTCAGGCACAAAGGTATGATCTGGGGCGTCTATGTAGCTCCGCCATATCGGGGGAGTGGGCTGGCTTCGCGTTTGCTCCGCGAGGTGCTGGATCGGGGAAGACATCTGGAGGGCATCAAGCAGATTAATCTGAGTGTAGTTACAACGAATGAATCAGCCAGACGTCTATACGAACGATATGGATTTGAAGTATACGGCATTGAGCGAAATGCATTGGAAGTCCAAGGTCAGGGATATGATGAGGCGCATATGAATTACTTTTATACGGAGCATTCAACATTGAATGAAGATACCAGCACAGGAGGAGTCCGATGACAGATCAAGTTGAACTTGAGATCGACGGTGTTTCCTTTGTTTTAAAAGAGTCTCATTCTTTCGATTGGTTACGGCCCTTGGGTACGGTCTTTCGCGTATTCGATCAGCAGGATTCAGGGAATATCTCCTTCGGTATTGTGCAAAAGGATGGAAAGAGATTGTTCGTAAAGTATGCGGGAGCACATACAATTCATGCGAATCATACGGGAAGTCCCCCGGAAGCCATTCTTAATCTGAAATCATCTGTTTCCGTTTACGAAGATTTGGCGCATGACACGTTGATTCGACTAACGGATCATTTTGCAACGGATGAGGGGTATGCCTGTGTATTCGATTGGGTGGATGGGGAGTGTTTGCATTCCCACTGGTATTTTCCGCCTCCGGCCAAATATGAAGATCCGCGTTCGCCCTACTATCGGTTCAGACAGCTTCCTGTTGAGACACGCATTCGGGCAATGGAGCAGATTCTGAATTTTCATATCGATGTGGAACGGAGAGGTTATGTGGCTGTTGATTTGTATGATGGCAGTCTGATCTATGATTTTGACAGAAACTTTATGAAAATTTGTGATATCGACTTGTATCGGAAGGGCTCTTTTACCAATACCATGGGGCGCATGTGGGGATCTTCCCGCTTTATGTCCCCTGAGGAATTTGAGTTGGGTGCACCCATAGATGCGGTTACCAATGTATTCAACATGGGGGCAATGGCGTTTGGGTTGCTTGGTGGGGAGAAAGATCGTTCCTATGACAGATGGGATGCCGGAGAAGCATTGTATCAGGTTGTGATACGTGCAGTGAGCGATGATCGGTCCGAGCGGTACGCATCGATTGCGGAACTTGGTGAGGCCTGGAAACAAGCTGCGATTTAAGGTCAATGAGTGAGTGGTGGAATTTTCGCAAATGTGCAAAATCCATTCGTATATGTGTGTGAAATCCCGTATAATGGAAATTATTAAGGGGGTGCAGATGATGTGCAGATATGCCTTGTCAGGACCATATAAAGACATCTATGCATGTTTCATTTGTCGCAAATCATTTAAACAAGTTTCCAAACATGACCTGAGCCCTGAGGTGGTGGCACAACTTGAATATAAATGCCCGCAATGTGCCACATCTATGGTTAGCATGGGACACGATTTCCAGGCGCCCAAGCAAAATGATACCAAACAATGGACCAAAGTAATGATGCTGTACCGTCATGGTTATACCTATCATAATTGCGGGTGCGGGGCTGGATATCGTCCTGCAGAATTACGTCAATTATCCGAATTTCTGGAGCAGCAGGAAGCTGGTAAAGGCAGTGAAGGCAAACGATTATTGCAAAGGTTAACTTCATAGTTATGGTTCCAAAATCCAACCTGTCGTCTATGGGAATGTTGAAAATACAGGTGAGTACTTTATATACGATCAACGAGCAGCAACGTCTATTAAGCATCAACGAGCCGGGTGGTGGGCAGGCTCCAGCCATTTTTATCGGCATGACTTCTGCTGGTTCACTGATCTATTATCATGAGCAGTTACCGCCGAATCTAATCGATGAGTTGGGTAAGGATAGCGAGCTTCCATTGGATATTCCGAAACTGATTCGAAAGGTGGAGAACTTTGAGCCAGTTAACCGTGTGTGGATGGGACCCGCCTATGCTTTTCCTGAGATATCTTACAAGTGGAATCAAAAGGTTCAGTTGATTGGTCAGGAGCAGCGTTATTTGCTGGCAGAGCATTTCCCTGAATTAACAGACTACTTATATGAAAAAAGCCCTGTTGCCGCTTATGTTATTGGGGATTCTGCTGTGGCAGTGTGTTGCTCCGCGAGGCTCTCCAATCATGGGGCGGAAGCGAGCCTATATACGGCACCCGGTTATAGAGGACATGGATATGCAGCGGAGACGGTAAAGTGCTGGCAGTATTATGTCAAGGAGCGTGGGCGCATGCCAATCTACAGTACATCTTGGGATAATCTCGCTTCACAGCAAGTTGCCCGTAAACTCGGATTAATTCAGTTCGGTGTGGATTTCAGTATCACAACTGTGGATTTGAGGAAGGACTGTGATGTCTGATGATTCGCACTTTCGTACAAAAGGATCTGAAGTATGTCATTGAAGCGCATATCCGAATTTATCGAAACGAGTATAATTATGATCATAGCTTTGCTGAATTTATCACCAATGGCGCGCGTAGATTATATCAATTTGTGGGCTTTGAAGTGAAGGAAGTCCGCAAGCAGATGTTGTCAGGTCAGGAGCTTACCGAAGAACAATGGGAACTTGTTCTGTAGTTGGCCGAGGGCTTGAGCATGAAAGTCGAATCTGTTGCGTTAACTCGTTGTTGAAAGGAGTGGTACAGTGAATCGGAGAAGACTGATTCTGGGTTTGTTATCCGTATGCACAGCATTGACGGTAGCAGCATGTTCGATTCGGACAGAAGACCAAGCATTATCAGCATCGATTGAAAGCAACCTGCAGCAGATGGTTAGCGACCCTGTCCTCCTGACCAGTAGCAATCCGAATGATTATATTGCTGGTAACCGGGAGGCATACGACGACATCTTGAATACGGGTGAGGAAGGATTGCATCTGCTACTACAGCAGCTCGAATCCAGTCCGGATAATGGTCTTAAGGAATGGATCATGGCTCAGGCAAGTACTGAACTGCTTGGAGAGCTTAACCCTGTAGAGGCGTGGCATAGTGGCAAGGACTGGCTCAGACAGTATAAAATGAGCGTAGAATAATGGCTTATTTTCTCTATAGTACCTGACTTAGCGGAAGTAATGGAGGGGGCGGAATCGATTCTGAAGAAGCGATAGCGTTCGCCTTTGTCTCCGAATTTATACATCTATAAGGTTATTCAAGAAAATTTGGAGACAACAGCGATCAGAAGAACGATCCGTAACCGGAATGGTTCCCGCAAGCCGTCAAGCACTGTAGTGTGTGATGAGCCGGAAGTACAAACCTCACCTCCAGTCAGCATGAGCAGCATTGAGAGGTTCTTGGAACCCGAAAGAATACATTATAGAGGTGAAATCCTTGAATAAAAAAATTGCTTTTTTTGATTCAGGCATCGGTGGTTTAACCGTTTTGCATAAGGCATTACAACAGTTTCCGGAAGAAAAATTTCTGTATTACGCAGATACTTTGCATGTCCCGTATGGAACCAAATCTGCGGATGAGGTTAGAGGACATATTTTTGATTGTGTGGAAGCCATCGTTCAGGAGGATGTTCAAGCCATCGTGATTGCTTGTAATACAGCAACAAGTCTGGCTGTGAAGGATCTGCGCGCCAAGTATGATATCCCGATCATTGGCATGGAGCCTGCAGTGAAACCAGCCGTGGAGATGAATCGCAACAGTGGGAAGAGGGTGCTTGTATTTGCTACGGCCCTCACCTTGAGCCAAACCAAGTATAACGAACTGGTATCACGTGTTGATGATCACCACAGTGTGGATTCCATTGCGTTGCCGGAACTTGTGGAGTGGTGTGAACAGCTGGATTTTGATCCGGGCAAAATCGCTGATTATTTCCGGTTCAAACTGGCAGATGTTGATCTTCAAGGGTATGGCACAGTGGTGCTTGGCTGCACGCATTATCCATTCTATACGTCCATTCTGCGCACGGTTCTGCCCGATCATATACAGATCATTGATGGCAGTACAGGCACAGTGAACCATCTGAAGCAGCGGCTTGGACTGGTGGCTCAACATGGAGACAGGACAGGGGAACAGGTCACTTTCCTCAGTTCATCAGGCCGACCGGAAGAGCAGGAGAAGATGTACAGTGCACTTCAATATCTTGAGATGAACTCCAAGTAAGTTACACCATAGGAGGTGATAGCTATGCAGTCCATTTATCTTATCCGTCACGCCAAGGCCACAGGGCAGGAACCCCATGCAGAGCTTACAGATGAAGGGATCAGGCAGGCTGAAAAACTTGCAGATATCTTGGCTCATCATTCCATAACGTATATTGTCTCCAGTCCATGGAAAAGGGCCGTTCAGACGGCTATGCCACTGGGCATAGCAACGCTGCAACATATACATACGGATGAACGTCTCCAGGAGAGGGTACTTAGCTCTCTTGATCTGCCTAACTGGATGGATGCACTGAAACGTACATACGATGATGTGGATTGGATGGAAGAAGGCGGGGAATCTTCGAGAAACGCGGCTACAAGGGGGCTGGCACTACTGGAAGAGTTGTGGAGCAGACCGGAACAGCACGCGGCCGTGGTTACACATGGAAACTTGTTATCACTGCTTATTCGTGAGTATGAACCATCCTTTGGTTATGAAGAGTGGAGCAAACTGTCTAACCCGGATGTGTATGTGCTGGAGAGACAACGACCGGATGCAGGGCTGTCCACCATTCGAAGAATGTGGACAGATTAAACAGCAAAAGAGTGCTCCAGCGATATTATATCAGCCAGAACACTCTTTTCGTTTATCCACGGGGCAAGTTTACAATGCGGCAATCATGATCATAACCCATCCAGCCAAAAATGCGACTCCGCCAAGTGGGGTAATGGCTCCCAATTTGCGAACACCCGTAACACTTAAAACGTACAGGCTGCCAGAGAACAGGATGATTCCGGCGAACATCAGCCACCCGGCAAGCATGACGAGCGAAGAGGATTCAAGGCGGTCTGCCAGCAGTCCGATCAGAATGATCCCAAGTCCATGGATGAGGTGATATTGAACACCGGTTTCATAGATTTTGATCATGTCAGCGGATAGTTTGCGCTTGAGCGCGTGTGCGCCAAAAGCGCCCAATGCAACAGCCAGGAACATCATAATACTGCCGAGTATAATCAGGGTTTGCAATGTGTTTTTCTCTCCTTTTAAGGGTAATTAGATATAACATCAAAGTGTACTGCACGAGTGTTGTCTACAGTTTGCGCAATTGAATCTGCCCAATGGAGTGATCGGCTTCCTTTTTCAGAATCAGTCTGGCACGTCCTTTGGTTGGCAAAATGTTTTCATGCAGGTTTTTGGCATTGATATCTTGCCAGATCTGGTTGGCCGTACGTACGGTTTCTTCTTCATCGATATTGGCGAATCGTTGATGGAAAAAGGAATCTGTGTTCTGGAACGCTGTATTGCGGAGTAGCTTGAAACGCTCAACGTACCAGTGTCGTATATGCTCTTCTTCCGCATCAATGTAGATGGAAAAATCGAAGAAATCACTAACCAGCAAAGGCGTTTCCTTTTTGATCTGAAGTACATTGATACCTTCAATAATGAGAATATCCGGTTGACAGATCTGCTTCTCTTCTCCTTGAATGACATCGTAGGCGAGGTGAGAGTAGACGGGTGCTTTCACTTCGGGTTTGCCAGATTTCACATCACCCATGAACTGAATCAGGGATTTGATATCATAACTTTCCGGGAATCCCTTGCGGTTCATGATGCCCTTCTCTTGTAGCACCGCATTGGGATATAAGAAACCGTCGGTTGTGACAAGGTCAACCTTCGGGCTATTCTTACCTCTGGCGAGCAGTGCCTGTAGCAAGCGGGCCGCTGTACTTTTGCCCACGGCAACACTACCCCCGATTCCAATGATGTAGGGGGTGGGGAGGGCTTCTTTTTTCATAAAGGAGGCCGTCAGTTGATTCAGCTCTCGTGAAACTCTTGCATATAGGTCAATAAAGTGGGTAAGAGGCAAATATATATCTTCGACTTCTTGAATCGATACCTCTTCATTCAATCCCTTTAACTGTTCTAATTCGGCTTCCGTCAGTGGAAGAGTGGTCTGATGTTCTTTAAGTTCAGCCCATTCCTTGCGGTTAAACTCGATGTAAGGAGAGTATAAATTCATGAGATCCCGCTTTCTGTATGTAATATAATTGTGGACACAACCTTTAGTGTATCAAATTTCAGGAAACTGACAACACCTTTACATTGTGCCTTTCATAATGCCTTTCGTCAAAATGGAGCGAAAAACAACTTACTAGGAAAGTTTAACCCAATTTATGTTAAAGTCAACGTATACCATGCGGAAGGGTGACAGCACATGATCGTATATGAGAGAGAGCATGATTTTGTTTTGACCGCACAGCATGAGCATGGATTAGTAGCCGGAGAGATGGCTTCCCACTGGAAAAATGAATTATTAGCCGATGCTGCGCATCGGGATGAATTGATTCTAGCGGCCAAGGAACATGACCGTGGCTGGATTGAACTGGATTCGTCTCCGTTCTGGAATGATTACAGTCAATCGCCGTATTCGTTTCGTGACTTTCCATTGCGTCCGCGTTTTGTATTCTACCATAAAGGGATTGAAGAAGTTCGTAAGAAAAACCTCTACGCCGGATTATTGTGTAGCTTGATGTACACGGAACTGTTTCAGAAAAATCTGGGGGCCAATGCTCAGGATGATGATGACATCCGAGATTATCTGCAACAAGAACACGAACGTCAGCTGGATTGGGAGAAACAGCTTGGTGGTGATGCTGAAGCCCTGAAACAGAGGCTGCAAAGTGATGTGGAGATTATGCTTTTCTGTGATCAGCTCAGTCTGTTTCTCTGCATGGAGGAACCTGGAACACCTGCTGCGCGTTATGATTTTTTTGCAGAAGGGCTCAGTTGTACGTTTGATGCCTGTTCCAGACAACCGATTCAAACAGAGTGGTTATCCAATGAAAAAGTAGGCCTGTCTTTTTTCCCGTTTGATGAGGACTTTACGATCGTTTTGCCTTATAAATCAGTGCCGAAGGCAAGTATCCGCAAATTTGGTATGCAACAGGCTTATCGCCGGGCTGAATGGAAGGAACGCCGGGTGTTGATTACGGAATTGAACTGAGGACTGGAAACTCCAGACTTGAGGAAAGAGCAGCATAGAATATCACAAAACAGGCGGGCTTCTGATGTACAGGTGTACAGGGCGTCCGCCTTTCGTATGCATATATATCATCATAGACTATACTGTGAGACCGGTGAAAATACGAATGAATCAGAGTGGGAATAAAGAAGGAAAACACAGGTTATTCCCAGAAATGTTAGTGTACAGCAGAGAAGCGCACGTTAGCAGGAGGACGAATATGGATACTAGAATAGAAATATTAACGATGTGTATGGTATGGGACAAAATGAATGATCAGGTGTTGTTAATGAATCGGCCGGACCGCAAAGGATTTCCGGGATACATCGCTCCTGGGGGGAAGGTAGATTTTCCGGAGAGTATCGTGGATGGTGCCGTGCGGGAGGTCCTGGAGGAGACAGGGCTAGTAGTTAATGAGATTACGTATAAAGGGCTTGATGAGTTCTGTGATCCCGAACAAGGATTGCGGTACATGGTATTTAACTATTTGGCGACTTCATTCGAGGGTCAGTTATTGCAAGATCCGCCCGAAGGCGAACTGTTATGGGTGCCGATGAAGCGGGTTTTTGAGCTGCCTATGCAGGATTGGTTCGCTGAACGTTTCCCACGTTTTTTCCAAAAAGGCACTTTTGAGCGGAGTGTGATCTGGGAGAAGTCATCCGGACGTACGTTGCAAGAAACATTTATGTTGTATAGCGATTCCGTACTTGAACAGAGTGGGACCCGATAAGTTAAACCGTCAGAAGGAGGAAAAATCATGGGATACCAGCATGCCCTGCAAGGATACAGTGCGGCGACGCTTGATGGGGAATGGAAATTAATCCATGAGCATTTAAGCTTGGGTTAGGATAAAAAATAATGCCTCATAATGTATCATCCATATCTATATATTTATATCCAAATATTATGATATAATGAAGTTTACTATCTTTATAGGAGATGACTAGTCTGTGGGTAATAGTGTGTGATTAATAGATTGAGTAAACTAGTTTGTTGAAATGAAGAATGATATATTTGTAGATTTGCCATACATAGGCTTCTGCAAACAGAACGTAAATGAATATTGTACGATGAAAAGGTGGAGATTGGCATGAAATTGTCGTTCCGGATTTTGGACTGGGAAGAAGAGAGACCCTACGAACTTTTGTTGATGGCTGATCCTTCAAAAGCAATTGTGGATGAATACCTGAGTCGGGGTGTTTGTTTTATTGCCGAGTATGAAGGAGAGATGGTTGGGGAGTTCGTATTGTTGAAGACTCGTCCAGAGACTGCGGAGATTGTTAATATTGCCGTACAGGAAGAACTGCAGGGACAAGGTGTAGGCAAACACATGATTAAGGAAGCGATGGAAGCTGCACGTAGATTGGGATGCCGAATTCTCGAGATTGGGACGGGCAACTCCAGCTTTCATCAATTGAAGTTATACCAACGTTGCGGTTTCCGCATTATCGGGGTTGATCGTGACTTCTTTGTGAGGCATTATGAGGAAGAGATTATAGAGGATGGTATCCGCTGTGTGGATATGATCCGTATGGCCATAGATCTGGATGCTGTTACAGAGGATGAAAAGAAATAGGAAGTATTTGCTGGGGTGAAATTTGCTGAATCCAAAGAAGCTGCTCGGATAATTTATGTCTGGGCCAGCTTTTTGCTGTGGGTCTCCTGAAGAAAACCCCAATTATTTGTTGAATGTGACGTCAAATGGTTAATGTTTAACTTGACGGTTTGTTTTTGCACATAATGGACCACAATTCAATTAAGGAGGTAAAATGGGAGATCGTATGCCTATTTTGTTGTAATTAAGCGTTCGTTGTTCTACCCAAATTGATCGATTTATTCGATTCATCTAATTTATGCATCAATTGAACTAAAAATAGGAAATGCTCCTGAGCGTAAAAGTTTATAGAATAGATAGTAGAACATGGACTTCACTTGAAGAAGTGGAGAAAGTGTAACCTTCGAACGGATCAGGACAGTATTCGACATCTGTGCGACGGTATATACAATCATTGTTTTACTTTGATTTTGAAAACGCAGACAAACCTTGACGGGAGCGTCGGACTAACGTTACTACCACCAACAGCACGATTATTGGACTTCATGAAAAATTTCGCTTAAAATGTTGAACGAACGCAAATTACGGCTTAGTCAATGATTTCCGTCAAAAACTTATGACTAAATCAAGACGGAGGGAACGTCGATGACGATCGTGGAAGGCAACAAGAAGCCCTGGGAAAGTTACTATGGCCCCAATATGGGATACGTACAGGAACAATATGAATTATTCACTCAAGACCCTGGTTCGGTTACACCGGCTTATCGTGAACTATTTGAACAATGGGGTGCACCGCCGATGTCTGGCAGGGATGCACGCACAACCTTGAATTCCGGCAACGCCCAATCGGCTTCCGGAAGCGTAGACATTCAACTATTACAGAAAGCGGTTACAGCGGGTAAACTGGTATGGAACATCCGCACCTATGGTCATCTTGCTGCAGATATAGATCCGCTTGGAATCAGTGAAGATACAGACACATCTTTGCTGGAACCTCAGCATTTTGAATTAAACGAAGAAGATCTGAAAGCTTTGCCTGCTTCCCTGATCTGGGAAGGTGCAGATGGGCAGACAGCAACCGGATGGGATGCAATCCAACGTTTGCGTCAGATATACACTGGACCCATGGCATACGAATTCAGTCATGTGCACGAAGTTCAAGAGCGTGAGTGGCTGAATCGTCGTGCGGAATCTCGGACATCACCGGCTCCACTTACGCCGAAAGAACGTAAGGCTTTGCTGGAACGTTTGGTTGAAGTTGAGCAATTTGAAGATTATCTTCACAAAACATTTGTTGGGCAGAAACGTTTCTCCATCGAAGGTAACGATGTGCTTGTGCCGATGCTGGATGAAGCTGTTCGCATTATGGCAGAAGCCGGATCAAGCCACATTCTGATGGGGATGGCCCACCGTGGACGGTTAAATGTACTGGCTCATGTTTTGGGCAAACCGTACAGCAAAATTTTCTCTGAATTTCATCATGCTCCGAACAAAGATTTGGTTCCATCGGAAGGTTCGACTGGAATCAACTACGGTTGGACGGGGGATGTCAAATATCATATGGGTGCCAACCGTTTTGTGAAAGACGGGGAAACTGTGCAGGCACGCCTTACTCTGGCGAATAACCCGAGCCATCTGGAATACGTTAATCCGGTTGTACAAGGGTTTGCTCGTGCGGCTCAGGATGACCGTCGTGACCCTGGATATCCGAAGCAAGACGTGACGAAGGCAGCTACCATTTTGATGCACGGTGATGCAGCATTCCCTGGAGAAGGGATCGTTGCAGAGACGCTTAACTTCAAAGCTCTGCCAGGATATCAGAATGGCGGAACCATCCATATTATCGTCAACAATCGTCTGGGTTTCACTACAGATAGCAGTGATTCCCGTTCAACGTACTACGCAAGTGACCTTGCTAAAGGGTACGAAATTCCGATTGTACACGTGAATGCGGACAATCCGGATGCTTGTATTGCAGCCATTCGTATGGCAGCCGAGTATCGCAATCGCTTCAAAAAGGATTTCCTGATCGACTTGATCGGTTATCGTCGCTACGGCCATAACGAAACCGATGATCCCGAAACAACTCAACCTATCGTTTATGACAAGGTGAAAAACCATCCAACGGTAAGCCACTTGTATCAGGATCAGTTGAAAGAGGAATCGATTATCGATGATGCATCCATTACGAGCATTCGCGATGGAGTAACGAACAAATTAAAAGAAGCTTATGACCAGATGAAGAAAAATGAAGTACATGAATATTATCAGCGGAAAATCAGTGAGCCGGAGGCTGTTACGATTACTCCGACTGCGGTACCGCTTGAGAATCTTCGCAGCATTAATGCCGATCTGCTGAAATGGCCTGAGAACTTCAATGTGTATCCGAAGTTACAGCGAATTTTGCAACGCCGGAGCACTTCCCTGAACGAAGGGGAAAAAGTGGATTGGAGCCTTGCGGAGACACTCGCATTTGCAACCATTCTGGCAGATGGCAAGCCAATTCGGATTAGTGGACAGGATGCCGAGCGTGCTACATTCGCTCATCGGAATCTGGTGTTGCATGATTCGGAGAATGGAGCAAAGTTCTGCCCATTACATCACTTGCCACAGGCAAGAGCATCCTTTGCAATCTATAACAGTCCGTTGTCTGAAGAATCCGTTGTTGGATTCGAATACGGATATAACGTATATTCACCCGATACACTGGTCATCTGGGAAGCTCAATTCGGTGACTTTGCCAACTGTGCACAGGTTATCTTTGATCAGTTTGTATCAGCGGGTCGTGCCAAATGGTCTCAGAAATCCAGTCTGGTCATGTTGCTTCCACATGCGAATGAGGGTCAGGGACCTGAGCATACAAGTGCTCGTCTTGAACGCTTCCTGCAACTTTGTGCAGAAGACAACATGACGGTTGCCAACTTGTCGAGTGCTTCTCAGTACTTCCACTTGTTGCGTCGTCAAGCTTCCTTGACTGAAACGGAAGATGCTCGTCCACTCGTGATGATGTCACCGAAAAGTCTCATTCGGAATCCGCGTGTTGCTTCACCTGCAGTCGAATTCAGTGAAGGCAAGTTTGAGCTTGTGCTGGAGCAAGCCGGACTGGGTACACAGCCGGATCGCGTAGAGCGCATTATTTTGTGCAGTGGCAAGATTGCCATTGACTTGGAAGATGCTTTTGAAAAAGATAAAGCTGATTGGTCATGGCTTCACATCATTCGAGTGGAACAGCTATATCCGTTCCCGGCAGAAGAGATTAAACGCATACTCGCACGTTTCAGCAATGTAAAAGAACTGGTATGGGTACAGGAAGAAAACAAAAACATGGGTGCCTGGACATACATGGAGCCTCGTCTTCGTGAAGTTGCCCCTGAAGGCACAACCGTTAGATACGAAGGTCGCCCGGAACACGCAAGTCCTTCCAGCGGTTATCAGCTTGTGCATAGTATGGAACAGCAACAGATTATTACATCTGCGTTGAAACAAACGACGAAGAATAATATTCCACTGGGGAGGTAACAGCTGTGAGTGAAATTAAAGTACCTGCAATGGGTGAGTCAATAACTGAGGGAACTGTATCCAGATGGATGGTTAAAGAAGGGGATACCGTTAATCAGGGTGATGTGCTTCTTGAACTGGAAACGGATAAAGTAAATATTGAGATCAGCGCAGAAGAAAGTGGCGTGCTGGAGAAGATCATTCGTCAGGAAGGAGAGACGGTCGAGATCGGTGAAACGATCGGTACACTCTCAGCTGGTTCTGGAGGAGGAAGCGGTGCACCCGCTTCCGAACCAGTAGCTGAAGAGAAAAAGGCCGTTACTCCTGCACCTGAAGCTCCAACACCACCATCGGCACCTGTTGCGGCAGCACCGGAGTCATCCGATAGTGCCAAGACGGCTTCACCGTCTGCCCGTAAGCTTGCACGTGAACGTGGTATCGAACTGGATCAGGTTCAGAGCAAAGATCCGATTGGACGGGTATACCAGGATGATGTGAAGAGCCATAACAATCAGGCGCCTGCTCCTGCTGCTCCACCTGCGAGTAAAGCTCCAGCAGCACCAAGTGCTCCGGCAGCTGGAAGTTCTACCTATACCAAACCAGTGGAGCGTCAGCGGATGTCTCGCCGTCGTGCAACCATTGCGAAACGTCTGGTAGAGGCTCAGCAGACAGCAGCCATGTTGACTACGTTTAATGAAGTTGATATGACTGCCATCATGGATGTACGTAAACGCCGTAAGGACAAGTTCAAAGAGAAACATGAGATCAACCTGGGCTTCATGTCCTTCTTCACCAAAGCGGTTGTGGGGGCTCTGAAAAAATTCCCTACAATTAACGCAGAGATTGATGGCGAAGATGTTGTACTCAAAAAGTATTATGATATCGGCATCGCCGTATCTGCGAAGGAAGGACTGGTTGTACCGGTTGTGCGTGATGCAGACCGTCTGGGCTTTGCCGAGATCGAGAAGAGCATTGCGGACCTGGCATCCAAAGCTCGTTCCAACACGCTGGCGTTATCAGATCTGCAAGGTGGAACGTTCACCATCACCAATGGTGGAACATTTGGTTCCTTGTTGTCTACGCCAATTCTGAATACACCTCAAGTGGGTATTCTGGGGATGCATAAGATCCAGCTTCGTCCAGTGGCGATTGATGCAGAACGGATGGAGAACCGTCCAATGATGTACATCGCGTTGTCCTACGATCACCGGATTATCGACGGTAGTGAGGCTGTTCGCTTCCTCGTAACCGTGAAAGAACTGCTTGAAGACCCGGAATCCCTGTTAATTGAAGGTTAATCCATAACGTTTGATTATAGCTATTATTCATATCGCTTAACAAGAAAACCCCTGAACTGGTGCGCAGCGTGAGCTGTACATCCGATTCAGGGGTTTCTTTTTGCTCTTGATATGTCTCCGACTCTATTATATAGAGTCAGCCGTCTCAGTACGGTTCAACGGACTAGAGTGTGTATTCGGGCCAGGGGTATTCCGCTCTAACCAGTTCACAACATGCTGAGCCACTTCTGTTCGGTTGATCTCATGCAGCATTTCATGCCGTCCATCCGGATACAGGCGATACTCAATGTTCTCCAGCCGAAGCTTCTTATACTGCGAGACCAGATTAAGAACGCCTTTGCCATGAAGTCCGACAGGGTCCTTCTCACCTGAGAACAGGTATACGGGTTTGTGTTTGGGTATGCGCTCCATATTGTGTTGAAGATGGACTTCAAGCAGCAATTTGAAGAAGTCGCGGAAAAAGCCTGCTGTACAGACGGCTCCGCACAGGGGGTCATCAATGAATCGCTGAACCTCTTGTGAGTCCCGGGACAACCAATCAAACGGTGTCGTTGCAGGGCGGAAAGAGCGGTTAAATCCACCAAATACAATCGCGTTGAGCAGCATGCTGGGATGGGTAGCCCCCTGAATGCCGCACTGCAAGAAGGCTAGCTTCTCTCCAAATCGGAGCAGACCGCGTCTGCCGTTTGTCCCGGATAAAATAAAGGCATGGTACTGCTCATGACCAGCGTACATGAGATGTTGTACCAAGAATGAGCCCATGCTGTGTCCCATTAGAAATAGGGGCACCCCAGGATTCTCCTTGGCGGCTACTTCGCCCAGATTGATCATATCACTCGCCATCCAGCGGAAGGCATCGATACCAGCATTACCAAGCAACTTGGCATTCTCCACAGTTTTGCCATGACCCCGATGGTCATTTGCATAAACCGCATAGCCATTTTGGGTAAGGATGTCAGCAAATTCGGCGTATCGGGCTGCTGTCTCGCCCATGCCATGTGCAATTTGCACTACACCTTTAACGTTACAATCCGGATCGGGAAGCCAGCGGTACACATGAATACGGGTACCTTCACTAGCGACCAAGGCAAAGGTAGATTCCTGCATCTCGTGTAATTCCTCCTTCACAGGTCACATATAAGCTTGATTTAGGGCAGATAAGAGCGAAGAACAGTGGTATTCCCGTTCAATGTATAAGAACCCAGATTGGCTGGCAAGAGATAACATTGTCCAGCTTTCAATTCAATGCTGTCTGATTCAGCATGTGCCCACTCCAAAGTTCCTTCTCCTTCACAGACAACGAGAATCGTGAAGCTGTCAGGATTAGTGGAGAGTTCCCACCGTTCAGTCACGATCCCTTTTTCCACCACAAAATAAGGGCATTCCGCAAGCTTGAGCCATTCACCAGGAGTAGCGTTATTTGTTTTCATCGTTGAGGCACCTGCGCCCTCATAGGCGGTGACATTTAATGAGTCTTCAACATGCAACTCACGTGGTTTGCCATCCAGCCCTGGACGATTGTAATCGTAGATCCGATACGTCGTATCCGAGTTTTGCTGAATCTCAGCGACAACCACACCTGCACAGAGCGCATGCACTGTTCCAGCAGGGATAAAGAACGTATCACCAGCTTCTACAGGTACCTGACGAAGGGTATCCATCACCGTGCCGTTTTCCAATGCTTCTTTTAATGTTGCCCGATCAACGCCTTCGTTCAAGCCATAGATGATGTGTGCGCCCGGTTTTGCGTCGAGTACATACCACATTTCTGTTTTGCCAAGCTCGCCTGGAGGAAGTGCCTCATAATCGTCTGTTGGATGAACCTGAACGGACAGGTCATCGTTGCAGTCAAGCAGCTTAATCAGAAGGGGGAAACGGCCGCCTTTTTCAGAGACACCTTTGGTTCCAAGCCATTCGGTGCCCAGTTGTTCACGAACTTCATCCAGACCCTTGCCAGCCAGTGCTCCATTTAATACCTTGGTTGTACCGTTGGGATGATCCGCAATCATCCATCCTTCTCCGATATGTCCTTCAGGGGGCGTAAGGCCGAATTGCTCCAGCGCACGACCGCCCCACACACGTTCTTTGAACTCAGGTTGGAATTGTAATGGGTATGGCGTAGACATCAGTAATCTCTCCTCTAGTATATGAAATGGTGGATCGCTTTAATCAGTCATGGGCATGTAGTCGCCATGAGCAAACAAGTGAATACGTTTGCATATGTAGATGTAGAACACAGATCGCAGTAAGAAGAAGCCGTTAATAGCTCGCCCTGCGATTGTGTCTAGTTTATTGTATTTGGTGAACAAAGGAAATTATTTTTTCTCGATTCCGATCAGAAAAGGAGAAGTTTCTCGCTGCAATTGGCGATAGATCACAACCTGTGCCTGTTCCACCGGAAGGGCAGAGGACCAGTCCAATACAGCTTCTGCTTCCTGTGCCCCTCCGTCATGACCGGGGTAGAGGACAACCGTAATGATGCCGCGAGGACGTAATAAAGCGAGTGCAGCCTCGAGTGCAGCGATCGTGCTGTCAGTCTCGGTGATGATGGAGGAATCTGCACTTTCTGAAGGCAGGTACCCCAGATTGAACATAACTGCACCAACCGTACCAAGCCATGACTCAGGAACTGCTTCTGCCATTCGATCATGGCTTAGTTGAAGCATGGAGATGGAGCCAAGCTTGGCTTCATCATTTTGTTTTCGAATCCGGGCCTGTGCCAGCGTGAGGGCTTCACTTTGAATATCGAATCCAATGACTTGACCACGCCTGCCTACTTGTTGTGCCAAAAATAGTGTGTCTGCTCCTGTACCCACCGTTGCATCTATCGCCAGATCACCTGGCTGCAGACGGGAAGCAATCCACTGATGCGCACAGCTGAGAACCGAAAGAAAGCCCATCTATGCTCGCCTCCAATACTTACCTTGCCATGAATCCCGCTCTCGCAGCTCACGATCAATGGAGTTTAACACTTCCCATTTGTTCATGGACCACATCGGTCCAATCAACAGATCACGTGGTGCGTCGCCTGTAAGACGGTGTACGATCATTTCCGGTGGAAGCATCTCCAGTGTATCTACGATCAGCTTGATATACTCGTCCTGATCCAGAAAACGTAAAAGACCAGCTTCGTATTGCTTCACCATTGGTGTTTTGCGCATCAGATGCAGCAGGTGAATCTTGATTCCCTGTACATCCATATTGGCAACTGCCCGTCCAGTGTCCAGCATCATCTCATGTGTCTCTTGAGGCAGACCATATATGATATGTGTGCACACACGTATATTCCGTTTACGCAGTTTCTCAACCGCTTCTTCATAACACTTCGTGTCGTGCGCGCGATTAATCAATGTTGATGTGGAATCATGGATCGTTTGAAGGCCCATCTCAACCCACAGATAGGTGCGTTCGTTCAGTTCAGCCAAATAATCAACAACGTCATCTGGCAAACAATCCGGGCGAGTGGCGATGGACAAGCCAACAACACCGGGTTGCTCAAGAATTTCTTCAAAATATTCGCGCAGCTCCTCAACCGGAGCATACGTATTCGTATAGGCTTGGAAGTAGCCAATATAATGGGCTTTAGGCCACTTGAGGTGCTGTTTATCTCGAATTGTATTGAACTGAGTGACCAGATCTTCACGTCTGCTGCCAGCAAAATCGCCTGATCCACGCGCACTGCAGAAGGTGCAACCACCTTTGGCAATGGAACCGTCGCGGTTGGGACAGGTGAATCCAGCATCCAGCATCACTTTGAAAACCTTATTGTTAAATTGATCGCGCATCTCATAATTCCAGGTATGGAATCGTTTATCTCCCCACAGGAGAGGGGACTGTAATGCAGGTGCATTCATCTTCAGGGTACTCCTTTGGCTGTCGAATTACCGTAATCATACGTGAACAAAAGAAGAAGCGCTATGCGATTTCCGTCATAGACGATGGATAGCGATTATAGGTGTCTTCATGAACTTTAGCATTTTGCATTATTCGATTTCAATCGCTCACGGGTACAAGATATGGACAGGAAAAAGCATCCTGATCCATATCTTGCTGATTGGAAGACGCTTATGGGATTTATGCAAAATGCTCACTTTATCATTGTATCAAAAAACTAAAAAAAAAGGGAATCGAAACGCAAAAATAGGCCGTAAAATCAAGGGTTTCCCCTTGCTATAGTTTACACCTTATGTTATATTTAAATCAGCGTCAGACACCATCTAATGGGTATTATTCATCATAGCATTGGAATCAACGTTGACGTCATGGACCATACTATACCGTGAGGTGATATGAATGAATTCCCAAGTTAAAAACAATGAATTGAATCATGTGTCTGTTGAATTGACGGCAGAAGAAGCACTGGCTTTAACAGGTGTTCGTTTTAATGGAAATCCGAAAGTGAAAGCGGCTGCAAGACAAAAAGTTCGCGATGCTTTCGAAAAGACATTTGATTTTTCACACCAAGATAAGGTAGACTATGAACTACTAAAGTAGTTGGACCCCAATTCCAAATAAATCGAAGAGGGAATCTTTGAAATTTGCCCAAAGTGGCAGATCCGAAGATTCCCTTTTCATTGCTCTTTACAATTTGCCAGTTCTTCGGCAAAATAAGTCTGAGACAAGTATGGGACAAACGGAGGAATAAAATGCGTTTACGTGGCAGAAAAGGGATAAGAGAAAATTTGGAGCAACAAGTTGATCTTGTTGTACTGGACCCGAAGCAACATAAAGGAAAATGGTCTGAACTGTATGGCAATGACCATCCGATCTTCGTGGAATTTGGTATGGGTAAAGGTCAATTTATCAGCCAAATGAGTTATAAATATCCGGAATTTAATTTCATCGGTATTGATATGTATGATGAACTGGTGCGTCGTGCCAGTGAGAAAGCTCGTAATGCGTGGAGTCAGGCTGATGTGGAGACACCTCCGAACCTGAAGCTTGCGCTGGCGAATATTGAACAGATCGAAGAAGTTTTTGAACCGGAAGAACTGGAACGCATTTATTTGAACTTCAGTGATCCTTGGCCAAAAGCAAAGCATGCACGTCGTCGTTTGACGCACCCGCGCTTCCTGAAGAAATACACGGAATTGCTTAATCCCAAAGGTCAGATTCATTTCAAAACCGATTCGGAGACGCTGTTTGATTTCTCACTCAACGCCATTGCCGACTTCGGCCTGCAAATGACCAATATTTCTTTGAATCTGCATCGTGATGGTTTGAATGAAGAACATGTGATGACGGAGTACGAGCAGAAATTCATGGGTAAAGGTATGAACATTCATCGGGTTGAAGTGATTGTGGGTGAAGAGGCCTTGCGTGAGTATCAGCAGACACGTCTGGACAAGTATAAAGTTCGTGAAGCTTCGGATGAGTCTGGCGAAGATCAGGAACAGGAATAAATCGAAATCTAACTTAAACTCATTAAAGAAGAGCGACACATGAGGTGAATGATTCATTCTCATAGGTCGCTCTTTTTTTGCATTAACAATCCATGTGCAATGCTCCATAAACTCAAGTCTGGTATGGTATGATTTCAAAAGTTCTCTGAATGAAATTCTTTGCGGCGATAATCGTTTGGTGTAACCCCGTTAAACTTTTTGAACATGCGATAGAAGTATGAACTGTTGGTGAATCCGGTTCTCTCGGCAATGTCGGCAACGGAGTTCTCCGTCTCCACCAGCAGATGCTGGGCCTTGGCTATTCGGGTCTCGTTAATCACGTCCGTGAGCCCTTTCAGGGTGAGCTGTTTGTAGAGCCTGCTTACATAGATGGGCGACATGCCCAACTCATCTGCGATAGAAGTTAGACATAGATTGGGGTCCGCATAGTCCCGCTCAATAATGCCATTGATTTTACGAATCAATTCTTCGTGCTTCAGCGTACGTTTCTCCTCGACTTTGGAACCAAGCTCATCAAACATCCGATAGAAGTGTTCATGTACTTCACTGATGTCTTCCGCGTCTTTGACAGGCAGCATTAGACCATCCGAGACTGAATCAAGCGTGAGTTGATTATTCTTCTTGAGGGTATTTCGTACATGGTTCAGTGTCATCGTCAGATGGGATAAAGCTAGCTGGAAGACGGTAAATGGATATGCGGCTGTCTCGCCGACGATGTCTGCATAGACTTGTTTTGCTTCTCGCGTCTTACCTGTCATTAGATGATCAACAAGCTGTCTTTCCTTACCTGCTGGGAATGCGTACTCCTTGGTGTGATAAGCCATGATGTCAGAGGTATAGATCAGACAGCCCGGTCCCATGAACAAACGATGCAGTGAGGCTTCGGCTGATCTGGTGTAGGATGCAATACTGTCTTCCAATGAATCTTCTTCCGTGCCGATCGTACAGGAGATGGAGCATTTCAAATGGGTCATTACAGCTGCCTGCATCATACGTAGCAGCTCTTCGATCCGGTTATGAGCAGGTTGCTCAAGTTCATGGCTTTCCGCTTTTTCATTGAAGATGAGTGTGATCAGATCACCGCCCATGTCCACAGCTTCCGCATTGTAGTGGAGATCGGCTGTCTCGGTGCAGATGTTCATCATCGCGTATTTTACAAGCTGGGTCTCATCACGATACGTTTCGCTGAATTCGGTAAAATGGTCAATACGCAGTAATACCAGTCTGGATGCACGCTGAACATCAATGGAGGAACCATAGAACTTCATCCGTTCTTCCAGCATACCTCCAGTTACTGTTTCGCGGCCCTGTAGGGCCCCTCGTAGAAAATCCTGCCGTAACAAATGAAGACTGCCACGTCGCTCTGCTTCCATCACACGTAAACGAACAAGCACCTTATCAATAGGGTGATATAGTTTTCGGGACACAAGGTAAGAGAGCAGCAAGCCTGCGAAGAGAAGTCCAACACAAAACAGAACGGTATGTGTGCGCATACTCCGTATATCTGAGGTAATCAGATCATAAGGTGTTATTCTTACATAACGCCAACCCAGGTCATCGGGAGCGGTATAGGTGATGAGCGACTTTTCTCCGTCGACTTTCTCGGTAAAGTAAGCTGATTGCCCCGTATCCTGGATAATTGGCTTCATAAAAGCTTCGCTGGAGAGATTTTTCATCAATGCACGGTCGCCAAAGTCAGATAAAAGGTCTCCATTCTCATTTACGATAAAGGTCTTGCCTGGTTGATCCACAGCATTCATATTGGGACTGAGCCAATCATCCTTGATATTAACGATGACAGCGTAGTTTAGTTTGGCATTGTCATTGATCGTGTCATAACAGAGATAGGTGTAGCTGTTAACCTCTGTCGCTTCAGTAGAACCGACCTGATATGTACGCGGGATGGGAACAAAAGGTTTATAGTCATGGAAGTTCTGGAGGATACTTTTAATCCCCTGATCGTCGATCTCCGAGATGGACTGCTGCCCATTGCGCACGTCGGAACTGATAAAGAATTCATTACTTTTGGAGTTATATACATAGATGGATTCGATAAAGGGAAGGGACATACGGTAGTTGTCTAGCTGCTCCATCGCGGATGTGATTTCATAGATATTTGGTTTGGAATAGAGCAGTAATGAAGAGATAGTGTAGTCCTGATAAATCTGATATGACAATGATTTTGCAGTCTCGGTCATTTTGGCCACTTCACGGCTGGTTTGAGTAAGACTGTTCATATCTGTACGATACACCTGACGAAGAGCAATTCGATTATAGTTGACGTACAAAATAGAAGAAGCCACAAGTAAGGTAGCGACGGTACTGATAATAATGCCGATCAGAATCCGTGTGAAGACCTTCTGACTGTCCTCTGAACGTTTACGCATTCTGTTTCCCCCTCAGACCTCCTATTTTGGGTGAACAACATAGAATTTCATATACATATGTGAGGCTTCATATATCGATGTACAGAAGAGCAAGAGTAACTTGAATTATATATTATGTATGCGTTTACATCAATGCTGGACAGGCCATTTTGCCTGTTTTCTCTACATAAAGTTCAACTTTCGCTGGATTGTTCACTAGGTGTAGCCTATGCACGATATCAACATTTGTGAACGGATGTGTGTGAATGTCTGTTCATTTCATGGTTCGTTCATTTTGTTCATAGTTCATTTCGCAGAATCGTTCATTTTCTGAAGGGAAGCTTCAGTATCCGTGAGTGAAGAGAGCATCTACAATAAAAAGAGAGCTCCACCACGCAGCACCGCAAGAAATTCGGGAGGGATCGAGCCATGCTCAAAGAATTGAACAAAAACAAAATCATGTTTCTGATGCTGTTGCCCACGCTGATCTTTTTTCTGATTAACTCGTATTTTCCGATGGTCGGCATCTATTATGCATTCACCCGGTATGATTTTGAAGGCGGATTATTTGGTAGTCCATTTGTCGGTCTGGAGAACTTTAAGTTCCTATGGCAATCCGGAATGTTGCTGAAGCTCACAACCAATACCGTGGGTTACAATCTCGCCTTCATTATATTAGGAAACGGTCTGGCGATCTTCTGTGCGATCATGCTTAGCGAGATCCGGGGCAGGTTATTCAAAAAAATCACGCAATCCGTCATGTTCTTGCCGTATTTCATCTCGTTTGTACTATTAAGTGTAATCGCTTACAACATGTTTAACTACGAGTCGGGTTTTGTGAACACGGTGCTCAAACGTTTTGAGGCCGGCCCGGTCGACATTTATAACACACCCTGGATCTGGGTGTTCCTGATCATCATCTTTTATCTGTGGAAAAATCTTGGATACAGCATGGTCATCTATCTGGCCGCCATAACGGGTATCAGTGACGAGTATTATGAGGCTGCCCGAATCGACGGGGCCAATATATTTCAGCGGATCTGGTACATTACAGTACCGATGCTGAAGCCAACCTTTGTCATCCTGCTGTTGTTCTCGCTTGGCAGCATTATGAAGGGGCAGTTTGACCTGTTCTATCAACTGATCGGCAACAACGGGGTGCTGTACAACGCTACAGATATTATTGATACGTATGTGTATCGTTCACTGAAAGTCACGTTTGATATCGGGATGGCAACGGCTGCTGGTCTGTATCAGTCCTTGTTTGGATTCATTTTGATCATGACCGTCAACTATATTATCCGCAAAGTAAATGAGGACTACGCCTTGTTCTAGAACGCCCGCAGGGCAGGAGGGAGAACAATCATGAACACGCCAATGAATACTCACACTCGTACGAATACCCGTCTCAGAGATTCGGAATTCACTTTCATGTTTCAACTGATTTCCTACAGCTTCATCATCATTTTATCAATCATGTGCTTGCTACCGTTCCTGCTGATTTTATCCGGTTCATTCAGCAGCAACGAGTCCATTGTGAGGGATGGTTATCACCTCTTTCCAACGGACTTTTCCCTGGAAGGTTACAAAATGGTGTTCAAATTCCCGACTCAGGTACTCAAGGCTTATGGGGTAACGGTCTTTACAACGGTGGTGGGGACTACGCTAGGGCTGTTCCTCATCACGATGGCTGGATTTGTGCTCCAGCGTAAGGATTTTAAATATCGGAACACGTTCTCGTTTTTTATCTACTTCACAACCCTGTTTGGTGGGGGACTTGTGCCTTGGTACATTATGCTGGCGAACTACTTCAATCTCACAGATACGTACACCGTACTTATTTTCCCGGGGTTGATGACGCCATTCCTCATTATCCTGATGAAAAACTTCATTCGCTCGGCAGTGCCGGATGAATTGATTGAGTCCGCCAAAATTGATGGAGCGAATGACTTCCGCATCTATTTCAGCATTGTGTTGAAACTGGCGATGCCTGGTATCGCCACCGTAGGTCTGTTCTTGGCACTCGGTTACTGGAATGACTGGTTTACCTCATCCCTCTTCATTAACAACCCGGATATGTACCAACTGCAATTTTATCTCTACAACACGATGAACACGATCACATTCATTGACCAGATGGCGATTGGCACAGGGATCACACTCAGTCAGGATGTGCCTACCGAATCAACCAAGATGGCAATGGCTATCGTTGTAACGGGACCGATTTTGTTCCTGTATCCGTTTGTACAACGTTATTTTGTCAAAGGACTCACCATTGGTGCAGTGAAAGGTTAGAACGTGAACACGCTGTGGGTGTCAGGCCATTGACATCATTTCTGGTCTGAAGCATGGCGAGTCTGCGCTAACATATAAAGGTTCACCACAAAAAGGGAGGATGCGTATGCGTAAAAAAACAATTCGGCACCTGTCTCTGGTACTTGCCCTGATGTTGTTCGCCGGGGTACTTGCCGCATGTAATAACGGTTCGGGGGGATCGACGCAAGGAAGCGAGCAGGGAGGAACATCCGGGAACAAAGGCGAGAAAGTCACACTTCAATTTTATATGCTTGGGGATGCTCCGAAAGATCTGCCTGTTATTGAATCCGAGATCAATAAGTTGGCGGAGGCTGATCTGAACGTCAATGTGAAATTCAACTACACCTCCTGGACCGACTGGGATCAAAAATATAAACTGCTGCTGTCTTCCGGACAGCCGATCGATCTGATCTTCACAGCAGATTGGACATTCTACCAGTCCTATGCCAAGAAGGGTGCGTTCCTGCCACTGGATGAAATGTTGCCTACAGCAGCGCCAGCGCTGAAAGCTCATGTACCTGATGACATGTGGAATGCTGTCAAAATCAATGACAAAATCTATACAGTTCCATCCACTTGGATTGAGTATGTAACCGAGGGAATTGCGTACCGTGAGGACTTGCGCGAGAAGTACAATCTTCCGAAACCGGAATCCTTGGAGACGCTCGAAGCGTATCTGGAGGGCATCAAAGCCAACGAACCCAATATGATTCCGATTGCGGATAGCAATGCCAACCATACCCATGGTATTCGTCAATTGACATCCAAGCTGGTTAATACAGCAGGTCAACTTCCATATGGACTGGATATTATGTATGATACACCAACAACTGTGACGTCCTACTGGGGATCGGCGCAACACCTGGAAGACCTGAAAACATACAAACGTTGGATGGACAAAGGATTTTTCCCGAAAAACGTACTGAATGTAAAGGATACTTCCAACTCATTGCTGCAAAATGGAAAAGCGGCTGTTGTTCTTTCCGGGGAGAACCCGAACAAATTTAATGCAGATGTCATCAAGGTGCAGTCTACTCATCCAGATTGGAAACTGGCTTATTTCCCGTACCCGAATGCGAAAGGGTTTGCACAACCGGTTCACCCGATCCACAATGGTTTTGCGATTCCGCGTAGCAGTAAAAACCCGGAAAAAGCATTGGCATTTTATGAGAAACTGGTGACAGACAAACGATATAACTGGTTGACTGAATACGGCGTTGAAGGCAAAAACTTCGAGGTAGATAATGGATACTACAAAATGGTAGGCGATGCACAAACAAACGGCTTCCCGCGTGAGGGCATGAATGGTTGGGCATGGCGTAACCCGGAATTCATGCTCTATGACAAAACCTTTGATGACGTGCTGACCATGTTTGAAGATCTCGACAAAATCAAAAAGCCGGATATTTATACCGGATTTGCTGAAGACTGGACACCGTACCAAGCCGAGAAGGCTGCATTGGAACAAGTGGAAAAACAATATCTGTATCCGCTTAATGTAGGTTTGGTGGCAGACGTAGAGGCTGGATTGAACACATTTATGGAGAAGGCTAAACAAGCAGGTTTGGAAAAAATTCAGGCAGAATACACCAAGCAGTGGCAGGAGTATTTGAAGTCAGCAGGCACTCAATAGTTTGTACTTTCCTTCATAAAGAAAAGGTGCCTTCAAATTCGAAGGCACCTTTTCAATGTGGTTGCAGGCTTGTTTGAAGCCGTTGGTTAGAGGCGTGATTGGACGAAGAATACAGGAAGCGACATCCTAATGGGATAAATTCATAAACGGGCCTCTTCTGCGGATGAAGGACGAACGTCCTCCAGCAGATCGATAATACTTTGAGCGCTCTGCATTGGATGAACCTTGGCGATTTCCGCCAGATGACGTTTGCGTTTACGTACAACATCCGGGTAGTGATGCAACAGCTTGTTCATCCATTTAACCACTACGTCGGGCGAAGTTATGGGTTCTCCCAAACCTCTTTCTGTAAAATAATGGACGTTTTCTTCTTCCTGACCAGGTATAGGGTTGTGGAACAACATGGGAATTCCTTTCGCCAAGCCTTCACTGCATGTCATTCCCCCAGGTTTGGTGATCAGAAGGTCGGATACTTCCATTAATTTGTCCACTTCGTTGGTGTACCCCATAATGTGAATATTTTCTTTGCGATACATCGGGTTCTGTTCCATGCTGATCCGTGTTTTATCATTGCGACCCAGACAAAAAATGATCTGAATATCTTCATGCCAGCGTGTCAGCAACGGATGGACCAGCTTGTCGCTGAGCATTCCCCAACCGCCGCCCATCACCAGTACAGTAGGCATGTTCTTGAGGTTAAATCTGCTTCGGATCTCTTCTCGCCCGGGATGCTCCCAAAAATTTGGATGCACCGGAATGCCCGTGACTCGAATGTTGTCTGCAGGTACGCCTCGTAGCATTAGTTTGGACTTAACCTCATCTGAAGAAACCAGATAAAGGTCTACTTCACGGTTAATCCACGTCCCATGTGCATCATAGTCGGTGATGACTGTGCATAGGGGAACCTGTACACCCAGACGTTTCAGTCTGGATATGACAGCACTTGGAATCGGATGTGTACAGACAATCGCATCGGGACGTAACTGGCGCACAACGCTGCGTGTGTGTGTATAGAACAGTTTATGCAACGCCAGTGTGGTCAGCCTGTTCAATGATTTTTTATATTGGTGTCTGTATACGTATCCGAAAAGTTTGGGTTGGTTGGTAACCGTTTTTTTGTATGCTGTTATAATCAGAGGTGCAACCTTTGGATTTAAGAAACTTCCCAGTTCAAGCACTTTTGTCTGCACGTCTGGCGAGAGCTTTCGCAAATTGCTGGACAGTGCATAGGCGGCTTGAGTATGACCCGTACCAAAGCCTTCAGATAATAGTAATACTCTTTTTTTCTCCACGCTTACTTCACCTGTTCCTGCTAGGTTTTTCTGAGTCTAACATATCGGCTTTAAGACCAGAATGCAACTGTTGCAAGTGCGACTAAAGTACCTATTGTGGCACCCGCCAGAACATCGGAAGGATAGTGTAACCCCAGATAAATTCGAGAGAATCCGACAATAAGGGCCACAGGCAACAATATTAGCAATAAGATCGGATCAGTGGTCATAAAGGGAACTGTGACCGAAAAAATGGCAGTTGTGTGCCCTGAAGGAAACGAGTGATCCGTCAGGGGATTACGGAACGTAATTGTATCCGGCAAGGCCAGATAAGGTCGAATGCGGGGATACAATTTTTTCGCGATGGCTACAGGGATGTGGCTGACCGCAAGGGCGATACATGCCTGGAGTCCTGTTGTGCTCCATGGAGCTGGAGCAAGCAGCCAGATTAACAACGATATTGCAATAGATGAAGTTGCTCCACCCAGATGGGTGAAATAATACAGCCAAAAATTCATAAAACGATTATGAAGTCGGCCGTTGATCCACATAAAAACATTTCGATCATAATCTTGAAACTTTAAGAATAAACGGCTCATATTGGCCTCCTGCCAGTCAGGCCGCCCGTAATGGCGGCATTATTTCCGGTGATTTTCTGCATCCGGTTTCGTCCTGATTAGTATATAACCGTTTTTCATGAACTTGAGGTTATTTCAGGTATATGTTTATCATATTTTTAAATGTTGTCCTTTTCAAGAAGAACCCATGTAAAGAACGTGAAATTCATGTTAAAGAGTGGATATATACCCATCTTAACTTTTTGACTTGGGTCAGCCAAAAAAGATACAATGATTCAACATGGCTGAAATGAGGTAAAAAAAATGTGAGTTCTGTTTCAAACTTTTTGAGGTCTGTTTGCGTTATTTGTTATAGAGCCTCTGACGAAGAATAACATGCTGATGAAAAAAGCAGGGACTTTAGAAATAAAAATCAAGTAAACGGCTGAAAATAAGATATAACAGGCATGAATGCGAGGTTGTGGTATCACGAAGTGTCTATTCAGCGTTTAAAGATCACATTTCTGCTTCAAAAAGTGAAATTGGGGTTTTGACAAATGACTGAAAAGGATACAGAATCGATAAAGCAGCCAACTGATAGCAACCAAGCTTTGAAACATTGCCTGATATATTCACGTAGTACACAAAAGAACAGGGTCATATTCTGCAGATCAAAAAAAAATAAATTGCAGAATCAGGAAGAGAAATGCTTGAGTAAACTGGGTTTTGAAAAAAAGGGGGTAACAGAGAACGATGTTGGACGCTATATTCGTCACGATGCAGGTCATTCTGGCACTGCTAGCCGTGTACCAATTCACGTTTTCGCTGTTCGGTCTGATTAAGAAAAAGAAAAAGAAACATTATCCGGCGACAAAATCATTCGCTGTACTCGTCGCAGCACACAATGAGGAACAAGTCATTGGTGCCTTGATGGAGAACTTGAAACAACTTGATTATCCGGAAGATCTGTACGATGTGTTTGTCATCTGTGACAACTGTACGGATGGAACGGCTCAAATTGTCAGAGAGCATGGATTAAACGCCTGTGTACGTACCAATGCCGATTTAAGAGGTAAAGGGTACGCCATCGAATGGATGCTTAAGTACCTGTGGAAATTGCCACGTCAGTATGACGCAGTTGTTATGTTTGACGCGGATAACCTGGTTGACCGTAACTTCTTGCTTGAGATGAATGATGACTTGAACAATGGTTCACGTGTTATCCAAGGATACATTGATACGAAAAATCCGGAGGATTCCTGGATTACTGCAGCTTACGGTGTTTCTTACTGGTACATCAACCGTCTGTGGCAGTTGTCTCGTCATAACTTGAATATGGCGAATTTCCTCGGAGGAACCGGAATGTGCTTTGAGACCAACCTGTTGAAGGAAATTGGTTGGGGTGCAACAAGTCTGGTTGAGGATCTGGAGTTTACGATGCGCAGTGTGCAACGTAATGTGTATCCTGTTTTCAACTATGACGCCAAAGTATTTGATGAGAAGCCATTAACATTCAAAGCTTCAGCGAGACAACGTCTGCGCTGGATGCAAGGTCACTTTACAGTTGCGCGTAGATACTTCTTCCCGCTGCTCTGGCAGTCCATTAAGGAAAGAAGCCTGGTGAAATTTGACCTTGCTATCTATGGAGCCAATGTCTATGTGGTGTTGCTTACGTTCCTGATGACGGCTGTGATGTGGGTAGACATGGCTATATTCAGTGGTCCGCACATTGCTAATATTTATGGATACTTCCCGTTATGGGTTGGGTTCGTGGCTATTGGTTTGAACATTCTGACGTTCCTGTTGTCCATGGCGCTGGAGAAGGTTACCTTTGCCAAAGTTTATCTATATCTGATTTTGTTCCCGATCTACCTGCTGTCTTGGTACCCGATTACGTTCTACGCTTTCTTTACGCAGAACAACAAACAGTGGAGCCACACTCAACATACACGTGTTGTACGGTTGGATGAGGTGCAAAGCAAACAAGGGTAAGGAACATGCATGCGATATTTTGTTGACATCTGATATCACAAATGTGTAATTCACGAAAAAAAGTTGTGAAGAATGTTGACAATGTATTTCATGGGTGATATAGTATTCAAGTGCCTTAAAGCGAATAGCAATGGAATCACAAGCAGAAGTCCGACTTCTCACCTGATCAACAAACATGTTGGCTGGTCAACGATCCCAATAATTTATGAAGTGTATACTCATGAAGAATTGTGTTGATTACAGGGATGTCGGTAGCTTGACCGGCATCCCTTTTATTTTTGTTTAACTGGATATTCAAAATGACCTGGAGGTGGACGATTATTAGTAAAGATCACATGATTAATGATGAGATTCGGGCGAAGGAAGTACGCCTTGTCGGAGCTGAAGGAGAACAAATTGGGATTACGCCCATTCGCGAAGCACTGCAAATGGCGATTGACCTGAATTTGGATCTGGTCAATGTGGCACCACAGGCTAAACCGCCGGTGTGTCGTATTATGGACTATGGCAAATTCCGCTATGAGCAACAAAAGAAAGATAAAGAAGCCCGTAAGAACCAGAAAATTGTTGATATTAAAGAAGTATGGTTCCGTTCCAATATTGAGGAGCACGATTATCAAACGAAGCTTCGTAATGTAGTTAAGTTTTTGAACGAAGGCGACAAAGTGAAATGTTCTGTTCGTTATCGCGGACGTGAAATTGCACATGCCGCGATTGGTCAACGGATTTTGGAGCGCGTTAAGGTAGAAGTTGCAGAACTTTGTACTGTTGAACGTCAACCGAAATTGGAAGGCCGCAGTATGATCATGATCTTGGCTCCTAAAGCCTGATAACATTGGAGGAGGAAACACAAAATGCCTAAAATGAAAACACACAGCAGTTTGAAAGGACGCTTCAAAATTACCGGTTCCGGTAAGGTCCTTCGTTACAAAGCTCACAAAAACCACTTGCTTTCCCACAAATCCAAACGTGCTAAGCGCGTTCTGAACGGTAACCCAGTTATGGCTGCCGGGGATGTTAGACGTTTGAAACAAGGCTTGGCTAACTTGAAAGGCTAATTCTAATTAGTACATTCCGTATGGGGGATCGGCTACGGCCGTACACATACCACGGATACATTTATATTTATTTGGGAGGTTCTTTAATATGGCAAGAGTAAAAGGCGGTTTTGTAGTACGTCGTCGTCATAAAAAGGTTTTGAAACTGGCAAGAGGTTATTTCGGTTCCAAACACCGTATTTTTAAAACAGCTAACGAGCAAGTAATGAAATCCCTGGTATACGCATACCGTGACCGTCGCAACACGAAACGTAACTTCCGCAGACTGTGGATCGTTCGTATCAATGCTGCAGCACGTATGAATGGTTTGTCTTACAACAAACTGATCCATGGTTTGAAACTTGCTGGAGTAGACATGAACCGCAAAATGTTGGCTGATCTGGCCGTTAACGACATCAATGCGTTCAACTCTTTGGCTACTGTAGCTAAAGGCAAAATCAACGCTTAAATTGTATGATACAAGCCGCCGTACCTATATGGCGGCTTTTTTACGGCTTGTAAGAAATTCGAAGAGGAATCTCTGGATGAGTAGAGCGAATAGGCTGCAGTCTGGAAGGGAACAATGAAACCAGATAACTGGTGAATAACGGTCCATGGGAATACATAAAATACGAACGGTGAAATAATACAAATAAAAACAGGTAAAACCCACTCATCACTAAAGTTCGCGATATGTTTTTGTTATATAACATCACATCGTTGTAACGTTAGTGTGTTAAAACGCTAAATTATTAAGCGTTTTCAATAAAAAAAGAACAAAAATATGTGATATTTGGTGATGAAACATCTGGATTTTAACACTGGTTGATTGTATAATCACCTCTAGTAGGCTAGTCCTAGATTTTTCTCTCCATGTCATATTGTTCGGTTTTTCGACAGATGATAGGATGCTTCAAGGGTGAGAATGCGCTTTTAATGTCGAAGAAACCATACATTCTGCATAAAAGTCATTCCTGCTATCTGTTAACCGTTCAATTGTAGGCTGGATTGGAATGAGGGATATATCATTAAGGGGGAAAAAGAGAAATGAAAAAGATGCTCAGCTTGTCTTTGGTAATGTTGCTGGCGGTATCGGTTATGCTCGCAGGTTGCGGTAGCAAACCGAAAGAAGAAACAAATGCCGGAGGAGATACAGGTGGCACATCTACTGAAGCGAAATCCGATCTCAAAATCGGTATGGTTACTGACGTAGGTGGAGTTAATGACAAATCCTTTAACCAATCCGCTTGGGAAGCTTTGCAAGCGACTGAAACAGAAACAGGTACTGCTGTTAAATACCTGCAAAGTAAATCCGATGAAGAGTACATTCCTAACCTGAACGAATTCGTTAAAGGCGGATATGATCTGACTTGGGGTATCGGTTTCCAATTGGCTGATGCAATCAAAACTGTAGCTGAGCAAAACCCTGATGCTAAACTCGCGATCATCGACAGTGTTGTTGATGCTCCTAACGTTAAATCCGTAACATTTGCTGAAGAAGAAGGATCTTATCTGGTTGGTGTTGTGGCTGGTCTGACAACTAAATCCAACAAAATTGGTTTTGTAGGCGGTATGGAAAGCCCACTGATCAAAAAGTTTGAAGTAGGATTCAGAGAAGGCGTTAAAGCAGTTAACCCTGATGCTCAATTCATTTCTAACTACACAGGTGCATTTGATAAACCTGACTTGGGTAAAGCAGCAGCAGCAACACTTTACAATGAAGGCGTAGATATTATCTTCCACGCTTCTGGCGCAACAGGTAATGGTGTGTTTAACGAAGCAAGTGCTCGTAAGAAGCAAGGTCAAGATGTATGGGTTATCGGTGTAGACAAAGACCAATCTCTTGAGTTTGGTGATGAGATCACTTTGACTTCCATGATCAAAAAAGTTGACGAAGCAGTTAAGCGCGTTAACAAAGAAGTAGTTGATGGTACATTCGCTGGCGGTTCCGAGAACCTGACTTTGAAAGAAAACGGCGTAGGTATTGCTGATACCTCTACTGCCAATGTATCTGCTGATACACTTGCTAAAGTAGAAGAGTACAAAGAAAAAATCATCAGCGGCGAAATCAAAGTTCCTACAGAGTAATTTTGATCTAAGTTGCAAATGAATAATCATTGGGGCCGGTCTTGACCGGCCTTATGATTGCAAGAACAGGAACATTTGATCAAGTCATCATAACAATTGTACAAGGTCACTGTGCACCAACGCTCCGGTAGGAGCTTTTCTTAAGATAATGGAATTGAGTTGTTCTTAATGAGCTGAACCATTCGATTATCGCAAGAAAAACTTCAGCTAAGCGCGGTCTGTCTTCTTTGAAAGTACGTCGATAGACGTTTTTTTTTACGTTTGCGGAACCACACTATATCAGTTATAAGGGTGATTACATGGGTGCAGCAACCCCCGTCGTTGAGTTAAAACAAATTACGAAGCGTTTCCCAGGCATTGTTGCCAACGACGCCATCAGCCTTCAGCTTCGTAAGGGCGAGATCCATGCGCTACTGGGCGAAAACGGCGCTGGTAAGTCAACGTTGATGAATATTGTATTTGGTCTCTATCAGCCAGATGAAGGTTCCATTGAAGTGAATGGCAAGCCTGTCATCATCGACAGCCCTAACCGAGCGATCGATCTTGGCATAGGCATGGTGCATCAGCATTTTAAACTTGTACAGCCGTTCACGGTAACAGAGAACATTATTTTGGGATCTGAACCAACGAAGGGTCTCAATATTAACTATAAAAAAGCAGCCGCTGAAGTTCAGCGTCTTTCCGAACAGTATGGACTGAAGGTGAATCCTCATGCCAAAATTCATGATATTTCTGTCGGAATGCAGCAACGTGTAGAGATTGTTAAAACGTTGTATCGCGGTGCAGACATTCTGATATTTGACGAGCCTACAGCCGTATTGACTCCTCAAGAGATCAAAGAACTGATGATTATCATGAAGAAGCTTGTAGCTGAAGGAAAGTCCATTATTTTGATCACGCACAAACTGAAAGAAATCATGGAAATCTCCGATACGGTAACGATTATCCGTCGGGGTAAAGTAATTGATTCGGTTAAAACATCGGAAACCAATCCGAATGAGCTGGCAGAGAAAATGGTGGGGCGGAATGTCACATTCAAAGTGGACAAAAAACCGGCTACACCTGGAGCCAATGTGCTCGAAGTCAGTAAATTAACGGCCAAGAATAAAGAAGGTATTTCGGTTCTGAACCAACTTAACCTGAACGTACGTGCAGGAGAGATTGTTGGAATCGCAGGCGTGGATGGTAACGGCCAAAGTGAACTGATTGAAGCTCTTACCGGACTTCGTAAAGTAGAGAGCGGTTCGATTCTTTTGGAAGGCAAGGAGCTGTCCAATCATTCTCCGCGCCATATCTCGGAGTCGGGTGTAGCCCACATTCCGGAAGATCGCCATAAACACGGACTTGTACTTGATTTTTCAGTGAGCGAAAATATCGTTCTGGAATCGTATTATAAAGCACCATACACCCGTAAAGGGTTCCTTAACTTCGATGCCATCAAACAGCAGGCGAAGCGGCTTGTTGAGGCATTTGACGTGCGTACACCAAGCATCGAGACCAAAGCTCGGTCCTTGTCCGGAGGAAACCAGCAAAAGGCCATTATCGCCCGTGAGGTAGATAAAAACCCTGAACTGCTTATCGCTGCGCAACCAACACGTGGTTTGGATGTAGGGGCTATTGAGTTCGTGCAAAAGCAACTGATTGCACAGCGCGACCAAGGGAAGGCTGTTCTGCTGATTTCATTTGAGCTTGATGAGATTATCAATGTATCTGACCGAATTGCAGTTATTTATGAAGGACAGATCGTTGGCGAGGTGCTGCCGGAAGAAACCAATGACAGGGAGCTCGGCTTGATGATGGCGGGCAGCACCCAAAAGAGAGGTACTGCGCATGAATAACGTATTGAAATGGTTTACCCGAGATTCATTTATTTTGCCTGTAGTAGCTATTATTATGGGTCTTATTCTCGGTGGAGTTGTCATGCTGATTGGTGGTTACAATCCAATTGAAGCCTATGGTGCATTGTTCACCAAGGTATTTGGCGACATGTACAACTTTGGTGAAGCAGTACGGGAAATGACGCCACTAATTATGACTGGACTAGCATTTGCATTTGCATCACGTGCAGGGTTGTTTAATATCGGGGGAGAAGGTCAATTTCTCGTTGGTATGACCGCTGCAACATTTGTTGGTGTTAAGTTTGCAGGTTTGCCGATCTACCTTCATGCGCCACTGGCTTTGATTGCCGGTGCATTGTTTGGTGGTCTGTGGGCCGCTATTGCTGGTTATCTGAAGGCGGCACGTGGGGTCAATGAAGTTATCAGTAGTATCATGTTGAACTGGATTGGTCTGTATCTGGCCAACCTTATCGTTCGCCAATTCTTGCTGTTGAAGGGCGAGAATCGTTCCGTGGATATCAGCGAATCGGCTTCGATTAGTTTGACATGGCTCTCTGAACTGATGGGCAATTCGCGTGTACACATGGGGACGTTGATTGCCATTGTGATGGCTGTGCTCTTTTATATCTATATGTGGAAAACAAAACAAGGTTATGAAATCCGCGCGGTAGGTTACAACCCTAATGCGGCTGAATATGCAGGTATGCATGTTAACCGGAATATCGTAAAAGCGATGTTTATCAGTGGTATGCTTGCCGGTCTTGGTGGTGCATTCCAGGTTCTTGGTGTGTTCCAATACCAAACCGTAATGTCGGGTTCACCGGGAACAGGCTTTGACGGAATTGCGGTTGCCCTGATTGGTTTGAATCATCCGTTTGGGGTGTTATTGGGGGCAGTGTTGTTTGGTACCCTCACGTACGGATCTGCAGGTATGAGTTTTGCTGCGGATGTTCCGCCTGAGATTATTCGGATTGTGATCGGTTCGATTATCTTCTTCATTGCGGCACAAGGCATCGTGCGCTGGATACTTAAACCGTTCTATTCGAAGCGTAAGAAAGAGAAGGTGTTGTAGATGGACTTGTTGACAATTGGGCAAATTATCAATACGACGCTTGTCTTTGCTACGGCATTGATTTTTGCATCACTCGGCGGAATTTTTTCGGAAAAATCAGGTGTAACCAACCTTGGACTTGAAGGTTTTATGGTCTTTGGTGCCTTTGCAGCTGGAATCGGGGCGCATTATGCTCAAGAATCGGGCATGGGCGGAACGACATCGGCCTGGATGGGAGTTTTGCTAGCGATTGTATTGGGCGTACTGGTATCTCTGATTCATGCCGTTGCGTCTATCACATTTAAGGCAGACCAGATTATCAGTGGTATCGTCATTAACTTTTTGGCAGCAGGAAGTACGTTGTACTTGGTTAAACTGTTGTTTGAAGGTTCTGGTGATTCACCGTTGGTTCAAGGCTTCAGCAAGTTTGATGTGCCATTGTTGAAAGACATTCCTTTGCTTGGAGAAGCCTTCTTTAAGAACGTATATCCAACAACATATTTGGCCATTCTGTTCGTATTCCTGACGTATTACATCATGTTCAAAACGCCATTTGGTCTGCGCCTTCGTTCTGTAGGTGAACATCCAAGTGCGGCTGATACGGTTGGTGTTAAAGTGCTTCGTTATCGCTATATTGGCGTTATGATCAGTGGTGCGCTTGCGGCTATTGGTGGAGCTGCGATTACGTTGACGACTACGGGTACATTCTCACACAATACGGTTTCCGGCCAAGGTTATATTGCCATTGCAGCTATGATTTTTGGTAAGTGGAATCCGATTGGTGCCTTTGGTGCGGCTGTCTTCTTTGGATTCTCACAAGCGATCCGAAACTATGTACAGTTGTTTGAATGGTCACAAAGTATTCCCCAGGAAATTATTTTCATGTTGCCTTATCTGCTTACCATCATCGTTCTCGTTGCAGCGGTTGGACGTTCTTCGGCTCCGTCTGCACTCGGTGAAGCATATGATCCGGGGAAAAGGTAACAACCTTTTCTATATCAGTTTAGCTATTCAGAGTTTTGATAAAGGGTCCGCCTTGTGCGGGCCTTTTTTGTTTTTTTGAGCGTCACCAAGCCACTTTTTCACGTTTAACTTGGTTCTCGTGCAGATACCCATATTTTCAGGTAGGGACAAAGAAACAGGCGAATTCAGTGATGGACGAATACACTGTTTTGAACGATCCGAGGAGGAGGGGAAAGTATGAAACAACAAGTTACGCGTGATGAAGCGATGAAATTAATAGGCAAAAATATTGTTGCAATCAAAAAAGACGGCACTCGGGTTACGGGAAAGCTGTTGAAAGTATCGGGCAACAAACTGGTACTCAAGCGTTTGAATGGCAAAAAAGTACGTACAAAAGCGATTCTGCCACTGGTATTGTTTGATCTGCTCGCTATTGCTACACTGCCTTATGCTTATGGAGGTGGTCCCGGCTTCGGTCCCGGATATGGACCTGGACCAAAACCAGGCCCTGGATATGGTCCAGGCTACGGACCGGGATATGGACCTGGAGGACCTGGTGGCGGATATGGACCTGGTCCTGGATTCGGCCCTTATGGTCCAGGTCCACGCCCACCAGGATTTTTCTAGGACATTCTATAATGTTTTTTCCAATTCGTAGCAGCGGCTTATCATGATATATCGAATCGCGCTGTATCCATTTTTTTGATAAAACTGAAGCCCTTTGGTATTGCCCTCATCCACCATCACTTTAGATCTTCGACAACCCCGAGATACCGCAAAGCTCTCTGCTTTGAGCAACAAAGTTTGCCCGTAACGTTTGCGTTGTTCTTTCGGACTAACGGCCATCATATCGACATAGAGCAATTCCCCATGCATGAGAAAATGGATGAATGCCACAGCAGCTTTATCTGGCTCCGGCGAGACAACAAAGGTCATGCCCCTGTTCATTCGCAGGGGTATTTCTTTGCGGATTTTATTAATTTCCTTTTCGCTCATATGGGATAAAGGAACAAGTTGAGTGTCAATCAGCTTCATGATGGCGCCATCATCCAGCTTGGATGTGCGTTGCCGAATCACCATGCGGAGCCTCCTTTCAGGACCAGTCGTGCTGCTCGTATATCCTATGCCCGAAGCAAGATAAAAGGTGACTGAATGAAGCGCTGGGATTAGGGCAACCTTATAGGCTGAAGAGGGAGGAAGGAAGGTTCTCTGAATTTTTATGCAAAACAGGTATTGACTTATCGGTTGGAGGAATCATATAATGTTCCTAACATTTAACGAGAATATTTCATCGGCTATGAAGAGGACGAAGTTTTAAGGGCTCTTTTGCTCAGAGAGTGGCTGGAATTGCTGAAACCACCACCATTATCCCTTATATACGAGCTCACCTCGGAGCTGTTTTCCTGAAAAGCACTGGATGTCACTCCTTTCGCGTATTAGGGAAAATCGTATGTCTGCGTTACAGACAACAGGTATGGGAAACGACTACGTTCGTTTGAGCTATTCGTTTTGTTGTACCTGGTAAGGTCCGTTATTGCGAAATTTCGGGCAAAGTTGGGTGGTACCACGGAAGCGATAACCTTTCGTCCCTCGCAAGCATGAACTGTTTGCAGGGGATGGAAGGTTTTTTTTGTAACTTTAAATGTCAGAATGGTGTAAATTCCGAGAGGAGGATGACTAATGGGAGCTCAAATTCCAGAAGTACGATCGACAGATGAATTACGTGAAAAATGGATGAAGCCGGAGGTCATTAGCGGTTCCGAAATTCTGCTGAGAAGCTTGTTGCTTGAAGGTGTGGATTGCGTATTTGGTTACCCGGGTGGCGCAGTGTTGTACATTTACGATGCAATGTATGGTTTCGAGGATTTCAAACACGTCTTAACCCGTCACGAACAAGGTGCAATTCATGCAGCTGACGGATATGCACGTGCAAGCGGCAAAGTTGGTGTTTGTATCGCTACCTCCGGGCCGGGAGCAACCAATCTGGTTACTGGAATAGCCACGGCATATATGGATTCTGTGCCGCTGGTTGTCATTACGGGAAATGTTAATTCCAGCCTGATCGGCTCGGATGCTTTCCAGGAAGCGGATATTACCGGGATTACAATGCCGATCACCAAACACAGCTATCTGGTAAAAGATGTTAAGGATTTGTCGAGTATCATTCATGAGGCATTCCATATTGCCAACACCGGCCGTAAAGGTCCTGTACTGATCGACATTCCGAAAGATGTCTCAGCCAACAAAACCTTGTTTGAACCGAGTACTGAACCTGTTACATTAAGAGGGTACAATCCACGGACAGTACCAAACAAACTGCAGGTTGACCGTTTGGCTCAGGCCATTCAGGAAGCAGAACGTCCAATGATTCTGGCCGGTGGCGGTGTGGTATACTCGGGAGGACATGAAGAACTGTTCGAGTTTGTTGAGAAGACAGGCATTCCGATTACGACAACCCTTCTGGGGCTTGGTGCATTCCCAAGTGGGCATGAACTATGGACAGGGATGCCAGGAATGCACGGAACATACACATCCAACCTGGCCATCCAACAGTCGGATCTGCTGATTAATATCGGCGCACGATTCGATGATCGGGTAACAGGTAAGTTGGACGGATTCGCTCCACATGCCAAAATCGTTCATATCGATATTGATCCGGCTGAGATTGGTAAAAACATTGCAACCGATATTCCAATCGTTGGTGATGTGAAGACCGTACTTGAAATAGCCAACAAAGAAGTTGGACGTGCAGAGCGTGCAGATGCATGGAGAGACCAGATCAAACAGTGGAAACAAGAGAAGCCATACAGCTATACGGATTCAGACGAAGTGCTGAAACCGCAGTGGGTTGTTGAAATGTTGAATGATACAACCAAAGGTGAAGCGATTGTGACTACGGATGTGGGACAACATCAGATGTGGGCGGCACAATATTACAAGTTTAATCAACCACGTTCATGGGTAACTTCGGGTGGTCTCGGAACGATGGGCTTTGGATTCCCTTCTGCAATTGGTGCTCAGATGGCCAATCCGGACAGACTCGTTATCTCCATTAACGGTGACGGCGGAATGCAGATGTGTTCCCAAGAACTCGCAATCTGTGCTATTAACAATATACCGGTAAAAATTGTGATCATTAACAATCAGGTACTTGGAATGGTTCGCCAATGGCAGGAACTCATCTATGAGAACCGTTACAGCCACATTGATCTGGCAGGAAGCCCGGATTTTGTAAAACTGGCTGAAGCATATGGCGTGAAAGGATTGCGTGCAACGAATAAAGAAGAAGCAGCGCGTGCTTGGCAGGAAGCTTTGGATACACCAGGACCAGTCGTTGTAGAATTCGTAGTACGCAAGGATGAAAATGTGTATCCAATGGTTCCGCAGGGAGCAACAATTGATCAAATGCTGATGGGGGATGCTGACGAATGATTAGACATACGATTTCAATATTGGTAAACGATCAGCCAGGCGTCCTTCAGCGTGTGTCAGGGTTGTTCGGTCGACGGGGATTTAACATTGAGAGTATTACCGTAGGTCAATCGGAAGAACCTGGACTCTCCCGGATGGTTATTGTCACCATTGGTGACGATAAAACGCTGGAGCAGATTGAGAAACAATTGTACAAAATCATCGATGTTATTAAAGTGGTTGATTTCAGCCTGAAACCGATGGTAGCCCGTGAACTTGCTTTGATTAAAGTGAAAGCAGAGCCTTCCGAGCGTCCTGAAATTCTGGGTGTGGTAGAAACATTCCGCGCATCCGTTGTAGATGTTGGTCCAGGCAGCCTGATTGTGCAGGTAGTCGGAGATACGGACAAAATTGATGCTATGATTGAATTGCTCAAGCCATATGGCATTCGCGAATTGTCCCGTACAGGCATAACTGCATTGGTACGCGGCAACGTATAAAGTTATAATGAATGAAAAGGGACGACGGTTAGCTAACATATACAGTTGATCTTATGTGAGTGTCAGTCCCTTAACAGTTGTAATTTAACATTTTAGTGATGTAACGCTTGAAAATATAGCTACATTCCCGCATTAATGGGCGGGTGTCTGAACGGATCGGATCAGACCAGAGATGCTTTTGACACTCCAAGCGAGGCGGTCCCTTGAGACACCCGCTCATTAATGAAGGGTTCTTTACAATACAAAGGAGGACTTATAAACATGCCAGTAACTACTTATTATGAACAGGATGCAGAGCTTAACGTATTGAAAGGAAAAACGATCGCGGTAATCGGTTATGGTAGCCAGGGCCACGCCCAAGCTCAAAACCTTCGTGATAGTGGATTGAACGTAGTCATCGGACTTCGTGAAGGTAAATCCTTCGACACTGCAAAAAATGACGGATTTGAAGTTCTGTCCCCGGCTGAAGCAACAAGCCGCGCAGATGTAGTTCAAATCTTGCTGCCAGACGAAACTCAAGCTTCTGTATACAAAAACGAAATCGAACCAAACCTGAAAGAAGGCGCTGCATTGCTCTTCTCACACGGTTTCAACGTTCATTTCGGTCAAATCGTTGCTCCAAAAAACAGCGATGTATTGCTGGTAGCTCCTAAGTCCCCTGGTCACATGGTACGTCGTACTTATGTGGAAGGTTTTGGTGTACCGGGCCTGATCGCGATTGAGCAAGATGCAACGGGTAAAGCTAAAGAAATCGGTTTGGCTTATGCTAAAGGTATCGGTTGTACACGCGCAGGGGTTATCGAAACTTCCTTCCGTGAAGAAACAGAAACAGATCTGTTCGGTGAGCAAGCTGTTCTGTGTGGTGGTGTGAGTGCATTGGTAAAAGCTGGGTTCGAAACGTTGACAGAAGCGGGTTACGCTCCTGAAATGGCATACTTCGAATGTCTGCACGAACTGAAGCTGATCGTTGACATGATGTATGAAGGCGGACTTTCAAGCATGCGTGATTCCATCAGTAACACAGCTGAGTACGGTGACTATGTAACTGGACCTCGCGTTGTAACTGAAGATACGAAGAAAGCAATGAAAGAAGTCCTGACGGATATCCAACAAGGTAAATTCGCACGCGACTTCATTCTGGAAAACCAATCCGGACGTGCATTCTTGACAGCAACTCGTCGTAACGAAGCTGAACACCCAATCGAAGTGGTTGGCGGACAATTGCGTGAGATGATGCACTGGATCAAGAAGTAAGCATTAACTTCTAGAGCATGCACTTTAAGGTAATCAAGTAAACTTAGAGCTTTAACTGGGAATAGCGGCCGTGCTTATGCGTGAGCCGCTATTGCTGGTTCAGAGAAACATATAATAACAAGTACAGGAGGTGCGAAGCGTGCGTAAAATCTATGTATTTGACACAACGCTGCGTGATGGAGAGCAATCCCCGGGAGTCAATCTGAACACTCGTGAAAAGGTGGAAATTGCCCATCAGCTCGAGCGGCTTGGCATTGACCGGATGGAAGCGGGTTTCCCGGCGGCATCTCCAGGTGACCTGGCAGCTGTCAATGCAGTAGCAAATGCGGTCAAAAATGTGACTGTAATTGGCTTGTCCCGTTCCAGAGAGCAAGACATTGATGCAGTTAAGGAAGCACTTAAAGGTGCACAGGACCCGTGCATTCACGTTTTCCTGGCAACTTCACCTATTCACCGCCAACATAAATTGCGTATGGACAAAGCGCAGGTACTGGATACAGCTCGTTCCGCGATTCGTTATGCAAAGAAAACATTCTCGAAGATTGAATTCTCCCTTGAGGATGCAGGTCGTACCGAGTATGATTTCCTCGTGGAAATGGTGAATATGGCTGTTGAAGAAGGTGCAGCTGTCGTGAATATTCCGGATACGGTTGGTTACCTGAGCCCATATGAATACGGAAACATTTTCAAACATCTCAAGGAGAATGTACACGGTATTGAAAAGGTACAGCTGAGTGCCCACTGCCATAATGACTTGGGTATGGCGACGGCCAATACACTTGCAGCCATTCTCAACGGAGCCGATCAGATCGAAGGTACGATTAATGGCATTGGTGAACGTGCCGGAAACACGGCGATCGAGGAAATTGCTATGGCGCTGGAGACACGTCAGGAATTTTTCCAAGCGAAAACATCGCTGCAGTTGTCTGAGATTGCACGGACCAGTCGTTTGGTTAGCCGTTTGACAGGTATGGTTGTGCCTGGAAACAAAGCTATTGTTGGGGCAAATGCCTTTGCACATGAATCCGGCATTCACCAGGATGGCATGTTGAAGGAAAAAACAACGTACGAGATTATGACTCCAGAGTCCATCGGTCTGAAGGAAAGTAAACTTGTACTGGGTAAACATTCTGGTCGTCATGCCTTCCGTGAACGGTTGATTGATCTGGGGTATGAGTTGGAAGAAGAAGCATTGAATCGGGCTTTCGCCCAGTTCAAAGATCTGGCTGACAAGAAAAAAGAAGTGACTGACGAAGATCTGCTTGCCGTAATTGAAGAGAAATTGCAGGATGCACCTGAGGTGTATAAACTGGAATCCATCTTCGTAACGTACGGAGATGAATCGGTACCAACGGCCAAAGTCCGCATTGCAACGCTTGACGGGGATACGCTTGAGAAGCAAGCAGAGGGTAACGGATCGGTAGATGCAATCTACAATGCGATTGACCAAGTGAGTGGGGAAGACGTAACGTTGTCTGACTATTCCATCAAATCGGTAACGCATGGTAAAGATGCATTGGGTGAAGTACATGTTGTGCTGACTCAGAATCAGGTTTCGGTACAAGGACGTGGCGTAAGCACAGATATATTGGGTGCAAGTGCACGCGCCTATGTAGACGGCCTGAATCAATTGATTGAGAAGCGCAAGACATACACGAACCGTGTAAACGTTAATCTGTAGGCTCTCAATGCAAGAAGCACGCACCCTTCATTGAACTGAACTTTAAGCTGAGATACATGTATGCTGCTAGAATGATCTATCTTTAATTTAATGGATATAGAAGATCGTTCGGCTTGTTTTGTTACGTTTAGTGAGGTACGTAAAGAGTCTGACTCTCCTGTGGAGGGTCAGACTCTTTTGCTTATTATTTATATGATTATGGCAGTAAAACACAGTACATTTTCTACGATTACCTATTACATTGACTTACGCTATCAAGCTATTACCACGCGTATGCATTAGGTGCATGTCCACCTGGACCTGGGAAAATCTCATCCAGACGTTTGAGCACGGCTTCATCCAAAGTCACGTCCAGACATTTGAGTGCGGTCTCAAACTGCTCCAGCGTACGCGGTCCGATAATCGGGGCGGTCACCGCCGGATTGGCTGCAACCCATGCCAAAGCCACCGTATCCTGTGGTTCACCGAGATCACGACACAGTGCGGCAAAGTCTTCAAGCTGAGTTTGCTGCTGCTCGATCCGTCCAGCGATGCCCCCGCTGCGTGTTCCTTCCAGCTTTTGCAGAGCGTTACGTCCCAGTAATCCACCATCCAGTGGACTCCATGGAATGACGCCGAGGCCCAGCTCTTTGGCAGCGGGCAGTACTTCCAACTCGGGCAAACGACAGTTGAGGCTATATTTATGTTGTTCGGAAACCAGGCCGAGGAAATGACGATTCTTGGCTTCACTTTGAGCGATTGCAATCTGCCATGCAGCAAAGTTACTCGATCCTACATAACCGATTTTACCCTGTTGAACGGCATTCTCGAACGAACCCCACAGCTCGTCCCACGATATGGCAGGGTCTACATGATGCATCTGGTATAGCTCGATATGATCGGTCTGTAAGCGGCGGAGGGAACCCTCCAGATGCCGTCTGATTTTGTAGGCGGAGAGGCCAGCTTCGTTGTTGGGGCCATCTGTATCATCATGCATGGAGCCATAGACTTTGGTGGCTAGAACTACTTTTTCACGTCTGCCCCCACCTTGGTTGAACCAGCGTCCGATAATTTCTTCGGTAAGGCCGGAATTTTCACCCCAACCGTAGATGTTAGCGGTATCAAAAAAGTTCACCCCTGCATCAAGTGCTGCGTCCATAATGCGGAAAGCTTCTTTTTCATCTGTAGCAGGCCCGAAATTCATGGTACCGAGACAGATTCGGCTGACCTTGAGGCCTGATTTACCCAAATACGAATATTGCATATTGCTTATCCCTCCTGCGTACCTGATTTGAATTCAGCTATATTTTAACCCAGCCGGGAGGTCAGAACAACTTGGAAAGGCCAATCTCTATTGGCTTATAGGTAGAATCTATTAAAGTCATAGATTGTATATCTTGGTCAAATGACCTTGGAATATGATACAAAGGAGAGAGTTAATATGAGACGTTACTTTATGAATAATTAATGAATGAAATATAAGGAGTGGACAACCCAATGGCAGACGTGAAAAAAATTGCAGTTATTGCAGGTGACGGAATTGGCCCTGAAGTCGTAGCTGAGGCTGAGAAAGTTCTTAAACGTACGGAGGAAGTATTCGGTTATCGTTTTGAGACAGAGCATGCGTTGTTTGGCGGAATCGCGATTGATGAGAAGGGTACACCTCTTCCTGAAGAAACACTGAGCGTATGTAAAAGTGCAGATGCAGTCCTGCTTGGAGCGGTTGGTGGTCCAAAATGGGATAACAACAGCAAAGAGCTTCGCCCGGAAACAGGCCTGCTGGGTATTCGCAAAGCACTTGGATTGTTCTCCAACCTGCGTCCGGCTGTCGTATTTGATTGCCTGAAGGATGCTTCAACTCTGAAGCCTGAAGTACTGGAAGGTACAGATCTGATGGTGGTACGTGAGTTGACAGGTGGGATCTACTTCGGTGAGAAGTTCAGACGTGAAAGTGCACAGGGCGAAGAGGCTGTGGATACATGTGCATATAATGTAACAGAAGTGGAGCGGATCGTTCGTCAGGCGTTCGAAATTGCGCAAGGACGTCGCAAAAAGCTGGCTTCTGTAGACAAAGCCAACGTATTGGAAACTTCCCGTCTCTGGCGTGAAGTCGTGAACCGGGTAGCACCGGATTATCCGGATGTTGAACTGGAGCATGTACTGGTAGACAACTGCGCGATGCAATTGCTGCGTCGTCCGTCCAGCTTCGATGTCATCGTAACGGAAAACATGTTCGGAGATATCTTGAGTGATGAAGCAGCGATGTTGACAGGTTCCATCGGTATGCTCGCATCTGCATCACTGGGAGAGGGCAGCTTCGGACTCTATGAGCCGGTACACGGTTCTGCACCGGATATCGCAGGTCAATGCCTCGCTAATCCGATTGCAACCATTCTCTCTTTGGCATTGATGTTCCGTACAACCTTTGGTTATACAGAAGGTGCGGATGCCATTGAAGCGGCTGTATCGGATGTATTGAACGCAGGACACCGCACGAGTGATATTGCTGTAGACAAGAGCACAGCGATCAGCACGACCGAAATGGGCGATTTGATCGTGGCGGCTATTCAGAAACAGGCGTAATTATATTACCAACTACAGGCAGCCCTTTGTTTCCAGTTATGGAATGTACAGAGGGCTGTTCCTTTATCATTTTTGCCACGAAAAATCCTTATTTATAATGATTATAAAAAAATAATGTTTATAATCTTGACTTTGGGAAGTCCGGATGATAACATTTTACTTGTACTTGTTATCAAGGTTCAAATCATTTTAATTACAGGAAAAGCGTACGCGTTTTTCTTGATGATGAGCAATCCGCAAGGATGCTTACATAATCCCAAAGGAGGAATTTTTAGTTATGGCAGAACGTTTGGTAGGTAGACCAGCACCGGATTTCGCAATGGAAACAGTATCGGGAGACGGACAAGACTTTGGTTCCGTTAAATTGTCCGATTATCGTGGCAAATGGCTTGTATTCTTCTTTTATCCTTTGGACTTCACATTTGTGTGCCCAACTGAAATTACAGCTTTGAGCGTTGCTTCCGAGCAATTCAAAGCTTTGGATACAGAAATCCTTGGCGTGAGCGTAGACTCCGTACACAGCCACAAAGCATGGATCAACACACCTGTAGACAGCAATGGTCTGGGTCAATTGAACTTCCCGCTGGCTTCCGATATCACGAAGCAAGTGGCTAAAGATTACGGCGTCCTGATCGAAGAAGAAGGCGTAGCATTGCGCGGTCTGTTCATCATCGATCCAGAAGGCGAATTGAAATATCAAGTGGTTAACCACAACGATGTAGGCCGTAGTGTTGAAGAAACACTTCGCGTACTGCAAGCACTGCAATCCGGCGGATTGTGTGCAATGAACTGGAAACCAGGCGACACTAACCTGTAAGCCAGATTAACTTGAACGGTTTTTGTTCAAGCCCTCATCCCGTTAGGGATTGAGGGCTTTTTGCACCCTTTTGGCGGAAGTTATCACGAAGTTAATCAAAAGTGTTTGAACAAGCAGCTAAGCGTGTTAATAATATATTAGAAGAAAGTCTTCTTTTTATCTGTTGAAAGAGGAATTGATGGCCTTCAAGGCGAATAGGGTATGGAAACCCGGTAAATATTCCGGTGCTCTGCATTTATAATCTGTACATGAATGTGATACACTGATGGAACTATTCCTTTTTGGAAGTGCTGTAAGTGTACGGGATGGCATTTTAACAAAAAAGTCCCGGCACGTAATAAGGAGGGTGAACAAAAATGAGTTACTGTTGTGGGGCAAGTATGGTTGGAACGAAGGGCACGCTGAAGCATTACCGCACCCAGGTTCATAATGTTCCCCTGCTGTTTTGCCCGGTGTGTCACCGGGTTGAGGTGCATTATAAAGTGGAAAACGAATACGAAATCCTGGCTGAATATGCGCATGGAGACGGTGCATCCGAGATCGACTTTCAAGATTATGTTACAGAAGATGAGGATGCCATTTTCGAAAACTGTGTAAACCGTGAGAGCGAGGATGCCATGGTCATTGTGCAGCGCCAGATTGATATGGCTCTGGATTTGCTCAGGCTCGCCAAGGAAACCAAAGACGAGAAGTGGGAAAGCGAACTTAAACGTCGATTAGCTGTGATGAGTCAGCGCAGACTGAAAATTCAGCATAATAAGACCGGACTATAGATGCTCTCGGATATATCACCAATTAAAGATATTAAAAACGAAGCTGATTTGCCTACTGGGTGAAACGGCTTCGTTTTTGTGCTGTGTTCTGGAACTAATTCGAGGTTTTTTTTAAAATAATTTCCATTCGACACTTTCTCCGATTGACTCTCTTCTATAAACTTGTCTATGATAAAAACAGACTTGCAAAGAGGCGGAGCAAAAAATGTTCGTGTTTGGGAATAGGAGAAGGTCAGAATGGAACAAACGTATATGATTTTCCGGATCGACTGTTGGTTACCGGGAATAGACCAGCTTGAGTTCCGGCCATGCCATCCATATTTTCGGCTCAGCCCCCCAACGAAAGGGCACCGGTAATGAAAAATAAAATCGGCCCTTCCTGTTTCTGTGATGATATGATGTCCGAATGGCAAGTTTATCATTTACGTGAAAAGGAGGAACCTGACATGATTAGTGAATTTCAGGATACAGTGCCTCAACCAACGGATGGTTTCCCGCCTGTGCATCTGGATAACAACAAGTACGAGAATGTACTGGAACATCTGGATAGCGGTATTATGTTGTTTGACAGTCACGGTGTATTGACGTTTATTAACGTTCAGATGGCAAAGTTGTTGGAACTTCCAAGAAGTCTGTTGAGCGGCTGCACCCTGATGCAAATGCTGCATCATCCGCAGATGAGCCGATTCAAGAAAAAGAAAATTTTACGTATCTATCGGGAAACTATTTTTCATCGTAAGCGCTATCATGAATTGATTGATGAATACGGAAGGCATTGGCTGGTTACTGTGACGTACGGTGATCAGATGGATGGCGACTTCTTGTTCAGCGTCAAAGATGTATCTGATTATAAACAAATTGAACAGACCGCTTATCAAAATGACAAACTTGCGATGCTGGGGCGAATTTCAGCATCTATTGCTCATGAAATTCGTAATCCGTTGACTGCAATCCGTGGGTTCATTCAACTGCTCAGGCCCCATTTGCTGCAGCTCGGCAAAGACGAGTACGCTCGAATCATACTGACGGAGATTGATCGGGCGAATGACATCATCTACGAATTTTTGAATTCTTCCAAACCGTCAGCTCCACAGAAGACCGTGATATCCGTCGACTCTTTGCTCAAAGAGGTGGTCTTGCTGACCGAAAGCGAAGGGTTGATGAAGGGATGCGAGATCGTACTGGATGAAGGGGATGCCCCGCTGAATGTGTCCATTGATATCAAACAGATTAAGCAGGTTATTTTGAATATGGTGAAAAACGCAATGGATGCCATTGAGGAAGTTGGCGAAGAACATACGGGTCTAATTCGAATATCTACCGCCACGGAAAACAAATTCGTGCAGATCTCCATCGCGGATAACGGTCATGGGATGGACCATAACACGCTTGTACGTCTGTTTGATCCATTCTTCACGACCAAGGAGAGCGGAACGGGGCTTGGACTTTCGGTGAGTTACCGAATCATCAAAAACCATGGAGGCACTATCTCTGTGGATAGCAAAAAGGGCGAAGGCACGCGGTTTATAATTATGTTACCCTTGGTATATTGAGAAAAGCGGGGAGTTAAGGAGTTGGCCATTTGCCAACTCCTTTGTTTTATGTTGCCAATAACGGTTATAGTTAGTAATGAATGCGAATACATAAGCTCCATAACGGAAGGATGAGATGCAGATGGAAATCCAAGGAATGGAACAAATGAATCAACAACTGATGGATCACGTGGGAAAAGTGATTGTGGGAAAAGAGCATACGATAGAGCTGGTAATGACAGCGATCATAGCGTCAGGACATGTGCTGCTGGAGGATGTACCGGGTACCGGAAAAACGATGCTTGCCAAATCGGTAGCCTCTTCATTGGACTGCACATTCCAACGGATACAGTTTACACCGGACTTGCTGCCCTCTGACTTAACAGGGATTCATTTTTTTAATCAAAAAGAAGGGGATTTTGAATTCCGACCCGGCCCCTTGTTTGCCAATCTTGTACTAGCCGATGAGATTAACCGTGCTACACCGCGTACACAATCAAGCTTGCTGGAGTGTATGGAAGAGCGCCAGATCAGTATCGACGGTTCAACGAGACAGCTGGAACGGCCATTCATCGTTATCGCCACCCAGAATCCTGTAGATAACCAGGGAACTTTTCCACTACCTGAAGCGCAGATGGATCGTTTTATGATGAAAATTCGCATGGGTTATCCAAGCAGTGAAGAGAGTGTAGAAATTTTGAGACGTACGGTAGCCAGTCGTTCTGTTGATGATCTCTCGGCAGTGATCAGTCGTGAAGAACTTTTGAAGGCGCAGGATACGTATAAAACAGTGCAAATCAACGAAGATCTGCTACGATATATCATTCAGTTAACCGAAGCGACAAGGCAACATCCAGAGCTCTCGCTTGGCGTAAGTCCACGAGGGGCTCAGGCATTACTCAAGGCAAGTCAGGCATGGGCTGCACTGCATGGCAGAGACTTTGTTTTGCCTGATGATATTAAAGTACTGGCGGAACCTGTGCTGGCGCACCGACTGGTATTCCGTAACCGGATCAGACAACAAGAGGGCTTGGCGGAGCGTATCATCCAGGAACTTCTGAATCAGACAGAAGTGCCTACGGAGAATCTCGCTACAAGCGGGCGTTAATCTTATGGCATTATTATGGCTTGTCCTTGTTGGAGGCATTGTCGTTGTTATACATGGTGTGTGGTTTGGACGACCTGCACTGCGAAAACTCAAGTACAGCAGACAATTCAGCAAGCTGCGTTGTTACGCTGGAGATGAACTTGAGATGGTGGAGACGATATCGAATGAGAAACGAGTCTCCGTACCGTGGCTCAGACTTGAATCGATGATGCCAGTGTCGTTTGTATTTCGTTCCGGCTCAGGTATGGATATTAGTCAAGGCGAAATCTATCAGAACCATAAGAGTATTTTTACGTTAAAACCGTTTACTCGTATTACGCGCAAGCATCCTTTTACATGTACTCAGCGTGGGATTTATCCATTAAATACAGCAACGATGACAGGTGGGGATCTCTTTGGTGTGTGGCGTTCCACCAAACCAATTCCTTTGCAAATGTCTATGATCGTGTACCCTTCATTAGTGAATGCAGAGGATCTTCCTGCAATTTATCAGGTATGGCAGGGAGAAGTGGAAGTATCACGATGGATCGTTGAAGATCCTTTCTTGATCCTGGGTGTTCGGCCTTATGGTGCAGGCGACCCCATGAATCGTATTCACTGGAAAGCGAGTGCACGTACAGGTGAATTACAAGTCTACAAACAGGGATGGACGGCTGATCCGCAATCCTGGATTGTAGTCAATATTCAGGAATCTGCAGATATGTGGAGTGTTGTTACTCGACCGGAAAAGATTGAACGGGCACTTCGTTACGCTGCCACGGCTGCAGTGGATGCCATCGGGAGAGGGTTGCCGGCAGGCTTCGCCCATAATGGTTATCATGTGGGTGGAGGCCGCGATACACTTCGGATTGAGCCGGATTATGGCACGCCCCATCTGGAACGGTTACTGGAAGCTATGGCCGAGACAGAGTTAAAATGTATGGTGCCCATGGAGCAATTCCTGAATGATGAAGTACGTCTGAATGAAGAAGCACAGCAAATCCGCAGCTATCTGCTGATTACATCCTATGTATCTGCCGCTATGGAGCACGAGATTGCACGTCTGCACGAACAAGGACATCGTGTAACGATTCTCCCGGTAGAGGACGTGAAGGGTAATACAAAGGCGGTGAGTGCATGAGGAACAGACCGGTAGCGACGACCACAGGACTCATAGCAATGCTTGCCGTCTTGATGGCTGGTATATACCTTTTTCCGATATTTACGCTTGCTTCATTCTACGCAATGGAACATTTGCCGTACACATTATTCATCTTGGTTGTTCTTGTAGGTTGGTTGGGACAGTTCATTCGGCATAAAATTCCAGGTTTTAGCGAGAAAAGCATACTCATTCGTGGACTAGCGGCACTAGTCATAGGATTTCTCTTCGCACTCGTTGTTGGGATGAGCCTTATTCTCCCGTTGCCGGATATCATCACATTGGTACTGTGTGGAGTCATCTCGGCTTATGCAGGTCTGACCTTCCAGCCAGTCTTTCATTCTGTGTTGTTATGGCGCTTGCAGATTATGGGTGTAATCAGTGCGATCGTGCTTATGATTGCTTCGAATTCGTTGGAATTCATGCAGCCGATACAAACCTATACCCTATGGATCTATATTGCGGGAGTGATCAGCTTTGCCTTTTGGCTGGTTGGACGATATATGCTGCAACTGGATCAGGCAATACTCAATGACGGCAAGAGAAGATTGGTATTAAGAGATTTTGCACGTGCGAATCATCAGCGGTTCATGTGGATGTTTATTGTTATCGTCGCGATTGGTGCTTTCCCAAGTCTGGCTGCCTGGCTGGGACCGCTACGTGATCGCTTGCTCGCATGGATCAGGGGATGGTTTGGTCCGATTTCCGGCGAGGAGCCACGATTACCAATGGACAACCCCAATCAGCAGTTAAATATACCGAATGACTGGAGAGAGCCGCCATCCGAGCCCTCAGTCTTCTGGAACATCCTCGGATGGGTAGTGATGTGTGCTGTAGCAGGAGTAATTCTGTGGCTGCTTCTGAGGTTGGGACAAAAAACGATAAACAGACTTATGGACCGATTCAAGGGGATGTTACAACCAGGTGAAAAGAAGGCAGAACCACGGACGGAGTATATCGATGTCAGTGAGACGCTTGATGCGCCAGCAAAAGTCCGAAAGAATTGGTTTCGCAAGAAAGAGGCGCCCCCTGCACAGGATGCCGAACGTGTTCGGTATTACTATCGGACTTGGATTGAAAGAGCAGCTCATCGAGGCGTGGAAATACAGCGGACACACACTCCGCTGGAGGCTGCACAGACCATTATTCAGAATGGTATGAAGGTAGAAGAAGATGAGCTGTCTGCGAGACTACCAGATACGTATAATGCCGTCCGTTATGGAGAGAAAGCTCCCGATCGTTCCGATATGGTTGAGATTGACCGAATCTGGAGATCTTATCGAAGTAAATAAGTCCGGAATCCCTTTACTTTTCTTGTCACGTTCAAGTATCATGAGAGGAATACACAAGTTGGTCAGAAAAGGAGCAGACATTAATGAAGACAAATCATTGCAAAATTGTAGATTGTACGATCCGTGATGGCGGATTGGTGAATAATTGGGACTTTAGCGTGGACTTTGTTCAACAGCTATATGCTGGATTGAATGAAGCTGGCGTTGATTATATGGAAATTGGATATAAGAACTCTCCAAAGTTGCTTAAAGGTGCCGAGGAAGCAGGACCATGGCGTTTCCTGAACGATGATTTCCTGCGTAAAGTTATTCCTCAAAAAGGCAATACCAAACTGTCTGCACTGGTTGACGTTGGACGTGTGGACGAAAATGATATCTTGCCTCGCAGTGAGAGCATGCTGGATCTGATCCGGGTTGCCTGCTACAGCAAAGATGTAGACAAGGCACTTGCACTGGTTCAAACATTCCATGATCGTGGATATGAAACTACACTTAATATTATGGCACTCTCCAATGTTATGGAGAATGAATTGCTGGAAGCATTTGAATTGATCAAAGAAAGCGCTGTGGATGTTGTTTACATTGTAGACTCCTACGGTAGCTTGGACCATAATGATGTGAAATATCTGGTAGAGAAGTTCAAGACTCACTTGCCTAACAAACGTCTTGGTGTTCACACACATAATAATATGCAACTTGCGTTTTCTAACACATTGGTTGCGGCAGAACTTGGCGTCGAACTGCTTGATGCTTCTGTGTATGGTATGGGCCGTGCTGCTGGAAACTGTCCAACCGAATTGCTCGTAGCTCATCTGAAAGGAACAAAATACAATCTGCGTCCAGTACTTGGTGTATTGGAACAGTTGATGGTTCCACTCAGAGAAAAAGAAGAATGGGGTTACATTCTGCCTTACATGATTACAGGCGCGTTGGACGAGCATCCACGTTCAGCGATGGCGATTCGCTCATCGGAAGACAAGGATAAGGTTGTTGATTTCTATGATAAATTAACAACACCAGAAGTGAATTTTGATAAGTAATATAGTCTGAAATACAGTTGTAAAATAGGAAAACATGGACTCTAACTGGAGATCCATGTTTTTTTAGTTCTTAATGCCTTGTTTTTCTATATATTTGTGAATAAATATTCCTAGGAGTAACTATTTTTTAGTTCACGTATACAAAATTAAATGTTATTATGTACCAGATAGCATGTGTATGCATGTGAATTGAACGTTGGTTAATATGTTTTTTGTCGAATCATGTAGTAAGTTGTTGAGTTTGGTTAATGTAATTCAGGATAGGTGATCCCGGGAAGGAAAACACGGCATGAAGGTTAATCTGCAAGATCAGAGAAAAATAATTTGGGTCGCTGTGGGCGGCTTATTATGTTTCCTCGCAAGTCAATGGTTTCGTTCTTCTTCAAGCTCTGATCTGATCATATCGGGTTACCCGGTTTTGACACTCTTGGGTGGATTTGCTGCGGTAGCGGCTTGTATCGGCATCTATAATCAAAGCTGGTTGTTTCGGACACAGAAGCTAACGCTTCGGAGGACATTATTGACAACACTCTTTTTATTGATTGGTCTGTTTGAACTGGTTCATATCGTTTCATTTGCAGAAGAGATTCCAAATGGAGCCATGATGGAATCGGAGTTCTCCTTAATGATGTCAACCATGGGATCTTTGGTATGTTCCGTAGGTTTACTGCTCGTGTATACCTTAAATGAGAAAGAGTTTGCATTACCACGCAAATTCTTACTGTTAAGTGGGACATTGGGTACCTTTGTTATTTTGTACATACTGGCTATTCAGGAATGGAGCATGTTGCCGAGTATGCTTGATGGGGAAGTGCTTGGTGGTATCTTCACTCGAGTTCATCTTATGGTTGGATTGCTCTATGGCATTATTGCAGTTCTTTTGTTTGTACAATGGAAAAAAACCAAAGATGGTGATTTACCAACCATTCTATGTGGCATTCTGTGTTTCTTTTTTGGTGAATGTTATTTTGTTTCAGCAACTGGGGTGAACGATCTCAATCTGTTATTAGGATTGCTGAGTAATTGTATGGCATATTTTTTCATTCAAAAAGGGCTGTATACGTCCGTAGTGGACACACCTTTCCTGCAACAGCAGGTCGCGGAAGCCAAGATGAACTATATTGCTCATCATGATGATGTAACGGGACTTCCAAACCGTCGTCGCCTTTCACAGCAGTTGAAAAAGATGATGGATGATGCCGTGGTACAGGAACAGCTTGTTGGTGTATTGGTCCTGAATATTAATCGGTTCAAAACCATTAATGATTCGCTTGGACAGCAAGCGGCTAACCGTGTTTTGCGTCAGGTAGGTCAACGACTGAAACAATTGTCCCTTCCAGGAGAAGAAGTCTTTGGATTGGGAAGAGATGAGTTTGCATTAACGATGACAGATTTCAGTTCAACCGATACAGCGTTGCGTCGGACAAGATCCATTTTGCAACTTTTTGAGAAGCCCGTCTTGGTTGATGGCAATGAGTATCATCTGACACTTGGAATTGGGATGGCTATTTTCCCACATGATGGGGAGTCACCACTGGAGATTATTCAAAATGCAGATACGGCTTTGCACAGTGCTAAGGAACAAGGAATGGAACTGAATCGTTTTGCCCATGCGATGCAGATGAAGGCACAGGAGCGTTTGCAGCTTGAGAATGATCTGCGCAAGGCGTTGGATCGAGGTCAGTTCTACCTGGTCTACCAGCCGCAGGTTAATCTGCAAAGTGGGCTAATCGTTGGCATGGAAGCTTTGGTGCGTTGGCAGCATCCGCAGCGAGGCTCGGTATCTCCGGCGGATTTTATTCCTCTGGCAGAAGAGAGTGGGCTCATTGTGCCACTTGGCGAATGGGTGCTTCGTGAAGCGTGTGCACAGAACAAACAGTGGCAGGAAGCCGGTTATCGTAAACTGTGTGTTTCGGTGAATCTGTCGATGAGACAATTCAGGCATTCCCATTTGTTGGACAATATCAATGGCATTCTCAAAGAGACGGGACTAGAGCCTGTATGGCTTGAACTGGAGATTACAGAGAGCATGACATTTGATAAAGACCGGTCATTCGAACAGTTGCGCAAAATCAAAGAAATTGGTGTGCATATCAGTATTGATGATTTTGGAACGGGATACAGCTCGTTGCACTATCTGAAGGATCTGCCGATTGATCGGCTTAAGATTGACCGTTCATTTGTGAATGAAGTCATGGAGGACAGCAATAACGCAGCGATCGTATCTACCATCACCTCAATGGCGCATCATTTACAACTGAAAGTCACAGCTGAGGGCGTGGAGAACGAAGATCAGATGGTCTTTCTTCGCAATCAACACTGTCACGAGGCTCAGGGTTATTTCTTCAGCAAACCGATTAAAGCCGCTGAATTTGAAAAGCAGTTTTTGAGAGATGTGGATAAGCCTACAGGATAGGGAACAGCGGGGGCGCGAGGGTGCTCCTGCTTTTTTTTGATGGATGCGTAATGAAAAAAATGGAAAATATGACTTGCATGCTATAGAGGATCATGGTATATTATTATTTGTAAAATCACTGTTAAATTCCTAAGGAACTTAACAATAAATCTTCAATCATGCGGGTGTAGTTCAATGGTAGAACTTTAGCCTTCCAAGCTAATAGCGTGGGTTCGATTCCCATCACCCGCTTAATGAAGCAGTACCGGAGCCCTTGCGATGCAGGGGCTTTTTCTATTGCGCTAAAGGAAATCCCGTGGTAACAGCGATCAGAAGATTGTTCTGTTTTCGGAGTGGCGAGTAAGTAAGTATTCTTTAGTTTAATGTATATACCCTTTGCTTTTTTACAATGATCTGGTACAATAACGGAGAAATTGATACTACACATGAATGAGAGGTAACCATACGTCCCATGAAGTAAAACACATGAATTGAACCCCAGTTAACTGCAGACGGTTTTATGACGCAGTCAGCCAGAGCGGCTGAGCAATGAGGGGATTCGTGTGTCCAAATTCAGCTATGGGAAAAGGTATGGAACAAGTAAGCCATTGAGGTTTACGTGTACCCTGTATTTTGGGTTTCTTTGTTCATGCCGTAGCTTACCTTAGATCTGTCTTTGAATGCTTGATCCAACCCTGAATTGCCAAACCGCCGGCTGATGCCAGCGGTTTTTTTTGTTCAGCAAAAAGGATGCAGGAAGGATGAGGCCTCATGATGACATTGGTACGCTTACATGAAGTATCAAAAGAGTGGAACGGTATTGAATTGTTTACAGGATTGAATTTGGAGATTAATGAGGGCGAACGACTCGCCATTTTGGGTCGCAACGGATGCGGCAAGACAACGTTGTTACGCATCATTTTGGGTGAGGAGCATGGTGGTGGACGGATTGAACGTCATAGCCCTCAGCAGGAATGGGGATTCATGCGCCAGCGCTCGGAGATTGAGACCGGGATGAATGTACTGGATGCGGTCCGTCGTGAGAGCGGTCAGATCTATGAAGTGAAACGGAACTTGGAAGAACTGGAACAACGGTTGAGCATGAGCACTGAAGCGGATGAAGAGCTGCTTGCAGCTTATACACAAGTGATGGGGCAATATGAACAGTTGAACGGTTATATGTGGGAGACTGAGGTAGAGAAAGTACTGACTCGCCTCGGATTATCCGCAGAGCATTGGAATAGACCCTATCATTCCTTGAGTGGTGGACAAAAAACAAAGGCTCGTTTGGCGGGGTTGCTTGTCAGCAAACCCAAATTCCTGATCCTGGATGAACCGACGAATCATCTGGATGAGGGAAGCATGCGCTGGCTGGAAGAGTGGTTATCCTCATATGAAGGTACGCTGTTATTTGTATCACATGATCGTACGTTTATTGATCAGGTAGCAACAGGAGTCATTGAGTTCAGTCCGGATGCCCTGACCAAATACAAGGGCGGATACTCCGACTACAAGATCCACAAAGAGCGTGAATTACGCGAACAGGAAACGATCTACCGCAGGCAGGAATTGGAACGTAAGGCGCTGGAAGAAACGATTCGAAATTATCAGGAATGGTTCCATAAAGCGCATAATTCGGCGACTGATGTGGAGGTGAAGATCACCCAGAGCTTCTACAAGGCCAAAGCCAACAAAAATATTTCACGTTACCATGCGAAACAAAAACAGCTGGAGCGTTTGGAGCGGGAACGGGTGGATAAACCGCGTGAAGCTGCAAAGTTGAACATGGAATTACAGATGAATCCACTGGCTGCACGCCAGCTGCTTGCGCTGGAAGAGGTGAGTTTTTCATATACGGGAGACAAACTATTGCTGCGCGATCTTCGGATTGCTGTGGAACGTGGAGATCGGCTTGCTGTACGAGGTCCTAATGGAACGGGCAAGACAACACTGCTGAAGTTGATGATTGGTGAACTGGAACCTTCGCAAGGCAAGGTCACACGGCATCCACAGCTGAAAATCGGTTACTTTTCACAGGAGCTGGAAGGGCTTCCCGAGAATCAGACGCTGCTGGACAGCTTGCTTACCCTTCCATCCATGACACAAAGTGCGGCACGTACCATTCTGGGATGTTTCCTATTTTCCAGGGATGATGTGTTCAAGCGCATTGGGGATTTGAGTATGGGGGAAAAGTGCAGAGTGGCATTTCTGAGACTGTATTTTGGCGGAGCGAATCTGCTGGTGCTGGACGAACCAACGAACTATCTGGACATCGATACCCAGGAAGTCATGGAAAATGTATTAAAACAGGCTTCAGGTGCTTTGGTGCTTGTATCCCATGACCGGATGCTGACAAAGACACTCGCGAATCGATTGTGCGATCTGGAGGCTGGGGGCACAGCAACCCTGTTTGAAGGAGGCGTGTCGGATTGGGAGCAGTCCAGCAAACTTCGGGAGCATGCGCTGGAGACTCGTGAATCCGATGACGAGCGGTTACGATTGGAGATGCGCCTATCGGAGTTGCTGTCTCCTGTGAGCACTGCTGGAAAAGACAGTCTGACACAGCCCGAGCATTCGAATGAACGAGCAGTCGAGGCAGCTGAGATTCGTGAAATCCAGCAGCGCCTGAAACAATTGAAAGATAAGGGTGCAAGCATAAATTAGAACATGGACGGCTTGCTATTTCGATCTATTTTGCATATAATTATGAACGATCATCGATGATTACATCGATATAGGTAAACTAAGCAAACGTGATGATGGAGATAAGTAAGCAGTGCCTCTGGACAGGGAGGAAGCGCCGTAGATTGAGAGCGTTTCTGTAGAACAAGGCTGCCGAAATTCACTCCGAAGCGGTTCCCTGAACCTGTTTGTGTGCAGACACAGAGGCAACAGTAGGGGCAAACGGTTAACGGTCGTTATTCCGTACAAAGTGAGACAGAACCGGTTGCAGGCCAGAAGGGCCACGCAGCAATGGATGTCTAACAAGGGTGGTACCACGGTCTTTTCGTCCCTTCAGGGGAGAGAAGGCCTTTTTTTGTTGCAAAAACACCACAAAAAGGGGGCAATTACACATGAAAGAACGTTTAGAGGCATTGAAGATCGAAGTGCTGGAGCAGTTGTCTGGTGTGAATGATCCGCAGACGCTCGGTGATCTGCGTGTAAAGTATTTGGGGAAAAAGGGTGCATTGACTGAGATCCTGCGCGGTATGGGTGCACTTAGTGCGGAGGAACGTCCAGTTATTGGTCAAGTAGCCAATGATGTTCGGGCTGCCATTGAGGAAGTCATCGACAGCAAGCAGGATCAGTTCCAGAAGGAAGAGACGGCGAAGCGTCTGCAATCCGAGAAAATTGATGTGACCCTTCCAGGACGTCGTGGACGTCAAGGCGGACTGCATCCACTGACCAAAGTGGTACAGGAGATTGAAGATATTTTCATTGGTATGGGATACCGTGTTGCGGAAGGTCCTGAAGTAGAAATGGATTATTACAACTTTGAAGCATTGAATCTGCCGAAGAATCACCCAGCGCGCGATATGCAGGATTCCTTCTATGTTACTGAAGACTTGTTGATGCGTACCCATACATCTCCGGTCCAAGTACGTACCATGCAGAGCATGAAGGGCGAAGTGCCTGTCAAAGTCATCTGCCCAGGTAAAGTTTACCGCCGTGATGACGACGATGCGACACACTCTTTCCAATTCAACCAGGTTGAAGGATTGGTCATTAGCGAAAACATTCGTATGAGCGATCTGAAAGGAACCCTGCTGCAATTCGTACGCGAAATGTTCGGTTCCCACACAGAAATTCGTCTGCGTCCAAGCTTCTTCCCGTTCACAGAGCCAAGTGCGGAAGTGGATGTAACCTGTGTACAATGTGGCGGCAGCGGCTGTCGCGTATGTAAGCAAACAGGCTGGCTTGAAATTTTGGGCGGCGGTATGGTTCACCCGAAAGTACTGGAAATGGGTGGTTATGATCCGGAGAAATACAGTGGTTTTGCATTCGGAATGGGCGTAGAACGTATCGCGATGCTGAAGTATGGTGTCGATGATATCCGTCACTTCTATAACAGTGATCTGACCTTCCTGAAGCAATTTGGACGGCTGTAACTTTAAGACAAGAAAGATTAACCATATAGAGCAAGCGAATGAACCGGGAACACCAATTTATAGATGAAGGAAGTGAACGTCCATGAGAGTATCGACAGATTGGCTGTCTGATTATATTTCCCTTGAAGGTGTGACGCCACAGGAATTGGCGGAGAAAATCACCCGTGCGGGTGTCGAAATTGATGTAGTGGAGAACCGCAACAAGGGCGTGAATAAAGTTGTTGTAGGTTATGTGAAGAGCAAGGAGAAACACCCCGATGCAGACAAACTGAATGTATGTGTCATCGATGCTGGTCAGGAAGAAGATCTGCAGATCGTGTGTGGTGCGAAAAATGTGGATGCAGGCCAAAAAGTAGTCGTAGCCCTGGTTGGAGCGAAGCTCCCTGGTGGATTGGATATCAAAAAGGCCAAACTGCGCGGTGTTGTCTCCCTTGGCATGATCTGTTCCGCCAAAGAACTGGGCATGAATGACAAATTGCTGCCGAAAGATCAGCAGGAAGGTATTCTCGTTCTACCAGAACAAACAGAGGTTGGCACGCCAATCAGCCAGGTTCTTGGTCTTGACGATCATGTGCTTGAACTGGACCTGACACCAAACCGTTCCGACTGTCTCAGCATGCGTGGTGCAGCTTATGAAGTGGGTGCCATTCTGGGTCGTGAAGTGAAGCTGCCAAGTCCCAAAGACCAACTGGTTGAAATTGGTGATGCAGCCGCGAATCATATCTCTGTAGAGATCAAGGCACAGGAGCAATGCATTCACTATGCAGCTCGTTATGTAACTGGCATTAAGCTGGGTGCTTCCCCGCTGTGGATGCAAAACCGTCTCATGGCGGCAGGTGTTCGCCCAATCAATAACATTGTTGATATTACGAACTATGTCATGCTCGAATACGGTCAACCGCTACATGCATTTGATGCGGATAAGCTGGAAAAGGGCCATATTGAAGTGCGGATGGCCAACGAAGGCGAAACGATTGTTACGCTGGATGGACAGGAGCGCAAGCTGGAGCCACACATGTTGCTCATCACAGACGGCGTGAAACCTGTAGCCATCGCTGGGGTTATGGGTGGCGAGAATTCCGAGGTATCGGAAGGCACGGTGAATCTGTTGCTGGAGTCCGCCAAGTTCGACGGCGGAACCGTTCGGAAAACGTCGCGCCAACTGGGGCTGCGTTCCGAAGCAAGCATGCGTTTTGAGAAGGAAGTAGACCCGGGTGCGGTGATTACGGCTTTGGATCGTGCGGCTGAACTGATTCAGCGTTATGCTGAAGGTGAAGTGCACCAGGGAATCGTTGAAGCTGGAGCAGAAGCTGCGGAGAAACGTGTAATTCAATTGTCGCTGGACAGACTGAATCGTTATCTGGGAACCGATCTGTCTTTGCTTGAGGTAAAAACGATCTTCGCTCGTTTGCACTTTGCATGTGGTGATGCTGATCAAGGATTGCTGGATGTGGAAGTGCCAACACGCAGAGGGGATATTACGCTCGATGTAGACTTGTTTGAAGAGATTGCACGCCTGTACGGATACGACAACATTCCAACCACATGGATTGAAGGACCGACGACTCCAGGGGCATATACACGCTCTCAAGCAATGCGCCGCACGATTCGTGGATTGCTCTCAGGCAGTGGCTGGCAGGAAATGATCAGTTACTCCTTTGTACACCCGGATAAAGCGACCCTGTTTCCGGCGTTGACACAAGGAAGTAAAGCCGTGAAACTCGCGATGCCTATGAGCGAGGACCGCAGTGTGCTTCGTACGAGTATTTTGCCGCAAATGCTGGATGCAGCGGTGTATAATATGAACCGTAAACAGGATTCACTGGCTGTATTTGAAGTGGGCAATGTGTTCTTCACTGAAGAAGATCAGTTGACCAAGCAACCACATGAGATTCCGGTACTGGGCTTGCTGCTCACCGGTAATCGTGCAAGCCAGCAGTGGAATGTTGGAGCGGAGAAAGTAGACTTCTTTGATCTGAAAGGTGCTCTTGAGCATCTGTTCGCCTATGTGGGGCTTGAACAACGCATTCGCTTGGTAGCAAACAGCCCTGAAGGATTCCATCCGGGACGTTCCGCATCGGTTTACCTGGAAGGTAAGGATGGCGGGGAAGGTACATTGATCGGTACATTGGGTCAATTGCACCCGGAACTGCAACAGCAGTATGATCTGAATGATGTGTACATCGCAGAGATTGCACTTGAATCGATCTATAATGAAGCAGACGCTGACATTCGTTATCGTGAGCTTCCGCGTTTCCCGGCCATGGAACGTGATATCGCGGTTGTTGTGAATGAGGATGTTGAAGCAGGAGATATGCTGCGCGCCATTCGTGAATCGGCGGGTGAATGGTTACAAAACGTACAGGTATTCGATGTGTTTACTGGCAGTAAACTGGGTGAAAACAAGAAAAGCGTGGCGATGGCACTGGTATACCGGAATCGTGAACGTACACTCACCGATGAGGAAGTTACTGAAGTTCATGCCCGTGTAGTGGCTCGTCTGGAAGAGCAATTCGGAGCGGAATTGCGTAAATAGGACAAAAGAAGATTTTTTGAACAAAGATTAGCAGGAATTGTTTGAAGTCACATCGAATCCTTAGCATTAGAGGATCGATGTGACTTTTTTGTGATTACAGCTTAGAATCAACATACAGACTTGAAGGAGGGCACAACTGTGACTACACCTGATCGTACACGCGTCACCGTAGAGATCTACGGGACTTCCTATAAACTGGTTGGCAGCAGTGCCGACTATATGAAACAAGTAGCTAACCTGGTAGATGAGCGTATGGGCGCAATCTCCAAGCAAAATTCCCGTCTGGATACTCCGCGTATTGCGGTACTGGCGGCTGTACATATGGCTGAACAGTCTCTTCAGACTCAGGAAATCCGTAATGAACTGAAGATGCTCACTGGAGAACGTACAGAACTGAGAAACGAATTGAATCGGTTGAACGCCATACAAAATGAACATCAACAAGAGTTGGAACGGCGTGACCATGCTCTTGCTGATTTGCAACAGCTGAAGATTGAAGCAGAGCAGGCGTTGCAAAAGTCCGAATCGGACAAAAATTCAGAGATAGCCAAGTTGAATAAGCTGCTGGAGCAAGAACGCGCTCAAGCAACGGAGCGAGTGCAGAAATTGCAGGCCCAAGCGACGGCACAACTGAAGGAAGCAGAAGCCAAGGGAACGAAACAGCTGAAGGAAATGGAAGAGAAAGCGGCTAACCAGCTTAAAAATGCACAGGCACAGGCTGCTTCCCAGCTCAAAGAAGCTCAGAACCGTTCTGCAGCCGAATTGCAGCAGGCGCAGGCCAAAGCTGCGGCGCAATATAAAGAGTTGCAGGACAAGACTGCAGTTCAATTAAAAGAAGCCGAAAGCCGTGCCGTTGCAGAACGTCAACAGATTGAAGCCAAGGCTGCGCAGCAGGTCCAGACAGCCAAGGAAGAAGCCGAGTCGGCCATTTTGTCAGAGTTGGAGCAGGCAGAGAGCAATCTGAAGAAAGCTCAGGAAGAGGCAGCGCTGCAATATAACGAACTTCAGCAACAGATGGAACTTCGTCTTCAACAGGCTGAAGAAAAAGCGCTGCAACAGACACAAGAGCTCACGGATCAGGCGAATCAGGAACGGGCTGACTTGCAGGAACAAGCGGAGCAGAAGCGCCTGACTGAGATAAATCAGTTGAATGCGGAGTTCAAGGCGTTATCCGAGCAGTTGGAACTCGAATGGATGGAGAAAGAAGCAGCCCTCGAGGAACAATTGCAGCAAGCCAAGGAAGCAGCAGCGTCCCAGGCGAAAGAAGCCGAAGCGGCGGCAGAGGCCTTGTTGCAAGAAGAACAGGGCAAGCTCAAGCAGCAACTTGAGGAACAACGTAAACAGGCGGAGGCTCGACTATTAGATGTCGAAGAGCAATTAGAAGAAGTGATGACCCAGCTCATCAGTGCACAGGACATGGTTGCAGAGCAAGAACAGCAGCTTCAGCATGAGCGTGGTCAATTGGAATCGTTACGTCATGAGCATGGGGTCCGTAAACAGGAGCAGGAAGTTCAGACTCGCCGAATTACGGAACTGGAACAACAACTGGAGCAGTTGAAAGAGGACCGTTCCCAGTTGCAGGAGCTTCTGCGTGAAACGGAACAGGCTGCCCAGCAATCCCGTGATCTACAGGAACAATGGAAGCAGAAGTATAATGAAACTGTGGATAGAGAAACCTCTCTCACAGCACAGCTACGCAAACTTCAGGAGCAACATGCACAGCTTGAACAGGAAGCCCAAAAGCTTCGTGAGGCTGAAGTGAAGTCGGAAGAGGAACAGCGCAGGTTGCATAAGGTACTTGAACAGGCTCATGCTGCGGTGCGTACATTGCAGAATGAGATCGGCACGCTTACGGAACGTGAGCAGTCCTTGAAGGACCTTGCTGAGCAGCGATTGGCTGAGATCGGAGACCTGGAGAATCAGATTCTTGAAGTTGCTGAACAAAATGAAACGTTGGAGTCTGGTGTGCAATCCCTTCATGATGAATTGTCCGTGGTGAAGGAAGAGTCTCGTTTCAACCATGAAGAGGCTGTGCAATACCAGAAGGATGCAGAGCTTTTGGAAGAGAAACGCAATCAGCTTGAAGTTGAGCTAAATGTTGTTCGGGAAGAGCTGAACCGACTTCAGGATAACTATAAACAAATCCGTAATGATTACAGTGATGCATTACAACGGGAAGAGAATTACAGTTCCAAGCTGGATGAATTGAGCAAGGAGAAACAAGAGATTGTGAGCGCACTTGAAGAAGCGAGACAGTCTTCAGCTAAACTTTCCGAGCGTTACTCGGAGCAAGAGAGCCGGCTAGCCCAGACTGAGGAAGAAGCGTTGGAGTGGCAGATCAAACACGAAGAACTGTCAGCCAAACAGGCCGAGTTGGCATCCCGTCTGGAGCAGTTGACAAGACGTGAAGAAGAACTTCGCTCAAGCGTTGAACAAGCAGAGCAGAACGATCAGGTATGGCAACGCCGTGCAGATGAATGGGCGGCTCAGGAACAATCCTGGCAGGAACGCTGGGCTGCACTTGAGAATGAACTGACGGTTTGGAAGAGAGAAAGTGCGGCAAGTAGTGAGTTGCTGGAGGGACTGGAGCAAGAACGACAGCAGCTGGACAAGTTACGTGCAGAAGCGACCCAAGAGAAAGAGATCATGGAAACTGAACTGCTTGAGATGGGGGAGCGTTACGAACTAGCGGCCAATCAATTACGTTTGTTACAGGTTGAACGTGAAATGGAGCAGGAGAAGGCAGAGCAGCTGAACACGGAATATCGTCAGTTGCATGATGAATATACGAAATTGCAGACGGAATATAACGAATGGATTGAATTGATTGAACAGGACCAGACATAGCGGAATGAATGCAGCAGAACTGGCTCGTGGGCAACGTACTCTGGTACAATTTGTTATACTAAAGAAGGAGCTCCCGTCGCTGCGGGGGCTCCTTGTCTTGAATACTATTCTTCAACGATAATTTTGGAGATCATGCTGCTGTGTCCTGAACCACAGAAGACAGAACAGGACATTTCAAACTCACCAACTTTGTCCGGGGTTATGACTTTGGAGCTATTTTTGATATCCAGTTGAAGATTCAGTTCAGGCACAAGCATACCGTGATTTCCGTTTTCATTTTCATAAACAATGTTGACCGGAACGCCTTTTTTAAGATGGTACTCAGGTTGATCGAACTCATAGTTACTCGCCTTGATGACCAATTCTTCGCTGGCTGTAACTCCAGCATCAGCATCGGATCCATTGCTGCCAGATTCTGCGGACTGTTTTGCCCCTCCACATGCAGTGAGGACCAGAATTAACATACAGGCAGCAAACCATGTTATGCCTTTCTTCATCATGTGCCTCCTTAAAGCGTGATATGGATAAAATTTGAATGATTGCTCCAGTCATCATACCGCAATATGTGGATGCCTGTACACGCTGCGTATGTCGTTTTTTTGAAAATTGTACGTGTACGGCAGAGCGTGTGTACTGCCCGAATGAAATAAACCCCTTCCGGCACTGGGCCTTCAGAGGTTTAGGAGAATTCATGGGGACGTTAAGGTGAAGTGGAGATTAACTTTTGGAGCTTCGTCCGGCATCAAAAGGGGTGGATACCGGGATGAAGAGATCGATAATCCCGATAACCAGCGCAGCGAGAATGGCACCGAGCAGGCTGACTTCAACATGATCTACAACATATTGACCAAGCCAAATCACCAGTGCACTAACGATAAATCCGACAATACCGCGACCAAAAGGGTTGACTCTTTTGCCGAAGATACCTTCAACGATCCAGCCGAGCAGGGCAATGACAAGAGCAAGCAACAGAGCGCTCCAGAAGCCACCAACGGCGAATCCGGGAACGATCCAGCTGACCACCATTAATACAATTGCAGCGATGATAAATCGCACGACATGTCCCAGGAAATTCATGGTGTTTACCTCCTTTTATTCGGATTGAACTGAGCAGGGCAACTCCAAGGGGATGGAGAGGTTGCACAATCCTGACACCTGTAGTTTGTGGTGTTATGTTTGAAGTTATGTGTGGAAGGATTCGTTAAATAGCGTAAGAAAGTTTCTTTCGTTATAATACAGATATAGTTTGGAAGGAGTTGTACACTTGGACACGAAAATTTTACACACACTGGAATATCGCAAAATTTTAAATACATTGCTGAGCTTTGCCCAGACGACCATGGGAAAAAAGAAAGCGGAGCAACTTGAACCAAGCAGTGAACTTGAAGAAGTGAAGCGGTTGCTGCAGCAAACCGATGAAGCCTTCACATTTGATCGCCTGAAAGGCTCACCGTCGTTTGGGGGAATTGTAGATATCACGGCTTCCATCAAACGTGCTGAAATTGGAGGCACACTTAACCCTCACGAACTTTTGGGAATATCCAATACAACCTTTGCAGCGCGGCGATTGAAACGTCAGATTGGTACTTTGCATGAAGATGAGCCCATCGAATCATTGTTCTATATCAGTGATCAACTGTCAGAGCAAAAAACGCTTGAGGATGCCATCAAAATCTGTATTGACGATAATGCAGAGGTTGCCGACAGTGCAAGCGTAACGTTGGCGCAGATTCGTCGTGAGCTGCGAGGCGGAGAAGCGCGGATTCGCGAAAAACTGGATTCCATGATTCGATCCTCTACCGTATCCAAGATGCTTCAGGATCAGCTCATCACCATCAGAGGAGACCGTTTTGTTATCCCGGTGAAAGCTGAATATCGTTCGTACTTTGGCGGGATTGTGCACGATCAATCCGGTTCGGGTGCTACATTGTTCATTGAGCCAGAATCCATTGTTGCAATGAACAACAAATTACGCGAGACCCGGATTCGGGAAGAACGCGAAATAGAAATTATTTTGCAGAAATTGACGGCACTTGTCAGTGAGCAGGGAGAGTGGCTGTTGTATGATGTCGACTTGCTGGGATCACTTGATTTTATCTTTGCCAAAGCACGTCTGGCTCGTGAACTGAAAGCAACATTGCCTCGCATGAATGACCGCGGGTTCCTGAAGCTCAAGAAAGGCCGTCATCCACTGATTCCGATTGAAAACGTGGTTCCAATCGACATAGAGCTGGGCAATGATTACACAACCATTATCGTGACAGGTCCGAATACGGGTGGTAAGACGGTAACGCTCAAAACGATCGGATTGCTGAGCCTGATGGCCATGTCCGGTTTATTTGTTCCGGCTGAGGATGGCAGTCAGTTATGTGTATTCGATGCGATCTATGCAGACATTGGGGACGAGCAGAGTATCGAGCAGAATCTGAGTACTTTCTCCAGTCATATGACCAACATCATTCGCATTCTGAAAAACATGACACCAAAAAGTTTGGTATTACTCGATGAACTTGGCGCAGGGACAGATCCGGCTGAAGGTTCCGCACTGGCGATCTCCATGCTGGAGCATATGCACCGGACGGGATGTCGCATGGTTGCAACCACTCACTACAGTGAACTGAAAGCATACGCATATGAGCGTAAAGGTGTCATTAATGCCAGCATGGAATTTGACATCAACACACTGAGTCCAACCTATCGCCTTCTGGTGGGTGTACCTGGACGAAGTAATGCATTTGCCATTGCAGAGCGACTGGGACTGCCGGGTTACATTCTCGACTACGCCCGTGGCGAAGTGAAGGAAGAGGATCAACGGATTGAGCACATGATTGCTTCTCTTGAAGAGAACCGTCTTACGGCCGAACAAGAGCGTGAGAAGGCAGAGAGCTTGCGCCAGGATATGGAGAAATTACGCAGTCGTCATCAGACCGAACTGGAGAAGCTGGAACAACAGCGTGATCGCCGGATTGAAAAAGCAGAAGAAGATGCACGCAGCATTGTGGACAAGGCTCGCGCGGAAGCGGAGAAGATTATAGCCGATCTTCGCCTGTTGGCTATGGAAGAAGGTGCTTCTGTGAAGGAGCACAAACTCATTGCTGCCCGCAAACAGCTGGACGAGGCTGAACCGGAGAAACGCAGGAAAACGGTCAAGAAGACGGCAACAGCGCCGAAGACTCGTGCTATCGGTCCTGGTGATGAAGTGCTTGTCTACAGTTTGAATCAAAAAGGCCATGTTGTAGAGATGGCGGGTAGCAAAGACGCTATGGTACAACTGGGGATTATGAAAATGAAAGTATCCCTGGATGACCTGGAACTGCAGCAATCGGCTCCCGCAGCCAAACCAAAGCAAAAACCGGTAACAGGTATGAAACGTACACGTGATGACAATGTGAAAAGTGAATTGGATCTGCGTGGTACCAACCTGGAAGAAGCCCTGATGGAGACAGACCGGTTCATTGATGAAGCTTTCCTTGCCAACCTGGGCCAAGTTTATATTATTCACGGTAAAGGTACAGGAATTTTACGTTCCGGTATTCAGGATTACCTGCGTAAGCATAAACATATTAAAAGCTACCGGCTGGGCAATTACGGAGAAGGCGGGAACGGTGTGACCGTCGCAGAATTGGAATAGCCGGTCCATGAATCAATGATATTCTGCGACCTTATACATGAAGGTCGCAGATGGGGAGAGGGGAACGGTGCGTGATAGAAAGCATTGACCAATTGCTGTCTCATCCCTTGGGGATGGTACTCGGTTTTTTCTCGGTAGCGATTATGGAGCTGCTTGTATTTCTGGCTTGCTTCGAACTGGTGACCAAGTATAAATGCTGGACGGAGATCAAGAAGGGCAATGTGGCTGTTGCGATGGCTACAGGAGGCAAGATCTTCGGGATCTGCAACGTATTGCGGTTCTGCATACAAGCGAAATCTTCGGTATATGAAGCCATGACGTGGTCATTTGTAGGGTTTATCCTTCTGCTCATTGCCTACTTTTTATTTGAATTCCTGACACCCGTGTTCTCCATTGATAAGGAGATCGAAGCGGATAACCGAGCTGTCGGGTTGATATCCATGATTATTTCCGTCTCGTTGTCGTTTGTTATTGGCGCGAGCATTATCTAGGGGGACCGGTCATGAAGATATTGATACGGATTCTGTTTGCGGCATCGATTGTATTCTTTGCCATCGGTATCATCTATGTAATGAATACATGATTATTTGAAAGAGAAAGGTTGATTCAATATGGAAACAACAGTATGTCCTTGGTGTCAGACGGAGATTGTATGGGATGAGGAGCTCGGTCCTGAAGAAGAGTGTCCTTATTGCCACAATGAGTTAAAAGGATACCGTACGCTCAACATTAACATCGATGATGAAGAGAACGATGAAGCTGAGGACGACATCTATGATGTAGACGATGTAACGAACGAGAAACAGACTACGGATCTTTCGGATCTGTGGGGGGATGAAGTCGAACTCAAATTGCCGGAGTTGCGAACGTTAACCAAATACGCGGATGAAGGTAATGATCTCATTCAGTATGAACAAGGTGTACAGAAGCAACTTGATCATCAGGAAGAAGTACCAGAGTGCCCGAATTGCCGGGAATTCATGATTCTCGCAGGTACACAAGCTACAACGCAGGATAACTTCACACCAGTTGCTAACGCAGCTTCAGGCGAAGGGTCACTATTGGCATCACCGTTTAAAGTATTGACCTATGTATGCTCGGGATGTTTCCAAGTCCAATACAGCCTGTCTGAGGAAGATCGTCTGCGTCTGATCAAGAACCTGAGTACGCAGGAATAAACATTTCGGAGATTCTAACCAATTTCATAGCAATCCTGAAGATTCATCATGTTTTCCTCTTGCTTGGGGCACGTTAACCCTAAGACCTACCTGTACATAGTTCACTTCAGGTGGATGAAGGAGGAGCAGATGAAGATTACTTTAGGCCGACAATCCATTCTGCTTTTGGGCGTGAATGGATTGTTTGCGTTAGCCGGAGCGCTGTCGGGAACCTTTTTGAATGTGTTTCTGTGGAAAAGCCGTCCGGATTATGCCATGTTGGGGTGGTTCACTCTCAGCCAGCAACTGGCCATTGGACTGACATTCTGGCTTGCTGGCAAATGGGTCAAGGAACACAATAAAATGAGTGCACTACGACTAGGTACTGCGCTGTCCGGCATATTTTATATGATAGTCCTCTGGGCTGGTTCCAAAGCTGTAGACTGGATATGGCCTCTGGGTATGCTACTAGGTTGTTCCTTGGGGCTATTCTGGATTGCATTTAATGTTGTGTATTTTGAAATAACGGATCGGGAAAACAGGGATCTATTCAACGGTTGGGTCGGGTTACTTGGTTCGATGACAGGAATTATAGGTCCATGGTTCTCCGGTCTGATTATTACTCGCATGACAGACAACACAGGATATCGGATCATCTTTACGGTATCACTCGTTATTTATGTCATAGCGGTAGTTTTTAGTTTTTTTCTGAAAAAAAGAAAGGTGAGCGGTACATACCGCTGGTCGGAACCTTGGATACAGCTATCCAAGCAGGATAGTCCCTGGAGGACCTTAGGCTTGGGATTATTCGCTCAGGGTGCACGTGAAGGTGTCTTTGCCTTCCTGATTGCACTGCTTGTATATTTGGCTACCGCACAGGAGTACAAATTGGGGCAGTTCTCACTCATCACTTCTGCTGTGGCACTAGTAAGTTATTGGGCAGCCGGGAAATGGTTTAAACCACAGTATAGATCAAAAGGCATGTTCATTGGAGCCCTCATTCTGCTTGTTGTGCTTCTTCCTCTTCTCTGGAAAGTGACCTATGGTACGCTGTTAATCATGGGAATTGGGAGTGCTGTTGCGATGCCGTTATATGTACTACCGATGATATCAGCGGGATTCGACATGATGGGCACAAGTGGCGAAAATGTGGAGAAAAGGGTTGAACTTGTCGTTTTGAGAGAGTTATGCCTGATGCTTGGCAGACTATGTGGGTTGGCCATATTTATTGTGACGGTCTTAAATGCTCCGTCTCTACGCATGTTGACCTGGCTTATTATTGTCCTTGGTGCTTCTCCGCTAATTGGATGGATCTTTATGCGCAAGTTATTGAACCGAACGGAAGGGCAAGAGCCCTCGGCTTAGCAGGCTTCCCAATATATAAGCAGGGTACAGCGACGGGAAAAGAGAACTTTCCGTGTGCTGTACCCTATTTGTAGTTGTATTGATTCAGTTGTTGGTTATACAGGAGATGGTTTACTTGTACGTGTGAGAGAGAACAGATCCATATCAGGGTTTGGTTTGCCAGTAATAGCATCCACAATTAAGGAAGCAGCAATCATGCTGTATACAGTCCCGTTACCTCCATATCCTTCTACAAAATATGAATGCGGATAATCGGGATGTGTACCGATCAGGGGGAGGCCATCATTCGTATTACCAAACACAGCACCCCAGGCATAATCGACTTCAAGATCATCTAAAGGGAAATAGGAACGGACCTCTTCCAGGAGTGTATCTCCCCGGTGTTTTGAACGTATTTCACGTTGATCCTCTCGAGGTGTTTCTTCATCCAAACCGCCTGCGATGATTCTTCCGTCCGGTGTTGTTCGCATATACAAATATGGGCGAGCTGTCTCCCAAATCATGCTGTGTTCAAACCATTCACTAAGATCAGACAACGGTTTGGTAGCAATCGCGTAGGTCGTTTTCAGATAGGCTCCGCGATCCTTTTTGATGTCCTGTGTCTCGTAACCGGCAGCAAATATGACTTTCTTGGCACGGATTTTACCGTTGGCAGTGTGGCAGACTACACCATCTTCATCGTAATCACAGTGTATCATCTCCGTCTGACCATAGATTCGAGCGCCACGCTTATTGGCGGATTCAAACAAGGCATGAACAAAACGATAGGGGTTCACTTCCGCATCTCCCATGGTGTACAGTGCAGCGGGTTTGCTGAAGGGGAAATGCTGGCTTATTTTGTCGGCATCCCACAGTTCAGCTTCAAAACCATAACGCTTCAAGGTCTGATATTCTTCCTCCAATAGGGCCACATCATCTTTACTGCTCGCAAAACAAAGACTTGTTCGTGGGATAAACCAAGGGTCTGTATCCAGGCTGTCTGCAATTTGAGCAAGTTGTTTCATGGCTTCACGACAAAGCTCATAAAAACGTACGCCTTTTGCTTCACCAAAAGTGTGGATACATGAGGTTAGTGTCTTGTCATTGGTGTATTGTAAAAGACCTGTATTGGCAGAACTGCTGCCGTTGGCAATGTCTCGCTTATCAATCACAACAGTGTTAACACCCTGTTCCGTGAGTAGTTTAGATGTCAATGCGCCCCCCATGCCCCCACCAATGATGAGGCAGTCACAAGAGATGTCTTCTTGCAGAGCAGAATAATTAAATGTTGAATTGAAAGTGGAGGGCCAGAAAGGTGTGCCATAGACCAGATCCATTAGAAACATCTCCTTTATAATTTAAATTTGTATATTTTTGTGTGACCGGGTTAACAATAATTGCGCATAAACTTTATGCCGAGGAGGCCATCGAAACATGCAGAATCATACTATGCAAGCGCTGAGTCCTAAGGAATTGAACTACATTGCGGACTCTATCACCAATGAAGAACTGCTGATTAAGCAGTGTGCAGCCACAGCTTCCATCACACATAATCCACAAATTCAACAAGCTCTGAATCACTATGTTCGCTCACATGAACAACATCTGAACACGCTTGTCAATGCATTGCAGCAACATCAGTCTCTTGCACCGGCGCAAGTCAGTAATTGAAGACAACTCTAACTGTATAGGAGGAAAACGCATGTATTCTCAATCTTTATCATCTAATGGCGCTTTTATGCAGGAGCAGGATCTGCTGAAGTCGATTCTTGCAGATTTAAGACGAACCTCGCGCGAATATACGACTGCGACAACGGAAGCTTCCTGCCCCATGACACGTCGAATGTTCACAGACCTGACGAACGATACCCTAAGATTACAAGGGGAACTGTTCAATCTGATGCAGCAAAACAACATGTATTCTGTCTCGTCCAAGGCACTTCGTCAGGACGTGGACAAGCAAATTCAGTCCGCCCACCAGACCCAACAAAAGTGTCAGCAATTCATTCAGGAAAAGAATACGCAGAACAGTTCATATAGCCAAGCTCCTAATGTGTCTCAGCATCAACCGAATTACGGTAACCCTTATTACATGTAACCTTTGCAAAAGAGGTTTGAAGCACCTAACGTTACAGGACCATACCACCGCTTGCCTGAATTCAGGGCAGGCGGTCTTTTGTCTATGCATCAACGTCAAATTCATGTAATATAAGTATTAATTCATTTTCAGGAACCTGGATGATGCTGGAGGGAAAACCATGAAAGATTTGAACGATCTGCAATTAAAAGTTCTGGATCTGCTGAAGGAAGACGCGAGAAGGACTCCCGCACTGCTGTCGACGCTGCTGGGGGAGTCGGAAGACAAGATCAAGAACGCCGTGGCACAGCTAGAACAAGACCACGTCATTGTAAAATACGCAACCGTCGTGAACTGGAGCAAAATAGATGATGAAAAAGTAACGGCCCTGATTGAGGTGCAGATCACGCCGGAGCGTGGTCGTGGTTTTGAAGGGATTGCTGAACGTATTTATCTCTATCCGCAAGTGAAGTCCGTATATCTCATGTCCGGTGCATACGATCTGCTCGTTGAAGTGGAAGGTGGCAACCTGCGTGAAGTCGCTAATTTTGTGTCGGAGAAACTGTCTCCGATAGACTCTGTACTTTCAACCAAAACGAATTTTATTCTTAAAAAATATAAGCAGGACGGGATTATCTTTGAAGACCATCAGGAAGACAACCGTCTCATGATCTCGCCGTAAAGGAAGATGTGTCATGATAGTGAATGAACAGACAACCGGGAACAACAAGAAAATGACATCTTATCTGGCACCCCTCGTGCAGCAGATACCTCCATCCGGAATTCGCAAATTTTTTGATCTGGTTGGAGACAACAAGGATATTATCACATTGGGTGTGGGTGAACCTGATTTTGTTACCCCTTGGCATATGCGTGAAGCTTGTGTATACTCGCTGGAAAGAGGTATGACCAGCTACACATCCAACGCAGGTATGCCGAAGTTGAGAGAAGCCATCAGTGAATATTTGGATACTCAGTTTGATACCAAATACGATCCCAAGGATGAGATTATTGTTACTGTGGGTGGCAGTGAAGCGATTGACTTGGCTTTGCGCGCATTAATCGTACCTGGCGACGAGATTCTCATTCCTGAACCTTCGTACGTGGCGTATTCACCAATCGCTTCAATCGGTGGCGGTATACCAGTTGGTGTTGATACCTATGCGAAAGATCAGTTCAAGTTAACGGCCGAAGCACTTGAAGCTGGTATCACACCGAAGTCGAAAGTGGTTATTCTGTGTTATCCGAGTAATCCCACTGGAGCCATCATGACGTATGAAGAGTGGCTGCCTATTGCTGAAGTGATTAAAAAGCATGATCTGATTGTGATCGCGGATGAAATTTACGCTGAATTGACGTATACGCAAAAACATGTTAGCTTTGCAGCTATCCCTGACATGAAGGAGCGGACCATTCTCGTAAGCGGATTTTCAAAGGCTTTTGCAATGACAGGTTGGCGGATTGGGTACATGTGTGGTCATCCTGAGCTTATTGCAGCCATGCTCAAAATCCATCAGTATACGGTAATGTGTGCGCCGGCCATGGGTCAGGTTGCTGCACTTGAGGCGTTGACAAATGGTTTGGGTGAGAAAGATCGGATGGTAGAATCGTATAATCAGCGTAGACGTTTAATTGTGCAGGGATTCAGGGATATTGGACTTGATTGTCATGAACCTCAGGGAGCATTCTATGCATTCCCGAGCATTCAAAAGACGGGTATGAGTTCCGACCTGTTTGCTGAGCGATTGTTAACGGAAAATAAAGTGGCTGCTGTTCCGGGTAATGTTTTTGGCCCTCAGGGTGAAGGCTTCTTGCGTTGTTCTTATGCTACTTCTGTAACCCAATTAAATGAAGCTTTGGAACGAATCGGAAACTTTGTTTACAAATTGCAAAAAGAGGGTTAATACTAAAGTAGAATCTTTTTACAAATGTGACATTTTTATTATTGAAAAAAATAACTTTCTTTTACAAAATAATGTGATATAATTTCAATTTGAAATAAGTTTTCATAAATTTGGAAACCATTTTTCCAAGGAGGGGTTAGCTTTGTTTTGTGTTGAATATGATTTACCGACGAATCGTGGGCACTATCTGGCAGAAGGCGATCATGGCGACCGATGGTCGGTGAAACCCGATAACGCATCTTTGCATGACATTTCCTTGGAAGATGAAATTCATATGCTTCGTCGCAAGATGGAACAGATCTTCCTCGAAGAGAAATCATTCACATCCGATATTGTAATTGAAATCAGCAGTTTGCTGGATTTAAAGATTAATGAATATATGAAGGCTAACCCGATTAAAGGAAAATAACGTTTATGCTGTAGTGAAACGTTTCATTAATCGAATTCGAAAGGGAGACCTGAGAGGGTCTTCTTTTTTTGTGTGTAAAGGCAGGGTGATCCCCCGATAAGGCAGGTTATTTTTTTGCGTGGAACAATTGTGATATATTGGACATAGGAGACTAAAGGGGGAACTGGAATGAAGAGATTTTGGGGGCTTACTGCAATCATTTCTATCGTTTTTCTGCTTGCTGGTTGTGGAGGTAAAGATGGTTTTTCCATTTTCATCATTGATAACCAAGGAAATCCATCTGTAATCTCAGAACAGTTACAGGCCAATCTGCAACAGAAACTGGGTGAGGAACCCAAGGTGGAAGTGATCACCAGTGCGATGTATGATGTTCAGAAAATTATGGTAGAATATGCGGCTGGAGGACATGATATCTTCATATTGCCTGAAACCGACATGAAACAATACGGAAGTAATGGCTCCAATGTTCCGCTGGATGATACTTTTGATCCCAAGAAGTTTGAACGGGGTGTATTTGAGGGTGGAGTATTGGTAGAGAAGGGTGAAGGAGATGGAGGTTCAGATCTCAAGCAAGAATCACATCTTTACGGCATTCCACTCGAAGATATGAAAATGTTTAAAGATGTAGAATATGCTGCGAGCAATTTGTTCGCTACCATTCCAGTGTCATCTTCTAATGTCGAAGAATCCAAAAAAGTGCTGAAGGCGCTGACAGAGTAAAGAAAATTCAGAATGGCTATGGAAGGAGGGAAGCGGATTGCTGATTACGGTCACAGGCGGCATAGGTAGTGGTAAAACCCGGTTTGCCCTCAAGTACGCAGCCGGGATTAGCCGGGAGGGTGTATATTTATCCACCGGTGATCATGATCCCGTTATTCCCGAATTGCCATCCGCTCATTATCGTGCCATTCATGCCGGGAACGGTCAGCATCTGACAGAGGTGATCACCCAGATTAATCGGGAATCCAATCTGTTTTTGGCGGATCAGCGAATTGTAATTGTAGACAGTCTGACCTCCTGGATGGCTGCCGGCTTCAGGGCAACAAAGGATCTGGATCATCAGCGTTCAGAGACACAGCTTTTGCTTGATGCATTATTGTCTTATCAGGGGAAGTTGCTTGTGATTACCAATGAAATGCATGGCACATTGCATCCTACCGAGGAAGAACGAATATTTACAGCGAGAATGGCTTCGGTTAATCGGATGCTGCAGATACATGCTGAAAAGATGTACATGCTGGTATCTGGTCTGGCTATCGATCTTAAGAGTCAGGGCATGCGAAATGAAGATGAACGATAGCGAGATGACATAAACGGGTGACATAAAGAAGCCTCCTTAACCACGAATTGGTGGCGAGGAGGCTTTATTTATTAAGCTATTCTTTTTATTTCTACTTTTTGCTACGTCTGATCCACCAGATGATACATCCGATGACAATAATGGCCAGAATGACGTACACTACAATGGAATAGACGTCCATAAAGTGCAAAATGCTCTCCCATGATGCGCCAAGCGCAGCACCAACGCAGACAAGAATGACATTCCAGATCAATGTACCAATGGTTGTAAAGAGAAGGAATAAACCAAATTTCATATTGGACATGCCTGCGGGAATGGAGATAAGACTACGAACGAGGGGAACCATTCGGCAGAATAACACGGTCCACATGCCATATTTGTCAAACCATGCGTCGACACGGTGAATATCCTCTTTTTTGATGCGCAGAACATGTCCCCAGCGTTCCACAATTTTCTCAAGGCGTTCGACGTCAATGAGTAAACCAATACCATACAGGATCACAGCACCAAAGACAGAACCAATAGTTGCGGCGATAATAACTCCTGGAAGAGTGAGACTGGTATAGGTGGTCATAAATCCGCCAAACGGCAAGATGATTTCGGATGGAATCGGGGGAAATACGTTCTCAAGAGCAATAATGAGTGCAATGCCTATGTAGCCGTATTGTTCCATGAAATCGGTTATCCAGTTTTGCATAATCGTCTCCTTTACTTTTGGTTTCCTTTGATTTGTCGTATACTCGGCAGAGCACACCAATTCTTATATACGTGTAAAGCGATAGACGGGTTTCTGAAAAAATGGCATTCCCGTATTCATTATTATATTACCAATTGGAGGGATAACGATGGGCATATATACACGAACAGGTGACGAAGGACAGACTTCGGTCATCGGTGGACGCGTCATCAAGGATGATGACCGAGTTGAGGCTTATGGTACGATTGATGAGTTGAACTGTTTTGTAGGCCAGGCGATCAGCCTTATTGACTCGGCTCAAGGGGAATTTGAAGATCTGCGTGAACACCTGCTGGAAGTTCAGCAGGAACTGTTTGATTGCGGGTCGGATCTGGCCTTTGTGAAGATTAGTGAGACCAAATATAAGGTGAGAGATGAAATGGTCACACGTCTGGAACAATGGATCGACCAGTATGATGCAGAGAATCCAAAAGTGGAACGATTCATTATTCCTGGTGGCAGTCAGCTGTCCTCTGCTCTTCATGTGTGCCGTACTGTATGTCGTCGCGCAGAGCGTCGCACAGTAACACTTGGACAACATACAGATATTAATCCGTCTGTACGACGGTATCTAAACCGACTGTCTGATTATTTCTTCGTGGTTGCACGGACGGCCAACGCGAGACAACAGGTGGCGGATATTGAATATGTGCGGAGCAAAAAAGTCTTCCGCCGCAAAGAATGAGCCAATATTATTCGCCGATTGTCTACACGGTGACCGAACAAGAAGATGGCTGGCTGCTGAAGACCGTGCTTCAGCGCCGGCTGCTGGTGTCGCGTAAGCTTTTGTCCAAAATTAAGCTGACGGAGCAAGGTGTCATGCTTAATGGAGAGCGCGTGTACATTAGCGTCAAGGTAGCTGCGGGTGATGTCGTTGAAGTTCGGATGGAGCAAGAGGAATCGGATGATATTTTGCCCGAGCCTATTCCATTTACCGTTCTGTATGAAGATGAGCACTTGCTTATTGTCAACAAGGATGCGGGCATCATCGTTCATCCGACACATGGACATTACACGGGTACTTTGGCAAATGGCGTTGTTCATTACTGGAAAACCAAGGGCGAGCACTTCCGGTTCAGACCGATTCATCGACTTGATCAGGAAACGTCAGGTGTGCTCGCAATAGCCAAGAACCCTTATGTGCATCAGCATGTCTCTGAACAGATGATCGCTGGAACAGTAGACAAGAAATATATTGCACTTGTGCACGGCAGCCCTGTCCCGGAACAAGGGGCAGTAGATGGCCCGATCGATCGCGATCCTGAAGAGCCACACCGCCGAATCGTAACACCTGATGGTTACGCTGCAAGAACGTTGTACACAACCTTAACACGTTGGTCAGGGGGCAGCGCCAGTGCGATAAGCCTCAAGCTGGAAAGTGGCAGAACCCATCAGATCAGGGTACATATGACGTCCATCGGCTGCCCGTTGATAGGTGATCGAATGTACAAGACACTACCTGTGCATGAGATCGATGAGCAGACCATGGCTGTTCGAGAAGAACGGGATACCTGGATCAAACGCCAGGCATTACACGCTTGTGAATTGACGTTTGAACATCCCATTCTAAAGGAACGCATAACGTTTCAAGCTCCTTTTCCCGCAGATATGGCCGCGCTAGAGAAGCGTTTGAATGATGAGGCAGCTCCAAGGGAGATGCTCTAGGAGAAAGTGCCAAAGCACTTCCCTAAAAAATAACGGCTTTGCCGTAGTTTTGTGCAAAGCCCGTCCTGCTTGTCAGTCAACGCTAGTTGGCTAACTTGTGTGAGGGATGCTTTATGCACCCGAACAACATGCCGTAGGCTAATCTTTATGGTTTAATGTATTGATGTTTACCCATTTCATGTTAAATATTTCAAGAATTCAAATCTCAAAAGCTTTTAAGGATATAAAAGCTGTAAGATTTTGACCCGAAAAATATAGCCGAATGTGTGTTTTTGATCTCATTCGCAAAAATCAGTAAAATTACATGGCGATGGTATCGATTTGGAGCGACTTTTGGATTTGCGAAGCAAACCAAGGGAAGCGAGAAGTCGAAACCGGAGCCACAGGAGGAACACATACAATGAGTAACTTAAAAGTATATCAATATGCCAAATGCGGCACATGCCGCAAAGCTGTAAAATGGCTTGAAGCTCAAGGACATGAGCTGGAGTTAATCCCTATTTTTGACTCACCGCCATCAGAATCTGAACTAACAGATCTGATCCAAAAGAGCGGACTGGAAGTGAAGAAGTTCTTTAATACGAGCGGGGAAGTATATAAAGAACAACAATTGAAGGACAAGCTTCCGGGCATGTCCGCTGATGAACAGATGCGTTTGTTGGCTTCCAGTGGTCGTCTGATCAAACGTCCGATCGTTACGGATGGAGAAAAGGTGACGGTTGGATTCAAGGAAGAAACGTATGAGCAGGAATGGAATAACGCATAAACGCGCTGAATATCAGCCTTGAATTGTTCAAAATTCAGGGCTTTTTTGGCTGATCGATGGTTGGCGGAACTATGCTATAATGATAGAATTAGTTCGATATTTTATTTGCTATAGAAATTGAACTAAACATTTACACGAAAATGGAGAGGACAGAAATAACCTGAAGAAGCGGAGCGTTCGCCTTTATCCCCGGATTTTCCCTTTTGGAAAAGGAAATCAAAAAAAATCTGGGGATAATAGCGATCAGAAGGTTGTTCTGTCATCGGAATGGTAAGTGTAAATATACTTTAGTTTAATTTCTATAGAATCAGGACAGGAGAGAACAAATTCAAGTGAATCAACGTAATGAACCTACTTTGTTGCTGGTAGACGGTATGGCGGTGTTGTTCCGTGCTTTTTATGCGACATCTGCAAGCGGATATATCAGACGTACAAAGGCAGGATTGCCTACCAACGCAGTCTACGGATTTATCCGTTATTTCTGGGATGCGGTTCAGACTTTTGGGCCAAGTCATGTCGTATGTTGTTGGGATATGGGCGGTAAGACGTTCCGCGGTGAAGAATATGCAGCCTACAAAGGCAACCGGGCCGAAGCTCCGGATGACCTGATTCCCCAATTTGCTCTGATTCGTGAAGTCATGGATAGCCTGGGTATTCCGAATATAGGTGCACAAGGATTCGAAGCCGACGATTGCATCGGGACGCTTGCGAAGTATTATACCGAAGAGACCGATATGAATGTTATGGTACTGACGGGTGACCACGACATGTTGCAACTGATCAATGACCGCACAAGTATCATTATTATGAAAAAAGGCCATGGCAACTACATGGTGTACAACCCTGAAACGCTCATGGCTGAGAAACAACTGACACCTCGTCAAGTGATTGACATGAAGGGTCTGATGGGAGATGCCAGCGACAATTATCCCGGAGTACGGGGAATTGGTGAGAAAACAGCGTTGAAGCTTGTGCAGGAATACGGCTCCATTGAAGGGATTCTGAGCAACATGGATAAACTGACCCCTTCGGTGCGTAACAAGATTGAGAATGATTTGGACATGCTTCATCTGTCCCGCAAACTGGCAGAGATTCATTGTGCTGTTCCGGTTGCCTGTGCGCTGGATATCTGTGAATTGCGTCTTGATCCGGATATGGTGATGGACAAGTTTGAACAACTTGAGATGAAGAGCCTTGGCTCTTGGATGGGAGTGGCAATAGGGTGAGCAACATGAATAACGTACGAACAGGAAAAAAGTGGTGGACAGGGGCTATGGCCCTCGTCCTGGCCTTGCCCGTAATTCTTTCGGGAGCAGTAAGTGCACCACAGACAGTGGATGCCAAAGCAGCAATTAACACCAAAGTACAGAAAGTAAAAGCAGCAGGACGTAATTTTACCGTACAGACCGTTTCGATTCCAAAGGGAGCACCGGTTACCGTGGGACTCGCGAAGAAGCAAGTTGGCCAGACGGCAACATTGCCATCGATTGTGAAAGCCTATGGTGCACAAGCAGCCATTAATGGAGCATTTTTTGAAGCATATAACGGAGCACCAGATCCATACGGTATGTTAATAGCAAATGGTAAGGTCATACATATTGGAAGATACGGAACATCCATCGGATTTAAGGAAGACGGCTCGGCGATCATGGATTCACTTCAGGTGAGTTTGACAGGTAAAGTAACGGATACAAAAGGTAAATCACGGAGTTGGTATGCAACCTTTATTAATCGAACACCTTCAGCGAACGCAAGCATTACGATGCTGTATACGCCTGAACGAGGTGCCACAGTCGGATTCAAAGGTGGCACTGCGGTTGTCATGGAGAAAGGTATCGTGACCAAAAAAGTGCCCAATACAAATGTAGCGATTCCTAAGAATGGCTCGGTACTGGTTTTCACAGGTAATCAGAAGTCTTCTTCGGACCGTTTCACCGTTGGTTCGACCGTAGAAATGAATTATAAGTATACGAACGCAGCAGGCAAAGAGATCCCTTGGCAAGATGTAGTGACTGCTGTTGGGGCAGGACCCCGTCTGGTAAAAGACGGTAAGGTAGCTGTCAATCCGACGAGCGAAGGTTTCAAGGATGCCAAGATTCTTAATGCTTCCGGAGCCAGAAGTGGTATTGCGATCATGGCGGACGGTTCTGTTATGCTGGCTACCGTTTCCGGAGCAACAATCAAGGAGTGGGCAGCGGTGATGCAGAAGCTTGGCGCCAAACAGGCCATGAATCTGGATGGCGGTGCTTCCTCGGGTATGTATGCCGGGGGCAAAATGCTGACTTCTCCAGGTCGGCTATTGAGTAATACACTCGTATTTGGCGGCTCTGTGCGTTAAAAGAAAGTGATTATGGGAGGTATGACGCAAATGACACTCACATCTGATCGAAAGCCAGGGGAGGGCAATACAGCTGTTCTGGCCATTAATGTAGGACTGCCGCGGCCGCTCCCTGGGCAGAAGCGTGAAGTGCTGAGCGGCATTGTGAAACATCCTGTATCCGACGCGGTTTTCCTGTCATTCACTGGAATGACAGGGGACGCGCAGGCGGATCTGGTGCATCATGGCGGCCCTGACAAAGCCGTTTGTGTATACGATTACAGTCGTTATCCGGTGCTCGAACAACTGATGGATCGCAAGCTGGATTGGGGAGCTTGTGGAGAAAATCTGACGGTTGAAGGCTGTGCCGAAGAAGACGTACGGATTGGTGATGTGTACGAGTTGGGCGAAGCCACAGTGCAGGTCAGTCAGCCCAGACAACCTTGCTTCAAGCTGGGTGCGAGGTATGACTATAAGGAGCTGCCTGTTTATTTTCAGGAGAGTGGATATACCGGCTTTTACTTTCGTGTACTGCAAGAAGGTGAGGTAGGGCCTTTATCGATATTTCGACGGATCAGCACCGATCCAGCCTCAATGACGGTTCTTGAAGCCAATCGAATCATGCATCAGGGGAAAGAAAATGTCGAAGGTATTCAGGCGTTGCTGGCCATTCCTGCGCTGTCAGACAGCTGGAGGCAAACGTTAATGAAACGATTGTCCAAGCTGGAGAACAAGTAGCGGGGTAATTATCGTGTCATCAAGTAAAGCAATTCGAATTCCTTTTTAAACTAACTTGGGAGTGTGACTAACATGACGATCTTAGGCGCAATTGAAGCAGGCGGAACCAAATTTGTATGTGGTATTGGCACAGAAAACGGAGAAGTTCTGGAACGCGTAAGTTTTCCAACAACAACACCGGAAGAGACCATGGCTCAAGTGATTTCATTTTTTGAAGGCAAAGGCATTGAAGCTCTGGGTGTAGGTTCATTCGGTCCGATTGATCCGATTGAAGGAAGCCCAACATATGGCTATATCACAACAACACCTAAACCACATTGGGGACAGTATAACGTGATTGGCAAGCTCAAGGAGCATTTTGATGTGCCGATGACATTTGATACGGATGTGAATGGTGCGGCACTTGGAGAAGCAACCTGGGGCGCTGCACAAGGTCTTGAGAGCTGTCTGTATATCACTGTGGGTACAGGTATTGGTGCAGGTGCTGTGGTTGGCGGTAAAATGGTCCATGGATTGTCACATCCAGAGATGGGACATATCATTGTACGCAGACATCCAGAGGATACATACGAGGGTTTCTGTCCGTATCATGGTGACTGCCTCGAAGGCCTTGCAGCAGGACCGGCCATTAACAAACGTTGGGAGCAACCGGCTTATGAACTGCCTGCAGATCATAAAGCTTGGGAGATCGAAGCACATTACCTGGCACACGCCCTGATGAACTATGTTCTGATTCTCTCTCCGCAGAAAATTGTCATGGGTGGCGGAGTAATGAAGCAGGAGCACCTGTTCCCGATGGTTCGTAGCAAACTGCAGGAGTTGCTGGCTGGATACGTTCAGCATCCGGCACTTCAATCCGACATTGACCAGTATGTTGTTTCACCAGGACTTGGTGACAATGCGGGGCTGTGTGGTTCACTGGCGCTTGCCAAGTTGGCATTGAATAAGTAGGTCATTAAGGGATTGACGAATTTTACCATTGTGGTATGATATGGGCAACAGCATAGTACGGTTAATGAGGAAGCACCTCTCTTGCATGGATTTTGCAGGAGGGGTGTTTTTTTTGTGCTGCCTATAGGTAGCATCTTTAACTCGTATAAGCTGAATATTCAAAGGGAGGGAACGAAAATGGAAGTCATTTTCATGAACAGAATGTCCAGAATGTCAGATCAGAATGCAGAGTATGCACAGTTATGGATTGGGGAAGAGGAAGATAGTTGGCAGCTGGGATGGAGTCGCTACGAGGAAGGAGAGCGTGAGGACAGCATCTGGTATGAAGGGACTTCTTGGGAGGAGCTGCTTCATATTTACCGTCATCAGCTTGCCATACAGATGAGTGAGGGGTACCGACCGCAGTTGCAGGGGTTATTTCATGAGAATGATGATCTGAAGTCACGCAGTTATGGTGGACAGCGGCTCCATTGTTACAGTGAGTTATACGGCAATGAGCAATTATATACGGATCTGTGCACATGGCGCAGGAAGAGAGCTGTGTCTGACCGGAAGGCACCGTATTTTATTGCAACGAATCGTCTGTTACGTTTGATCAGTGCCTTTGTTCCGCAATCGCTGGATGAACTGATGCAACTTCCGGGCGTAGGAGAGAGCAAAGCAACTGAGTATGGTACGGAATGGATGGAGATTACAACCGGACTGGAGCGTTCAACGACATTCCCGCTGGACTGGGTATACACGGCGCTGAAGGAAGAAGAGTATGAGAGTTGGTTATACAAGCAGAGAGAGCAGAAGTATAAGCAGGAACTTGATAAGTTCACTACACGTAAGCAGGTGCTTGAAGGCATGAAGGAAGGGTATACGTTAGAGGAGATTGTTAATCGATCCGGATTATCCCGACGCGAGTTGGTTGAGCTGTTAGAGGCACTGGATCACGAAGGTTATGACACCGATTGTCTTCTTGATGTTGAGCTGGCAGTGATGCCAGAGAACGAACAAGAGGCCGTATGGAGTGCGTATGAGGAGCTGGGAGATACGTTCCTGAAGCCAGTATTACATAAGGTGTATGGAGGAGAGAAACCTGATGGAGGAAGTCTGGAGCAGGTCTATGAAAGACTGCGCATGATTCGAATCCGCTTCCGTCGGCACGCAGAGACAGAGAAGAATGTTGGTTAATAATCAGAAATGAAAAAAGACGAGGCGTTTCTCCCGGAGGATCGCTTCGTCTTTGTTATTTCATACGAGTTCATACCCAGTCTTTCTTGCGGAAAATGAAGAACATGCTCAGGCCCAGGGTAACCATTAGGCCAATCACAACAAAATAGCTGTATTTCCAGTTAAGCTCGGGCATATTCGTAAAGTTCATGCCGTATATACCGGTAATGACCGTCAGCGGCATGAAGACCGTGGTAATGGCGGTAAATACACGCATGATTTCATTCGCCCGGTTCGCAATACTGGATTGGTAGGCTTCTCGCAAGTTGCCCATCAGGTCGCGATAAGTCTCAAAGGTTTCAGATATTTTTACAGCATTCTCATAGATGTCACTGAAATACTTTTGCAGTTGATCATCGATGAGACGCAGATCTTTTTTATTCAGGGTGTTAATAACCTCTTTCTGAGGTCCAAGCACTTTCTTCAGCCACAGAATCTCACTGCGCAGCCCGATGATTTCATTCAGATGTGACTTTTTGGTGTGCATCAGAATGTCTTCCTCAAGCTTCTCGATCCGTGCTTCAATTCGGTCACCTACGGTGAAATAATTATCAACAATCAAGTCAACCAGCAAATACAGCAGACGATCCGGTGTACTGATTTCCTGTTCCCACAGGATGGGTTTCAGTGTACGCAATTCGCTGACCTTGTGCTTGGTAACACTAATAATGAAATGTCTGCCGAGAAACAGGTTGACCGCACGTAGAAATATCTCTTCATCATCAAAACGGATGCTATTAATCACAATAAAATAATGGTTCTCATAAATTTCAATCTTCGGACGTTGTTCTTCGTCACTAAGACAGTCTTCCACAGCCAGATCATGCATCAGGAACAGCGGCTGAAGTACCGCCAAATCGTCTACGTCTGCATCAATCCAGTAAAATCCTTCCGCTGGTGGAGTCAGCGCCTGCTGAATATCGTCCACCGGAATAAATACACCGTTGTTTACCAACCGGATTTTCATCGTTAATCTACTCCTTCTGCACCCGCCAACTTGGCGGATATTATCATTATGGGCGCAAAAAGAACAAATCAGCCGGTCGGCAGCGGAGCCTGGAGATCAGGGCTGCGTTCACTATATAATCAAACGGAAGTCACGTCCCGCTGCCGGCATGCTGATGTCAATTCTCTATGCAGTTTGTCGGAATTCGGCTGCCAGTCAGGCCTCGGGTCGCCATCCATTTAATATGTCACCTCTCACATAAGGGTTTATAACACCTTGTTTAGTATACCGCTGGTACAAGGTGCTTTCAAGCGCAAAAATGTGTCTATTTCGCGCCCTGAGGCAGTGTATGACAACGGATGATGAACGGTTCCGATCTGGGAAGCAGACATCGAACTGCAACTTGACGTGAGGGCATTAATGTAATAAAGTAGACGGTGAACCATATTAAATTACAATCTAATACAGCGAAATCTTATCAAGAGTAGGTGGAGGGACTGGCCCGATGAAACCCGGCAACCGGCGGTATACCGCACGGTGCTAATTCTTGCAGCGACTAAGTGTCAGGTGGCACTGTTGTAACTGAGAGATGAGAGAGGCGCATATCTATTTTACATATGACCTTTCTCGAAATCCGAGGAAGGTCTTTGTCATATGCCCCGACTTCTCAGCAGTGATTTTCGCTAAGGAACTTGAGGTTGTTTGTAACGTTGGATGAAAGCGCAATTCAATGTTTTTACAAGCTCAAGGCAGTCTATAACTGTATTGATGTGAAGACATCAAGCCAGGGGTGGCTGCATCTATCTATGCACAAGGAGGAGTTAGACTTACTATGCCAATCAAAATACCCGATACTCTACCAGCAAAAGAAGTACTTGAAGGAGAGAATATCTTCGTCATGGATGAAACTTCTGCATATCAGCAGGATATTCGTCCACTCCGTATCGCTATATTAAACCTGATGCCCACAAAGGAAACGACCGAAACACAATTGCTTCGTCTGGTGGGAAACACGCCTATTCAGGTGGATGTCGTTCTTGTACATCCCAAATCCCATACGTCGAAGAATACGTCTCAGGAGTATTTGGATCTGTTCTATAAAACCTTTGATGAGATTGAGCACCGCCGTTTCGATGGAATGATCATTACGGGTGCCCCGGTGGAACAGATGGATTTCGAAGACGTGAACTATTGGAATGAAATCCAGGAGATCTTCGAATGGACCAAAACCAATGTGACTTCAACCCTCCACATATGTTGGGCTTCTCAGGCAGGTTTATACCATCATTTTGATGTACCCAAGGTTGCACTTGATGAAAAGTGTTTTGGCGTTTTCCCACATACCATCAATAAACCACATGTTCCATTGTTGCGTGGATTCGATGAAGTATTCAACGTTCCACATTCCCGTCATACGGAAGTGAGACGCGAAGATATTGAAAAGAATGAGAATTTAGAGATTTTGGCTGAATCCGAGGAAGCGGGGATCTTCCTGGTTGCTACCAAAGACGGCAAACAGATTTTTGCTACAGGACATGCCGAGTATGATCCTTTCTCATTAAAGTGGGAGTATGACCGGGATGCAGCGAAAGGGATGGATATTGCATTACCTAGACATTATTATCCGAATGACGACCCTTCCCGTGTGCCACCAGCTACTTGGCGCGCTCATGCCAACTTATTATTCTCTAACTGGCTCAATTACTATGTGTATCAAGAAACACCTTACGATATTGGCCCGCAAATCTAATCGAGATTACAGGAGGATGCAGCAATGGAAGACAACAAGTTGAAAATCGAAAGCCGCTTAGCACAAATTGGGTCCATCAATGAACCGGTAACAGGCGCCATTAACTTTCCGATCTATCAATCCACTGCGTTTCGCCACCCGAAGCTTGGACAAAGCACGGGGTTTGATTATATTCGTACGACTAATCCAACCCGTAAAGTATTGGAAGAAGCCGCCGCAGCGCTGGAGTCCGGTGATGCAGGATTTGCCTGTAGCTCGGGAATGGCCGCGCTGCAAACGATCTTCGCCATGTTTGGTCAAGGGGATCATCTGATTGTATCGCTGGATCTGTATGGTGGAACCTATCGTCTGCTGGAACGTATTCTGTCCCGTTTCGGCGTAACTGCAAGTTATGTGGACACGAATGACCTGGCAGCACTGGAGAAGGTTCGTCAACCGAATACCAAAGCTGTATTTATTGAGACACCAACCAACCCACTGATGATGATCACCGATGTGGAAGCCGTTGCTTCCTGGGCGAAAAGTTACAACCTGTTGACCATTGTTGACAACACGTTGTTGACTCCATTTTTCCAACGTCCGATTGAACTGGGTGCTGATATCATCATTCATAGCGCTACCAAATATCTGGGCGGACACAATGATGTGCTGGCCGGACTAATTATTACCAAAGGTGAGGTGTTATCTGCAGAGATGGCATTCCTGCATAATTCCATTGGAGCAGTATTATCTCCAAGTGACTCCTACCAGTTGATGAAAGGTATGAAAACGCTGGCTCTTCGCATGGAACGTCATGAGCACAATGCACTTACTATTGCCAAATACTTGCTTGAGCACCCAGCGGTGGTTGAAGTGTATCATCCAGGACTATCCGATCATCCAGGGTATGAGATACAGAATAAACAATCTACCGGTAACACTGGTATCTTCTCTTTCAAAGTGAAGGATGCACGTTATGTTGAACCATTACTTCGTCATATCAAACTCATTGCTTTTGCCGAAAGTCTCGGCGGAGTTGAATCACTCATGACTTATCCGGCAGTACAAACGCATGCGGATATTCCGCTTGAAATTCGTGAAGCCGTAGGTGTGGATGACCGTCTGCTCCGGTTCTCTGTAGGCATTGAACATGCGGATGATCTGATTGCAGATCTCGGCAATGCTCTGACAGCTGCACAACAGGAAGTGGAAGGAGGCGTGCACTCATGAGTGAGTCCAACAACAAGCCCAATTCCGAGTTGAAATTTGATACCAAATTGCTCCATTTTGGTGATGAGATTGACAAAACGACTGGAGCCTCCAGTGTACCGATCTACCAAGCATCAACATTCCATCATTTTGATATCTTCAATCCGCCTCAACATGATTACAGTCGTTCGGGTAATCCGACACGTCAGGCTTTGGAAGATTACATCACATTGCTGGAGGGCGGCGCACGAGGCTTTGCCTATTCTTCGGGGATGGCTGCGATCTCAAGCGTGTTCATGATGTTCTCCGCAGGGGACCACATGATTGTAACGGAAGACGTATATGGAGGTACGTATCGTTTGCTTACTTCCATATTAAGCCGTATGCAGATCGAGACAACCTTTGTAGACATGACCAATATAGATGAAGTGAAAGCGGCACTCAAGCCAAACACCAAGGCAGTTTATATGGAAACACCGTCCAACCCTACACTGCGAATTACGGATATCGCTGCCGTAACTGACTGGTCGAAGGAACATGACCTGATCACGATTCTGGATAACACCTTTATGACACCTTACTATCAGCGTCCAATTGAGCTTGGTGTGGACATCGTCGTACATAGTGCTACGAAGTTTCTCGGAGGTCACAGTGATGTACTTGCAGGGTTAGCTGTTGCTCGCACGGAATCACTTGGCGTACAACTGAAACAGCTGCAAAATGGACTTGGAACTGTACTCGGGGCACAAGAATCCTGGCTTTTGATGCGCGGGATGAAAACCTTGGGGGCTCGCATGGCTCATAGTGAACGGAGCACAGCCAAACTGGCGGCATGGCTTAATGAGCGCAGTGATATTACCGCTGTCTTTTATCCTGGACTGGAGGATCATCCGGGCCGTGAGGCACATGAGCGCCAGTCCACAGGATATGGAGCTGTCGTTTCTTTTGACGTCGGTTCAGGTGATCGTGCAAAAGCAGTTCTTAACCGGGTGAAGCTACCTATTGTTGCTGTAAGCTTGGGAGCTGTGGAGAGTATTCTGTCCTACCCAGCGATGATGTCTCATGCGGCAATGCCGGCTGAGGTTCGCCGTGACCGTGGCATTACAGATGGATTGCTGCGCTTCTCCGTAGGTCTGGAAGATATCGAAGATCTGATTGTAGATTTGGAGCAAGCACTTCAGGAATCCTAACAAAAAAGGATGCCCGAATACGCCGATGTGTATCACTTAAGTTCGAACTAATTCTTTTCCATATGTAAAAATTTTTACTTATTTTTAAAGCACCTGTACATAAGGTGCTTTTTTTCACATGTAACCTGTGTTACGATATGTGGAGTACAGAAATACGATGTTGCCACCAGAACTTGCTTCTCTTGAACAAGTTGGGACGGATCGTTATATAATTTCTCTTCATGAGGGAGGCTTTTTTACGATGAGTACGGTAGACCGTATCTTAGATAAAGCCCTTCGGGGCGAACGTTTGGACTTGGAAGACACGATTGAGCTATTTGAATCGAATGAAGTGGACAAAATCGGGGCAGCTGCTAATGTCATTATGAAACGCATGCACCCTGAACCATACAGAACATTTGTAATTGGGCGTAACGTCAACTACACAAACGTGTGTGATGTGTACTGCCGTTTTTGTGCTTTCTACCGCAGACCTGGTTCGGATGAAGGTTATGTGCTTCCGGACGAAGTTATTTTCCAGAAGATTCAGGAAACGGAAGATGTGAATGGTACCGAGATTTTGATGCAAGGTGGAACGAATCCAAACTTGCCTTTCAGCTATTATACAGACCTGTTGAAAGCCATCAAAGAGCGTTTCCCAAACATCACGATGCACTCTTTCTCCCCAGCGGAGATTATGAAAATGGTTGAAGTATCCGATGGCCTTACATTGGAAGAAGTTGTTCGTGCCATTCACGAAGCTGGACTGGATTCCTTGCCTGGCGGTGGCGCTGAAATTCTGGATGACCGCACACGTCGGAAAATTAGCCGCTTGAAAGGTTCATGGCGCGATTGGATGGACGTTATGCAAACTGCACACCGCATCGGTATGAACACCACGGCAACGATGGTTATCGGACTTGGTGAATCGATGGAAGAGCGTGCATTACACTTGCTCCGTGTACGTGAAGCTCAGGACGAATGTATTGCGAACAAGTATGACTCCGAAGGTTTCCTGGCGTTTATTCCTTGGACTTTCCAGCCGGATAATACAAACCTCAAGCTGGAGCGTCAGACTCCAGAAGAGTACTTGAAGACTGTAGCCATCAGCCGCCTGGTACTTGATAATATCAAGAACATTCAATCCTCTTGGGTAACGATGGGTCCTGAGATCGGTAAGAAGTCGCTTGAATTTGGCTGTAATGACTTCGGTAGCACGATGATTGAAGAGAACGTTGTATCTGCTGCTGGTGCAACTTACAAAGTTAACATTGAATCCATTCTCCGTTTGATTCGGGAGTCCGGTTATATCCCGGCACAACGTAACACCCGATACGAGATTGTGCGCATGTTCGACGAAGAAAATGCCGTACATGAAGATTTCGTAATGCAGAACTAATTCTAATTAATTCAATACTACTCTTTATAAACTTTGATCGTTAGATAAGTATTTATGAAGCCATGCCCGCTGACTACTCCGTTTGGAGAGACGGCGGGCTTTTTGATTTCTTTCTGCGGTTCGAGGTCATCAAACAGTACATGTTACGCAATTGCCGATATTTTATATTGAAATTGAACTGTTACAATGAAAGGGAACTTGTGTAGTCAGACACGCTGGAAGGGGTTAAACCGATGAAGAGAAGAATACTTGGCAAGACGGAACTGGACGTACCTGTATTGAGTTTTGGAGCATCCTCACTCGGTTCTGTATTTCGTAACATTGACCGGGACGAAGGGATTCGCACTGTACATGCGGCCGTAGATGCGGGGATGAATTACATAGACGTTTCGCCTTACTACGGGCTGACAAAAGCGGAGTCCGTGTTGGGTGAAGCCATCCGTAGCTTGCCGCGCAGTTCATATATGTTATCAACCAAAGCCGGACGGTATGGGGAAAAAGAGTTTGATTTTTCACGTCAGCGGATTCTGGATAGCGTGCAAGAGAGCCTGGATCGACTGCATACAGACTATATCGACATTCTGTTCCTGCATGATATTGAATTTGTGCCAGCAGAGATCATCGTAGAAGAAGCCTTTCCAACTTTGCTGCGTCTGAAAGAGCAGGGAGTTATACGACATGCGGGCATTTGTGGATTGCCCTTGCCGTTGTTCGAGAAGGTTCTGCCACAGATCGATGCGGATGCGATCATCTCGTATTGTCATTATTCATTGAATGATACCTCATTATTATCGTTATTGCCCCTGTTGGAAAAAAAAGAAATTGGCCTCGTCAATGCTTCGCCTCTTTCTATGGGCTTGTTGAGTACCCGAGGGGCTCCTGCCTGGCATCCGGCAGAAGATCGGGTGAAAGAGCTCTGCCTGAAGGCTGCCCGCTTCTGTGCAGAACAAGGTAGTGACATTGCCAAGCTGGCCGTGCAATTCTCCACATCGAATGAACGAATTCCGACAACACTGGTGAGCAGTGCCAGCCATCGCAATATCCTCAATAATGCAGCCTGGATAGAGGAACCGTTGGATCAGAGCCTGCTGGATGAAGTGCTGCGCATTCTGGCTCCATTGCATAACGAGACATGGTCAAGCGGACGACCTGAATATAATACGAAGCCAAGCAACACGTCAGCAGAAGCATCCAAGGGGGAGCAACGATGAGAGCCATTGTATGTGAAGAAATAGATCAATTGAAGCTCCAGGACCTGCCTCAACCAGAACGAGCAGAAGGAGAGGCGTTGGTTGCCATTCGGCGGATTGGGATCTGTGGAACGGATCTGCATGCGTACAAAGGCAATCAGCCATTTTTCACCTATCCTCGTATTCTGGGTCATGAACTGGCGGCTGTTATTGAAGAAATCGGTCCGAACGAGGCTGGGTTACAGCCTGGGGATCAGGTAAGTATTATTCCGTATCTGCACTGTGGTCACTGTATTGCATGTCGCAGTGGAAAAACCAATTGTTGTGCGTCCATGCAAGTCATGGGTGTGCACGTAGACGGAGGCATGAGAGAAAAAATCAACGTGCCTGTCTCACATCTGCTCTCAGCAGAGGGTTTGACACTGGATGAGACGGCAATGGTAGAACCATTAAGCATTGGAGCCCATGCCGTCAGAAGAGCAGGAATTAAACCTGGTGAGCATGTGGTTGTGATTGGAGCTGGACCCATTGGATTGGGTGTGATGGCATTTGCCAAACAGGCGGGGGCGCGTGTTATTGCCGTTGATCGTAATCTGGACAGGCTGGAGCTTAGCCGGACTTGGGCTGGAGCGGATGACCTAGTACAGGCCAATGAACATACCGTACAACAAGTAGCTGAAATTACGGGAGGCGACTATGCTACAGCTGTCTTCGATGCAACAGGTAACGTGAATTCCATGAATGGGGCCATTCAATATGTGGCGCATAGTGGTCAACTCATTTTTGTAGGACTGGTGAAAGCGGATATTACCTTTCATGACCCCGAATTTCACAAGCGGGAGATGAGCATCCTGGGCAGTCGAAACGCAACCTGTGAAGATTTTGAACAAGTCCTGTCGACCTTGCGTCAAAAGAAACTAAGTATGGATGGGTACATCACACACCGAGTGGAATTTAATGAGCTACCTACGGCAATAGACCAATGGCTTTTGCCAGATTCACATGTAGTCAAAGCCATCGTTGAACTATAATAACAATTAATTATAATAACAGAAAAAAACGCTCTCTGACCTTGGTGGACAATACTGTTCATCCATAGGGTAAGAGAGCGTTTTTTATTTTTCCGGATTCGTTACAATACCCGCATGTGGATCAATGTGACGCACAATGGACTTCAACCAGATCATCTCCAGCACATGTACCTCATAATAAAGTGCACCCGGGATTTGCCTGATCCATCCTTCCGCCATCGCGAGTTGTGTTGAGTCAGAAGTGGCTTCCAGAATTCCAGGTTCACGGCGTAGCCGTTTGCGTACAGCTTTTTCAACTTGAGAGCTTTGTGTGGTCAATATGCATACTTTGCGTTTGGAAGAGAAGCCCCTGAACGCAATGTACACCATTTCATAAGCAATAAGATAGGCGATTACGGAATACATCGCTTGGTCCCAGCCAAAGACAACACCAGCGGCTGTCAGTATCAACAAGTTAAGCAGCATGATTATTTTTTCGATAAGCATCCGTTTTCCGCTAAATACACGTTCAGGTGGGCGGGAAGACGGATCACCGATTTCCAGCGTATCCAGTGTCCCGCCATACCGTACGACGAGCCCAATTCCGAGTCCGAGGCATAATCCGCCAAACATGGCGGCAGCCAGCGGATGCTCTACAAGTGGCGGCATGGGATGAAGCACAATGGCACCGATCGAAAAGACAACCAGACCTAGAACAGTAACCAGTACAAATTTCTTCTGCACAATCTTGTAAGACAGAAATATAAACGGCACATTGAATAAAAATAGGAACAATCCAATCCTCATTTCGGTCCAGTGGGCGAAGAGTGAGGAAATGCCTGTAATGCCTCCAATAATAATCTTATTGGGGTGTAAGAACAATTCAAGTCCCACGGAGGCCAGAATTCCGCCCGCAATAACGAGAAACAGGTTTAACCAGCGGCGGGTAGACGATATCCTGGTCTTGGCGGTGTTTGGCACCGGATTAGCCGATATCAGAGGTGCTTTCATAGGTCATCCTCCTTAGTGCGGCTTTCGAGCCATTCTCCCTGGGTTAGTCACAGAAAGATCGGCGTAAGAGCCGCGAAGTACGTTAGTATGTCTGTTCTGTACAGACATAGGTGTTATCCTTCTTTCTGCAGCACCTTTGGTTCTTCTTTCTTTTTCCGAGGATCTTTGAACTTGAATATTTTATCCAATAAACGGAATACATGTTTGGACTCTTTGGTTAATAAAGGACCCAGAATGGCCAGAATTAGGACATACAGCGCGGCAAATGGTTGAATCATTGGCAACAGTCCCCCGGCTTTACCCATGTTGGCCAAGATGATGGAAAACTCACCCCGTGACACAATGGTTAATCCAATATTTGCCGATGCTTTGGGTGATAGTCCTGCACTGCGCCCGGCCAGCATACCCGCCAGGAAGTTACCGAACAATGTAATAACAACTGCAATCAAAGCTAACCATACGGCATCGCCACCCAAGGACAACGGATCAATGGACAATCCAAAGCTGAAGAAGAAGATTGCTCCGAAGAAGTCACGGAACGGTAGAATCAAGTGCTCAATCCGTTTTGCGTGTTCTGTTTCAGCAAGCACCAGACCAACCAGTAATGCACCAATCGCTTCGGCAACATGAATAGTTTCAGAGAAACCAGCTACCAGGAACAAGGCTCCAAATACAACTAGAGAGAATAGCTCATTCGATCGAATTTTAAGCAATTTGTTTAGTAGCGGTGTTGCTTTGCGTCCAAGGATAATCACGATAAGCATGAATCCGAGGGCAATAAGTGCAGACATGATGACGCCTCCGATGGAGGATGAATCACTAAGCACAAGTCCGGACAAGATCGAGATATATACAGCGAGGAATACATCTTCGAACATAATAATACCCAATATCATCTCTGTTTCCGGGTTGGCCGTTCGTTTCAAATCAACGAGTACCTTGGCCACAATGGCACTGGAAGAGATGGTAGTTATACCTGCGATAATAAGTGCTTCTGCAACTGGGAAACCGGACACAAAACCGAATATTAATCCCAGCGTAAAGTTAATGCCGATGTAGATCGAGCCGCCAACTGCAATAGAGCGACCCGATTTAATTAAACGACCTACCGAGAATTCAAGTCCAAGGTAGAAGAGAAGGAACAGGATACCGATCCGACCCATAAATTCAATAAAAGGCTGACTCTCAATAAAACGGAAGTCCAGATGCCAGATTTTCATGGCATGTGGCCCCACGGCCATCCCGATCAGAATATAAAATGGAACGACCGAAAATCTTAGTTTTGCCGATAAAAGGCCGGCTGCTGCAATAAGCACAAGGGCCAGACCTACTTCGAATATCAAATGATCCATCTATTTACCCCCTTCCAGTCAGGAGGAGGGATTTAAACAGTTTCTGCTGATTGCGTTCGCCAACGGCTACCACCGTGGATTCTGCACTGATAACTACCTCCGGACCTGGGCTGATATGTTTTTTGTGATTTTTCTCTACAACGGCGATAACCGTTGCCCCAGAGTTTTGACGTACGTCCAATTCACCGATGGATTTACCGATACTTCCGAAGGATGGTTCGATTTTGTACCACTCGATAATCAGGTCGTCAAACGTTACTTCAATATTTTCAAGCTGTTTTGGTTTGTAAGTTAATCCGCCAACAATAGCAGCAATCTGTCGTGCTTCGTAATCGTCAAGTGTGATCATCGAGATGCTTTGATCGGGATCATCATACTCGAAGTGGTACATTTCCCGGCGACCGTCATCGTGAATAATAATGACAATTTTATCACCGCTGCTTGTTTCAATCTGAAATTTTTTGCCGATTCCCGGCAAGTCTGTTTCGCGTACATCCATGGATTGTTGCCTCCTTATAATTAGGGGCTGGCCATAGAAGACAGGCTTATTTCCCGAAAATGATTAATCTGCTGCTCAAGGGAACATCAAAAGATGCGGGTAAACAGAGCCAGAAATTCCTGACACAGCCATATGATTTGAATTTGTCGGTTTGGGTACAACAAAAATAGGTACTGTCATAAATATAGGTTTATCTAACGTGTGCTAAAAGGGTTATAAGTTATGCACAAGCGCACCGTCTTTCATTACAGAGGTGTCTTCATGCAAAAGCAACCTGTAAATACGTCGTAACGGCTAGTGAAGAGCGTTTACGTATTTTGGTGCTATAGGGGTGAGGGATACATACATGCTGGTAAACTTAATAGGTAGCAGAAATAATCTGCGTTTAAACAAACAATACCACGGTTTAAAGGACAGACCCGTTGTAGGGATTCGCAGCATCAATAACAATGCGAGGACAAGAAAGACAGGCTTATTATGCGTAACCGCAATCAGCTTGGACATAACTTGTGGATATTTGCGAATGACAGGTTTCTGCTGGGATTCGGGTATTTGCAACAGCACTTCCTTGTTGGAAGTTGCTTCTACAGACACCCCAACGGCAGATTCGGACTGCATCGGAATAGGGAAGCACAAGGCTTGGAAAACGCACAAAATGATAATGATAGTGTAGTGGAGTATTCTAGGTTGTTGTCTCATTTTGGCTTCCCTCCTTTCCCGTGAAATATACTGTTATTAAAATAATAACACATTTTTGTCTTAACTCCAAACCTCTTTATAATATACTGAGAAATCATGACACGCTTTCCATCAATCCGCTTCGTATATCCCCATCGGCCTTGCCATATACTTTGAACAGGAAGGAAAGGAGTGATTCTTGTGGAACTGTTTGCTGTATGGACCGATGTATCGGGGCAAGAGGAAGCGGATCAATTTTATCGTTGTGTCAAGGAAAAAACCAAAGGTTTACATATAAGTAAAAGAGGATTTCGGCTCACCTTCAAACATAATGATGGAAGAGCAACCTGGGTGTGCAGAGGGAATGAGAATCACGAAGACTTCCAGCAATGGCTTCCCCGGATCAGTGATCTGCTCTCCCTTGGACTCGCCGACTTCATTATGGAGACACAAGAACGGAGCATGGTGGAGGATATGATCGCCAAGGCGTGTTCTGTCATGGATGAGCATGAGGTGGAAAAGGTCAATCGAATCTGCATGCCACTTCTATTAAATGGTGATCTGGATCAGCCCGGACTTCGAGAGCGCCGTCGTACTACGTTAGCCAGTGGACTACGGCAGGACCTGGAGGATGTTCACTTTTTTCACCTTGAAGGCATTATCAACTTCCGCATACGGCCATATAAGCAGGAGCTTCAGGAATTAGTGGAGTATGCGCTGGATGAGTTTTGGATGGATCGGCAGTATGAAGAGTTTATGGGGCTGTTAAAATATTTTGTGTTTTTTCAAGAAGCCAAAGTACCTCTGGTTCATCTTGTACACAAGGGAATGCATGAATTTCAGGTCCTGGATGCTGGACTTAATCTGTTACCCGTGCAAAAGGATGAACAGGTCGTTGTGGAAATGCCGGGTCTGGAACTGGAGATGGATATTGAAGATATGATTGTAAGTACACTCATCTCAATCTCTCCTGAGAAGGTCATGCTCCATACACGCACCCCGGATCTGCCAATCATCTCGACCATATGCCAGATCTTTGAAGACAAAGTGCAAATATGTCATCATTGCCCGGAATGCGAAGTGCTGCGCTCAGGATTGTTGACAGGTCTTGACGCAAGTGATCTCGGCAATTATAATAACTGTTGATCCATGAATTTTTCATGTGAACCATTGAACCAAAAGCGTTGACAGAGACAACAACCACACGCAAGATCGGTGCAGAGAGAGGAACCAAGGCTGAAATTTCCTCCGGATATCACGTATGGTTTACCCCTTTGTAGCTGCAATTTTGAAAGTGGAGTTAGAATATCGCCTTTATTGGGGATTATCCGCGAGTAAGGATCTGCCGGGTCATGCCCGTTATCGTCATGCCAATGAGGGCTGTATTTCCGAATATGGATGAATCAGCTGAATTAGGGTGGAACCACGAGTATATATCACTCGTCCCTTTGCCGGGACGGGTGTTTTTTGCGTTCCTTTGCAAAATGACTGGAATAGCAATAGATAATCAGTCCATAAATATCTGGACACGAAGGTTACATTAACAGGAGGAATGAGACAAATGGCAGTGAACATTAAATTACCGGATGGTTCGGTACGTGAGTACGCGGATGGCAGCAGCATTGAGGACGTAGCCGCTTCAATTAGTAGCGGATTGCGCAAAAATGCCGTAGCCGGGAAGCTGGATGGTATCGTGGTGGACTTGTCCACAACACTTCATGAGGGAGCATTGGTGGAGATCGTAACTCTGGATTCACCAGAAGGACTTGAAGTGATGCGTCATAGTACAGCTCACTTGATGGCTCAAGCAGTGAAACGTTTATATGGTAACAAAGAGGTACGACTCGGTATCGGCCCTGTCATTGAAGATGGTTTCTACTATGATATGGACCTCGAACATGCGCTCAATCCTGAAGATCTGCAAAAGATCGAGAAGGAAATGGAACGTATTGTGAATGAGAACTTGCCAATTGTACGTAAGGAAGTTAGCCGCGAGGACGCGATCAAAACGTTCGAAGAAGTGGGCGATCCTTACAAACTTGAGTTGATTCGTGATTTGCCAGCGGACAGCGTGATTACGATTTATGAGCAAGGTGAATTCTTCGACTTGTGTCGTGGCCCTCACGTACCATCAACTAGCAAAATCAAAGTGTTCAAACTGATGAATGTCGCGGGTGCTTACTGGCGTGGAGATAGCAAAAACAAAATGCTTCAACGTATCTATGGTACGGCTTTTGTGAAAAAAGCACAGCTGGACGAGCATTTGCACTTCCTCGAAGAAGCTAAAAAACGGGATCACCGTAAGTTGGGTAAAGAGCTGGAAATGTTCACATTCTCCCAACTGGTCGGTCAAGGCTTGCCAATCTGGTTGCCTAACGGTGCGAAGCTGCGCCGTACTCTGGAGCGTTATATTGTGGATCTGGAAGAAAGCCTGGGATACCAGCATGTATACACACCGGTTCTGGGTAACGTGGAATTGTACAAAACATCTGGACACTGGGAGCACTACCAGGAAGATATGTTCCCGAAAATGGTTATGGATAACGAGGAACTTGTTCTCCGTCCAATGAACTGTCCTCACCATATGATGGTGTACAAGTCCAGCATGCACAGCTACCGTGATCTGCCAATCCGTATTGCCGAGCTTGGTATGATGCACCGTTATGAAATGTCGGGGGCGTTAACAGGTCTGCATCGTGTACGTGCAATGACACTGAACGACTCACACATTTTTGCACGGCCGGATCAGATCAAAGAAGAGTTCGCTCGTGTTATCGAGTTGATTCAAACAGTCTATAAGGATTTCGGTATTAACGAATACCGTTTCCGTCTGTCCTATCGTGATCCGCAGGATACCGAGAAATACTTCCAGAACGACGAGATGTGGGAGATGTCCCAACGCATGCTGCGTGAAGTTGTGGAAGAACTTGACCTTCCTTTCTATGAAGCTGAAGGTGAAGCGGCGTTCTACGGTCCGAAATTGGATGTTCAGATCAAAACAGCCCTGGGCAAAGAAGAGACATTGTCTACGGTTCAACTGGACTTCCTGTTGCCTGAGCGCTTTGAACTTGAATATGTGGGAGATGACGGACAGAAACATCGTCCGGTCGTTATCCACCGCGGTGTAATTAGTACAATGGAACGTTTCACAGCATTCTTGCTGGAGAACTTTGCAGGAGCTTTCCCATTGTGGTTGTCTCCAGTTCAGGCAAAAGTGATTCCGGTATCCGGAAACTTCGACGATTATGCGCGTGAAGTGGAAGCGAAACTGAAACGTGCGGGAATCTCTGCTGAAGCTGATCTGCGGAATGAGAAGCTTGGATATAAAATCCGCGAGGCGCAGCTTGAGAAAATGCCTTATATGTTTGTTGTCGGTGAGAATGAGCGTAATGCAGAAGCAGTATCCGTGCGTAAGCGTGGAGAAGGCGATCTGGGCATGAAACCGGTCGATGAAATAATCGCTCAATTGAAAGAAGAAATTGCAACACGTTTGGTATAAATGAACAAATGATCTATCAGATAACCAGTGTATATTTGCACTGATCACTCTGCATAACGCCTGAATGACATGGGATTGACCTATGTTATTCAGGCGTTTTTTCGTAGTGTTTGCAGTAAAAAGTATAGATTAATTGCTTTTTGGAAAACCTTTGCAGTGAGGGGGAGGTTATACAATGAAAAAGCAATTCTCAATTCAAAAGGAACATATACGGGGTTTATTGGTTGGCTGTGTGATGTTCGCCGGGATGATGGTTAACCTGAATCAGGCGGATGCCTATACATTTGAAGAGGAAAGTGCAGTACTGCATGTGGAGAGTCACAACAGTAGCAGTGAAGGTCTGATTATTGAGACTTCGAGCAAGCCTATTCAGGAATTTCCGGAACAGGTTAGCCATCAATACAGCGATGAAGCCCAGCTGACGACCATGGTGTATATGGCTTTATTGTGGTCACCGCAACCGATGGTCATCCCAAGACCTGAGCTTCCAGAGAAACAAGTGGCAGATCCGTCTATGCCGGTACTTGCTCCGCGTTCAGAACAAATCCTGGGTACACAAAAGGTTACAGCAACGGGATATACAGCAGGAGTGGAGTCTACAGGAAAAGGACCCAAACACCCGCAATACGGAATTACGTATTCTGGTGTCAAAGTACGTCGTGATAAAGAAACAGTTTCCACGATTGCAGCTGATCCGAAGTTGTTCCCAATGGGTTCCATTCTGTATATTCCGGGCTATGGATACGGTATTGTTGCAGATACTGGTTCGGCGATCAAAGGTAATAAGATTGATCTGTATTTCCCGACAACCAAGCAAGTGTACAAAGAGTGGGGCAAAAAGGATGTGGAGGTACAGGTGATCAGGCAAGGCGCTGGGAAATGCACAGAAAAGATGCTCAGCGAGTTGGCCGATGCAATCGATGTGTACAAATCCGTACCGGATTCGTGGTTGGACAAGGCCATTTAATTTCACATGGTCACATGAATAACTGAAGTGCTCTCTCCACATAATACTGACTGGGGACGAACCCCGCGGTGCAGCAATGCATCGTAAATATGAAGAGAGAGGTGATTCGTTGTGGCTAAAAAATCACAAGGGTACCAAACGCCAAACGAGAAGTACAATGCAGAGTTTGGAGAAGAGAATGCAGCAGCAAAAGTGAAGCAATCCGCTCAAAACAAAGTACAAGATAATTTCCAAACACCTGATGAAAAATACAATGCCGAGTTCGGTGTAGAAAACACAGGCCAAACTGGCCAAGGTCAAGGCAAAGCATCAAAATACAAAAAATAATTGAAGATTCATTAATCAAATGATGATTCAGTACCCTGGAGCAGCAGCTCCAGGGTGTTTTACATATGCGAAGTTTTTTACATTAATATCCTCTGATCTCAGTCTCGAGACCGAGATGAATTCCACCTGCCGCCGCTGTTCTCATTGTCTTGTCTGAGTTACACTGGATACATAATACAGACAAAGGAGACATGAGCGATGAAACGATCGACGCGTGACCGCTGGTGGGTTGGCATACCTCTTATTGCTATTGGTGCGATGATCTTGTTCAGACAATTGGGATATGACATTGATGTAGGATATATTTTCAGAACATATTGGCCGTTATTTCTAATCTGGTGGGGGGTCAAAGGAATATCCGAGATTCGTCGCAACGGGGGTTACGCCTTTATTGGACCCGTAATTGTACTGGCGATCGGCGGTTACTTTCTTGCCCGTAACCTGGGATGGATTGATTACTCCATGGGGGAGTTCATTCGTTATCTGATCCCGGTAATGCTGATTGGCGGAGGATTGTTCGTACTGATCGGGCCACGACGTCGTGATCGGAAACATCATGACAAGATGCAGCCACCTCCAGCACCTGAGCAACCTTATAAACCGTTAGATCCGGAGGATCTGGAGATGCCGTCATCGTTTGACGAACAGTTCGAGAAAACATTTGGCAAACCAAAACAGGAACAGAAGAACGATGCACATGGCCCTCATTTCACAGGATCAACGGATTCATCATCACAAGGGCATCAATATAAGAAGAAACATCAATCCTATAACTCTAACGATACCGGATATGGAAAACATTATGATGATGGCTACGGAAATGGTTATGGGGATTATGGCAGTGGCAATACCATTAACAAATCGGCGTTCATCGGTGATCTGTACATGGGGCAGGAAGTGTTCTCGTTGAAACCAATGAACATCTCGGCTTTTATCGGAGATACTGTAATTGATTTGACGAAGGCACAGATTCCTTATGGGGAGACGAAGATTGTCATTTCTTCATTTATTGGGGATGTGAAAGTATTTGTTCCGGAAGATATGGATCTGGGTGTGACGGTGACGACAAATTCCTTCATTGGAGATATGTCACTGTTGAACCAGAAACGCGGCGGATTCCTGAGTAGTGCCCAGGCTGAAACTGCCCATTACCATGAAGCAAGCAAAAAAGTACGGATTATTGTAAGTGTGTTTATCGGAGACGTCAAAGTGAATAAGGTGGGTTAATGCATGATTCGAACAATTCTCAAGGCCAATAAATGGGAACTGATGATGTATTTTGCGCTAACTGGTCTGATTACGCTGGGCGGATTCTATCTATTGTATGGAGAGGTGTTGATGGGGGCTGGTCGTCAGCGGGCATGGACCTATGTTGCTGTTGTTGTGCTGGCCACCGTTATCACCGGATATATCGCTGCATTACGACTCCAACGCAAGATCGACCTGCTTGATCTCAACATGTTGAAAGTATCCAAGGGTAATCTGGCGGTGCGCATGCCTGAAGCGGATGACGCTTCGTTTGGTCGTGTCTATCAGGAGTTCAATGTCATGATGGATTCGATTGAGAAAAAGATGAGACTGCTTCAGCGCCTCGGTGAGCAGGAAGTCATTGAGAAGGAGCAAGCCTCGGAGCGGGCTGTGCTTGAAGAGCGCAAACGAATGGCAAGGGACCTCCATGACACGGTTAGCCAGCAGCTGTTTGCCATGCATATGTCGGCTTCGTCTTTACCGCGACTGCTGGAGATGAATCCGGAACATGGCGGTAAAGTACTGGACCAGTTAATACAGATGTCACATATTGCACAGCGTCAGATGCGAGGACTGATTGCCCAACTTCGACCGGTGGAGCTGGAAGGGCGTGACCTCACCGCAGCACTGGATAGTTGGTTTCCTGATTATTGCAGGCAGAATGGTCTTAAAGGTGTGAAAGAGCTGGAACTGGATGGCGGAATCTCGGATGCCATTGAGCACCAGCTGTTTCTTGTTATTCAGGAGGCAGTTGCCAATGTCGTGAAGCATGCAGAGGCTGGAGTGGTTAGTCTGTCCATACGGGAGAGTGAACATCAGATCAGCATGAGCATCAGCGATGATGGTCAGGGATTTTTACAGCAAGCGGAGCGTCCGGGTTCATACGGGTTATCTACCATGCGTGAACGGGCGGAGAAGCTTGGGGGGCAAGTTCAGATTATATCGAAACCGGGAGCGGGAACGACGGTACGGGTATTGATCCCGAAATTCCCGAACGTTCCTGAGTGAACCAGAGGGGGAGACGCAATGAGTGGTAAAGTAAACGTGATGATTGTGGATGACCATGATATGGTGCGCATGGGCTTGAAAACATATCTGATGCTGGAACCTACTTTTCATGTGATGGGAGAAGCGGGCCATGGGCAGGATGCGCTTGATCAGTTACGTAAGTTAAATGATAGTGAAATGCCGGACCTGATCCTGATGGATCTGATGATGCCTGTAATGAATGGCGCTGAAGCAACAAAAGCCATCATGACTGAATTTCCAGGGATGAAAATTGTGATGCTCACCAGTTTCCTGGAGGATGATCTGGTTGTGCAAGCGATTGAAGCGGGTGCGGTAAGTTATGTACTGAAGACAGTCTCTGCTGAAGAACTGATCTATGCTCTGCAAGGGGCCTATAGAGGCATGCCTGTTATGACAGGTGATGTGTCGCAGGCGTTAACCCGGGGAATCAGACAACGTACAGCGAGAGAGAGTGAATCGGGTCTGACTGAACGGGAGAAGGAAGTGCTGCTGCTTATTGCAGAGGGAAAGACCAACAAAGATATCGGAGAAGAATTACATATCAGTATCAAAACCGTCAAAACACATGTGAGCAACCTGCTGATGAAATGTGAGATGGACGATCGTACACAATTGGCCATCTATGCGCATCGTCAGGGTTGGGTGAAAACGAAAGGGTAAAATGCTGTCGTGACGGGGAAAAGAGTCTATTCTTACGTGCTTTTATCTCCTTTTTAATTGTTTTTAAGGTACGGTTAAGGTTTAAAGTACAAAATAAGGACAGTTAAAGAATATCTCTTGGGAATAAGAGATTGGGAGGTAGAGAGGCATGGATGAACGCAACTATAGATCGAACCGTCAAGACGAGGAAAACGAAACCAAACAAACGGAGAACCGCAATTCTTCCGGAACGGACGAATCCTCCTATTATTATTCTTATGGACCTTTTCAGTCCGTGAATCAGGAAGATACAGCAAATCACATGGGAAGCAATAATCAACGTGAAGAAGGAAATGTAGAGATTACAAAACCTGATCCGGTGAGACCCGTACCTACTTACTATAATAGTGAATCATCTGAACAAGCGAAAAGATCATCATCAGGCGGTGGAAACGGCTCAGGTAACGGTGGAGATCAAGGGAATGGCGGCAAAGGCAACTGGAACTATAATAACCGCAAGCCACGTTCTTCCGTAAGATCACTTCTATTTTCCTTTATTGCCGGGATGCTGGTCATCACCGTTCTCATGTACACAGCTGATAGAACAAACATGTTCACACCGGAGACGGCACTTACGAACACGGACAATCAAAGTTCAGGACAGGAAGCGTCTACAAACACAGGCGGAGGCAACAATGTCACAGCGTCGTTACTGCCAACAGGCAAAGAAGATGTGTCTTCCGTAGTAACAAGTACAAGTCCGGCTGTCGTCAAAATCGAAACACTCGCGAAGCAGTCCTCACGTACAGGATTGGGTCAGGGTGGATCAAATACAAGTGATCCGCTGTACCAATACTTCTTTGGTAATGGCGGCGGAACGGAAGGCAATCAAGGCCAAAGCCAGCAACCACAAAGCGGTAATCAGCTTGTACCTATGGGCATTGGTTCCGGGTTCATTTTTGACAAAGAAGGATATATCCTGACGAATCAACACGTTGTTCAGGGTGCAGATGTAATCCAGGTAACGCTGGAGAACAACAGCAAACCTTATGAAGCTAAATTGCTGGGAAGCAGCTTTGATCTGGATTTGGCTGTATTGAAAATTGAGAAAAACAGTGGTGACGATGCGTTCCCTGTAGCTCCACTGGGCGATTCCAACAGTACTCAAGTCGGTGAATGGCTTGTAGCTATTGGTAACCCTGAAGGATTTGAACACACCGTTACAGCAGGTGTACTGAGTGCCAAAGAACGTACGATCAGCATTCCAGATGAAGAAACAGGAAAAACACGTGAGTACAGCCATTTGCTGCAAACCGATGCTTCGATTAATCCGGGTAACTCCGGTGGTCCGTTGCTTAACCTGAATGGGGAAGTTATCGGAATGAACGTTGCAGTAAGCGCAGATGCACAGGGTATTGGTTTTGCAATCCCGTCGAGCGTCATCTCTGAAGCCGTTAAATATCTTAAAGAGAACAAAGAAGTTCCCAAAGAGCCAGTACCCTTTATCGGTGCGTCTCTGATGGCTCTCACGCCTGAAGTTGCTAAACAAATGGGAACAGACGTTACCGAAGGTTCAGTTGTAGCCAGCACGATCTTCCAATCACCGGCTTACCAAGCAGATCTTCGTGCATATGATATCATCACAGGTGCCAACGGTACGCCTTATGCGACAAGTCAAGACCTGATTGATTTCATCAAGAAACAGAAAATCGGCAGTGAAGTGACATTAAACGTGGTGCGTGACGGTAAGAAAATGGATCTGAAAATCAAAATCGGCAATAAAAATGATTTTGATACTTCACAAACAACAGATACACAACAGCAGCAACCATAAATATAAGGTGAGGATTAACACAACGGAAGGGTTTGAAGGCCCTTCCGTTTTTTTGCCCTGATGAAGCAGGGTTACAATGGACCAGGACGGATTGGAGACGCCTACTTGAAGATGCAGATTGTGCTTCTGCCTGTTACAATGGGATAAAACGTTAGGATAAAGGAGAAAGACCACCATGCGCTCAACTATTTTGATTGTGGATGATGACGAAAAAATTGTATCCATGCTCCGCCGGGGGCTGGCTTTTGAAGGATATGAGGTACAGACGGCTTCCAATGGAGCTGAAGGCCTCAGCAAACTGATGGACAAGGAGCCGGACATCGTTGTGCTGGATGTGATGATGCCGCAGATTGACGGATTTGAGGTATGTCGCAGATTGAGAGAAGCAGGCAGTAAAGTGCCTGTGCTGATGCTGACGGCCAAGGATGAAGTACAGAGCCGGGTGACCGGACTGGACACAGGAGCCGATGACTACCTTGTAAAACCTTTTGCGCTGGAAGAATTATTGGCACGTGTCCGTGCATTGCTGCGCCGCAAGTCAGATAGTGCGGGTACGCCGGACAACCGCTTAATGTATGAAGATATCATTTTGGACAATGACTCACGTGAAGTATTGCGAGATGGGCAGCGTCTGGAGCTGACTGCCAAAGAATTCGAACTGTTGAATCTGTTCATGCAAAATCCAAGACGGGTACTGTCCCGTGATCTGATTATGGATAAAATCTGGGGTTATGATTACAGCGGTGAGTCTAACGTGCTTGAAGTATACATTGCCATGCTCAGACAGAAGACTGAAGAATACGGTGGCAAACGTCTAATCCAGACCATCCGGGGAGCCGGCTACATCCTGAGAGGTGACTCTTGATATGTCCATCCGGTTAAGACTAACCGCATGGTATTCTGGCATTTTGGCGGCTGTTCTTATCTTTTGGGGCGTTGTAATCTATGCCTTTGTTTATTTTAACTCCTATCAGGAAGTCGAACAGCAATTGAAGGTGAAGAGTACCCGGATTACGGAACAGATTGGTGTTAATCCTCTTTCACAGTCGTTGGATCTGGACCCATTTACAGAGAGTCAGCTTCAGGAGGCACAAATTTATATTCAACTCTGGGATTATCAGAGTCGCTCAGGCAGAATCTCGGGTAATATGGAGAAACTGCAGATTCAGTTTCCGGTATTAAAAGCCAATGAGATACTTAAAGACCGAGGCATATCCAAGATCTATGTGGATGGTACACCGTTTCTGGTGAATCAGCTTCCCCTTTCTCTTCAGGGAACCAATGAAGTACGTGGGATTCTTCAGGTTGGTGCGAATGTAAGTTCACAGGAGCGCTTGCTGGAAGCGTTGCTTAATATTTTGGTTTTTGGCTGGCTGGTAGCGATGGCATTGGCTATTACCTCAGGTCTCGTCTTGGCTCGCAAGTCGATGCGTCCGCTCGTGACTGTAATTGATGCCGCCAATCAGATTCAATCTGGAGATGACTTAAGTGTACGTATTCAATATGCCGGGCCGAAGGATGAGATCGGGCGTCTGATTGAAACGGTGAATAATATGCTTGAACGTACAGAATTGTCATTCCGCGGTTTGGAGGAGACGAATGCTGCCCAGCGCCGCTTTGTATCCGATGCATCGCATGAACTGCGTACGCCGCTGACCACCATACGCGGGAACGTAGACTTCCTGAAGAAGCTGTGGGATCAGGAGGGGACCGACCGACCGAATCTGGATGAGGAGACCGTCAAACAAATGTCGCTGGAAGCCATTGAAGATATGGCGGACGAGGGAAAACGTATGAGCAGGCTGATCAGCGACATGTTATCGCTGGCGAGAGCGGATACGGGTCAGAAAATTGAACTGAATCCGATCCCGCTGCAGATACTCGTACAGGAAGTAGCACGCAGAGCACAATTTCTGGATCGTCAGGCAGACTGGCTTCCAGGAGATTTTTCCATCCTGAACGGCATTTATGTGAATGGTAGCAAGGACTATCTGCAACAGATGCTGTTTATTTTCATCGAAAATGCGTTTAAATACACACCTGAAGGCTCTGTGACGCTGGATGCCGTATTATACAAGGGCCAGGTGGGACTACGCATTAGCGACACCGGTATTGGGATGGATCGGGACGAAGTGCCGTTCATCTTTGATCGCTTCTATCGGGCAGATGAATCCCGCGGGGCTACACCGGGCATCGGTCTGGGACTTTCGATTGCGAAGTGGATTATTGAGGAACACCATGGATCGGTTGAGGTTGTGACCAGACGTGGAGAAGGAACCACCTTTATTATCTGGTTGCCGGTTGTCTTTGCTCCGCCTATCGAATAAAGGTATAATAGACAGGACTGCAATTACATCGGCAACGTTGCCGAGAAAGAAAGCGGGTGGCAACCAAGTGGAAGTACTACGAATTTCGCCGCGGGGATATTGTTACGGCGTTGTGGATGCGATGGTGCTCGCGCGTCAAGCGGCACGCAATCTGGATTTACCACGACCTATTTATATATTGGGTATGATTGTGCATAACCAACATGTGACGGATTCCTTTGAAGATGAAGGTATTATTACATTGGATGGTCCGAACCGGATGGATATTTTGAGCCAAGTGGAGAGTGGCACGATTATTTTCACAGCTCATGGTGTATCTCCTGAAGTGCGCAAGTTGGCACGGGACAAAGGATTGACAACAGTGGATGCAACATGCCCTGATGTCACCAAGACCCATGATCTCATTCGGGAGAAGACGGCAGAGGGTTATCAGATCATCTATATCGGCAAAAAGAATCACCCTGAACCAGAAGGTGCCGTTGGTGTTGCACCAGATCTCGTTCATCTGATCGAGAAGGAAGAAGAGATCGAAGAGCTGAACGTATCTCCAGGCAAAATCCTTATTACAAATCAGACAACGATGAGCCAGTGGGATATCAAACACATTATGAGCCGTCTGCTGGAGAAGTTTCCAGGCGCTGAGATTCATAATGAGATTTGCCTCGCAACTCAGGTTCGTCAGGAAGCTGTCGCGGAACAGGCAGGTCAATCGGACCTGGTTATCGTGGTGGGTGATCCTCGCAGCAATAACTCTAACCGTCTGGCACAAGTGTCGGAGGAGATTGCGGGTGTTACGGCCTACCGTGTATCTGATGTTTCCGAGATTCAGCAAGAATGGCTGAAAGGTGTAAATAAGGTGGCGGTTACTTCGGGTGCATCAACACCAACACCGATCACGAAAGAAGTCATCCTTTACCTGGAACAGTATGAACATGACAAGCCGGAGACGTGGGAGATCAAACGTACCGTGAACATGAGCAAACTGTTGCCTCCAGTTAGAGAAAAAACACGTACACCTTAGGAAATGTAAAAGTAAGTCTAAGTGTATGAGAATTAAAAATGAGATGTGAATGAGAAGAATCCTGTTAAGCAGATATCCGAATGTCGGAGCCTGTGGAGCAGGATTCTTTTTTTTGTATATGGATAAGGAATGTGTACCTTGACGCAATCAGATAACTATGGTATATTCACTTTAACGGATAAAAGCTTAAAAGCGAACAAGCGTTTAAGCGCGACAGAGTTTTTATATTTAATCAGACGCACGTTAAGAAATGATTGTGCTCTCATACAAGGAAGGATGGGAATTAATATGATCGTTATTGCAGGCAAAGCTACACCGGAGGAACAGATTCAGGATATCGTTGCAGTTATTGAAAAAGAAGGGCTTCAGGTGCATATCTCTCGCGGAGAGGATCGTACTATCATTGGTTTGATTGGTAAAGTTGAACCTAAAATGCAAGAGCATCTTCGCCAAATGAAAGGTGTCGAGAATGTCGTTAAAATCTCGAAGTCCTACAAGTTGGCAAGCCGCGACTTCCATCCGGAAGATACGGTGATCTCCATCAAAGGTGTAGATATCGGCGGAAAAGAACTTGTTGTCATGGGCGGACCATGTGCGGTTGAATCCGCTGCACAGATTGATGAGATTGCCGGGCTTGTGAAAGCTGCTGGTGGGCAAGTGTTACGTGGGGGAGCATTTAAGCCTCGTACGGGTCCTTACAGCTTCCAGGGAACGGGCGTAGAGGGATTGATCATGATGGCGGAAGCAGGGAAGAAACATGACCTGCTGACCATTACAGAAGTCATGACACCCGAGTATGTGGATATTTGCGCCGAGTACGCAGATATTCTGCAAGTAGGTACACGTAACATGCAGAACTTTGACCTGCTCCGCAAATTGGGTGAGTGTGGCAAGCCGGTATTGTTGAAACGTGGTTTCAGTGCGACATACGATGAATTGTTGAATGCGGCTGAATACATTCTTGCGGGTGGTAACCCAAATGTTATGCTGTGTGAACGTGGTATTCGTACGTTTGAATCCTACACACGGAATACGTTGGATCTGTCAGCGATCCCTGTTCTGCAGTCTCTGAGCCATTTGCCGGTTATTTCCGATCCGAGCCATGGTACTGGACGACGTGAACTGGTGGAACCGATGACAAAAGCTTCCGTTGCTGCAGGTGCCAATGGCCTGATCATTGAAATGCATACCGATCCGGATAACTCCATGACAGGAGATGGTGTGCAATCCTTGTTCCCTGACCAATTCGCCAACCTGTTGCAGGATCTGGAGAAATTGGCACCAATCGTGGGTAAATCATTCAGTACGGCCAAACAACCGGCAGAATTTTTCCCGGCACGTGTAGGCGTGTAATAAGAATTTCATAGTCAAGGTCTGGATCATCATCCGGGCATCTCCTTTGATCTCGTTCATTGCAACGGAATCAGATAGATGCTCGGTTTTTTGCATATTTTGCAGTTTTGAACGTATTTATTAATCAATAGTGATAAGAAACATTTATGATGTGAAGTTTTTCCCATGATTTAGGTTAAAACAGGGGTCGCTTTACCGCATTAAACCAGTTAAATGTATATAAAACTAGTTGTTATATGAATTTATGTTATTTATAAAGTGTGAGTATATCTAACATCCCTTCAAAAAATACCTTACATAAGTATTGACGATGTCATGTTTTAAAATTTATAATGACGACAGAAAAAAATTCGAATTTAGACATTTTCTTAGTGGGGTTGTTTAATGTTCGGAATATTTGGGAGGACGAATACATGTCGGTTGAAAACGTATTGAAATCAATTCAAGAGAACAACATCGAGTGGGTAGATTTTCGTTTTGTAGATTTAGCTGGTCGTGCACATCACATCTCGTTGCCAGCTTCGGCTGTTGATGCAGACACGTTCGTAAATGGAGTAGCTTTTGACGGTTCTTCTATCCAAGGTTTCCGCGGAATTGAAGAGTCCGATATGGTTATGATGCCAGACCCTGAAGCGACTTATGTCGATCCGTTCACTGCACACCCTACATTGAATGTTATGTGTGATATCTTCACTCCGGATGGCGAGCGTTATGAGCGTGACCCACGCAGCATCGCTGTTAAAGCAGAAGCTTTCCTGCAAGAAAGCGGCGTAGGTACAACAGCATTCTTCGCACCTGAATCCGAGTTCTTCATCTTCGACGATGTTCGTTATGAGAGCGGCACGAACAGCTCTTCCTACTTCGTAGATTCAGAAGAAGCTTCTTGGAATACCAACCGTCAGGAAGAAGGCGGAAACCTGGGCTTCAAAGTTCGTACTAAAGGCGGATATGTTCCAGTAGCACCAGTGGATACACAACAAGATATTCGTAGCGAAATGTGTCGCCTTTTGGAAGAAGCTGGCCTGTCAATTGAGCGTCATCACCATGAAGTGGCGACAGCGGGTCAAGCCGAAATCAATTTCCGTTTTGATACACTGAAGAAAACAGCAGATAACCTGCTTGCATACAAATACATCGTGCACAACACTGCACGTCAATATGGCAAAGTAGCAACATTCATGCCAAAACCATTGTTCGGTGATAATGGTAGCGGAATGCACGTTCACCAATCCATCTTTGATGGCGATTCCCCATTGTTCTATGACAAAGCGGGATATGCTAACCTGAGTGAAATGGCTCTGCACTACATCGGAGGTATTCTGTACCATGCTCCGGCACTGATTGCTTTGACTAACCCTAGTACAAACTCATTCAAACGTCTTGTACCTGGTTACGAAGCACCAGTTAACTTGGTTTACTCCAAAGGTAACCGTTCCGCAGCAGTTCGTATTCCGGTTGCAGCTGTGACACCAAAAGGTTGTCGTATCGAGTTCCGTACACCAGACTCCACAGCTAACCCATACTTGGCATTCTCCGCAATGTTGATGGCGGGTCTAGATGGAATCAAACGCAAAATTAACCCAACTGAGCTTGGATATGGTCCTCTCGATAAAAACATCTATGACCTGTCTGATGCAGATAAAGAAAACATCCGCAGTGTGCCAGCTTCCCTGGAAGAAGCACTTGATGCTCTGGCAGCTGACAACGAGTTCTTGACTGAAGGCGGCGTATTCACGAAAGACTTCCTTGATAACTACATCAACCTCAAACGTGATGAAGCGAAAGCAGTAGCGATCCGCATTCATCCGCACGAGTACAGCCTCTACTTCGACTGCTAATCGGTCGGGGTCGGAACAGTTCTTGTTCCAACTTAAAGCCTCCGGGACACGCTCTCGGAGGCTTTTCCTTGAATTAAACAATGTAGTGCTTTAACTTTGCAGGGTGATAAAGGAATTTGATGACCTGAATTCAACACTTCAGTGCATATTGCCCTTGAAGCAGATAGAGAATACTGATATCATAGCGATAATATTTACTTTGAGTGCATTTTGCACAAATCCATAGAGCGACTTTCAATAAGTAAGATATAGATCAAAATGATTCAATTTGTCTATACGTTGGTTGGATCAGGATGCTTCTTCCTGTCCAACTCTTATACCCGTGAGCGATTCTAATCGAATTGTGCAAAATGCTGTTTGTATGTCAGAGTTACGGATGGAAAGGGCGGGGGATTTTGTGACAAAAAGAGCGTATAACTTTAATGCAGGACCTGCGGCGTTACCACTTGAGGTACTTGAGCGTGCACAGGCGGAATTTGTAGATTTTCGTAATACAGGCATGTCGATTATGGAGATGTCTCACCGTGGAGCGGTGTATGAGTCTGTACATAATGAAGCTCAGGAGCGGTTGTTGTCGCTTCTAGGCAATCCAAAAGGATACAAGGTTCTCTTTCTGCAGGGCGGTGCAAGCACTCAGTTCGCGATGTTGCCAATGAACCTGCTCGGTGCAGGGCAGACTGCAAGTTACGTGATGACTGGCAGCTGGGCCAAGAAGGCTCTGTCTGAAGCGAAGTTGATCGGCGAGACACATGTTGCTGCATCTTCAGAAGCAGAGAAGTTCATGAAATTGCCGGATGTTTCGAATCTGAGTTTGCCAGAACGTACGGCTTATGTACATCTGACTTCCAACGAAACGATTGAAGGTACGCAATTCAAGTCGTTCCCGGATACCGGTTCAGTACCTCTGATTGCGGACATGTCGAGTGATATTTTCTGTAAACCATTTGATCTTAATCAGTTCGGCATGATCTACGCAGGTGCACAGAAGAACCTGGGTCCATCCGGAATTACGGTTGTAATTGCTCGTGAGGAACTGGTGAGCGAATCGCCTAAAACGATTCCAACCATGCTTCGTTACAGCACACATGTAGATAACAACTCCCTGTACAATACGCCACCTTCCTTCTCGGTCTATATGGTGAATGAAGTATTGAAATGGATTGAAGAACAGGGCGGACTGGCTGGTATTGAGCAAAAAAATACGAAAAAAGCGGAATTGCTCTATAACACAATTGATGCTTCCGGTGATTTCTACCGTGGTTGTGTTGAACAAGAAGATCGTTCCCTCATGAATGTAACCTTCCGTCTTGCTTCTGAAGAATTGGAGAAAAAGTTCATCAAGGCTTCGGAGGAAGAAGGATTTGTAGGTTTGAAAGGACATCGCAGTGTGGGTGGTCTCCGTGCCTCCATTTATAATGCTGCTCCTTATGAGAGTGTTAAGGCACTGACAGACTTCATGAGCCACTTCCAGAAGACAAATGGATAATTAAGTATAGGGAGCCTTCCACATTGACGTGTGGAGGGCTTTTCTTTAAGATTAGAGGGTTGTCGTCAACATGAAATGAAAAGGAGATTGAACACATATGGCTTTACACATCGTTCTGGTTGAACCAGAAATTCCGGCGAACACAGGCAATATTTCGCGTACTTGTGCGGCAACCGGTACCCATCTGCATCTCGTACGCCCACTTGGATTTCGAACAGATGATGCTACATTGAAACGTGCAGGGCTGGATTACTGGCATGCTGTCCATATTGAATACCACGACTCATTTGCTGAGGTTCAGGAAAAATATCCGGAAGGTCGTTTCTTCTATGCAACTACGAAGGCCAAGAACCGATATAGTGATTTTAATTTTCAGGATGGGGACTTCCTCGTTTTTGGTAAAGAGACTAAAGGCCTGCCACCTGAATTAATTGCTGCGAATCCCGATACATGCATGAAAATGCCAATGACTGGTGACGTTAGATCATTAAATCTGTCCAATTCGGCAGCAATTATTGTATATGAAGCGTTACGCCAGCTCAATTTCCCGGGGTTAGAAGGATAAAATTTGGTTATAAATGACGGCTAGAATTCGGAAAAAAAACATTTTTCAAAAAAAAGGACAAAAAATGTTTATTTCCAGCAGGATTCGACAAAATCTTGGCGAATCTATAAACATAGTACAAATGTACCTAGAAATTTAGAGTAAGATAGGAGAGGTGTGCCGTAGCTATGAAGCCAGCTGGAGTAGTTCGCAAAGTTGACCAATTAGGTAGGATCGTATTGCCTAAATCTTTGCGTAAAAGGTATCAAATGAATGAGGGAGATCCTGTAGAAATCTTAGTACAAGGGGACCATATTATCTTGGAGAGATATCGTCCAAAATGTATTTTCTGCGGATCCATCGAGGAAGTCAACGAGTTCAAAGAGCGTTACATATGCGCACAATGTTTAGATGAAATGACTCAGCTTCCACAACACGGATAAGAAATAACGTCATGGGGTCCATTGACCCCGTGGCGTTTTTTTTGTTTTATTCTCAATTGAATGGCATAATTGCAATTTGAAAAAAAGATAAAATACGTAGACTAATGCTGGGTGTAAAGGGGTAAAACCTCATTCCACACGGCATTCAGGATGCCTTGCATATTTTCTTCCTCACTATTAAGACATATGACAGCTTCCTTTGAGGGAATTACGATACACAACTGACCATAGGCCCCATCGGCGCGGTAAGCATCATGGGAACACATCCAGAACTGATACCCGTAACCTTTTCCCCAATCACCGTCTCCAGTCGTTTCGATCTGCTGGGACGTAGCCTGTCGAATCCAATCCGCAGGTACAAGCTGTCTGCCTTCCCAAAAGCCCTCCTGCAACAGTAACTGTCCAAATCGACTCAGTTCCTCATTGCTTATCCAAAGACCTGCACAGCCAAGCGTTACGCCGAGTGGAGAGGTTTCCCACTCTACATCATGGATGCCAAGCGGATCAAATAACCGTGGAGTCAGGTAATCTTTCACGGTTTGGCCGGTAGCAGCCTGTAGCATGGCTGAGATCATAAATGTATCCCCACTGCTATATGTAAATTGTTCTCCAGGTACCCGGTCCAGAGGCAGAGACATATAATATTTCGCCCAGTCCTTTTCGGTCAATGAAGCTCGTTCATCAGCCCAAAGAGGGGGAGAGTCATGACCCGAAGACATTCGGAGAAGATCACGCAGTTTCAATTCCTGCGGCGACGGGAGATTGCGCTGTGCAGTGGGGACATGATCATAAGAGAAATAATCACCAAGTGTCGCATCCAGATGTATCAGACCTTCTTCAAGCGCAAGACCAACGGCCATACACGTGAAGGATTTACTGATGGAATGTTGTACTCTGCGCTGATCCTTATCCCGGTCCCAATGGGCAAGCAGATGCCCTTTTTGTAATATGCGAATGGAAAAAACGTTCAATTGTTGCTCCGTAATCGTATGAATGAAACCTTTGAGTTGCTCAGACATATTAACCTCCCTAATATCAGGTGAAACCTGAGTAAAATCGGTTGGTGAAACGTTTCCGTAATTCGAATGCAAAATCAGAACCCATGTTAGTATAAACCTGGTTTGGTGTCAATTAAAGTTGTAATAGTACTTACTAAATTTTCATTTTTTCGTAATAATAGTGTCTTTGGACGCAAATTTAGACTTAAAAGAGCATTTTTTCGAGAAAAAAACGCGAAATTTGTAAAAAGGTTATTGACAGGATTTACTCATCGGGCTTATGATTTATTCGAAACGATTCGAAGAAATCGCTTCCACATTAAAAGTGTTGTAATGAAGTCCATGTGAATCAACGTTGGCTATGTTTTGAAACGATTCGAGAAAATCGTTTCGATAACCCATCGTAATACAAGGGAATCTACAACAGCCTGCAATCCAACGCCAGAGAAACGAATGAGTAAAGACAGCAGGCGATGATGAGAGGGGTTACATTTATGGCACATATAACGATCGAAACTGGATCGCCAACCTTATGCATGAATACCAGCATACATGTTGTGTCCAGTGACTCCGGAGAGACTTCAGGCGGTACACTATATCTGTTGCACGGGGCAGGCGATAATGCGAGTACCTGGCAACGGTTAACCACAATTGAGATGTATGCAGAGCAATATGGCTGTACGATCATTATGCCGGAAGCGAATCGAAGCTATTACACCGATATGGAATACGGCCTGAATTACTTCCACTACATCACTCAGGAGTTACCTGAAATATGCAAGCGTCTGCTCAATCTGAATCCTGATCCGGAGAAAACATACGTTGCAGGTTTATCCATGGGTGGATATGGTGCACTGAAATGTGGACTAACTTATCCAGAGCGATATCGCAAAGTAGTGTCTCTATCTGGCGTAACGGATATCCAGACACGGCTTCATGATCCCCATATGCCAGCGACAATGATCAAGGAAATGAAAGCGGTTTTTGGAGAACGTTTACAGGTGAAAGCCGATCAGGATATTTACGCACTGTCGGCCAAGCTGCTGGAACAGGGTGTTCCTTTACCGGATATCCTCAGTTGCTGTGGCGATAGTGACCCCTTTGTAGAGATGAATCGCGACTATGCGAGATACATGCAGGGGACTGCCTTTGATTTTCGGTATGTGGAGACGCCGGGGGCTCATGAATGGAAATTTTGGGAGCACCACCTGAGAACGATGTTTGATTTTCTGTACAACGACAAGACCATAGTAGAGTGAGGAGATGCAATGTGAAACCTGCAGCCGAAGGACCTAGCAAAAAGCTGAAGGGAAACGTGAAGGGCAATTCGCTCTGGACTGAAATCTGGAAGCACCGAATGACATACACCCTGCTTATTCCGGGGCTTGTCTGGCTAATTCTGTTTGCCTACATGCCGATGGGTGGCCTGTCTCTGGCATTCAAAGATTACAAGGCCAACCTGGGCATCTGGGGAAGTCCATGGAGCGGATTCGAGAACTTCAAATATGTTTTCCGTGATCCAACCTTTATCGACGCAGTATGGCGTACGCTGTACATCAATATTCTGAAACTGATTATTCAGTTCCCATTCCCGATCATTCTGGCGCTGTTGCTGAATGAATTGCGGATGCGCAGAGGGAAAAAATTATTCCAAACCGTTCTTACGTTCCCGCACTTCCTGTCCTGGATCATCGTATCCGGGGTAGTCATCAATGTGCTGGCATATGACGGACTGGTAAATAGCGCGCTCGGATTACTCGGATTGCCAACGATTAACTTCCTGGGGTCCGAATCCAACTTTGTACCAATGTTGCTGTTGACTGATATTTGGAAATCAAGTGGATGGGGCGCGATTATATTCCTGGCTGCCATTTCCGGTATTGATCAGGATCAGTATGAATCAGCACAGATTGACGGGGCTTCCCGTATGCAACAGATGTTCAAAATTACTTTACCGAACATCCTTCCAACCATCACAATCATGTTTATTCTCTCGGTTGGTGGATTGATGTCTTCCGGGTTTGACCAGATCTTCAACTTGGCAAATGCCGCTACCAAAAATGTATCGGAAGTACTCGATGTATATATCTATCGGATTACGTTCCAGTCATCTACCGATTTCTCATTCTCGACAGCGGTCAGCTTGTTCCGTTCCCTGGTGAATATGGCCTTGCTGCTTCTTGCTGACAGATTTGCCAAGTGGCTTGGCGGAGACGGTTTGTTCCGATAAGAGAGGAGGAAAAATGAGATGAGCAAGAAAGCTAACAAAAAACCGAGAATTGGTACAGAAAAAATGACACTTCTCGATTACATTATTTTCGCCGTATTACTAGTGCTTGCCCTGATGATCCTGATTCCATTCTGGAATGTCATCATGATCTCGTTTGCAACACAAAAAGAATATGCTGACAATCCATTTTTGATGTTCCCTAAAGAATGGACATTGGATTCCTACAAGGCATTGTTCGCTGACGGAACGATTCTGACGGGGTACAAAAATACAATTATATTGCTAGTTATCGGCTTGCCACTCAGCTTGTTCCTGACAACAAGCATGGCATATGGCCTTAGTCGCAACAAATTTCCGTTTAAGAAATTTCTCTTTTTCCTGGTACTGTTCACCATGATCTTTAATGGTGGTATCGTACCACTGTACCTGATCATGAAATCACTTCATCTTACAGGTACGCTGTGGTCCGTTATCCTGGCGGGAAGCTTCAGTGCGTTTAACATGATTCTAATGATGAACTACTTCTACACCTTGCCTGAATCGCTAATGGAATCGGCGAGACTGGATGGAGCAGGAGAGTGGAGAATTTTGTTCTCCGTTGTTCTTCCGCTGGCTACACCAATTATGGCTACAATCACGTTGTTCTACGGTGTGGCTTACTGGAACAGTTGGTATGATGCGATGATATTCCTTCGAAAAGCGGATCAGTTACCGCTCCAGAATGTACTCCGAAATATTATCGTGACATCTACGACGAATGCATCCAATGCATCCAGTGTGGATGCTGCCCAGGCAAGCAACTTCTCAATGGGTATGAAGATGGCGGCGGTATTTGTCACCATGGTACCAATTATGTGTTTCTTCCCAATGCTGCAAAAACACTTTGCCAAAGGGGTATTAACAGGGGCAATCAAGACCTGATATACGTATAGGATTTTGCAAAAAAATTCTACTAAAAACATGGGGGTAAAACATGAAAACGAACAAAAAATTGTCAGTAAGAGCTCTCTTTGCCATCACGCTTAGTGTAGTTATGCTGATGGTGACCGCTTGTTCCAGTCAAGGAGCTTCAGGTGGTAACGAAAAAGATGCAGAGGGAAATTACAAAGACAACCTGACCATCTCTGTAGCTAACCTGACAGAAATCAAAAACGGGAACCTGGATAATGACTTCCACAAGTTCTGGACAGACAAATTTAATTTAACATGGGACTACAACTATATCGATTGGGATTCATGGGGCGAGAAACTTCGTCTGTGGATCAACTCTGGCGACTTGCCGGATGTAGCGGTATGGAACTACGTACATGGCGATGCCATTAACAGCATTGAACAAGGTTTGTTCTACAAATTCCCGGATGACTGGAAAGAACGCTGGCCTAACGTGGCAGCAGCTTACAATTTGACGGGTCTTGGAGACAAGTTGGAAGAATTGACAGGTGGAACATATGTCCTGCCTAGACCAATCTATTTCGAAAACAAACCGGCTGACCCACTCACGAACCAAATTGGTGTCATTGCGCTACGTAAAGACTGGGCTGAAGCGGTTGGTTTTGAACTGAAAGATGCTTATACAACGACCGAATTGAACGAATATGCTGCACTAGTAAAAGAAAAAGATCCAGGCAAAGTGGGTAACAAACTTGTACCTCTGTCCTACAATGCGGCAGATGCCATGACAAACATGATTATGCCAAACAGTGTGCATGCCATGACTGACTCTCCGTTCTACAAAGGTGAAGATGGCCAATTCCACTGGGGACCAGCAGATCCTGAAACGCTGACAGGACTTAAATTGATGCAAAAAGCCTATAAAGATGGACTGCTCAATCCTGAGTTCTACACATGGAAAAACAATGAAGGTCAAAACAACTTCAAAGTAACAGGTACAGCTGCTGTAACAAGTCTGGGCGGACTGGCTTCGTACAGACAAGGTCTGGATTCCGATATGAAAAAAAATCTGGGTGTAGATAGTGATGAACTGGTACACACAGCAATCGTAGTAGGCGATGACGGTAAATACCGTAACATGGAACAAGCCAACTTCTGGTCTGCATTGATCTTCAATCCGGAGATTAGTGACGAGAAATTCGAACGGATCATGGATCTGATCGATTACTCCGCAACAAAAGAAGGACAGTTGCTCATCAACATGGGCTTTGAAGGAAAAGATTGGAAATATGATGAAAACAACGAACTCGTTAGCTTGTTGCCAGAAGGAACGGTATTGGAAGATAAATATCCAGCACGTTTCGAAGGTCTGTATCTGCTTGGTGACGACTTCAGTGTTGTAAACCCTGCAATCAAAAAAGATTACCGTGATAGAGCCGTGAAATTGTTCGAAGAAAAAGCAAAACTTGGTACAGAAGGCAAATCGCTTGCACCATACGATTGGGATGTCAACCTGTACGATTCCAAAGCTAAGAGTCAGGCTTCATTCGACTACCAGAATGAATATGCCAACTTGATCCTCAAAAACGGAGATCTAGAGGCAAACTGGAAAGAATGGGTAAACAGTAAAATGTCCCTGGTTCAACCTTATCTGGATGAGCTAAACGATAAATTCTAGTAATCATTCAGTAATTAATTTTGAACCCGGTGCGCGGTCTCTCCCCGAACGCAGCCGGGTTCTTTATTTCAACAACTTGTAGTGGAGGATACGATCAGATGAATAACGAGCAGTTGTTAGACCTGGTAAAACAGATGACGTTGGAGGAAAAAACAGCTCAGCTTCTTCAGTTGACTGCCAACTTTTATGAAGGAACAAATGTTGAAGGTCAGATCACAGGGCCGATGGAAGAGATGGGGATTACGGAGCAGTCCGTGGATGCCAGTGGGTCCATTCTGGGGTTGTCCGGTGCGCAGGCCATCATTGATGTACAGCAAGCTTATATGCAAAAAAGCCGTTTGGGCATTCCGCTTTTGTTCATGGCTGACGTAGTTCATGGATTCAAAACCATTTTCCCGATTCCACTGGCGATCGGTTGTTCATGGGACACAGAACTGGCTGAGAAAAGTGCTGAAATTGCAGCACGTGAATCAGCTGTATCCGGTTTGCATGTTACCTTTGCACCTATGGTGGATCTGGTTCGTGACCCGCGCTGGGGCCGTGTGATGGAAACGACAGGAGAAGATCCTTATCTGAACAGTTTGTTCGCGGCTGCGTTTGTACGTGGATATCAGGGCGACAGCTTGAAGGATGAGCCAGATCGTCTTGCAGCCTGTGTTAAACACTTTGCGGCTTATGGAGCGGCTGAGGGTGGTCGGGATTACAATACGGTGGACATGTCTGAGCGTAACCTGCGTGAGTACTATTTGCCAGCGTACAAAGCAGCGTTGGATGCGGGCGTGGAAATGGTCATGACTTCGTTCAATACGGTTGACGGTATTCCGGCAAGTGGCAATGAGAAGTTAATGCGCGGCATTTTGCGTGACGAGTGGGGCTTTGATGGTGTATTAATCTCGGATTGGGCTTCCATTCGCGAGATGATTGCGCATGGTGCTGCAGAAGATGATCGTGAAGCGGCATATCGTGCCATTCGCGCAGGAGTAGATATGGAGATGATGACACCTTGTTATGTACATCATTTGCCTGAACTGATTGAGAGTGGTGAAGTGGATGAGAAGCTCATTGATGAAGCCGTTCTGCGAATTCTGCAACTGAAAGAAAAGCTGGGATTGTTCGATAACCCACTTCGTGCAGCTGATCCTGAACGTGAACGTGAGATTGTATTCTCCAAAGAGCACCGTCAGGTATCGTATGAACTGGCAACGAAATCAGCTGTCCTGTTGAAGAATGATGAGAGCGTGCTTCCACTTCAACCTGACGCTAATGTTGCCCTTATTGGTCCTTTTGCACAGAGTCCTGATATTTTGGGCTGGTGGTCCTGCGAAGGAGTTAAGGAAGATGCAGTTAAGTTGGGAACAGCTCTGCAAGAACGCCTGACGGGTGGGAAAGTTCAATTTGCTCAAGGCAGTAATGTTCATACGATTACAGCTGAGCAGATTGCCGAAGCCCTGGAAGTGGCAAGCAAAGCAGATCTGATTGTCCTTGCTCTTGGTGAAGACTCCGAGATGAGTGGTGAAGGTGGCTCACGCACGGATATTCGTCTGCCAGCAGCCCAATTGGAATTGGTTAAACAGCTCAAAGCAGCGGGAAAACCGATTGCCAGCGTTATTTTCAACGGCCGTCCATTGGATCTGCATGGTGTAATCGATGAATCGGATGCGGTTCTTGAAGCCTGGTTCCCAGGCAGTGAAGGCGGAGCGGCGATCGCAGATGTTCTGACAGGTGTAGTGAATCCATCTGCACGTCTGACGATGTCTTTCCCGCAGTCCGTAGGTCAGATTCCGGTCTATTACAACCATTTCAATACAGGTCGTCCACTGAACCCGGAGAAGACGGAAGAACGTTATGTCTCCAAATACATTGACAGCCCGAATGAACCTTTGCTTCCGTTCGGTTATGGTCTCTCATACACTTCGTTCTCTTATGGTGATCTTGAAGTGTCAAGTAACGAGATGACTGCCGAAGAGTCCCTGAGCATTCAAGTACGTGTAACAAACACGGGTGAGCGCGCAGGCGTGGAGACCGTTCAGTTGTACGTTCGTGATGTAACGGGTGAAGTCGTTCGTCCTATGCGTGAGCTGAAAGGATATGTGAAGCTTGCACTGGCGCCAGGCGAGAGTGGTACAGCCACATTTACATTAAATGAAGAACAACTTCGATATCACCATTCCGACTTAAGCCACCGCAGTGATCGAGGTGAGTTCCATATTCTTGTGGGTGCAAACAGTCGGGATACTCAGAAGAAATCATTCAGACTTGTTTAATCCGGTGAATGGAAAGAGTAATGTGTCAGGCCTTTTGTTATGGAAGGCCTGATGAACATAACAGGGGAGCGAAGAATGTGGTCAGTATCAAGGATATCGCCAAACAGGCGGGAGTTTCCATCTCTACTGTGTCATATGCGCTGAATGGCAGCAACAAAGTGACCGATGAGACGAGTTCCAAAATTTTGGCCATTGCCAAAGAACTGAACTATGTTCCAAATGCCGCAGCAAGAACACTGAAGAAGAGGGAATCCAAAATTCTAGGTGTATTCTTGACCGATTTTAGAGGAGATGTGTATGGAGACTTGCTGAGTGGCATGAAAGCCGTATGTAATGCTCAAGGCTATGACCTGATCGTGTGCAGTGGTAAACAATCCCATCGCATGCTTCCAGAGAGAATGATTGATGGTGCGATCATTCTGGATCATACGTTTGCAAGTGAGGAACTAATGCAGTATGCCGATCGTGGGCACAAAATCGTTGTATTGGACCGTGAGATGGATCATCCCAACATTAATCAGGTTCTGCTGGATAATAAAGCCGGGGCGACACTTGCGATGGAACATCTGATTGAACAGGGACATAAGAAAATCTATGTGGTGACAGGACCGGAAGGTTCGTTTGACTCTGTGCAGCGGTTAAAGGCTGTGAGACAGGTTGCGGAACGTGAAGCCGATGTGGAATGGATTGAGATCACGGGAGATTTTGAGAAGAGTAGTGGAGAACAAGCCGCAGATCAGATTGTGCAGGTGTATGATGGACCCGCAGCGGTATTCTGCCTCAATGATGAGATGGCTATTGGCTTGTGTGATCGTCTGGCAGACAGTGCACTTGGCGTTGGTCAAGAGATTGATGTCATCGGATTCGACAATATTGAATTGAGCAAATACGTCCAGCCGAGATTGGCGAGCATTGATTATTCCAAGCGCAAGTGGGGATCACTCGCTGCTGAACAATTGATCAAAATTATTGCTGGAGAACCCGTTGATCATGAACGAATTTATGTGACATTAGTTGAGGGTGGGTCGGTGAGTGGGCCTATTCTGTCTGATTCTGTTATATCTATGCGGAATGACCGGGCGGTTAGCTATTGATCCCGAATACAGCAAGAGACAAGGCTTAGAAGAATCGAATCATTCTTTTAAGCCTTGTCTCTTGTTATTTCGAGGATGAAGCAATAGAAAAAGCCTCTCCGGAGAGAGGCTTGGCCTTTACAAGCCTTTTGTTTTGTCATTGTTGTAGGATGAAGTGAGAATGCCTGTAATGAAGAGAGTCAATACGATTGCAATAATCCAGAATGTCAGTGAAAATGACATGCCCTTCGCACCTCCTGCACAAGCTCATTTTCTTCTATTATAACCATTATAGGTAGAAAAGAAATGCTTCACCCTATTATTTGTAAAATAAAAAGTGTGTGGGCACCGGTCTGAGGCTGCCATCTGAAGGGTTATTTACAACCCGATTATTCAGAATAAGCGAGGATGATCCACCGCCATCCAGATTATAGGCGTCAATCACTCCAAGCTTGTACAACCGCCCTTGCAACTCTTCTAGGGTAGCACCGGAACTTCCGCCCTCATTATATCCGTCAACTACAATAATCAATAACTGATCATCTTTATAATTGCCAATGACTGTACGTGGTGCTCGTTTGGGTGATACTTTCCACTTGTCGGGAATTGGGGTTTTCCGCCCATTCTGTAGCAGCACCGGAACAAACGTAGCCCCGAATTGTGGTTGCAGGCGATCCAGTGAGTTTTTGTCGGAGAACTTGCCTCCAACCAGTTTGCCGGTATCGTTAAGTCCAACAAAAAACAGATCTTTGAAACTGGCCTGGAAACCGTTCACGTACTTCCCGTCCATGACGGTTGTGCTAAGTGGATAACGTTTGCCCCCACTGTCAGCAAATCCACCTGCGTTAATCCCGGCAATTGCGCCGTTACGCTTCACAGCCTGCATGGTCGTCTCAGAACGCCCAGGTTCACTGTCTAGAGCCATCTGCATGGCAGTAGGGTCTTTTAGCTTGATCTTCATGGCATAGCCCTTATAGCTACCAGGATTCATCCTGTACATTTCAATCGTTAGCCGGTCACTGTCTACCCGTTCAAATGGAACGCCAAGCTTGGATGAAATCCGGTTGTTGTAAATCTTTTCCGGACGATCCGCTTGGGTGGAAGCCTTCTGCACAAGTGTAGACATCGTACTTGTTGTTTTATTATAGAGCTGTGTCGTTCTTTTAATAGAAGAAGAAGTCTGGACAGCAGCATCTTTTGCCCCCGCAAGCTCTTGGCTAATTGCTTGGGTCCGGGGTGTAATCGTATCCTCTGACAGTTCGGTAGGCATCAAACCTCCGGGTTCAAGTGGAGGACGAAGCAGCAGCAGGCATAATATCAATCCAACAAAAGGAGCGAGTGCAAGCATAAAAAAACGATTAACCTGTTTGACGGGTGTAATCATTTGAGCAGGTCCATCTTTTTCTGGAGTGTCTCCAGTTGTTTTTTGACTTCGCTCAGCTGGGTATACAGTTTGTTGCTGTTATCCGTTTTGTCACTTGCATTATCCTTGGTGAAAGTCAGCAATTCATTGAAGGATTGAACCTGTCCCTGCAGGTCTTCTACTTCCTTTGATATCGTTGTTAGCTGATTTTCATAGTCGGTTTTTAGCGCTGCAATCTGCTGCTGATTATGGGCTTGAAGCTGGTTAATCATCTGTTGCTGGAGATGGTTACTATAATAGTAGGTTCCAACGACTCCTAGTGCAATGAGAACAATCCACATTACCAGAAACAGTTTGATTGAAGATCCAGCCTTGCCTTTGGCGCTCCGGGTGTGATGGATGTCAGAGGACGGGTCAGATGGTTTCATATCATCACTCCTGGTCATTTATAGGTACAAAAAAATTTCCAGTCCTCATTCTATCATGCCCCTATTGATTACGCAAAAATGAAATTCTTTACTTAATAGAGTAAAAAGAGATTGCATCGGAAGGAAGTCCTAGGATACAATTTCTTATAGATGCAATAAGTAGGAACTTTGGGCAGGTTTTTCGACTTTTTTAGATAGAAATGCAGGAAATTTATACTATATTTTGACCTTTCCGGGGATGGAAAGATGGACGTCATGGTGTTTTTATAACAAAATACAGTGAAAATAGAGCTTTTTTATCGGCTTCCTCCTGTATTTTTCTGTTTTTCGACATAATCCGACCTATGCTTCTTCTATACTCGGATTGTCGCATAGACGATGAAATCATCATGACAGAATTTAAAAGTTATTTGTCCAATACATAACAGGGGGAACAACAATGAAAAAAGTATGGCAGGTGGTCATCATAGATATCCACCCCACCAGCATGCTCGGTACAAAATTGATTTTGGAAGAGCAGCAAGATCTGACGGTACGTGGTATGACTTCGACCGGAACAGAAGGGCTCGATCTGGTGAATATTCACCAGCCTGATCTGATTCTAATGGATTATCGTCTTCCGGAAGGTCAGGCAGATCAATATATTGCCCAGATGAAGAATCTGTCAGCTCACAGTCACATCATTATTTTGACGGATGAAGACAATGTGAAGCTGTTTCGTCATCTGATGAGCCTTGGTGCAAGCGGCATGTTATCCAAACAGGCTTCCCCTAGCCAGCTGATTCATCTGATCTCTGGATTGCGTGAGGGCCATGTGTCCATTCCATTGTCGTGGTTAAACAGTGCGGAGTGGGCGCAACCTGTGGAGTCTCCGACAGAAGCACGTGTCATTGAATTAACAGAAACCGAAACTTTTATCATGGAAAGAATTGTTCAGGGTGTAACCTATGATAAAATAGCGAATGAGATCAACGTTAGCAGACGTTCCATTGATAATTACCTGCGTAAAATATACGTGAAGCTGGAAGTAAACAGTAGAGCACAGGCCATTGAACGTTATGCCTTGCATGCAAGACAAGTGAAGACGGGATCCTGACGAAACAGGTTTGTTCTTCCCCTGATCACAACAGTTCGGTATGCATCCGGTCATATTCGATGGCGAGCAGGAATAGGTTGTAGGGCTGCGGACTGCGAGTACAGTTTCGGAATAGGGATGAAAGGGGAACGGATCGATGAAATATTTCTTTGCTTCCCGTACCAACAGGCTTTTGTCATCACCACTGAGGGATATACGTGAGATGTCTGGCAGGGATTATTTCATTTCTCTGGCAGAAGAATTGCCTGCGGAGGAGTTGTTTCCTTTCAAATTGTTGGAAGAAGCAGCCGTGTCTGTCTTTAGTTCAGGCCCCTCCGCATTGCAATATGGAGAGCCAGCAGGCTACACACCCCTAAGAGAGTGGTTGAACAAAGACTGGAATGCACGCAAAGGCATACGAACGGTACCCGAGCAGATTCTGTTGACCACTGGTACCCAGCAGGCCATCGATCTGGTGATGCGCCTATTGCTTGAGCCAGGAGATTCTGTACTGGTTGAACATCCCACATCTCCAGGCTGTCTTGAGGTTCTGGAGATGCAAGGAGCCAAGATTGTGCCCGTAATGGGTGATCGGGACGGCATATTGCCAGACCTTTTGGAGCATCACATGCAGCAGGTTAGACCGAAGCTGCTTTTTGCTGCACCCAGTTTCTCGAATCCGACCGGTGCTTTGTGGAGTATGGAGCGGCGGGAGGCTGTCCTTGAGTTGTGTTCACGCTATGGTGTACTGCTTGTGGAAGATGATTCTTACGGTGAGCTCCATTTCGATGGCCTTGAGCCAACGGAATTCTATCGTAAATATCCTTCACTCTTTGCACTGGATACTGCCGATCAGGGTGGACATGTTCTCTACATTGGTTCATTTAGCAAAACGGTAGCGCCCGCTCTTCGAACCGGATGGGCCGCTGGACATCCGGCGCTGATTCAGGCAATGGCCTCGGTTAAACGAATTGCAGATGGTCAGTCCAGTCCGATGAATCAGCGGCTGTTATATCAATTGCTTGCCCATTCCCCTTTTCGTTGGAGTGATCACCTATCGATGTTGAATCGGGAGTATAAGACAAGACTCAAACTGATGCTTGAACTGTTGAAAAGACCTGGCTGGAAAGGGTGTCAGTACAACATCCCTGAGGGTGGAATGTATCTGTGGGTACAGTTGCCTGAAGGATTGGATAGTGGCGCTCTGCTTAAGGCGGCTTTGCCCAAAGGTGTATCTTTTCTTCCTGGATCACTATGCTCCACAGGTGTACAGGATCAACGTTACATCCGATTGAACTTTAGCCACCCAGGCCGGGATGAATTGCTGCTTGGCATGAACCTGATCACTGAAGCCATTTCCGAATTTACGGCTCGTAGCTAAGTCAGATCAAAAATAGATTTTGTAGCAAAAATTAAAATTGGTTCATGACCAAAGTGATTACGTTATTGCATCCACTAACATTTTTATATATAATATGAATTAATGAGTTGTTGGTTTCTTTATATAAGCTACAATGGTGGCCGGTTCAGGAAAAGCACTCATATATTTTATCTAACGGGGGAAAATTCAACATGTCTAATATTTTATTTGTTAAAGCAAACGACCGTCCTGCAGATCAAGCAGTCAGCGTCAAATTGTACGATGCATTCTTGAGCGCATATAAAGAGTCCCACCCAGGTGACACTGTTACTGAGTTGGATCTCTACAATACAGAATTCCCATTCTATGGTAACACTGCAATCACAGGTACTTACAAAGCAGCAAACGGTTTTGAACTGACAGCTGACGAGCAAAAAGCAGCTTCACTTGCAGCACAATTGCAAGATCAATTCCTGGCAGCTGACAAAGTTGTATTTGCATTCCCACTGTGGAACTTCACTGTTCCAGCTCCATTGGTAAACTACATTGCTTACCTGAGCCAAGCTGGTAAAACATTCAAATACACTGCTGAAGGTCCTGTAGGACTTGCTGGCGACAAAAAAGTAGCTTTGCTTAACGCACGTGGTGGCGTTTATTCCGAAGGCCCAATGGCAGCTGCTGAAATGTCCCTGAACTTCCTGAAAACAGTTCTCGGCTTGTGGGGCATTCAAAACCCTGAAGTGGTTATCGTTGAAGGACATAATGCTTCTGCTGATCGTGCTGAAGAAATCGTTACTGCAGGTCTGAAATTGGCTTCCGAAGTAGCAGTAAAATTCTAATAACAATCTTCTATATAGAACACATCAAAACACCTGTAGTCTCCAGTGGAGATTACAGGTGTTTTTTTGCCTTCTCATTTTTTTTCACATCCGTTACTTCAGATGATTCCATATCAGATATGGCCTGTATTTTTTAAGTACTGCTCCGCTGTTTCAGCGATGTGTGCAAGGTCGTCCTTATTTTCACCAGATACAGAATACGTTACATCGAGTTCATTAATGGTTCGTTCAATCATATCATTATCCTCAAGCATGTGTGCATGCTCGGTTAACGCCTGTACTCCCTTAATCGTCAGAATATACTTTCCACGGGAGAGGCGTTCAAACCAGCCATAATAATTTTTTTGCAGAATTGCTGCGGCAGAACCTACGCCTGTCTGTCTGGCAAGGTTGGCCGGAGAGGCTTCTCCGTTCGTCCGTAGAGCGGATGCGACACGCAAAGCCTTCTCACGATATGCTGTGACCAGCTGTCTTCGTGTGCTGCCTCCCGTATTGTAGTCTCCGCTGCGTTCGTCGAATTCCTTGAGCAATCGTTTCCGCCGAACACCGCTTTTACGGGCAACCTGATTGGGGCCAGTGAGGGGGATCAGGGCGGAGGGCTCGCACAATACATCAATCAGGGGAGCTTTGGTTTTGTAAAATGTGACAGTCAGCAGCCCCAGACCGAGCTGTCTGCATAGTGCGGTCAGTTCGCTCCAGCGTTGGTTTACGGCTCCGCGCTTACTGCGATTGCGCTCGACGGCCAGATACACGAACGGGCTAAGTTTCAAGCGCTGCATGCCCTGCAGCAACAGGGAGAGGTTAAATGTTTTTTTCATCTCCACAATGAGTGGTTCGTCCTGGTCTGATCTGACTCCGACGAGGTCACAATGTCTGACTTCCGCCTTGACGTCGAAGCCACGCTGCTCGAAAAAAGCCTTCACAGGCGAATATAATTCGGTTTCGTATTTCACTGCCATCGTCCGTGCTCCTTTCCAGAAGTGGCCTGTCTCTGACCATGTGTTGTCCGGTTTCCTGAATTTAGAACCCTCATTATATCATATTCGTTCTTTTTTTTCTGAAGGCACAAGATGTCTGATAGAACAGGGAAAAGCCAAAATTCGAAGCGCTTGATTGAAAAAAAAGAGGTCAACTTATCCGAATTGCCGCATAGGTATGTAATACACTTTTCACAACAAAACAAGACGTTTGGACAGAGGGTGGCGGGACAACACAGGACCGCAAGATTGGTATTCAAGCAGGAGCCGCAATTCTATTGATTTCTTCATACCATTCGGAATGGTTGACAATCACACTAAAGGAGCCATGGGAGGTACCAAGCATGAATATTTTTGAACGCGTTGCGGAACATCGGGCAGAGAGTGACCGTTTGACATGGAACGGAACATTTGAAGATTATATTGCACTGCTGAGAGAGGACCCGACTCCGGCAATGACGGCTCACGCCAGAGTGTATGAGATGATTGAATCGTTTGGGGTGGAAGAAGTAGGTGGGCATAAGCGGTACAAGTTTTTTGAACAGGAGATCTTTGGGCTGGACCGTTCGATTGAAAAGTTGGTTGAAGAATACTTTCACTCGGCTGCACGCCGTCTGGATGTACGGAAGCGGATCTTGCTCCTGATGGGTCCTGTAAGTGGAGGGAAATCGACGCTGGTGACGCTGCTGAAGCGGGGGCTTGAACAGTTCTCGCGGACAGAGAAAGGTGCCATATACGCCATTGATGGATGCCCGATGCATGAGGAACCGCTGCATTTGATTCCGCTGGAGCTTCGTCCTGAAGTGGAAAAGGAAATTGGAGTCCGTATTGAGGGTAACCTTTGCCCATCCTGCCAGATGAGACTCCGTACCGAATATGGTGGTGATATCAGCAAGGTACCGGTGGAACGGGTCATTGTTTCCGAAGATAATCGCGTGGGAATAGGAACGTTCAGTCCATCCGATCCGAAATCACAGGATATTGCCGATCTGACGGGGAGTATCGACTTCTCCACCATTACGGAGTTTGGTTCCGAATCCGATCCACGTGCCTATCGTTTTGATGGGGAGTTGAACAAGGCGAACCGTGGGTTAATGGAGTTCCAGGAGATGTTGAAATGTGATGAGAAATTCCTATGGAATCTCCTGTCGCTCACGCAGGAAGGAAATTTCAAAGCAGGACGTTTTGCCTTAATCAGTGCGGATGAAATGATTGTGGCGCATACGAATGAATCGGAGTATAAGTCTTTTATCTCCAACAAGAAGAATGAGGCACTGCAATCCCGGATGATTGTCATGCCGATTCCGTACAACTTGAAGGTATCCGAGGAAGAGAAAATCTATGCCAAGCTCATTCAGCAAAGTGACATGAAGCATGTTCATATTGCACCGCATGCACTGCGGACTGCAGCCATTTTTTCCATACTTACCCGCTTGAAGGAAACGAAGAAACAAGGCATGGATCTCGTTAAAAAAATGCGCATGTATGATGGTGAAGAAGTGGAAGGATACAAAGAAGCTGATCTGCGCGAGATGCAAAATGAGTATCTGGATGAAGGGATGTCCGGCATTGATCCACGGTATGTCATTAACCGGATCTCCAGTGCTTTGATTAAGCAAAATCTTCAGTGCATTAACGCGCTGGATATTCTGCGGGCGATCAAGGATGGTCTGGACCAACATGCCTCGATTACGAAGGAAGAGCGGGAGCGTTATCTGAATTTCATTGCTCTTGCACGCAAGGAGTATGATGAACTGGCCAAGAAGGAAGTGCAGAAAGCATTTGTTTACTCATTCGAGGAATCCGCAAGAACGTTATTCGAGAATTACCTCGATAACATTGAAGCATTTTGCAACTGGTCCAAGATGCGTGACCCGCTCACGGATGAAGAGATGGACCCGGATGAGCGTCTGATGCGATCCATAGAGGAACAGATCGGGATCTCCGAGAATGCAAAGAAAGCGTTCAGAGAAGAGATTCTGATCCGAATCTCGGCATACTCCCGCAAGGAGCGCAAGTTCGAATACAGCAGCCATGACCGTTTGCGTGAAGCGATTGAGAAAAAGTTGTTCACCGATCTGAAAGATATTGTCAAGATCACAACCTCAACCAAAACACCGGATGCAACACAATTGAAACGTATGAATGAAGTCATTAAACGTTTAATTGAGGAACATGGATACACCGCAGCCAGCGCGAATGAACTGTTACGTTATGTGGGTAGTCTGCTTAATCGCTAATCGGCAACGAACCATTCCGGATCAGGCTCCTGATGCCTGTTGTGAGGCTCCTTCACAGCAGGGTCAGGGCCTTTTTAATTACATGAAGGTCATATTAGTCTAAAAAGCTGACAAATAAGGTTAATTTTAAAGAGAATTAGTTCTAATGGTATATGTATATTTAGGTATTTTAGTCTATAATCAATACATATATTTACAATTTAAAGTAATTTAGTGTTTATTAAGGAGCTGACTGAACCAGATATGAGCAGTATTTCCGCAACAAGACAGAAGCAACTTGATTACATGGGATTAACCGCAGGGGATCTAAAACTGCTTGCCGATCATCGGCCTGTTTTTAAAAAAGTCGTTAATGAAGTGGTGGATCATTTCTACAATCATGTGGGGAATTATCCTGAATTGGTAGATCTGATCGCTCGATTCTCTACCATTGATCGTCTAAAAGAAACACAGAAGATGTACTGGTTATCAATGACGGATGGAATCGTGGACGACGCATATATTGAGCAACGGATTGCGATTGGACTTGTGCATTCACGGATTGGTCTGTCTGAAGATTATTATCTGGGTACCTATATGGTCTACCTGGATATTGCAACGAGCATATTCCAACAGGTTATCCCTGATTCCTGGCATCTTGTCATTCAAGCGCTCAGCAAAATGTTTAATCTGGATTCACAGCTTGTCCTTGAAGCCTATGAGAAGAAAGAAAAAGAAAAGTTACATCAGCTTGCCGATGACCAACAACATACATTACAGGCAATTACGCAGATTACCCAAGAGCTTACAGGCATGATTAGTGAATTAAATGAAAGTGCAATGGCGATATCAAGTGTAGCCAAAGAAACAGCGGCTTCTCAGGATCAGGCTCAGGTTATGCTTACCGAATTAACAGGAGAGATCCAGCAGATCGGAAAAATGGGTGAACTCATTCGCGAGATATCGGATCAGAGTCATCTTGTCGGCCTGAACGCAGCGATTGAAGCTGCTCATGCAGGAGAGTTTGGACGTGGCTTCGAAGTAGTCGCTAGTGAGGTGCGCAAGCTTGCAGCCAGTTCCCGGGATGCCCAGGGTAAAATTCAGTCTAATCTGGAGCAGATCATGAAGAAACTGAGCAGTGTGCAGCAGGAGTCGGATCATACTTCCAGAGGGGCACGTAGCCAAGCTTCACGCTCGGCTGAACTCGCTGTATTTGCAACAACAATGGAGAAACTGTCTCTGGATTTGAAGAAACTGGAACAGCAGGAATAGAGCTTAAAAGCATTAGGAACCTTCCATACCGTTTCAGGCTGTTTTAAGCTATAATGGGTAGACAAACCTGCCGATGTTATAGAAAATGCAGCCGGAGACAGGGGATTTGAAAGAGGTTGAGGTGATCAGATGGCTTCTATCCATGATGTAGCCAAGGAAGCGGGAGTATCTGTTGCAACCGTTTCCAAAGTGATAAACGATTATCCTGATGTAAGTGAAAAAACACGCAAAAAAGTCAATATAGCCATCGAATTATTGAAATATCAACCCAATGTGGTCGCACGTGGACTTGTCAAACGCCGTTCATGGACGGTGGGAGTACTGTTAACGGTTCCGTTTACGAACCCTTTTGTGTCCGAGTTGCTGGAAGGGATCAAGACAGCGCTGGAGAACAGTGGATATGACCTGGTCCGGTTGTCTACTCGATTCGATGATCCGGCGTACTCGTTCATCAAACATTGCCGCAGTCGTAATGTGGATGGCGTAGTAGTATTCGGGGAAGGCAGAGAAAACGCGAGTATTCAGGAACTGGTGGATGCAGAGATTCCAACGATGTTTGTTGATACGGACATGTTGGGCAAACGTGCCGGTTACATTACTACGGATAACGCGAACGGGATCTCGATGGGTGTCAAACATCTGCATGAGCTTGGGCACCGCAAAATTGCCTATATCTCAGGGACACTTGGACCTGCTGTAGCCAATCTGCGATTGGAAGGATATCGGGAAGGGCTGCGAGAATGCGGCATCCCGTATTCTACGGTATATCTGGAGATCTGCGATTATTCCTTCGACGGGGGAAGCAAGGCTGCCCGACGATTGCTGGCACTTCAGGATCAACCAACGGGAATTGTCTGTGCATCAGACATGTCTGCCTTTGGTGCGATTCATGAAATTGAAAAGCATGGACTGAGTGTACCAGAAGATATCTCGGTTGTCGGGTTCGATAACACGTATTATGCTGAGGTATTCAAACCGGGGTTGACCACGGTGAATCAGAATATCTATTCCATTGGCATTAAGTCCATTGAATATCTGATTGCCATGATCGAGAATCCATCTTATTCTCCTCCTGTGGTGACGGAACCTTCCAATCTGGTCATCCGTCAGACGACAGCACCTTTAAAAGCTTAAAAACGTAAATAGTAAAGATGTTTACACGAAGCACAGCTAATAAGCTGTGCTTTTTGTCGTTATATATCTCATTTGGAAACATATGGATTAGGGAGTGGTACAAGTCCTATAGTTTAACGGGTAAACAAAGTTTACTGGCAATCGTATAATGAAAGTGCTTACAATTTTCTGTCCATTTGCATCTATCCATCCTGTATAACGATCTTGTAAAGGGCTGGCACATGGCAGAGCAAAGGTTATTCTTCACAAACAACGAACCAAGGAGGAGATCGGATGCATTTGAGAAAATGGTGGAGCTTGTGCTTGTCGGCTGTATTGATCTTCAGTTTGTTCCCAAGTGTGGGAACAGGAGGGACACGTGCTTCGGCAGCGGACGTTAAGACTGGCGATGATGAAGTACTGTTCAAGGCTGATTTTGAAGATGGTGTGTTGGGACAATGGCGTCCACGTGCAAGTGAAAAGCTTGATATCGTAACGCAAGTAGGTCATGACAGTACACGCAGCCTGAGAACCTCTTCACGTACCGAAACGTTCCATGGACCCTTAGTTGAAGTGCTGGATCATGTACAGAAGGGCAGCACAGTTCATATTTCATTTTGGGCCATGTACGATGAAGGGCCGGACAGTCAGGTCCTTAACGGTGCACTCGAGAAAGAATACAATAAAGACGCTTCGAGTCTTGAATATGCTACCTTTGCCTCCGCTACCTTGAACAAAGGACAGTGGAAAAAAGTCGAGGCCGATGTGGTGATTCCCGAAGAAAATAGTGGCATCACCGGATTCCGCATGTATGTGGAGACACCATGGAAGACGTCAGCGGAAGTGACGCCGGCAGATACGATTTCATTTTACGTGGATGATGTTCTGATTACGGCTGCTCAGAAAATTGAAATTGAGAAGGATATTCCGAATCTGGTCGATATCGTGGGACAAAATTACGCAATGGGAGCTGCCATCAACCAGTCTGCACTAGACGCGGAAAACCAGCATTCCCAGTTGTTGACGAAACACTTTAATAGTATTACAGCGGACAATTTTATGAAAATGGATGCGATGCAGCCCAAGGAAGGAGAGTTTGTCTGGTCAGAGACAGATCGCCTGGTGAAGTTTGCCGAAGCAAATGACATGGAAATCAGAGGTCATACGCTGTTATGGCATAGTCAGGTGCCGAATTGGTTCTTTACAGATCCGAATGATGCATCGAAACCTGCCACGCGGGAACAGTTGCTTGCGCGGATGAAAACCCATATTCAAACCATCGTGACCCGGTACAAAGGAAAGGTTCATACATGGGATGTCGTCAATGAAGTCATCTCAGACGGAGGCGGCTTGCGGAATGAGGCCAGTAATTCCAAGTGGAGAGATATTATTGGGGATGTAGATGGCGACGGAGATGACAGTGATTACATTGAGCTGGCTTTCCGTTATGCACGTGAGGCTGACCCCGATGCTGTACTGGTGATTAATGACTATGGAATGGAGGGCAATGGAAACAAGGTGAATGATATGGTGAAGCTTGTAGAGAAGCTGCTTGCCAAAGGAACACCGATTGATGCAGTTGGATTCCAGATGCATGTATCCATGTACGGACCGGATGTAAAGCTCATTCGTGAGGCTTTTGAGAAAGTGATCGCTCTTGGTGTAAATGTACAGGTTACAGAGCTGGACGTTTCGATCTATTCGAGTAATTCTGAACTGGAGATGCCTGTCACAGATGAATTAATGCTGCAACAAGCTTACCGTTATCGTGAACTGTTCGACCTGTTCGACGAGTTGGGAAAACGCGGCGTAATGGACAGTGTTACAGTCTGGGGACTTGCGGATGATGGTACATGGCTTGACAATCATCCAGTCAAAGGACGCAAAGATGCACCATTGTTATTTGATCGTAAATTAAAAGCAAAACCGGCATTTTGGGCACTGGTGGACCCTACCACCCTTCCGATCTATCGTAATGAATGGACAGCATTGAAGGCCAGCCCTTCTTTCCCGAATCACAAAGGACAGGAAGATATTCTTTGGGGTGCTGTGAAAGGACTCGAAATTAATCATCTGGCAGATGGTACATCTGCGGTTACGGGTGAGGCTCGTATGATGTGGGATGCCAAAAAGGTGAATTTACGAGTGGAAGTGAAGGATACCACACGTCGCAAAGGGGATCAGGTGCAGGTTTTCCTCGCGGAAGAAGTCAAGGGGACAGGCGTTGCAACTTCTGAGGCTGATCTGTCTGCCAAGAAGAAAAATCCGCCGTCTGCAAATGGTCAATATACATTTAAACGGGATGGCGCTAAAGGCAAAGATAAAAATACTTACAACGTACAGGAGACAAAAACCGGGTATGTTGTATACGCATCACTGCCTATGTCAGCTGCTTTACTTACCGAAGGCCAGGTCTTGTCTCTGGATTTTCGGATTACGGATGAACATGCTGCTGGAAAGACAGCGACCATTGTTTGGAATGATATTTCCAATCAACAGCCCGACAAACCAGCCAACCGGGGCAAACTGAAGCTCGGTTCTGTCTTGAAACAAACCAAGGTCACTTATGGCAAACCTGTCATTGATGCAAAAAAGGATAACGTCTGGAAAAAGGCTGCATCTGTTAAAACGGATGTCTGGGTGGTCGGAAACTCCGGTGCAACGGCGACTGCACAGCTGTTATGGGATGAGAAATACCTGTACGTATTGGCAGATGTGAAAGATCCTTTGCGAAGCAAATTAAGTTCTAATGCACATGAGCAGGATTCAATCGAGATTTTTATCGACCCGAGCAAAGATCAGACAACATTCTATCAGGAGGATGACGCCCAGTACCGGGTCAATTTTGATAATGAGGCTTCTTTTGGTGGAAATGCACGGAAAGAAAGTTTCAAATCAGCTACCCGATTAACAAGCGGAGGTTATACAGTTGAAGTGGCAATCCCACTAGACAGCGTTCGTGCTGAAGGGCAAAGATGGATTGGGTTTGACCTTCAAGTTAATGATGATGGCGCTGGGGATGGCAAGCGAAGCAGTGTGTCCATCTGGAGTGATTCATCAGGTAATTCTTATCAAGATACTTCCGGCTTCGGCAGTCTGTTACTGACTCGTAAATAGAATATTTAGTTGTGAATTAGAATATGAGAATGTTAGTTATTCAACATTGTATATCTGGAAATAAGTGTTGATTTTAAAGGCTGGGACGTTTAGACTATATACATTCATATAAACGGGTTCCAATGTATGACAACGGCTTCAACTAAGTCTGTTGTCACGAGTCAAATGATGCGGAGGGAGTGCCTGTCATCCAGACAGCGCACTCGCTTCTTTTTTACATTTTTGCATACATACAAGGCATTTCCCGGTTGAAAGGACAGAGTGAGTGGAGCACCTACATGGCACGTACAACTTAGAACTTGTTATTTTATCCTATATTATTGCATCGTTAGCTTCATACGCTGCCCTTGACCTTGCAGGCCGTGTAAGTCAGGCTAACGGGATGGCGAGGAATGTATGGCTTACCTGCGGTGCAGTATCGATGGGGCTGGGAATCTGGTCCATGCATTTCGTAGGTATGCTAGCTTTTGTTCTGCCTACGCAAGTCTCCTATTCCACCGGTAAGGTTGTTTTATCTGTTCTACTTGCTATTGTCGCATCGGGGGTGGCCTTGAACATTGCGGGTAGACAATCGGGCAGGATAAGCAAGCTCATGATTGCTGGAGTACTGATGACGGCAGGGATCAGCTCGATGCATTATGTGGGAATGGCAGCGATGTCAATTCCGGTTACGTATGAACCAGGCAGAGTGGTGTTATCTATTCTGATTGCAGCGCTTGCTTCATTTGCGGCATTGTGGCTCATGTTTTTCTTCCGTTATCATCAATCAAGACATACCTGGGTTTACAAGATGGGCAGCGGTCTCATTATGGGTATTGGAATCTCTGGCATGCATTATACCGGGATGTCAGCAGCACATTTCCATCATTCACATGGCTCGATGGTAAGTTCAGGTATGCAGATTGAGCCAGGTATTCTCGCCTACTTGATCGCATCGGGCACATTTATTGCTTTGGGCTTGACGTTGTTTGGCATATTTATCAATCAGCGAATGTCACAGAAAGATCGACGGATTCATGAGAATGAGCAATGGTATCAGGCCCTGTATCATAACCATTCGGATGCTATTATTTCAGTGAACAAGGAAGGTATTGTTAAAGGGATTAATGCTGCTGTAACAACAATCACTGGATATCCTGAAAAAGAGGTCATGGATCGTTCCATTGATGAGATCGCTCAGCAAATCGATATAGAGTGGATAAGTGAATTTGATTCCATCGATTGGGATGATCATGGGCTGGAGCAGGCGCACTACATGGCCAAAATGAGAGATGTGCAGGGTGAACTTCTGGACCTTAGTATTGTTGTAGTTCCTGTTGTCATTGATGGCAGACATGTGGGAAGTCACATTTTGATCAAAGACGTAACGGAGGAGAAACAGGCTCAGGAGAAGATTCGTCACCAAGCTTTGCATGATCCGTTGACGGGGCTGCCCAATCGGCGCAAGTTGGATGATGTGCTGGCTTGTACGATTAACGATTCAGCAGAAAAAGGGAACTCTTTTGCCGTTATGGTGATGGATATAGATCGTTTCAAGATGATTAATGACTCGCTGGGACATTCCATTGGAGATGTATTTCTAAGAGAAGTGAGCAACCGGATCATGAAAGCCATAGAAGCTTCTGATCCCTTGGCTATGGAGAATGTCATGCTGGCCCGGATGGGCGGGGACGAGTTCACACTCGTTGTGACCCAGGGTCAAGCGACAGAAGTAAGAGTGGCAGAACTTGCAAAACAGATTGTTGAAGCCATTCAGTTACCTTATCGACTGAAGGAGAATGACTTTTACGTAACCGCCAGCATTGGAATTGCGATGTATCCGGATCATGGAGTGGGTGTGGATGCTTTGCTGAAACATGCGGACTCCGCCATGTATGAAGTGAAGAAAAACGGCAAAAATGGTTTCCAATTCTACACTGCCCAACTGGATTCGGAACTATATGAACGCATTGAGCTGGAGGGTTATCTTCGTAAAGCGTTGGAACGCGATGAGATGGTCCTGTACTATCAACCACAGATTCGTACCGAGGATAGCCGCATGATTGGTGTGGAGGCTCTTATACGTTGGAACCATCCACTCAAAGGTCTGCTCGCACCCAATGTGTTTATCCCGCTTGCAGAAGAGACAGGCATGATCTATGAGATTGGCAATTGGACGCTGCGTGAAGCATGCAGGCAGATGAAACTCTGGCATGCCAGTGGCGGACCACTCATTCCGGTATCGGTTAACTTGTCCAGCCAGCAGTTCCACCAATCCAACTTGGTAGAACAGGTCAAGAATGCACTCTTGGAGACAGGGCTGGATGCCCGATATCTGGAGTTGGAAATAACAGAGAGCATGATGATGGATGCAGCCGTATCCACGGCGATTCTTAATGAACTGACAGCACTGGGTGTCAAGATCAGCCTGGATGATTTCGGTACGGGATACAGTTCACTGAGTTATCTGAAGCATTTCCCGATTCACAAGCTTAAGATTGATCGTTCGTTTGTGACGGACATTACAGAGAGTCACAGCGATCAAGCCATTGTGGCGACCATTATATCGATGGCACAGAATCTCAAGATGGAAGTGATTGCGGAAGGCATTGAGACGAAAGGCCAACTGGATATTCTGATGCAGAATGACTGCCGGGAAATTCAAGGATATTATTTCAGTCGCCCACTGCCGGCAAGTGAAGTGGAGCATGATTTTTTTGTGCCGCTGCGATTGCAGGGTAATGGTACACCGCCGGCACCATCCTAATTTTATGTATGCCAAGCAGCAAGTCCCCGTGTATGTCGGGAACTTGCTGCTTTTTTTATTTCTTGTCGTTTCCTATAATGATAATTGAAAACCTTACATAAACTTGCGATGGTGTTTCTTGCCATCATACGTAAACCAGATCGGTTTATCCTCGACACGTGTCTCGACATGTACGGTACGTCCCCAGAGGCGATACAGATAGGGCAGAGTGCGTTCCATATATTTCAGATCCAACTCAATGCCTTCATATTGATGTTTGAGCACGAGTTCCCCTGTCCGCAGATAATCAGCATCTTGCACGACCAAGTAAGGGGAGCCCCCGTTGACACGTGAAAATACGAGCTGATCCCGTATGTTCTCCCAGGACTTGTCGGTGATTTTCCAGTCCGGGCCTTTTTTCTCAAATACGTAGAGGTCCAGATCCTCGGTTAATTGCTTGGTCATGTAATTGCGGATAAAGGAGGTATCGGAATCGAATTCACGCACCTCGAACATTTTGGCACGACCTTGCCCTGGTTTGCGGCCCCAACGTTCCTGTTCTTCACGGGTTGGGTTATCCCAGCGCCGTTCAATATCCTCAAAGATCTTCAGTCCCAAATAATATGGATTCAGACTTTGTTTGGATGGCTGCACCACGGAGGAGTTGAGTTTGGCAAATTCGATCGTATCCTCACTGTTCAGATCGAGCTCACGGATAATGCGTTGATGCCAGTAGGATGCCCAGCCTTCGTTCATGATTTTGGTTTCCATCTGTGGCCAGAAATATAACATCTCTTCACGCATCATACTCATGATATCCCGTTGCCAGTCGGTCAACACTTCCGAGAATTCCTGAATAAACCACATGACATCCTTCTCCGGTTCAGGCGGAAAATGATGAACCTGAATACCTTCAGCGGGTGCTTCTTCGGTCTGCACGTCATCAAGTGACCACAGATCATCATAGCGGCCTTCCGGCCGTGGTTTTTTCTCACCGCGCTGCTCCCGCATTTTCATCTCCATGTAGCGTTGTTTGTCCAAATGGCGGGGTTTAATCAGCTGTGGGTCCACATGTTCCTGAATTGCGATCACGGCATCGATAAATGCTTCAACCGCTTCCGTTCCGTATTCCATCTCATAATTGCTGATCCGATCCGCCGTAGCGGCCATGCTTTCGACCATATTACGGTTGGATTTAGAGAAGCGGGCATTGTTTTTGAAAAAATCGCAGTGTGCCAATACGTGGGCTACGATCAATTTGTTCTGAATCAGGGAATTTCCATCCAGCAAGAAGGCATAACAAGGGTTGGAGTTGATGACAAGCTCATAAATTTTGCTGAGTCCAAAATCGTATTGCATTTTCATCTTATGAAATGTTTTGCCAAAGCTCCAGTGGCTGAATCTGGTCGGCATGCCGTAGGCTCCAAATGTATAAATAATATCCGATGGGCAAATTTCGTACCGCATGGGGTAATAGTCCAGACCAAAACCATTGGCAATCTCCATAATCTCGGCAATAGCGTATTCTAGGTCGCGGATCTCATCTGTCATCTAACGCTGCCTCCTTCCCGTTTCTGGAAAAAGCTGCGCAAAGCTTTGTACACTTCGCCTTTTTCTTTGATCACATAATACATGAACTGATCCATCTTGATATGACGGTAAGCCGACATCAGTGTGCTGCTGCGGTTGTACTGATTCACTTCGCCGTATCCAAACATATTGCTACGCTTCATTAACTCACCGATCAGCTTCACACACCGTTCGTTATCCGAGGTCAGATTATCCCCGTCAGAGAAGTGGAAAGGGTAGATGTTGTAGCTGGAAGGTGGATACCTACTGTCAATAATATCGAGCGCCTTCATGTATACAGAGGAGCAGATGGTGCCTCCGCTCTCGCCACGGGTAAAGAACTCTTCTTCGGTTACTTCCTTGGCTTCCGTATGATGGGCGAGGAAAACAATCTCAACTTTCTCATACTGACGACGTAGAAAACGGGTCATCCAGAAGAAAAAGCTGCGCGCACAGTATTTCTCAAACGAACCCATGGACCCGGATGTATCCATCATGGCAATAATAACGGCATTGGATTGTGGAATGATTTTGTCTTCCCATGTCTTGTAGCGCAGGTCATCCGGACTGATGTGATGGATGCCTGGTGTACCGGTCGTTGCATTGCGACGCAGATTCTCCAGAATGGTACGTTTCTTGTCAATATTGGACTGCATGCCTTTTTTGCGAATATCGTTGAAAACTACCGTATGTGTCTCAATCAGGTCTTTGTCTTTCTGCTTCAGATCGGGTAATTCCAGCTCAGCGAAGAGCATATCTTCCAATTCCTCAATACTAACTTCGGCTTCCACAATATCATGACCAGGCTGATCGCCAGCTTTTTCACCTTTGCCGGGTTTCTGCGAAGCAGAGGGATCCCGACCGATGACGTCTCCGACCTGACTGTCACCGTCTCCTTGACCGACATGTTTTTGCTTCTGGTAGTTATACACAAAACGGTACTCATCCAGACTGCGGATTGGTACCTTGATGATTTGTTTTCCATCAGACATGATGATGTTTTCTTCCGTAATCAGATCAGGCAGATTCTGCTTGATGACATCTTTCACCTTTTGCTGATGGCGCTGTTGGTCCTGGTACCCTTTGCGGTGAAGCGACCAATCTTCCTTCGACACGACGAACGAGTAAGGCTGGTGTGAATTTGACATGTAGGCACCCCCCATTGATTACGCGGCACAGTTTGGCCTGTCGGTAATTAAGTATATTCACGGGCGAGGACGATATGTGATGAGAGTGGATATAAAATGATACAATTACGCAAGTTCACCTCAGAGGTAAGGTGAGTCGTAAGAACAGAACTGCACCATTTTTTACAGAAACAGTGAACAAGTGTGATATCCTTCCTATACAATAGGAGAAAGACATCGATCTGGCATCTAATAGAGGTTGTTTAAAAAGTCCACTTAGACTTGTTGAACTCGCACTAATATAGAGATGCATGTAAAGGAAGGATTTATGTGAATAAAAAGGCGATCAAGGCTTGGATTATGTATGATTGGGCCAACTCGGCTTATGCAACAACAGTACTGGCCGCAGTACTGCCTGTATTCTATGCTTCGGTGGCTGCAGCAACACTGGATACGGACACCGCCGCCTCCTACCTGGCCTATACACACTCCATTGGCATGTTGTGCGTAGCTCTGCTAACACCGTTGCTAGGCACGCTAGCTGATTTGTCAGGACGGAAGGGCGACTTCCTGCGTGTATTTGCAATTATAGGCGTCCTTGCCACATTGGGATTCAGCGCAATCGGTGAAGGGGACTGGTTCCTTGCTTCCGCGTTGCTGGTCATATCTACGATTGGTTTTGCAGGTGGTAATACCTTTTACGATGCAATGCTGCCAGATCTGGTACCTGTGGAACGAAGAGACATGATATCCTCCAAAGGTTATGCCTATGGTTATATTGGAGGAGGTTTGCTGCTTGCGGTGAACCTGCTGATGATTCAGCAACCGGGCTGGTTCGGGATGAGCAGTACACTGGCAGGCACAAGACTTGCTTTTATCTCCGTCTCGTTGTGGTGGTTGCTGTTCTCGATACCGATCTTCCGCCATGCTCCGAGACGGCCTGCATCACCGGAGCTGCCCGGAACGTGGACAGGGTATGCTGCGGTGGGCATACGCAGACTGCGGCAAACCTTTCGTCAGATGCGGCGTTTTCCCCAGTTAATCCGCATGTTGGTGGCTTTCTGGTTTTTTAATGACGGCATTAATACCATCATTCTAATGGCTACGATCTATGGGACAAGTATAGGCATAGGCACAGCCGACCTGATGCTCGCGCTACTGTTAACCCAGTTCATCGGGTTCCCGTGTACATTGTTACTGGGAGCATGGGCACAGCGTTGGGGAGCAAAGCAGGTATTAATCGTTAGCTTATCGGTCTACATATGTATTGTGATTCTCGGTTATTTCATGACACAAGCGATCCACTTCTACGTACTCGCCGGGTTGGTTGGTGTCGTGCAGGGTGTGAGTCAATCCACAGCGCGTTCCCTGTTTAGCAATCTGATGCCAGCAGGCAGAACAGGAGAGTATTTTGGTTTTGTGAATATTACAGGCAAATTCTCCTCGATCTTTGGTCCATTTGTGTTTGGATATGTTGGGCAGATCACGGGTTCCACACGTTGGGGTATTCTGTCGCTCATCTTCTTTTTCGTCGCGGGCATTGCTGTATTGTTAACCGTGAAGGTACAGAAGGGGTTGCAGGATGCTACACGGGCAGATCAGGAAGAAGAGCGAAATGGGAGCGTTGGAGCTACTGGGAAAAGTTCAGATGTAAGATTTACCTGATGGTTGTTCACCCGTTTTCATATTAAGTTTCTCAACGGATTACGTATGGCTTCAGGCCTTGTTCCTCACAGAACATGTCTGGAGCTTATTCGCGTTTGTGCAATCAGAACATAATTGATCCATGAATAAGTGCTTAAATGACAGACAGCAGAATACAGTGAAAGAGTATCAATTTATGAAAAGGTGAAAATAAAAGATTGACATGATACATTTTGTATCATAGAGTAAAACTATAAATACATATTGTATCCGAGAGTTGTCGAATGTAATCATGTGTTTTGCTTCATTCCCGGGTGAACTTCCGACGGAATATTGCAAAATGCTGACCTATAGCGTGCATATTACTCGTTTTTCCAAACACAAAGGTAGAGTCTGGTCTATCCCAGCTACACATTTATACTAATGAACAGAGGAGAGGCTGCCATTGATCGATGCTCAAGGTAACGGACTTGTTTTCTTACTATGTGTTCCCCGCAGTGGTAGTTCCTTATCCACCGTAATGCTGCAAAATCATAGTCGTATATTTGCCACCCAGGAAATGTGGTTTCTGATGAATCTTGTCGATTTACCCAAGGCTGATTCACGTGCTTACGGTGGCAGCTCCATCATGCGCCAGTTCTACAATGCCATGGTATCTGAGGATGTCTTTGAGAAGGCGTGCAGAAGTTTTGCTCTTGAAATCTACAATGGATTCCTGGAGGGGAGCGGAGCAGACTTCATCGTTGATAAATCTCCACGGTACTATTACATGCTGGAATGGCTGGATCGTCTGTTCCCTCAGTCCAAGCGCATTCATCTCCAGCGTAATCCTCTGGCCGTAGCTGCATCATTCAAAAAGGTAAACCGCCATACAGGAGAAGGATTCGACCTGATTCATAGTCTGCAGAGCCCCAAATTAAATATGAAATCCGTAGATCTCACACTTGGGATGCTCCGCTTGAATGATTATTTTGCCAAACCCCATTCCAATGCGTATGAATTGCAATATGAACGATTGGTTTCCAATCCTCAGGAAGAACTTGAGAAACTATGCGCATTTCTGGGAATTCGATATGAACAGGGAATGGAGCAGTATGGACAGTTTCTGGACAGTGCCAAGTCTGACATGTTCTACAGTATGGGCGTGGGTGATCCTTTCCTCTCTTCGCATCAAGAGGCACATCAGGGTTCTGTTAACAACTGGAAAAACATATTAGAACCACATGAAGTTGAACTGTATTGCCGTGTGATGGGGGCAGATCTGTTCCACCAGATGGGATACAGTGAACAGCTGGCAGAAGCCGAACAATGGACGGGTGTACATTATGATGCAAGTCCTGATCAGGAGGTCATTGATCGAATCACGCATCAGTTGACAGCAGCGACCGGTTGCCAGTGGCAACCGCAATACCGAATGCAGCCAGCAGATTCTGTCGTTCATGATCCGCTTGGGAATCTTAATGACCAAGTTGTCGAAGAACCGGAAAAGACAGACCCGACGCTAGCTGCACTGGTAACGATCAGACAGCTGCAAGCCGCATTACGGGCAGCAGATCATCGTCTGGAACGGGGTTACAGTGAGCGAGAACGCTTGAAGGTCCAGCTGGCTTCTGCTCAAAGCAAAATACAGCGTATCAAATCATGGGTACCATTTGGTCATCAGATCAGCGCCTGGGCTTCACAGCGCAAGATTCTACGGGGAGGCAAATCATGAGCGCCATAGCAGGAATTGTTCACAACGATGGTCAGCAGGCGCTATGGGAAGACAGCTGGCGTCTGTACGCAAGCCTGGGGCATGTCCCTGCGGATACAACAGGAGTGTGGAAAGGCAATGAGGCGTTCCTCAGCTGTCATGCCCAATGGATTACACCGGAATCGGTTAGCGAGAAGTTGCCTTTATATGATGAGGAAAGTGGTCTGACCATCACGGCAGATGCCATTCTGGATAACCGGGAACAACTGGCAGATCAATTACAAATATCTAGAGCTGAACTGGCTATGTTGGCGGATAGTGAATTGATCTTGCGTGCCTATCAGCGCTGGGGAGACGATGTAGCCGTCCGATTGCTGGGGGATTTTGTATTCGCGATATGGGATGAGCGGAATCGAAAACTGTATGCAGCGAGAGACATTACAGGCATGAGAGCTTTTTATTACCGACATGATGGTTCACGTTTTGCTTTCTGCACACTGATGAATCCGTTGCTCGGGCTTGAAGGGGTACATAAAGAACTTGATGAGACCTGGCTGTCCGAATTCCTTGCCATTCCTGACATGCATGATTCAGCAGATATCAATTCAACTGTATATCGGGGAATAAGCCAGCTGCCTTCTGCACATACACTTGTCTTCCGGGATGGGAGACTGGAGCTGAAGCAATATCATCGCTGGAATGAAGTGGAACCTCTAAGGCTTAAATCCGATGGCGAGTATGTAGAAGCGTTCCGGGAGGTCTTTGGGCAGGCGGTTGGATCACGATTGCGAACGCACAGACAGGTGGCTGCTGCATTAAGTGGCGGACTGGACTCGGGAGCCGTGGTTGGTTTTGCTTCCGGAACACTGAGAAGTCAGGGCAAACGGCTGCAGGCCTATAGTTATGTTCCCGTACCCGATTTCACAGATTATACGTCGAAAACGTTGCTCGCAGACGAACGGCCCTTCATACGTTCCACGATTAATCATGTCGGCAATATCACAGAGAACTACCTCGATTTTGAAGGCAGAAGTCCACTCAGTGAAGTAGATACCTGGCTCGACATTATGGAAATGCCCTATAAATACTTTGAAAATTCATTCTGGATTCGCGGATTCTATGAAAAAGCGAGCCAGCAAGATGCAGGCATCCTGCTCACAGGGGCACGTGGTAATTTCACCATCTCCTGGGGACCGGCTCTGGATTATTACGCCAGTCTACTGAAAAGTGGCCGCTGGTACCGCTGGTTCCGTGAGATGCAGCAGTATAGTGAACGAACGGGCATGCCTTTCTCACGTATAGCCAAGATCACCGGGAAAAAGGCATATCCGGATTGGTTCAAGGCTCAGTCCAAAGGAGCCAGCCAGGCCGCATCCGTACAATTGATCCATCCTGACTTTGCGCAGAGAACGGGTGTACTGGAAAGACTCAAATCCATTATTGTTCTGCAGGGCGGTGCCCAGGCTGATGCACTCAAAGTACGTGCCGAGAAATTTAATAACCTGGCCATCGCCAACAAAAACGGTGCTGTAGCTACGAAATGTTCTTTGCGTTACCGAGCTTGGGAACGTGATCCGACAAGTGATGCCAGAGTCATCCGGTTCTGTCTGTCCGTTCCGATTGAACAATATGTGAAACAAGGGACGGATCGTTCATTGATTCGCCGGGCTACTTCACCGGAGTTGCCTGACAAGGTCAGACTGAATCAGCGGGTACGGGGTGTGCAGCCTGCAGATTGGTTACATCGCATCATTCCGAATTGGGATGCTTTTACCGCCGAGTTACGTGCTTTGTGTTCTGACAGCAAGGTCGCTGGCATATTAAACACGGAGCGTATCAAGTCTGCCCTGGCCAATTTCCCGAGTCCAAGACCTGAACTTGCTTCGCATCCAGATCTGCGATTGATGATGCATAGTCTGATCGTCTATCGGTTCATTCGGAAATTCTGATATAGCCCGGTGAACTGTGGGCCCAGATTTTTCTTACATTTGACTCATGATAGGAGGTGAATACGATGCAAATGGAAAAAAAGGAATGGCAAGAACCAGCACTGGAAATATTGGAAGTCAACCAAACAATGGCGGGCACAGGTTACAAACATATCGACTGGGTTACGGTTCACGATGCGGATCTCTACGGAACTAGTTAGAAAGCTTTACCATATGCCATCATACTTAGAAGTGCGAAAAGGAGGTGAATACGATGCAAATGGAAAAAAAGGAATGGCAAGCACCAGCTCTTGAAGTGTTGGAAGTCAATCAAACAATGGCCGGTACTGGCTACAGACAAATTGACTGGATCACGGTTCACGATGCGGATCTGTACGATCCAACTTCCTAAGTTGTTTAGTTTTATGAAGTGTCATCATACTTAAAGGGCGGAAATGCAACAAATCCAGCTTTTCGCCTCCGCCCTTATATTGAGCAACATGAATATAAGGGCTTTTTTTACATTTTATTACGAAGGAGGCGTCGTTCATTGTTGCCTGTGCATTATGTGGCGTATGGTCTGCGCTGGTCGAGTCAAATTCGAATGCCTGAACTACAGATCGCACCCAAGGATGCAGAGACTGATTTTGATGTCGTGGATGTGCACATCGAGTCTTCAGATCTGACCCTATTGTGGGAGGGTTGGGATGTAGGCAACGACAACTTTGTGGCACGAGAGGGCAGTCTTTTTTTCAAAATCGAAGATACAGGTCTGTTTCTAATGGAACAAGGAAAGCGCATTGTTGTATCCCCTCAGCCAGGAGCGGATGAGAAGAAGGTCAGATTATTCATCCTGGGCACCTGTATGGCGGTCATTATGATGCAGCGTGGCATCCTTCCATTGCATGGCAGTGCAGTGGTTATTGATGGCTGGGCTTACGCATTTGTCGGACATTCGGGAGCAGGCAAATCGACACTGTCGGCCGCACTGGCATCACTCGGATATCCACTTCTCACCGATGATGTTGTTGCACTGACCTGGGATGCCGGAGGAAGAGCTATCGTATCACCTGGTTACCCGCAACAGAAGTTATGGCAGCCCAGTCTGGACGGCTTCGGCATGAAGGAACAGGATTATGCAACGGTTCACGCAGAGATTACAAAGTATGCGATACCTGTTCAGCACTATTTTCATGAGATGGCCGTACCACTAGGTGGAATATTCGAACTTGCTCCACAACCGGAGGAAAACCATACATCTGTTCAACTGGTTGAAGTGACGGGGCTGGAACGACTGCATCTGTTATGCTCGCATACGTTCCGTGGTGGACTCGTTGCAAGACAAGGGCTGGCACAATGGTTGTTTGAGACGGCTTCAAGACTTTCAGCAAGTGTGGAGATTGGCAGATTGGTCAGAACGGGTGCTGAGTTTACAGCATTTGAGATGGTGAATCGGATCACAGATCATATACGTAAAGGAGTGCATTCAGGACAATGACAGCAACTACGCCGATGAATGTGGAAGACCGGGTAACCCGGAAAGAAGGCAATCTGGTCAGTGATATGGGCAGTGAGAAAGTCATGATGAGCATTAGCTCTGGAAAATACTATAATCTCGGGAGTACCGGTGGACGAATCTGGGACCTGATCGCAGAAGAACGCACGCTGGGTGAAGTTGTTGAGGTACTTGCTGCGGAGTATGAAATTGAGCCAGATGTATGTCGTGAGCAGGTGGTGCAATTCCTGGAACATCTGTCCCGTGAAGGTTTAATCGACGTTACTCGCGGAGTGTAGAATCATGTTGCGAAAAATAAAGGCTTATCTATCACTCCCGCGGTCGATGCGTCGACTGGTATGGGAGGCCTATATCCTCCTTGGCTGGGCACGCATACAGAAGGCTATGCCATTTGCTAAAATCGCACAAGGGCTGGGTACGCCTATGGTAGAAACACCGATGACAGGACTCGAACGCAGCGAGGTCATCACTATACGGAATATTTCCAAAGCAATTTCGCTCGCCAGTAAATATACGTTATGGGAAAGCCGCTGCCTTGTAATGGCGATTGCCGGGATGAAGATGCTTGAGCGACGCAAGATAGAGAGTACGTTATATATGGGGACTGCGCGGAATAAGCAAGGACATATGATGGCTCATGCCTGGCTGCGAAGTGGTAAATTGATCGTGACCGGAGCTGATACTATGGACCAATATACGGTTGTCGGTGTGTTTGGCAAACGGTGTCCGGAGAAGGGATCTGGGGAGATTGTCTATGATACATGAAAGTGAACTCTATTCATCAGGGTTTCCGAAGGAGCTTAAGCTGATTTTGAGCATGATTAGAGGTGATCTGACGGCTCTATCCCCTGAAGAACTCAAGGCGGGTTTGCAAGGAACCGATTGGCAGCTTTTTCTGCGGCTTGTCTATCATCACCGCTTATACTCTGTCCTTTATGTGAAAATGAAAGAATTCAACTCTGCAATCATTCCTGCAGATGTTATGGAGAGTCTGAGACAACAATATACGGTCAATACGTTCCGCATGTTACATCTGACAGCTGAAATGGAGCAGGTGTGTGGAGCTTTTCGTGAACGTGGTATCCGCAATATTACACTAAAGGGACCAGCGCTCGCCCATGATCTCTATGGCGATGTATCGATGCGAACCTCCAAAGACCTGGATATCCTGATTCCGTTTGATGATGTGGAAGCGGCTGAAGGCATTCTGGCTACCCTCGGATATGTATCCAAGGAAGGGGAGCGGGCACCTACGGTGCGCAGCTGGAAATGGCGGGAACATCATATCTGTTACACCCATCCGGTCAAAAGGACTCAAGTGGAGATCCATTGGCGTCTGAACCCGGATTCGGGTAAAGAAACCGATTTTGAATTGCTGTGGAAACGCAGTCGGTTCAGTTCATACACACAGACACCTGTCCGTATGCTCGAACAAGAAGACCTATGGGCCTATCTCGTAACCCATGGTGCACGACACGGCTGGTTCAGACTGCGCTGGTTACTGGATATCGACCAGATGATCCGCAGCATGCCACTTGATGTGAAGAAATTAGAGAGACGTCTGAAAGCGGAGGGACGTTTATCCATTGGTTCACAGGCTCTTTATCTGGCCTCGGAGCTGCTGAATACGCCGCTGGATGTAGAGTACAGGTCCTTGATGTCCTTGAGTGACCGTACAGGCAAGCGATTAGCCAACGAAGGCGCAAAGTTCATGAACGACATGCTGGAAAGTCCGGCTGATATGAAGTCTTATCAATCGTATTTGTTTAAACTTCGAAGCACAAAACAGAAATGGTTTTTCTTTATTGAACGTTTATATCCAAGTACATGGGATGTGGATCAATTGCCGCTTCCGCGTTCTTTGTTTTTTCTGTACTTTCCGTTACGTCCGTTTCTCTGGTTCTGGCGGCGAATTAAAAGGTATACGGTGACGGAAAGGGGTAAAGTATGATCTCGGAATTAAGGTATTTCATGCGAAAGTTGCATCATGTCACGGGGCCCATCTTATATTGGAATCTGCTAGGGATGATCTGTATCAGTCTCATGGAAGGGATCGGTATCTACATGCTTGTTCCGATGCTGAGTCTGATTGGCATATTTGAGATGGGCTCCACAGGCTTAAACATTCCCTGGCTTGGCGACGTGTTGAATCGTTTTTCTGAAAATAGCCAATTGTTACTCGTATTGTTCACCTTTGTGTTGATTGTCTCCGGACAGGCCTGGATGCAGCGTCTCCAGACGATCCGTAATACTCGAATCCAACAGCAATTTGTACGAACGCTGCGCATGGAAACCTATGGTGCTATTATTATGGCGCAATGGTCATTTTTTCTCCAAAAACGAAAATCCGATTTTAACCATATATTAACGACTGAACTTGCACGTGTGAGCCAGGGAACGAGCATTATGCTGCAAATGGCAGCCTCTCTGATCTTTACGGGCATTCAGATCGGTCTTGCTTTCTGGTTATCCGCCAAGCTGACGGCACTTGTGCTGGTCTGTGGATTGGTATTATTTATCGTCTTACGAAAATTCGTCAAGCGCGCCAAGCAGATCGGGGACCAGACCTCTGAATTCTCGCAAAGTTATTATAACGGCATTACCGAGCATTTCAACGGCATTAAGGATATTAAGAGCAACATGCTTGAGCGCTCACACATGAACTGGTTTGAGCGCATGTGCAGACAGATAGAACGAAATGTCATTCAGTTTAGCCAATTGAACAGTGGAACACAGCTGATTCACCGGATGTCCGCGGCAATCATTATTGCGGCATTCATCTATCTTTCTCTCCGTGTAATGACGGTGCCTCCCGCAAGCCTGCTGCTCATCATCCTAATCTTTTCCCGCTTATGGCCAAGGTTTACGGCAATTCAGTCCAATCTGGAGTACATCAGCTCCATGCTGCCTGCATTTCGGGTAGTCAGAGAATTACAAGCGCAGACGGCGAAGAGTCGTGAGATTAGTGAAGAGATTGCTTCGGCAGGAGACGTTGGAACTGAAGGGATTCAACCTATGGAACTGAAGGAATCTATCACCTGTGAGGATGTCTGCTATCGCTATGAGGGAAGTGATACGTACTCATTGCGAAATGTGCAAGCTTCGATTCCAGCAAGGGGTATGACCGCAATTGTGGGGAAATCCGGAGCTGGCAAAAGCACGCTGATAGATCTGATTATGGGCCTTGTGAGGCCTGAAACTGGTCGTATTTTGATTGACGGTGTGCCTCTGTCAGAAGAACGATTATTGAGCTGGCGGAGTTCCATCGGATATGTCTCCCAGGACCCATTCCTGTTTCACACAAGTATTCGTGAGAATCTGCGTCTGGTTGATCCAAATGCAAGTGAAGAACAGATGTGGCAGGCTTTGCAATTTTCCTCCTCTGCGGCATTTGTACGGAAGCTGCCTCAGGGTCTGGATACGATCATTGGTGATCGGGGCATTCGTCTATCGGGGGGCGAACGTCAGCGATTGGTGCTTGCCCGGGCTATGCTGCGTAATCCTTCAGTCTTGGTACTGGATGAAGCAACAAGTGCGCTGGACAGTGAGAATGAACAGTACATTCATGAGGCGCTGGAACGGTTAAAAGGACATGTGACCATTATCGTGATTGCACACCGATTGTCCACGATTCGGACGGCAGATCGTGTAATTGTACTTGATGAAGGTCGGGTGATTCAAGAGGGCGGGTACCAGCAGTTATCTACTGATCCGGTAGGGACGTTCAGCAAACTTTTGAACATGCAAGCAGGTGTTGTGGGGCAGTAAGTCGGTTATGACATAACGTAAAGAGGCGCGCCACGATGGGCGCGCCTTTCATGTAAGTAGTTAGTATAATGAGCAAGGATTAATGAACGAGGGCTGTTTTCGTAGGAAGCGGCAGTTGAAGAGCACCAATCTGCTCCAAATGCTGTACGATCTCTTGCACAGCTTCCTCAATGGAACATTGCTCTGTATCGATGATAAATGAAGGAGATTTGGGTACATCATAGGGGGCGGAAATGCCTGTGAAATGCGGGATGTCACCATTGCGGGCTTTTTTGTATAGACCCTTGGGATCACGCCGCTCACATTCTTGGATTGAACAGCGCACATAGATTTCAATGAAATCATCTGGTTCAAATAACTGTCTAACCATCTCCCGATCCTGTTCATGAGGAGAGATAAAAGCCGAAAGTACAAACAACCCGGCATCTACCATTAACTTCGATACTTCACCAATTCGCCGCAGATTTTCTTGACGATCCCCTGCTGTAAAACCGAGATCACGGTTCAGTCCATGACGTACATTATCCCCGTCCAGAACATAACAGCGTACGCCTTGATCGTAGAGATACTGCTCCAGGGCAAATGCAAGGGATGACTTTCCTGCACCTGATAACCCGGTAAACCATATGGCACGACTACGGTGCCCATTATGCTTCTCCCGGTCTTGTCTGTTGATGCTGGATGATTGCCAGGTTATGTTGCGCTCTTCCTTCGACATGAGTATCCCGCCTTTTCCCTACCATGATATGTATAATATTTTAACATATTTACAAGATTATAGCACCTTACAGATTTCTTCAAAATAAGCGTGAATCGACAAAATATCGGGTATAGATGTAGTACATACATAAGCATTATGCATATATCCAAGGAGTATTTTGAATCAAATGATGCAAAATGCTCACATCGCAGGAGGAACAATGTCATGAACAAAAACATACAAAACATACAAGTTGGGTTCAAATGCCCGGATTGCCAGCAAGATATCCGAGCGGAATTTATAGATGAACAGGTCAGCACGGTTCGTTGTAAAGGTTGTGACAGAGCGTATACACTTTTGAAGCCAACCATCGGTGATGAGATTCTACTGGATTGGGAGCAGGAGGCTTTGTATCACAAGCTGAGGGCAGAGCGGTCCGAACTGGATAATCACAATATGTCTGCCTTGATTATCAAAGTTATCGAGTTGCTTACATGGCGTGATCGGGGAGATGGACAGACCCGTGCCATACAGACCGTGAGGGAATGGCTTGCTTCCAGTGGCAAACCTCAGACCTTACTTGAATTGTTCCATCAATCTCCGCCACAACCTGAAAATAAACGTTTCGATCGTTAATGATTTACATACATTAGCCGTTCCTGTGGCATATTACCTGAAGGTGTTCGTGTGTGCAAACGACTAACCGAATTTTTCAGGAACAGGAGCGGATAGAATGAAGCGAATGGTTCTATATATACTGTTGGGACTGTTATCCATCAGTATGGTACCGGCACAGACTGAAGCATCACCGGTTACCGGAGCGTATCACTTTGGCTTCAAAAAAAGTCAAAACGGTCAACTGCCCTCCATTGATCAGGAAGGCTTTAAATCAATCTTACAACATAACGATGCCATTTTCCTGGGGGATACAAAACAGAAGGAATTGTATCTCACGTTTGATAACGGGTATGAGAATGGATTTACACCTGCCATACTGGATGTTTTGCGTACCAAGAAGGTGCCAGCTGCTTTCTTTGTGACAGGTCATTATCTGAAAGATCAGCCTGAGTTGGTCAAACGTATGGCGGCTGAAGGTCATATTGTCGGTAATCATTCATGGAGTCATCCGGACATGACCCGCATCTCCAATGAAAAGCTTAGAGAGGAACTTGAGAGGGTCAAGACGGAGGTCAATCGGCTGACCGGTCAACAAGCGAGCTTTTTACGGCCACCGCGTGGAATTTTTAACAATCGTACGCTTGCAGAGAGTCATGCCCAAGGGTATGTGAATGTGTTCTGGTCTGTTGCTTATAAAGATTGGGATACTAATGTGCAGCGTGGCTCACAATATGCTCATCAACAGGTGTTGAAACAGCTCCATCCGGGCGCTGTCATTTTGCTTCATTCGGTATCCAAAGATAACACGGAAGCTCTGGGTTCCATTATTGATGAGGCCCGCAAGCAAGGATACGCATTCAAAAGTCTGGATGATCTGCGGACCAAAAGTTATTGATCCATTATCATAATGAGCAATGGACCAAGTGTAGGTCATTCAAAAGTTAGCAAAAATATTAAAGGGCATCCTGAGCGATTAAGCTCGGAATGCCCTTTTTAGTTATAACGGTATATGCCAGTCCAAGTATTGGATGTAACCACTACAGACCCAGTAGAAAGGATTGGATTGGGTAATACGATACGATGTAACATGTAATACTATAAAACAGTATTATAGATGATTCCAATCGTTTTCGGGCCGCAATGACTGCATACTACACAACCAGCAGTGGTTAGTTCAACTCGTGCACCCGTATGTTCCTGCAAAGACTTCTGCAAGTCAAGCGCATCCTCTTCAGCCATGGTGTGCACAACAATCAGCAGGTCTGGATCGATCTGATCTTTCTGGCTGAGCGTATTATTCAGCATTTGTTCCAGAGCTTTCTCCCGTTTGCCGCGCACTTTATAGGCAGGTGCCATCTTGCCATCTGTTACCCGGATGACAGGACGAATCTTCAACAGGCTTCCAATCAGGTTCTGCATGCCCGAACAGCGTCCGCCTTTATGCAGATACTCTAGTGTATCGATAACAAACTCCGTGCGTACATTTGATTTCATCGCCTCAATCAGGTGTGTAATCTGAGTCAGGTTTTGCCCTTTATCAGCAGCATGAACAGCTTTCATCACCATCAGTGCAATTCCTGATGAGAGATTCTGTGAGTCAATGACCGATATTCGACCTTCCGGGAACTCGGAACTCGCTAGTCGTGCATTTTGATAGGTAGAGGAAAGTTCAGAAGATAAGCTGATATATAAAATCTCATCCCCTTGATCTATGTAAGGTTGAAATGCCGTTATGAAATCAGCGGGGGAAGGTGCAGCCGTTTTAGGAAGACGCCCATCTTGGCTAACACGTTCATATAGCTGTTCAGGCTTAATCTCAGCACCGTCTTTCAGTGATTCTTCACCGAACACGACATATAAAGGGATGATACCGATATCGTGCTGCTGGATCCATTCTGGAGCCAGATCACTTGTGCTGTCCGCAAAAATTTTGATTCGTGACATGTCAATCTCCTTTGAAAACAATGATTTTGGCAAAAAATATAGATTATACTTATGTGTAAACCCATTCATTTTAATTATAAGGAAACATGACGCTGATGCAAAGCGTTACATCAGCGTCATGCCTACCAAAATAAGTGCAACGAATAACAGAATCATGATCCCATTTAATATGGTTCCGATAATGGCAAAAACTTTCTTTCGATTCTTGAGGACAAGACCAATAATTCCGACGATGCCTCCGGCCAGATTGAGAATCAGGCAGACCAGGATGGCTAATGAAGCCAGAACCACTGCTGGATGCAAGGCGATCTCTTCTGTCTGCAACGGGGTGAGAACTCCGATGGATTCGTTTACAGCCATGGTGGCAATAAAGAATATCAGAATATAACCCAAGATTGCAACCAACCCAATGACAAAGCTGGCGATCCCAGGTCCGGAATGTTTCAGTGGTACCATTGGTTGCCTCTCATGATCTGGCGGGTATGCTTCATACCCATTGTTATTGTATGGATCTGCACGGCCAGGATTCTGATCCGTGTTGTTATAACCTGAATTATAGGAATCGCGATTATCCATAATGTTGACTTGCCTCCCTTAATCATCGTACTGAGTGTTATTAACCTAATCGATGAGTAATGATTCTCCTTTTAGAGGTTGTTCAAAAAGTCCGCTTTTGATTACGAAAGATGCCTAACGGCATCATCATCATCGAATATGGGATTCACCCGAAATGTCCGTTGCTCACGTAGTTTTCCCTACGCTCCGCTACTCCATTTCTAGCTTCATCCCATCTTCTCGGTACTGAAAACCAATCTTTTTGAACTTGCACTTAAAATACAACGATTACATACCTGTTTACTTTTCCATAATTATCGATAAAAATCAAGGATATACGCCAGTTTTCTACGATATTTAGGGTGGGATAGGTTTAGTAAGTATAAACAGACATATGATCTTTGAAGCTCTGTCCCGGCTGGTAAAGGAGGAGTAGATTCGCTACAATAATAGGAGTGAATTGTAGTTGAATTAAGGGAGAGAACTTATATGCAACGAAGATGGATGATGCTTGGAGCTGTAATGACCATGCTGTCGGTGGCGATTGGTGCGTTTGGTGCTCATATGCTCAAGGATACGATTGGACCGGCGGCCATAGCTACATATGAGACAGGTGTGCAATATCACATGATTCATGCATTGGCTTTGCTCATTATTGGTTTGACGGCTGGTCAACTTGGAGCATCGACAAAACTGAAGTGGGCAGCGCGTCTGTTGTTTATCGGAATTATCGTGTTCTCGGGCAGTTTGTATGTGCTTAGTATTTCTGGCATCAAGATTCTGGGTGCCATCACACCGATTGGTGGGGTAGCCTTCATTGCCGGATGGTTGTTATTGGCATTAGATGTATGGCAGCGAGGTAAGGATCGCTCCTGATCGGTCCAAACAAATCTCGGAGGGTTAAATCCTACATGAACCATAGAACTAAAAAGCAACTTGCGTTAGAATGTCCCGTCATTCTAACGCAAGTTGCTTTTTGTTTTAATCCGATGAAGTTAGTTACAGAAACTCATCGATTTCATTGGTTCGGAACGTATACACCTGTTTTTCATCGACATGGTAGATGCTCACAATACTGGTATCACGATCAAAATTCAGAATACGGCAAGGAATGCTCTGATGTTTACCGTTCTTGTTATTGACAACAATACGGGTGAGTTTATTCTCTTTAATGAGCGTGTCAATCCACGCGTCAAACGAGTTTCCATCGGATACATTGGATGTTTGGGTGGCAGGCTTTTTCTCACTAACCGGTTTTTCTTGTTGATTCTGTGTTTTGACTGGAGCAGGTGAGACAGGTGTCTGAGCTGCAGTGGACGCCTTCTGTGCTGCGTTGGCTTTTTTGCGTTCGTTGTGAAGTGTGACGAAAGAGTCCTTCTTGGACTGGAGTGTCGCTTCAATAATTTTGCCTAGCTCTATGCCGGATTGAATCCGAAAGTCCGCAATTTGTTCTTCATTGTTTATGAACTCCAACAGGGACTGCAGTGCCAATGCATTTGAGCGGCTCTTAATAAGTATATCGACATTAAATAAAAAGCCGATGTCCTCTTGATTGGATAAGGTTTCTTTCATTCATCCCAGCCCCGTTAAAAAGTATGTCAGCTCAAAAAAACGCTTCAATTCACTATATCATTAAAAAGGAAATTATCATAGTGCTAGAGACGCAGAAATATGCCGAAACAATTGGGTGAATATTACAAATGAACCTTATTATTCACGACACTTAGAAGGTGTCTACAAGACAATCCAGAATGAGGGAAACAACATTCGTGACCTGTGGAACAGGAGGTGGATCGGGAAATTTGTTGACCGATGCAGTCCATTATTTTTGGAGAGCGCGTATTGGCATTTACGGAGCAACTACCGTACCTCATTTTGGAGTAGAGCCGCAAAGTGCTGGTACATGTAAATAATGAACCCGTATGAGACAACATTCATCTTATGCCCACTTTAATTGTTTGTACTCTGACGTTTAACAACCGTCTTCTCGTTATTATGTTACAATATGCTCATCACACATTAAGGAATGAAGACCATGCATCAAGAGGACAGTGTATTTGAACAGATTATGAAGCAGAAAAGATTGAAGCCTGTCAAGCCTGAAACTACAACAGTTCAAGTTAAACCAATACATAAAAAGAAACTAGCTCAGGAGCCATTAAGTGAATTGGATGTCCAGTTCAAAAAGTGGGTAGCTGAATCAATAGACCGCAGTGTACTTCATAGACGTGTACTGGGAATTAGAAGAGAGTTAACGGAGATAAGGAAATTAAAGAATGATGAGCATACGTTTTAAGGTAGGCCCAATTCAACTCACCTTGGGTGAGGGGTGCTTTTATTAGTGTTTATTCCCTGCGTTCTAATCCCTTCTATCGAATCCCATAGACCCGCTCCTTTTGGCATGGTATAATAATTCCATAATTTAGGAGAAGAGGTCTACATATGAAGAAGTTGGTTTTATCGTTTTTAGTTTTATTATTGTTTGTCGTTTCAACTACATATGCACCCGCACCAGCAACAGCAGCTACTAAGTATGATTTTAAAAATGTCAATTGGGGAATGACAGTCAATCAGGTTAAAAAGAAAGAGAAGTCGAAATTGTTAGATACAACCAAAATCAAGGATATCTCGCTACTGGAATACAAAACAACGGGATTCAGAGTAAACGCAAAACTAGTATACATATTTTACAAAAACAAATTAGTACGTGCAGTATACGAGATTTATCCTAATGATTCTAGTAAAACCACTATGGATAAGTACTATAAATACTTCAGCATAAAACGTGATCTCTTAGACGAATATGATGGTTCAATTAACTTCAAAGATGGTTTAACTCCAGGTGGGAAACGAGTACTTTATGATAGCGAGGACGTAGAAAAAGATTTAGTCACGGGTGCTATTGCTCTTGAATCTAATTGGGTAATTGACAAGAAAAAAACCAGTATCAGTTTAATGTTGGCTAGGGTTACTGATGCTGTAAGACTTAGAGTGATATACACAGATTATAATTTAAAGTATGACCTTGATGAACTTATAGATGCTCAAAAATATTAATGATTATTATGAGAGCTGCCTCATTTCTGAGGTGGCTTTTTATATTCCAATGAAAGTGTATACTATATCAAAGTCTGCGAGGAGAATTACCAACAATATATTTGAACTGTAAGTACCTACATTTTCTCAAACACGGCAGGTGTCCACACGACAATCCAGAATGAGGCATACAATTATCGTGACCTGTGGAAGAGGAGGTGGATCGGGAAATTATGGTGACGATGGAGCCTATTGTAGTTGGAGAACATGTATTAGTTGGGGTAGAAGTCAAGCTGCCCAAAACAACTTTGCTGACGATTAACACATCCAAAGGATATATCATGTGCGGAGCACTCGACGTGGGATTACTTAATGAGAAGCTCGGGGATCGCAAAATTATTGCAGCTCGGGCGGTTGGTGTGCGTACACTGGAGCAATTGTTGCATGCACCTATGGAGTCGGTGACAACAGAAGCCGAGGCCATGGGCATTACGGTTGGCATGACGGGTGTAGAGGCTTTGTTGAAAATGATCTAAGCACTAACAAAAGGGCTCCCTATGGGAAGCCCTTATTTAACGCCGTAATACAGAGCCTGGCACATCGTAACTTCCACCTCTATACACACGAACGCTTTCTATTAAATTAAGCTTCTTCCTTCGCGAACAAGGCAGCCAGATTTTCTTGGAAAGGTGCGCGAACAACACCTTTTTCCGTGATAATAGCTGTTACATATTCGTTAGGCGTTACGTCAAATGCTGGGTTGTATACTTTAACACCTTGCGGTGCTGTACGTTTACCAAATCCTTCGGTCACTTCTTCCGCAGCGCGTTCTTCAATCGGAATCAGGTCCCCGGATGGAGTGGACAAGTCGATAGTCGACAATGGGCTGGCTACATAGAACGGAATATTGTGAGCCTTGGCAAGCACGGCCACACTGTAGGTTCCGATTTTGTTAGCTACATCGCCATTGGCAGCAACACGATCTGTTCCGACGATAACGGCTTGAATCCAGCCTTTGGACATGACCATGCCTGCCATGTTATCACAGAGCAGCGTAACGTCAATGCCGGCTTGCTGTAACTCAAATGCAGTCAGGCGTGCACCCTGAAGTACAGGACGAGTTTCGTCTGCAAATACTTTCAGGTGAATGCCACGTTCCTGTGCGAGATACATTGGAGCAGTTGCCGTACCGTATTTCGCCGTGGCTAGTCCGCCTGCGTTGCAGTGAGTGAGTACACCCATACCATCTTCGAATAAAGGCAGTGCATTCTCGCCGATCATGCGGCATACTTCTTCGTCTTCTTTCTGAATCAACAGAGCTTCTACTTCAAGAGCATCATTGCCCTCATCCAGGCTCAGGCCGGATTCAACGATCTCATTTGCTTTTTGCATCATGCGATCGAGTGCCCAGAACAGGTTCACCGCTGTAGGACGGGAAGTAGCCAGATGAGCACATATGGATTTTACGTGGTCCAACCAACCTTGAACAGTTGTTCCGTCATATGATTTGGCACCCAATACAACACCAAACGCAGCAGCAATACCAATCGCCGGAGCACCGCGCACTTTCATGGAGTGGATGGATTCCCATACTTCCTCGGGTGTATACAATTTCAACATGAGGATCGTTTCGGGCAGCAGACGCTGGTCAAGCATTTCAAGCTTGTCCTTTTTCCAGATGAGAGAGGACAGAGGCTGATATTCAGGGGTTGTCATGGATGGTTCCTCCGTTCCTTATGTTAAACCTTAGTAGTAGTAACAGCTGTGGATACAATATCCAGTACTTCGCCGATGGTATTCAAGCAACGATTGTTCTTGATCAATGCTTTACCAATAGACAACGCTTTACGCTGAGCATGTTCACGTTCAGTTGCATTTGGAATCGTATCTATATCCGCCACGTGAGCGAGTCCCACGATACGACGAACCATTTTGGCACCTGCAAAGCCGATCGAATCTCTGAACAATTGTTGCACATACAGATCCTGATAGCCTGGCGTTTTTGCCATTGGATCAACGAGGTCATTAACCCAGAGGGCACGTAAACGAGATTCGAATTCAGTCCATACATCACGAACCATATTCAGCAAAAGCGTCTCACGTTCACGCAAAGCAGTCTCATCCTGAATCCATCCTGGCAGGGAGGCGTAATTCAAGAGCAGGTTCGCAAGGACTGCACCGACATCAAATCCCATGGGGCCGTAATATGCAAATTCGGGATCGATGACCTTGGTTGATTCAGGTGTAACAAAAATACTGCCTGTATGCAGATCTCCATGAAGCAATGCCTGCCCATGTGTTAGGAATTTTTCCCGCAGCAAGGCCACTTCAAGGTGAAGCTTTCCATCTGTACGAAGGGCTTCAGCCTCGTCCTCAATGGAAACATCATAATTATTTTTCTCAGCGATCCGGTAGGGTTCATCAAAGATCAGATCCTCCGTTATTTTGCATTGGTCCGGATTAATGAATCTGCCCTGTTGTTCCTTCTTCAATTGCTGATCCATGCCCAAGTCGGATGTGAAGAACAGCGTTCTTGCCAGGAATTCCCCGATATGCTGTGCAAAAAGAGGATAGGAAACACCTTCGATCAGGCCTTTGCGCATGATCACATGATCACTCAGATCTTCCATAACCGTTAACGCAAGGTCATCATCGTAATGATACACTTCGGGTACCATCCCTGGACACAGACGGTACTCTTCCTGAAGAATCTCACGTTCAATGCGGGCACGTACCAGAGAGAGCGGCCATGATTCTCCAACCACTTTCGCATAAGGAAGCGCCTGTTTGATAATGATACTTTTATCGGAGTTCTGATCCGTGATGTGGAATACCAAATTCAGATTGCCATCGCCGATCTCGTGACAATCCAGATTTGCATCTGCCGCAAATGGACCCGGTAATGTTTTGGCCAGTTCAATTGCATCCTGGGGGGTAAACGGGCGATATTGGGACAAAGGTGCCACCTCCATATATATGAAGAAACAGGAAAACCCACTTCTTTGCTTGGTATATGTCAGTATATCGGAAATAACGCGGTTTTTGAACTTTTTTTTGAGACAAGTCAAGTCGATCCTGATTCGAACTTCCGGTTCAAGGGTAAAAACAAATAGGCCGGACGGTTGAGAGAAACGCCGTTAACAAGCCTCTCCACTACATGTGGTGACACATTATTAACTCTCTGTTATGTATTGCGGGACAACCTGCTTATCATGGCATGACAGACTAATTTTAAATAAAGGATGGGATTAATATGGCTACAAAAAACAAAACAGATCAAGCAAAATCGGTGGAACAAGTACTTAATCGTCAGGTAGCTAACCTGAACGTATTGTATGTTAAAATCCATAACTATCACTGGTACGTTAAAGGACCTAACTTCTTCACGTTGCATGTGAAATTCGAAGAGTTCTACAACGAAGTTACAGTACAAATGGATGAAATCGCAGAGCGTATCCTTACGCTGAAAGGTAGCCCGGCGGCTACAATGAAAGAGTATTTGGAGCTTTCCTCTATCCAGGAAGCAGCAGGCGGAGAAGACGCAAAAACAATGGTGCAAAACCTTATCGAGGACTTCGCTACACTTTCGAATGAATATCAGGAAGGTATCGAAGTTGCAGATGCAGCTGAAGATCAACCAACATCCGATATGCTGACAGGCTTTAAGGCTGACCTGGAGAAACACATGTGGATGCTTCGCTCTTTCCTGGGTTAATATAGCCAAGATTTCGCCTAATACAAATGGTCTCTTACGTAAGCTTTCTGAGCCCGGATCATGTTGTCAGAAACGCCCTGAGCGTCTATACTGCTGACAAGAACGATAGGGGAGGGGACCGCTTATGTTAGAACCAAAGATACCGGCTTTAAAAGAATGGGCTTCTGCAATCAAAGCGCTGGAAACGGGTCGCCAGATTATGGTGATGCGCAAAGGTGGGATTGTAGAGGAAACCCAACATTTTGAGCTGAAAAGTCCGGCGTTTTACCTGTATCCGACTTATGAACATCAGCGTAAAGAACTGATTAAGTCCTCGGATCAATCCTATGTTGAAGAATCACTGGCCGAATGGGTGCCCGAAGCTTCGACAATCCGTATTACTGCATATGCCGAAGTAACGCAGGATCTGGAGATACGAGATCAGGAGATGCTGGATCGACTTCTTGACTTTCATATGTGGACAGCGGATTTTGCCGAAGACCGTTTGAAATGGAAACGGAAAGATCCGCTCCATGTATTGATTTTACGTGTGTACCTTTTGAAAGAACCGATGGAAATCCCCGTACTGCCTGAATATAATGGTTGCCGTTCATGGATTTCTATTCCGAATGGTCCGGTGCCGCGCGAAATGACGCCGGTGGTGGACGTTGCGGATTTTGACGAACAGGTACAGAAGATTAACGAGATGCTCAAATTGTAAATGGTAACGTTATTTAACGGAGGGACTTGTCCATAATATGGATGAGTCCTTTTTTTAGATTAGTGTACAGCAGATGACATAAAAGCTTGAATTGCTGTGATTTTTCTCACTGTGCATTTGTGCTTAAGATGTTTTCTGATTTGATTCAATTTGTCTTTTACTATAGAATCAGAAAGAATAAGGTTTCATGCAATGGACAAAGGTTCTTAGGAAATGACTTGATTATCATTGAGAATCAGTTTAGAATTATTCTAAAGTGTTCTTGCTTTAAGAATCGAGTACAGGAGAAATTCAGGGGAAGCCCTGTTCAGATATAATAGGCGCTTTTTCGTTTTCGACAACTAACATCAATTTAATCAATGGAGGGAAACAATACACATGGCTACGAATTTCGTCATTGAAGGTCTGAAAGCGACGATCGAAGGTAAGGAAATCCTGAAAGGCATCAACCTGGAAATGAAAGGTGGAGAAATCCACGCAATCATGGGACCAAACGGAACAGGTAAATCCACTCTGGCTTCTGCATTGATGGGTCACCCTAAATATGAAGTAACAGACGGTAAAATTACACTTGATGGTGAAGATGTATTGGATATGGCTGTAGATGAGCGCGCACGTGCAGGTCTCTTCCTGGCTATGCAATACCCAAGTGAAATTGCAGGTGTTACGAACTCCGACTTCTTGCGTAGTGCAATTAACGCACGTCGTGGCGAAGGTAACGAGATCTCTCTGATCAAGTTCATTCGTCAAATGGAAGGTAAAATGAAAGAACTTGACATGAACCCTGAGTTCGCTCACCGTTACCTGAATGAAGGTTTCTCCGGTGGTGAGAAAAAACGTAACGAGATTCTGCAAATGATGCTGCTTGATCCGAAAATCGTAGTACTTGATGAAATTGACTCCGGTCTGGACATCGATGCTTTGAAAATCGTGGCTGACGGTGTGAACGCTATGAAGAGCGAAGACCGTGGCTTCCTGATCATCACTCACTACCAACGTCTGTTGAACTACATTACGCCTGACTATGTTCACGTAATGATGCAAGGTCGTATCGTGAAATCCGGCGGACCTGAATTGGCTCACCGTCTGGAAGCGGAAGGGTATGACTGGGTAAAGGCAGAGCTGGGAATTACAGACGAAACTGTAGGCCAAGAAGCGTAAAGACAAAACGGAGGAGGATTAATTAATGACTACACAAACAATTCTTCCGGTTGAATCTGAAGCGCTTCGCGCCTTGTCGGAAAGCAACAATGAACCCGGCTGGTTGACCGAACAGCGGCTCGAAGCTTTAAAGCTTGCGAGCGGGCTTGCGCTTCCTAAACTGGAAAAACAAAAAATCGAACGCTGGAATGTCAGCGAGTACGGAACATATAAAACAAGTGAAGCTATTTCTTCTTTGACAGAAGTACCTGCTTCTATCAAAGATCTGGTTCAGGATCAAGCTGAGGGCAGTCTGGTTATCCAGCGCAATTCCGGTACGGTATACTCCAAGGTGTCTGCTGATTTGGCAGCAAAAGGAGTTATCTTCACGGATCTGGCTACAGCGGTTCGCGAACATGGCGATCTGGTAAAACAATATCTGAACACAGCAGTGAAAGCGGATGAGCATTCCCTCGCTGCATTACATGCGGCACTTTGGAATGGCGGGGTCTTCCTGTATGTTCCGAAAAATGTCGAAATCGAAGTACCACTGCAAGCAGTGTTGCTTACGGACGACGCATCTGCAACGTTTGCACCTCACGTGCTTGTAGTTGCAGAAGCAAACAGTTCAGTAACTTATGTTGATAACTATGTATCTGGCGAATTGTCCGCACCTGTTTTCCATAATGGAGTTGTGGAAGTATTCGCAAAATCCGGTGCTAAAGTACGTTTCGCATCGGTTCATCAACTGAGTGTGAATGTAACTGATGTTTCATTCCGTCGTGCAGTGTTGGAGAATGATGCTTCCATCGAGTGGATTGTAGGCGAAATGAACAATGGCGACACAGCGAGCAACACGATGACCGTGCTGAAAGGCAATGGATCAAGTTCTGATTCCAAAGTCATCGCTGTAGGTTCCGGTTCGCAGAAAATCAACTACACCACAGAAGCTCGTCACTTCGGTAAGAATACGCCAAGCCAGATGATTACACGTGCAGTTATGCGTGAAGAAGCTTCTGCAATCATCAACGGCATCACGAAGATTGAGAAAGGCGCTACCAAAGCTGATGGACAGCAGACAGAGAAAGTGTTGATGCTGAGCCCTAAAGCACGTGGAGACGCCAACCCAATTCTTCTTATTGACGAGGATGATGTAACAGCAGGTCACGCGGCTTCTGTTGGTCAAGTCAATGCCGAGCAGATTCATTACTTGATGTCGCGCGGAATTAACCGTACGGACGCCGAACGCCTGATCATCTATGGCTTCCTGGCTCCGGTGGTGGCGGATATTCCTCTGGAAGCACTGCGCACCCAATTGCAGTCCCTGATTGAGAAGAAGCTGGGACAATGAACCCGTCCATTCGCGAGCAGTTCCCGATCCTCCACCAGGAAATTAACGGACACCCGCTCGTATATTTAGATAGTGCTGCAACTTCACAGAAGCCTCATGCTGTGATCGAAGCAGTCAAACATTATTATGAGTATGAGAACTCCAACGTACACCGTGGTGTTCATACCCTTGGAAGCCGTGCAACGGACGCTTACGAAGGCGCACGGGAGAAGGTAGCCAAGTTTATCAATGCCCGCAGTACACAGGAGATTATCTTTACTCGCGGGACAACGACAGCCCTCAATCTGGTGGCTTCATCGTACGCCCGCGCCAATTGCAAAGAAGGCGATGAAATTGTTATCACGCAAATGGAGCACCATAGTAATCTGATTCCTTGGCAGCAGGTTGCCAAGGAGACAGGTGCAACATTGAAATACATTCCGCTTCAGCCTGACGGTCATATTGAATTGGCTGATGTTGAGAAGACGATTACGAACAATACTAAAATTGTAGCAATCGCTTATGTATCCAATGTTATGGGTCTGATCCATCCTGTGAAACAAATTGCTGAAATTGCACACCGCAATGGTGCTGTCATCGTTGTTGATGGCGCACAAAGCACACCTCACATGAAGGTGGACGTTCAGGATCTGGACTGTGATTTCTATGCATTATCCGGTCATAAAATGTGCGGACCAACCGGAATCGGTGCACTCTACGGCAAAAAGGCGCTGCTGGAGTCCATGGAACCCATTGAGTTCGGTGGTGAAATGATTGATGATGTGGGTCTGTACGAATCCAACTGGAAAGAGCTTCCCTGGAAGTTCGAAGGTGGAACCCCGATTATCGCAGGTGCGGTAGGGTTGGGAGCTGCCATTGATTTTCTGGAGCAGATTGGTATGGATGAGATCGCACATCATGAAAGTGTGCTGGCAGCTTATGCAACAGAACGACTGGCCGAGATCGATGGGTTAACCATCTATGGCCCAGCCAAGCGGCATGTGGGTGTTGTTACCTTTAATCTGGGGGATGTTCATCCGCATGATGTGGCAACCGTGCTGGATGCGAGTGGCGTAGCCATTCGTGCCGGACACCATTGCTGTCAACCGCTAATGCGCTGGCTTGAAGTTAGCTCAACAGCTCGTGCCAGCTTCTATCTATACAATAACGAACAAGATGTAGATCGGCTTGTCAGCGCCTTAATTCAGACAAAGGAGTATTTTGGCGATGCAACTTGATGATCTGTACAGACGTGTTATAATGGACCACTACAAAAACCCGCGTAACCGCGGAACATTTGATAATGACGCTGTCACGGTGAATTTGAACAATCCAACGTGCGGCGACCGGATTTCACTGCAAATTTTGCTGAAAGACGGAATCGTCCAGGAAGCCAAATATACGGGTGAAGGTTGCTCCATCAGCATGTCCTCTGCATCGATGATGACAGAGGCCGTCAAAGGCAAAACGATGGAACAAGCACTCGATATCGCTAACCGTTTTTCCTCACTGATGAAAGGTGAAGAAGTCGATTTCGACGATTATGAAGATCTCGAAGCCCTATCCGGTGTGAACAAGTTCCCTGCACGCATCAAATGTGCCACTCTGGCCTGGAATGCATTACGCAAAGGGATTGACGAAGAGAACAAAGTACAATAACGATAGGGAGGTAGAGCAAGATGGCTAAAAAAGCACCAGAAATGGAAGAGTACAAATATGGTTTTCGCGACGAGCACAAATCCATCTTTCAAACCGGTAAAGGTCTGACTGCAGAAGTGGTTACCGAAATTTCCAAGATTAAGAATGAACCGGAATGGATGTTGGAATTCCGTTTGAAATCCCTGAAACAATTCGAAAAGATGCCAATGCCAAAATGGGGCGGAGATCTAGACGGATTGGATTTCAATGAAATTCAGTATTATGTGCGTGCTTCGGAGAAACAAGGTAAAACATGGGAGGAAGTTCCTTCCGAAATCAAGGAAACCTTTGATAAATTGGGTATCCCTGAAGCAGAACAAAAGTTCCTTGCAGGTGTATCGGCTCAGTATGAGTCCGAGGTTGTATACCACAACATGCAAAAGGAATTGGAAGACCAAGGTGTAATCTTCATGGATACGGATACGGCTCTTAGAGAGCATCCGGAAATCCTGCGTGAATATTTTGCAACGGTTATTCCACCAGCAGATAACAAATTTGCTGCATTGAATAGTGCGGTATGGTCCGGAGGAAGCTTTATCTACGTGCCTAAGGGCGTTAAATGTGAAGTACCTCTGCAAGCCTACTTCCGGATTAACTCCGAGAATATGGGACAATTCGAGCGTACACTCATCATTGCGGACGAAGATAGCTTCGTTCACTATGTAGAGGGATGTACAGCTCCAATCTACAGCACGAACTCACTGCACAGTGCGGTTGTTGAGATCATCTGTAAGAAAAATGCTCGTGTTCGTTACACAACGATTCAAAACTGGGCACCAAATATCTACAACCTCGTTACAAAACGTGCGGTTGCAGAAGAAAATGCAACGATGGAATGGGTCGATGGTAACATCGGTTCCAAACTGACGATGAAATATCCAGCGGTTGTACTGAAAGGCCGTGGAGCTAAAGGTTCCGTACTCTCCATCGCTGTAGCTGGTAAAAACCAGCATCAGGATGCAGGTGCGAAAATGATCCACTTGGCTCCGGATACAACATCTACGATTGTATCCAAGTCCATCAGTAAACATGGTGGTAAAGTAACGTACCGTGGTTTGGCTTCCTTTGGACGTCAAGCTGAGGGCGCGAAATCCAACATCAAGTGTGACACACTCATTCTCGATAATGAGTCCACATCAGATACAATTCCTTACAATGAAATCATGAATGATAACATCATGCTGGAGCATGAAGCTACAGTATCCAAAGTGTCTGAGGATCAACTCTTCTACCTGATGAGCCGTGGTCTGACTGATGCAGAAGCAACACAGATGATTATCATGGGCTTCATTGAGCCATTCACGAAGGAATTGCCAATGGAATACGCCGTTGAGATGAATAGATTGATCAAATTCGAAATGGAGGGCTCCATTGGTTAATCCAATGCAGCGCCTTTCGAAGCCGTAAAGCTGAAGCTAGTTGCTGATGTTAAGCGGTAGATATCGTTTTATGTGATCGAATACCCTCTAGAGCAGACTTTTTAAAAAGTCTCTCCAGGGGGTATTTTTATTCAAAAAATCTGGGGATAACAGTGATCAGAAGGTTATTCTGTTATCGGAGTGGCAAGCGACTCTCCAATTACATAAAGGAGCACTCGGACGGGAACGCAGTTATCGTATTTGGGGATACCAATACACGGTACACCCGTGCTGCTGACAATATAGAGTTGCTCATGTCTGAGAATGGTTTAAGCGATCCGTGGATCGATTTGATTCGAGGTGGGAGTATTCCTGCTGATGGAGAAGCACTTATGGATGCAACCAATTTAAATGGACCTAACTATGAAATTGTCGACAAAATTTTGTATCGCGGAAGTAAAGCGTTGTCCCTTAATGCACAGAGCTATCGGTTAGAAAATCAAACGTTTGTTGACCCGAGTGGGAAGCAACTCTCCGATCATTATCCGATTACAGCGGAATTTGTATACAGCACATCTTCTCAGTACCAACTAAGTTCAACAATCGGAGGATCCGGAGGAACTGGGTTTAATGATCTGAATCAGATTCCCGATGCCAGACCTAGCTCAGTGGTGCTTAATTCAGGAAATCGTGTAGACGGCATTTCAACGCTGTACAGGGATGGAACGAACCTAGTACATGGTGGTCAATCCAACATTGCCACACTGAACTTGGCAGACGGAGAGTACTTAACCGAGGCAACAATTGGTCAGGGGACACGTAATGGAGATAAACGGATCTTTTACGTGGAGTTGACCACTAATCTTGGAAATAAAGTTGAAGGCGGACAAAAGACCTCGGATCAAATCAAACTTGAGGCACCAGCGGGGTGGTACATTGCCGGATTTTATGGAAGAGCAGGACAGGAATTGGATCAGCTAGGGGTCATATACAGACCTCTGAATTAGAAGTGAGCAGTGGTTAAAATGAAATAATAATATATAGATCTCATAGAGTGTTCATATTAGCACAGCGCCGCTTGGAATATACGTTGGAGAGAGACCATAAGGTTTCCCTAATGATATTCTGAGCGGTATTTTTGTGGAATAAAATAAGACCAATAGCACAAGCCATTTCATAGATTTAAGCATTTAATGATAGAAAAGGATGTGAGTGTATGAGCGTGAACCCTTTCGAGGGATATCGGATTACAAGTTCATTCGGCTATCGAATTCATCCTATTCATGGTGGACAGACATTTCACCGCGGAATTGATCTCGTGACAGAGCCTTGGAATGGCCCCGTCTATGCCTTTATGGAAGGCAGGGTACGTTTTGCTTCGGAAGGAGTTACAGGCTCCGGATTCGGCGGTTACGGGCTTACAGTTGCCCTTCAAGATCATCGTGGCTACTTGCATTGTTATGCTCACCTTTCGCGGATTGCCGTAACCGTTGGGCAGCGGGTGAAGCGAGGCCAGCTTATCGGTAATCAGGGAAGCACGGGTCAGAGTACCGGCCCGCATGTACATTATGAGATTCGTAAAACAAGTGCGCCATCGTACGGGTATACAGCCAGCGAAGATGGTGTGACAGAACCGGGTGCGTATCTACAGGCCGAATACGGAACTGCATCTCAGGAACAGGAGGCTCCGCCGATGACTACTGAGCAGAAGAAAATGTTTGAAGCCATGCAGAAAACGCTGGAGATTCAAGGGGGATGGATTCAGCAACAGGAGCAACTTTCCAATATGGATTGTCCCGCATGGGCGCAGCAAGCATTTGATTATTATCGACCGTTTATTATGAATGACAAAGGCAGTTATGAATTTTGGAGATTACTTGTTATCATGTACCGCAAGGAAAAAGGCATCCAGGTTCATTCGGAGTCCGACATATAGTTCCCTACAAAGAACAGGGAGTAACAAAAGGCTGATCCACTCAGGTAGATGCAGACAGACAACCATTTATCGAATGTTGCCTGTTCGCCCGGTTCATTCCAACGGAAACGTCATATGTTAGGGTATACCTGATGAAGAGGAGGCAATCACATGAGCGAAGTAGGATATGGCTGTGGTGGCAACGTAGGCGGAGTAGGCGGCGTTGGCGGATACAATATGTTCACAAACACTGGTGCAATCTTGGTACTGTTCATTCTGTTGGTTATCATCACAAAAGCATTCTGTGTGTAATTCCAACATGATCGAATCGGAATAGACAAAAGGGAAGCCGATTACGGCTTCCCTTTTGTCATATGCCAACCTATGAGTTGGTTATTTCAGTTACTATGGGGTTCTTCGTATACATGCTGTGTACAATGAACAGTTACTGTACATAAATCTCAACGATAGCAATATCTCTTTCTTTCGCTAAATCGATAAAGGCCGTAGAGGTCTGAACGAGTGGTCGGAAATAATCCGCAGGATTATTCATGACAATGAGTCCCGTCTGACCCGTGGTGAGCAGAACCCTTTTACCGATAAAATTAGGCAGCATGTGCTTGATCAGTTCCTGCGTTGCTTCAGCATTTAACTGACCAAAGCTGAGGCTGTACAGTTCACACAGAACAGAGATCAGTTCCTGTTTGGTCTGGTACACCCGATTGGTCGTCATGGCGCTGTAAACGTCTGCTACAGCAGTTATACGGGCATATGGGTGGATCTCGTCTCCTCGCAGTCCATGAGGATAACCACTTCCATCCTCGCGCTCATGATGTTGAAGTGCAACCATTGCCAGAATTTCATCCTGCGTGGATTCTTTAATGATATCGTACCCATAGAATGTGTGTTTCTTCATTTCGTCAAATTCTTCCGTGGTCAATTTACCAGGTTTATGTAAAATCTCAGAAGGAATCTTGGACTTGCCGATATCATGAAGATATCCTGCTTTGGCTACAGTTAGACATTCCTCGGGGTTGTAACCCATCCAGCCGGCGATATAAAAAGCGAGCATTCCGACTTGCAATGAATGGTTGTACGTATAATCGCTATCCCCGTCAAGCATAAGCAACAAGGAGACAACATCTTTTTGTTTTTCCAACTGTTCTGTTAGGGTAAACAAAATCTCATCGACCTGTGTCTCATCAATAAAACCCTTCTCCATCGCTTGTTGAAATAGAGATTCAGTACCTTTGATCGTATCGTTAAACAAATTAGTTAACAGACGGGTTTGATCGGAAGGTAAGGTTTGTGCATCAGAGTGTAGGTCGGATGGTGTGTGTTCTACATCTGCGTACTCGATTCCATGTTGCAACAGTTTGGATAGGTCATCTTCACTGAGGGTGGAACCTTTCATCAGCATGTGGAGACCCGAACTGTTGTATACATCATTTTGTAACAGGTCACCCGGTTTAAGATCAGTAACATGCACTCTCACGTATAAACCACCTTTTCTCGACTAATATCGACACATATAATTATAATAACAAGAAAAAAATGGGTTGACAACGACTTATTTACTATTAACCCACTCTGTCTAAAAAGGTGTAAAGGCTCATTGTTTAGTTCTCCATGGGGTTCCATGGTCCTAATTGATGCCCCTTCCATTCAGATCCATCTTCCCAAATTTCCTTTTTCCAGATCGGAACGGTCTGTTTCAGTCTCTCTATGGCGTAACGGCTTGCATCATAACAGTCGTTGCGATGAGGCGAGGAAACAGCAATGACTACACTAATCTCTGCCACATCTACTTTGCCGATTCGGTGACTGATTGCACATAACACACCAGGCCAGCGATCGGAGATTTCCACACCAATGGCTGCCATCTGAGAAAGAGCCATCGGCACATAGGCCTCGTATTCAAGATGAACGGTGCGCTGTTCACCGGTCATTTCACGAGTTGTACCTACAAAAGTAAGAGCTGCCCCGTGATTCGGGGTAATCACTAGCGCCGTTGTTGCTTCCACGGACAAAGTGGATTCTGTAATTAGAAATAAGCCATCTTCAGTCCGATGCTCTGGAACGGTAGAGCGAAGCTGTTCATCGGATATATCCGTACCATCGCCTCCAGAGACGGGAGGGATCAACGCAAGTTCATCTTCTGAGCTAAGTATAGTATCGGCAGGAGCGTACTGCTGGTTAACTGCCAAAAAGGATGTCCTTATCTGAGAAGCTGCCTCTGGGTAGGCCAGACTCAGTTTTTCTTTTAAATCGGCAGCGGTTGGAATATCTCCAATGTACTCAAACTCCAGAAGGGATGTATTTAAACGTTCTGCAATGCCTGCAAATAGTTGAATTGTCAATTTCATAGATATGACTCACCTCTTTTTGATCTCTAAACCCTATAAATATATCATAACGACGCGGAAAATGTTATGCTTATCCATTAGAAGAATGAACGTTTATTGAAGAGCAGGGGAGGCGGTGTGATGAGCACCAGGGAGAAGCAAAAGTTAACGATTCTGCACACCAACGACATTCATAGCCACTTCGGCTCCATGAGCACCATCGCCGCTATGATCAATGAGGAACGTGACCAAGGTGGCAACTTCCTTGTATTGGATATCGGCGATCATATGGACCGGATGGCCGTTGAAACAGAGGGAACACTGGGTACGGCTAATGTTGATGTTATTAACCTGACGGGCTACGATGCCATTACAATCGGTAACAACGAAGGACTAACCTTTACGCCAGCTCAGCTCTCACAGTCCTACGCTGGACTTCTGTGTCCTGTGGTATGCAGCAATGTTGTGGAGCAAGATACTGGACTTGCGCCAGTGTGGATGAAACCTTCTCTAATTGTGGAGAAAGGTCCATTTCGCGTTGGTCTGCTGGGGGCAACGGCCCCTTTTACCACGTTTTACGAATTGCTCGGGTGGGATGTTCTGGACCCTGTGGAGTCATTAAGAGCTCAAGTGGAAGCATTACGTGATGAAGTAGATGTGGTGGTTATTCTTTCTCATCTGGGGCTTTCGACAGATCGGAGACTGGCGGAGCAGATTACGGGAATTGATGTTATTCTCGGTGGACATACCCATCATGTTCTCGAAGAACCCTTAGTCATTGGTCAGACCGTGCTGGGTGCAGCTGGAAAATTTGGCCAATGGCTTGGGAAAGTGGTTCTGGAACGAACAAGTGTGGGAGAACCTCTCCAACTGGTAAGTAGCGGTTGTATGGCTGCCAAGAGTATATTACTGGATGATCAGGTCGCGCTGGCAATCGCTACGAATCGTACGGAGGCTGAAAGGACACTCAATCAGACGGCAGTGATAACGGATCGGGTGCTGCCCATCACGTACGACCGGGAATCCCCGTTTGCTACCTTGCTTGCACAAGCTGTTCGTCATTTCACGGGGGCACAGCTGTCTCTGGTGAATGCAGGTCAGCTTCTCGGAGATCTTCCACAAGGTAATATTACAAAAGGAATGTTGCATTCCCTATGTCCATCTCCTATAAATGCTTGTACAATATGCTTGAGTGGAAGTCATATTCGTGAAGCACTTGAGCAGTCCTTGTTGGACGAGTTTTCAGGTAAGCCCATTGTGGGATTTGGTTTTCGTGGTCATATTCTAGGCACGTTATGTATGGACGGAATGGAAGTTCAATACAACCCAGATGCGCCAGCCTATGAGAAGATCCAGACCATATCCATCAATGGGGAGCCTATGGACGAACAATGTGAGTATATCGTTGGGACACTGGACATGTTTACGTTCAATGTGGGGTATCCTCCTCTTGCTCATGGAACCCGTACGCTCTATCATCTTCCGGAATTCATACGCGATTTGCTGGAAACGGAAATAAAACGACCAGGGGCTCTGGACGACAGCCTGCGAGCCCGCTGGCATCAAAGCTAAATTTAAAGTGCTTGCCTTCTGCTGAAGCGGCGGCTAGTGGTAATTACATCTACGGAGCGGGAGAGGATAGGCTGTGCGTTTAGTACATATAAACTTATTGCAGCCTGGCATGAAGCTGGGGAAACGTATTTATAGTGAAGAAGGCCTTGTATTACTTAGTGAGGATGTAGAGCTAACCAGTCGATTGATTGGACGCCTTAAGGATCTCGGAGTCGGTTATGTGTATATTAAAGATGCTGCGACAGAGGACATCATTGTTCCTGAAATGTTGCAGGAAGAGACCCGAAGGAAGGCACTGGTAGAGATCAAGCAGCAATTTCAGAGCATGTCAGGACTGAAAACCAAAAATCGGATTCCTCATTTCGGTAAAGCGCTTAGTGGTGTGATGAATGCGATTCTGGAAGACATCGGCAGTCAGAAGGAAGCCATGATTATGCTGATGGACATGAACTCCAGTGATTTTGACCTGTATAATCATTCGCTGAATGTATGTGTGTATACACTGGTTCTTGGTGTCGCTTCGGGTTACACACGCCAGCAATTAATGGAGATTGGTCTGGGTGCCTTATTGCATGATATTGGCAAGACACAGATTGCACCAGAAATTCTGCATAAGCCTTCCAGATTAAGTGACGAGGAATTTAAAATCATTCAGCAGCACACTACATATGGACATCGTATTCTCAAAGACGAACCAGGTATACCGCTTCTATCTGCACATTGTGCATTGCAGCACCATGAGCGAATTGATGGCAGCGGATATCCCTTTGGGCTGAAGGATAAAGAGATTCATGAGTATGCCAAGTGGATTGCTCTTGCTGATTCGTATGATGCCATGACAACGAATCGAGTCTACAAGCAAGCCTTGCTGCCACATCAGGCCGTAGAGGTGCTGTATACGGGCTCAGGAACACTTTATGAACAACGAATGCTGGAGAGATTCAGGGATTGTGTAGCGATCTACCCCGTGGGTCTATCGGTCACGCTCAGTACGGGAGAGGTTGGGGTGGTCGCAGCGATTCATCCACGTGTTCCTCAACGTCCACTTATCCGGGTGCTCAAGGATGCCGACGGCCAGACCTTATCTTCGCCCTACGAAATTAACCTGTCTACAGCACTGTCTGTGATGATCACAGGTGTAGAGGGTCTGGAGGATACACCTTCATCTGCCCAAAGTGAACGGTTGGAAAGCTGAACAAGCTTAGAAATGATTAGCGCTCATGTCGTAATATCGGGGCCGTTTCGTGATTCGGCCCGGAGTTACCTGAGTGTTTTTTGTCATGTAATGGACAGGGTCTACGTATGCCGGAGCATTCAAAATTGTGCTATGATAAAAGATAACTCCAAAAAGAGAAACACAAGGTATGATGTAAATAAAACTTTTTAGGTTAATAAAAGGAATAAGGTGAAGAACAATGACCATGCTAAACTCAGGATCGGTACAACCGATGCCTTTATCTCCAACGAATGATCCGTGGGATCCGATTGGCTCTCTGCGTACATATGGACGCCATGTGTTGACCAGTGTAGAAATGACTGTGACACATCTGTGCAACATGCGGTGTGAGCACTGTGCCGTAGGAGATATGCTTACGATGCGTGAAGCGCCGGCTCTTCCATTACCGCTGATGCTGAAACGATTGGATGAAGTGGAGCATCTGCAGACGATTAGTCTGACGGGTGGCGAGCCAAGCTTTAGCCAGAAAACAGTGGATGAGATGATCATCCCGCTGCTCAAATATGCCAAGGAACGTGGAATCCGTTCCCAAATCAATTCCAACTTAACGCTGGATATCAGCCGATATGAGCAACTTTTGCCGTATCTGGACGTTATGCATATCTCATTCAACTACCTGAATGCTGACGATTTCCATCAAGTCGGATTTGCGAATAGTGGCAGACCTGTGAAACGTGAAGTCGCGGTGAAGATGTATGAGAAAATGATTGAAAATTCCCGCAAATTAAGTGAAGCAGGCATGTTTATCTCTGCCGAGTCCATGATTAACTTCCGTACACACGACAAGCTGGATGGTATTCATCAATTGATTCGTGAGATGGGCTGTGTTCGTCACGAAGTGCATCCAATGTATAATTCGAACTTTGCTTCGTCGTTGCCCGTGTTATCACTGGACCATATGAGATCAGCGATTCATCGTTTGCTTGATGCACGTGACAAAGATATGTGGATGCTCTTTGGTACTCTGCCATTCTTCGCGTGCAGTACAGCAGAGCAGGATCGGGAACTGATCAATCGACTATACAGCGAACCAAATGTGACAGTGCGTAATGATCCGGACGGACGCAACCGCGTTAACGTCAACATGTTTACGGGCAATGTATATGTGACGGATTTTGCGGACATCCCGGCGTTTGGCAACATTCGTGATCGTAAACTGGATGATGTGTTCCATGAATGGTCAGCTGAACATCCGTTGAATCAAACGGTAAACTGCCATTGTGATATCGCATCCTGTTGCGGACCAAACCTGCTGGTGGCAGATATGTATTACAAGGGTGTGGATTTCAAATCGAGAAAGGCAATCACACGTTGATATTCCAGGTGTATTCCTGAAATAGATAGAAAAGGGGAGTTTCAACTTGGATATTCATACCGAATTTCATCTTGGGCAGCTGGTATTTAATCTGGTCTGTGTCTTTTTGCTCGTATTTTTGAATGGCGTATTTGTCGCAGCGGAATTTTCGCTTGTGAAAGTAAGGCAGACACGCTTAACTCAATTGCAGAGTGAAGGAAATCGTATGGCTGGTTATGCACTGAAGGTGAATAGTAAACTGGATTCCTATCTATCGGCAACTCAGTTCGGGATTACGCTGACATCGCTTGGACTCGGGTGGCTGGGAGAACCGGCCATCTCCGAATTGCTCGTTGAGCCACTCATGTTTAAACTTGGTGTAGGAGATACAGGGCTTATTTCGACCGTGTCGGTCATTATCGGTTTTTGTATCATTACGTTTCTGCATATTGTGCTGGGTGAGCTTGCACCTAAATCGTTGGCAATTCAAAAAACAGACGGAGTGGCATTGTTTTTATCTGCGCCCTTGCTGTTGTTCTACAAAATCTTCTTCCCGTTCATCTGGGTACTGAATGTATCGGCCAATGCATTGCTGCGTCTGGCGGGTATCGAACCTGCCAGTGAAGGCGAAGCTCACTCGGAAGATGAACTTCGTATTCTGATGAAGCAGAGTGCCAAAAGTGGTGTCATCGATAAAGATGAGATCAAACTGATGGACAACATCTTTGATTTCTCCGATATGTTGGCACGTGAAGTGATGCTGCCTCGCACAGACATGGATTGTCTGTACACACATATGTCTTTGGAAGAGAACCTGGAGATCATTAATGCAACCAAACATTCCCGGTATCCCGTAGCAGTAGAAGACAAGGATGAGATCATTGGATTTATACACATCACCGATCTGTTGCTGGCTAAACCGGAGCAACAACATGATCTGGCTTCACTTGTCCGTCCAATCTTAAACGTTCCTGAATCGATGGAAATCAGCCATGTGCTGCGTCTCATGCAGAAGAAACATTCACAGATGACGCTGGTTGTGGATGAATATGGTGGCACAGCTGGATTGTTAACTGCGGAAGAAATTCTGGAAGAGATCGTTGGAGACTTGTATGACGAGTTTGAGGACGAGCGTCCGCATATGGAACGGAATGGAGATTCATTTTCCGTTGATGGTCGTTCGCTTATTGAAGAAGTTCATAAGTGGACCGGAGCCATCATTGAGGATGAAGAAGTGGATACAATCGGCGGATGGTTGTTTAAAGAGCTCGGGGGCAATCCATCCAAGGGGAAAACGCAGGAGCTGAATGGGTACGTTTTTGAAGTGGAAGAATCGACTCGCTTGCGAATTACCCGGGTTCGAGTGTACAAGAAATCTGTCCCTCAAGACATGAATTCGGAAGAAAATCCAGCAGAATAGTTCTCTTTGCAGGAGCAAGATGAGATGAACAAGAGCGAGTCATGACGCAGATTACGGAAATCTGCAAGGATAGAGACCTTCGGAAGTTACCTGAAAGGGGAACGAACCGAAGGTCTTTTTTTTATTTTAAATAAGAATTTGGAGAAATTCTGCACATAGTTGAAACGAATTTCGGATTAACTTCGGGGACAGCGTCATATGGATATAGAGACGGGAAGCGGGAAAGAACTCAGTGTTATTCAATATGCACCAACGATGTAATAAGGAGGCGTTGTTTTGTGAAAGATCCGCAGCTTCGTGCTTACGCCCCTTTTGTGGGGCCGTTTGATCCTTGTCCGCCAGTAGCAATTCGGACGTATCTGGTACCTCCGCAGTTATTTATTCCATTTCAGCCCATGGGCTGGCCGCAGTACAGCCCGGCGGAAGCGTTGAGATTGGGAACCTTATGGCCTGCATTATACAGCCCTTATACACCAGCCAGATCGAAGGGAAGGAAGGTGGAAGTGGATGGAACCTGAAGTGCCGAAACCCTGTGACGCTAAATACTACGAATTGCTTGAAGAACTTCAGGCGCTGGATTTCGTGTTAGTGGAACTGAATCTGTACCTGGACACCCATCCGGGAGACTTCCAAAGCATTGAGCAGTACAACAAGTTCAGCCAGGAGCGAATGAGGGTAGCCCATGAATTTCAGCAGTTGTATGGACCGTTGATGAACTTTGGTCATGCCTTCTCCAAATATCCGTGGGAATGGTCTCAGACGCCCTGGCCATGGCAAGTGTGACACATCAGCCTCAGGCTTCCTTGCATGACTTTAGGGACAGGAAGCCCGAGGGTTAGAAGAATGGCTGTATTTTGATAACGTAGAGGGAGGCGTCTTACATGTGGGTGTATGAGAAAAAACTGCAATATCCCGTGAGGGTTAGTAAATGTGATCCTCGTATGGCGAAATTGCTGATGGAACAATATGGCGGTGCCGATGGGGAGTTGGCCGCTGCCCTTCGATATCTGAATCAGCGTTATACGATTCCAGACAAGATTATCGGTCTGCTGACGGATATTGCTACAGAGGAATTTTCTCATCTGGAGATGATTGCCACCATGATCTACAAGTTGACCAAGGACGCGTCGGTGGATCAATTGGAAGAAGCGGGACTTGGGCCGAACTATGCTCAACGCGATTCTGCCTTGTTTTATACCAATTCCTCCGGTGTACCCTTTACAGCTGCCTACATTGCTGCAAAGGGTGATCCAATTGCGGATCTGTACGAGGACATTGCAGCAGAAGAGAAAGCCCGGGCTACATATCAATGGTTGATCGATCTGACCGATGACGTGGATCTGCAGGATAGTCTGAAGTTTCTAAGGGAACGCGAGATTGTGCATTCCTTGCGTTTCCGGGAGGCTGTAGAGATCCTGAAAGACGATCGGGAGACAAAGAAGATTTTCTGAATGTATTGGTATAAAGCAGAAGTCTGGCAGTCCGATAGGGCTGCTTTTTGCTTTGAGTTAACTGCTATGAGTTAATAAAGCCCGAAGCAGTGTACGTGGTGTATTGAGGGTTGCTTTCAAATAAAAAGACGATCCTTTTTGAATTTAAAATAAAAGGGATCGTCCTGGTTATTATTTTGGTGAATTATGGCCTAATATTCAACTACCATGGCAACATTTTGCCACCCGGCTCCAACGGTCCAGAACAGAACTTTGTCACCACGCTGAATCTGACCGGTTGTAACCGCTCGATGTAATGCGATGAATGGACTGCTGGTTGAGGTGTATCCGAACTCATCTCCGATATAGACGGCAATATCATCACCAATGCCGACGTTCGCGGATACAGCCCGAATGTTACTAATGGATAGCTGGGAGAAGCAGGCGGCTCTGATCTCGTCTGGTCCAATCTCGTTACGTATCAGCAAGGTACGAATGGACTCTGAAGCAGCATCCACACAGATGGAATCATCAAATGGGATGAATTTCACATGAAAGGCACCCGCATCTACACCCGTTTTGCCCAGCTTTGCCAAACCTTGTGCAGGAAAAAGAGAATTACCATACACGCAGGTATCCGTCTGATAGATTGAATCAATGAAACCGACAGCATGTTCATCCCGCTCTACAATAACCGCCGCTGCTGCATCACCGAAATTGGCGAAGTATACGGGATCATCGGGACTGGCGTGAGGAGCCACGTAATCAGAGCCGATGATTAATGCGCGGCGAATTCGAGGATTGCCCAGCATTTGCCGGCTAACTTGTTCGAAAGCAGCAGTCATACCCGCACAGTTGGCGTTGCTGTCAATACAGATCGTGTGAGAAGCTCCGTTAATCAGGCGATGGATCATCAGGGAATTCGTAGGAAAGATGTATTCTGGCGTTTGGCTTGCATAAGCAATCAGATCAATATCTGCACCGGTGAGTCCGGTTTTCTCCAGTAGGTTACTGGCTGCCTCATAGGCCATGCTTAGTGAATTTTCGTCATCGTTGTCAATTTTATAACGTGTATCACGACCAAGTGCCTGTAACAATCCACGAATATCTACACCTCTTGCATCAAAATGTTCAATATAAAAATCATTGTGCACCTTGGTTGCTGGATGATAGATATCGATATCTACAATACGAATTCCGGCCATCTTCATTCTCCTCTTGAGCGGAAGGGTGAATTCACAGCTTGTCCGCCTGGTTTATTAAGTGGTAACGGTAGATATGATTTCGAGATTGTCCAGACCGACTGATCGGCCGAGCCGGGACAATTGCATTTTTAGAATCGCGTTGTTCTCGAGGGTCAACACGACTTTTTTATATTCATCTTTTTTGAACAATTGAAGGCAGCCTTCCAGAAGAGGAACAATCTCCGGAGCAGTAACATTCAACTTTTTGCAATCGATGTTCAGGTCATACTCCTTGGTGTTAATAGAAGCGATCGTATCCTGATAGGCCGAGATGGAACGCAAACCGTCTTCTTGAGAGAAAGAACCCTCCAGTTCAATGTTTAACACCTTGTTTGGAACGTCAGTCTTCAGAATGAAATTTCCCATGCTTGATCTCTCTCCTTTAAATGAGTTAAGGCTATCCTGTTAGTGGATACACAGCCCATTGGGCCTCTGCCGAAAGCTTCTAAGATGCGAGCTGGTTCGAAGGATAATTTAACCATATTATAAAGGTAGGAATGTAAAAAGATCAATAAAAAAGTCGAATCATGTATAAAAATGTAGAAAAGTGAATTACTGTATTTCGTCCAAGGTGGCAAGCAAAATATTAAATGCACTTATAATGCGTGGAGCACCCACACATGGCGCCAGATGTAGCAATATTCCCTTGAGCTGATCTACAGTTACCCCGACACTCAGAGCCATCGTGTAATGTACGCCCAATTGTTCATACTGTCCTTGGGTGATCAACGAAGAGATGATAGCAACTTCCTTCCATTGATCCGTAATCGTGGTGCGCTGAAAGATATCCCCGTACGCCGTCCCCATGATAAATTCCGACAATTCGGGAAAATGTTCTTTGATGGGTGCGAGAGCTCTTGCGCCGTACTCACCAGATAGTTTCGCGAAACGGTCTAGTCCCTGAGCTACATGTTCACTCATGATATGCTCCTCCTAATTCAAATTTACGGTGCGGTGAGCTGTGGGTGGAATTTCATCTCGATCGGTCAGAAGCTCAATAACAGTTACCTGATTCAACGTCTGGGCTGTGTTCAACGCAGATGAGAATTCAGCAAGAGTCTCTGCTCGAAACGCAACCGCACCGAGAGATTCGGCGAATTTGGCAGCATCCATAGGAACTTCATATAATGTGCCATCAATTCTGCCTGTTGTTTTTTCCATTCCTTTGAGTGCCATGTCCAGTTGTTTGTTGTTAACGACAATGAAAATGACATTCAGATTGTTGCATACCGCGGTATTGATCTCCGTCCCCAGCATCATGAAACATCCATCCCCGGTGATACATACAACGGTCTCTTCAGGTGAGGCGGCCTTTGCACCTATCGCCATACCAATGGCGTTCCCCATGCAGGCAAAGTAAGCGTCAAACACAAAGCTGCCTGGTTTCTTGACTTTATATCGCTGAACCGCATGAAATCCATGGCTGCCATCATCAACAAACAGCTTATGATCATACGGAAGCAGATCGCTCATTCCATCTAGCACAGAAGCCAGAGACAGTTGGGGGAGATCTGGTAAAGGGACCGTGTAATCCATGGGTGCTGTGGTTCTCACAGGAGTAGGGAGGTCTTCTAATGTGCCCAGTAAATATTGCAGGTTGTCCTTCAAATCACCGGTGATATGTAAGGTTTGAGCGCTCAGAATCTTGCCTACAAATGTAGGATCAGCGTCAAATTGAATGAGGTGTGCCGGGTGATGTTCAGGCTTCAGATTGCAGAGGGTCATGTCACTTAGACGTGAACCGAGTACGATATAAAGGTCACTTTGGTTCAACATGTCGTCTGCATGTGGGAAACCTCCAACACCACAAGGTCCATGGTACAGGGGATGGTCCCACGCAATCGCTCCTTTTCCACCAGGAGTAGTAATGACGGGAATGTTGAACGATTCGGCCAATTGAAGCAATTCATCATGGGCTCTGGCGCGACTTACACCTTTACCAGCAATAATTAAAGGGCGATTGGATTGTTGAATGAGAGGAAAAATGCGATTCAGATTAGATACGCTAAGCAGAGGTTCCGGTTCGGGAATGACAATCCGGCATTGGGATAACAATTCGGTCTGTACGTCAAAAGGAATACAGAGGTGAACAGGGCCTTTATTAGGGCCGAGTGCAATGGAAAGGGCATGGTTCAGCAGTGTTCCGAAGTGATCTCCACGCTCAACCAGTTTGCTGAATAGCGTAGCAGGCCTGAACATTTCAGCCAGATCAGCCAGATAGGAAGAGGAATCCTGACACTGGGGTAGCCCCAGTTCCTGAATGGATTGATGACCCGTAATAAACAGTACAGGCAGATTGTTGGCCTTTGCATGGGCTGCTGCAGTAAGCAAATTGGTTCCGCCTGGACCGGATGTGGCAAAGGCAACGCCGAGTTTACCTGTCTGTAATGCATAACCGGATGCGGCAAAACCTGAGCTGGATTCATGACGGCCTGGAATGAACTCTAATCCGTAATCCACCATTTTCAGTACAGCAGGACAGATGGATTTACCAATAATACCAAAGACATGAGTAACGCCTAGATTACGCAGAGTTTCTGCCAAATAGTCCGCAACTGTTCTCATGCGGGACACCTCGCTTCATGAAATAGGTTATTAGAACCATACGCATATTCCATTTATTGAATGCAAGTTACAGTCTAAGGTTGTAAGAGGAAATATTCATTGTTATTAGGAAGAGTATCTTTTTTTGTGGTTTTTTGTCAACCTGTTTTTGTGAGTCTAAACTCCTGATTCTTAAGTTGGTAACGCTTTAAGTATTACTGGATAAAGTAAAAATAATTGGTTATATATCCCTGCAACGAATTACCCAATCACAACGAAGTTACAAATAATGTAAAAAAATGACTGTAAATGATGAATTTCAGACTCTAATAGCGACTTGAAAGCTAGAGATTTATCTTTTTTCGTATCAATGCATCACATTCGCAATTCTTTGCTTTCTGCTATACTGGAAAGGAATTGGGAGGGGATGGAATGACAGTCATCAAGATGGCTCTGATTGGGCTGGGTAAAATGGGATTACGTATGGTTCATCTAATCGAGAATACGAAGATGGACACGGAGATTGAGATTGTAGCGGTGTGTGATGCGAATGAGGAAGGTTTGGCGTCTTTTGCAGCTTCTCATCGGGGAGTTAGGACATATACGGATTACAAGCAATTGATGAATGAACATCAGATTGATCTGCTGTATATTGCAGTTCCGCCGAAATTTCATTATCCGGTTGTCATGGAAGCACTGGAGCGCAAAATTCATGTATTCTGTGAGAAACCGCTTGCCAATAGTGTAGAAGAAGCCAAAAAGATGCTGGATGCAGCAGAGCAGGCGGGCGTTGTTCATGCCATCCACTTCTCTATGCCGCATGAACCTTCCGTGCTGAAGTTGCAAGAGATGATTGAGCAGGGTACAGTGGGGACTATTCGCAAAATAGATCTCATTTTGCAATTCCCGCAGTGGCCACGATCATGGCAACAGAATGCATGGATTACGAGCCGGGAACAGGGTGGATTTATTCTTGAAGTGGGGATTCACTGGATTCATATGATTCAAAAGGTGTTTGGTGCAATCCGGGTAGTGAGCACTCAGGTTCAATATCCTGAGAATGGTGACTGTGAACTAGAAGTACAGGCTGCAATGGAACTGGAAGACGGGACTCGAATTCATCTAAATGGCATCTCTCAATTTGCGGGGGAAGAACGTGTATCCATGGTGGTGTACGGCACAGAAGGCACGATTGCCCTGGAAAATTGGGAAGATTTGAAGACGGGTCTGGTGGGGCAGCCACTTTCTCCAGTGGAAGTGCTTGAATCCGCCAGTGAATTGCCGGTTCTTAAACATGTCATTGCCCGTATACAGGGCAAACCAGCTAAGATATATGATTTTAACGATGGGTATCAGGCACAATTGATACTTGAAGCGCTACGGAACACGGAACAATTGAGATAAGAAAAGGAGTGCTTAGGTTTTTTCATATGAGGTGCCCGGTGCACCTTTTCCTGATTCAGCTCTCCTTAACACAAAGAAGCATCGCAGAGGCTCGGGTGAGTCTGTCTGCGATGCTTCTTTCCTTTGATATATGTTCATGATACAGCTATTTAGATACTCGATCAGTATGTTGATTCAGTTCAAGCCAGCTTGAATTGCTTAACCAGCTGATCAAGTGCATCAGACATTTCATTCAACTGCTTGGACGTGTCAGACATTTCCTGCAGAGAAGCAAGTTGTTCCTCCGTCATCGCAGATACTTCTTCCGTGGCTGATGCAGTATCTTCCACAACAGCCGATACTTCATTAATGGACTTCATTACAGCCTCACTACCGGAAGTTAACTCCTCGACAACAGCAGATACCTCCAGAACTTCACCGCTGAGGTTATGAATATGCTGAGTAATGGTTGAAAAAGCATTACCTGCATCCTCAATGGTCCGCAACCCTTCATTCACATGTAGAGTACTCTCATCAACCACCTGCACCGTACTTTGAACACCTGCTACCACGGTTTCCAATATACTTGTAATCTCTTTCGCTGATGTTGCACTTTGGTCTGCAAGATTACGGATTTCCGCGGCAACGACAGCGAAGCCACGTCCATTTTCCCCAGCGCGGGCAGCTTCAATTCCGGCGTTAAGTGCAAGCAGATTGGTTTGTCTTGCAATACCCGACATTGAATCTGCAATGTTGATCACTTGATCAGACATCTTCGAAATTTCATTAATGGCTTCCTGTACAGAGAGGAAGGATTGCTCAATGGAACTCATTTTACCTACAGCATTATCAATGCGCTGTTGCCCATCCACGGCAATGGATTCGGTACGAACTGCACGGCCTGCCACGTCACTTGCCGAGGAGGCGACACGATTAAGCCCGTTGAGGGATTGCTGCATCGCAGCTACCATGGTTTGTGTAAGAGCAACCTGTTCATCAGCGCCTTCAGCGACACGTTCCATGGCAGTGGCAACTTCTTTTCCTGCAAGATGGCTATCAGCAACTCCTTTATCCAATCGATCCGAAGCTGTGCTCAGAATCATGGCATTGCTCTGAACGTCCAGCATCATTTGCTGCAAACCAGTGAGCATTGTATTGGCTGCCTCCGCGAGTTCACGAGTTTCATCTTTCATTGGCGTAGCGATTCTCAGTGTCAGGTCACCATTGGAAGAACCGATGTCATTTAATGCCTGCTTTACGGTACGAATGTTTCTAACAATGGCACGTGACAGGACCAAAGCAGTGATGAACGAGATAATGGCCACAACGATAAGTGCCCCATACAGTTCCAAGTTCAGTAGTGTGTTTTTTTGCTTCAGTGCTTCTGTACGGTTATCGGTTAACGTATGCTCGTTGGTTCGAAACGTATCGAGAGCAGTCCGAATCTGGTCCATGTCTCTTTTACCTGGATCATCTGCGAAAAAATCTCGAATGGCTTGCGTATTATTTGCTTGGCGAAGGGCGACCATAGGTTCACCAGCGACCTGGACCCAGTTCTCCATATTAGTATGTATGTCTTCCAAAAGTGCAAGTTGAGCCGGATTATCCGAAATTAAAGCAGCAAGTTCATCTCTGAGTGTAATAAGTTGCTCTTTTCCTTGGGTGTAGGGATCGAGATAATTGTCCTGACCCGTGATGATGTAACCGCGTTGACCTGTTTCCATATCTACCATGTTTCTTTCGAGTTCATAGGTGAGGGCGTGTACCCTCATATCGTGATCGACCAGAAAATCCAGTTCCCGTTGGAGCTGACTTGTGCTGTTCTGAATCAGCAGGATGCAACCAGCCAGTACAGCCAGTACGAGTAAATATCCTAATCCGATCTTATAAAAAATCTTAAAGGTCTTTCGCTTTTTCATGTTTGTTATTCCTCTCTATGGGGTATATGTAGTTGTCGAAAAAACCGAAAATTTGATAATTGTAGGTCTTTAGATTAGGTGTCTAAAGCACTATTTTTTAGTATTATACGAAAAGATACTTCTTTTGTATATAGTTTGTTTAACTATAATATAACGTTTGGTTAATGCTGTATAAGGTTGGGGTTGATGATGTTTTACAATCGTTGGTTTACACGTTCAAACGTTATGTTTATCATGGGAAGGGAACGATTCCAATTACATATACAATATCCCAATCCGAAAGGAACATTGGACATGAATAAAGAGAAGGTATTGCTCAAACCGGAAGCGATGATTTTTGACATGGATGGTACGCTGTTCCAGACAGAGACCCTGTTGTTGCCAGCTTACCAGCAACTATTTGATACATTGCGTGCCGAAGGGCACTTTGAAGGAGAAACTCCACCCGAGGAACGGATGCTGGGAAGTTTGGGCATGTTGCTCGAAGATATATGGAAAGTGGTTATGCCTGAGGCGTCGGAAGCGGCACATCGTCGTGCAGACGAACTGTTGCTTCAACTGGAGATTGAGGGGCTTGATCAAGGAAGTTCTCAATTGTATCCTGGGGTGAAAGAAACACTGCAATCATTAAAACAACAAGGAGTGCGTCTTTTTGTCGCAAGTAACGGGCTGGAGGACTATGTGAAGGGTGTGGCGTTTGCACACGAGATTATGCCTTTCTTTGAAGGGGTATACAGTGCAGGCCAGTACAAGACTCCTTCCAAGATTAATCTGGTGCAGATCCTGCTTGAGAAACATCGTATTCAGGACGCATGGATGGTAGGGGATCGCTCTTCTGATGTGGAAGCGGGTAAAATGAACGGTCAGGCAGTCATCGGCTGTGCCTATGCCGGGTTTGGTCGTGATGAGGAGCTTGCAGGTTCAGATGTGCTCATCTCTGATTTTACAGAACTGCTACGTCTGTATGATGAAGCAGAGTAGCCTCTACGCTGTATACGTTTACTGAGATTTAAGATTACGAACCAACTGATATGAACCTGTAGACTCAACGGAAATTCGTTGAATACAGGTTTTTTTGTTTGGTCATGCAGTCACATTCTCCCCTGTAGAAAGTTGATTTCCCTATCCCGCTTTCCTCCATATTCCCTCTATACTTCATTCAAAAGCTATAGGGGGTCCGATTCTGGTGAAACCATCCAAAATACATGCCTATATGTTCATCTTTCCAAGTCTGTTTTTAACTGTTGTATTCGGGATCTATCCGCTGTTATGGGCGCTGCGTTACATGTTCTATGATTATCAAGGCATCGGGACACCTGTCTTCATCGGGCTTGATAATTTTGGGCGCATTTTGCGTGACGGCCAATTCTGGGATTCTGTAGGCAATACGGGTGTGTATGCCCTGGGCAAACTCGTCGTTACAATTCCACTATCGTTAACTCTGGCGATTATTCTGAATCGCAAATGGAGAGGGCGATCCCTCTTTAGGGCGATCTATTATCTTCCCACTATTTTTAGCGCTTCGGTCATGGCGATTGTATTTTTTATTATTTTCAACTCCTATAACGGAATATTGAACCAATTACTGCTTAAGTATCATGTGATCTCCGAACCGATCGGCTGGCTGGGAGCTGAGCATGCCATGCTGACGACCATTATCATTGCCATCTGGGGTGCTGTGGGGAACTATATGTTGTTGTTCATTGCCGGTCTCCAGAGCATTCCTGAAGAGCTTTATGAGGCGGCATCGCTGGATGGAGCGAGTGAGTTTCAGAAACTGCGGAATGTAACGATTCCTTTGCTTGGTCCTGTTCTGCAGATGATTATCATGCTGGCGATTACCACGGCGCTGAAAGGATACGAGAGTATTATGGTGCTGACCGAAGGGGGCCCGTATGGCAAAACAGAGGTGATGTATCTGTATTTGTTCAAACTGTTGTTTCCCGTGTCGGCTGACACACAATCACTCCAGCAGCTCGGTTATGGCAGTGCGGTCGGTTTTACAACGGCTCTCATCGTAGGGGCTGTGACGCTCATTTATTTCCGTATATCCAAAAAGCTCAATGATGTCTATTAAACTGAAAACAGACTTTTTGAACACGTATAAAATTAATCAGGAGGAAACGATGATGACTCAAAACGTACTTGCGCCCTCAGGGTCTCCCCAACTCATTCGCTGGACCAAACGAACGGTACTTTGGCTGTTTTTGATCGCAATCGCTCTGCTGTCGCTGTTCCCCATCATACTTGTATTGCTCGGTTCCTTCAAAACAAACCAGGAATTGACTGGAGGAGCTACCATCTGGCCGAAGATTTGGCAGTTCTCCAACTATGCTCAGGCTTGGAAAAGCGCCAATTTTTCGGGTTTTACGATGAACAGCGTGTTTGTTAGCATCAGTACAACAGTTGGCACACTGCTGGTAGCTTCGATGTCTGCCTACGCTGTGGATCGAGTGAATTTCAAAGGGAAAAAGGGGTACACCCTGCTCATGGCATCCACTCTGTTTATTTCCATAGGCGCGGTTGTGCTGCGTCCGCAATTTGACCTCATGGTCAAGCTGGGGCTGAATACCACGTTGTGGGGCGTTATTATTATACTGATCAGCGCACACGCTGCCACATACTTTATTCTGATTGGTTTCTTCAAGAGCATCCCGCGCGAACTGGATGAAGCGGCGATGATTGATGGTTGTAATTTTTTCACCACATACTGGCGAATTATTCTTCCGCTCCTGCGCCCCGGACTCGCCGTTGCAGGTCTGGGTGTATTCCAGAGTTCATGGAATGAATATATTCTTCCTTTTGTGTTCACCATGAGCAATCCGGACTTGCAGACTTTGCCTGTTGGGCTGGCTAATCTGCGATATGGCATCGGAGCTGCAGCTGAGGTCCAACTGATGATGGCCGGAGCCTGTCTGTCCATTTTTCCGCTGCTCATCGTTTATATTTTTGCTAACAAATCATTCATGCAGGTGACCTTGGGAGCTGTGAAAGGATAGGCGTGAGCACAATCATGGAAACGGTTTTACGGGTTATTCCACTGTGATATACTCATTTTAATTCACAGCGGACGGGCCAAGCCGTGTTCAAGGAGCGAGCGCCGATGATATTCGACTTTTATAAAATGTCCCTGAAAAAAAGAATACAGCTGCTGTACATTTTTCTCGTTGTTTTATGCATCAGTGTGACCGGGATATGCTCTTATCTCTTTGCTGCACGAAGCATTGAGCAGAATGCACTTGAATTGAAACAAAGCATTCTGAACAAATCAGTGCAGGTTATGGATGAACATCTAAGGCACATTGTTGTATCCTCTTTTTCTTTTATGCTCAATGAAACGTTCACCCAGGTCATGAAGGACGTGGGAAAAAATAACACATCTCATTATTATCAGAATCTCTCGCTGCTGCAAACATCGTTTGCTCAATTGAAGCTCGTAGAGCCACTGATTGATACCGCATATCTGACAACACCCATCGGTGATTTTTTCTCGACCAAAGATTTTCCGAATCACAATAACTCATTCAACAAGGAATACGGACGCTACGTGAAGCTGCAAGGCTGGAATACGATGTGGTTTGGTTCACATCAGAGTCAGTTATTCCAATCCCAAGGAAATGTGTTATCTCTGTTGCTCAAACCTATTGTGATCGATAATCATACCTATTCGAATGTATATATGGTCGTCAATATGAAGGAAGAGGCGATGCGAGACATTCTGACGCAGGATCTCATGAATAACCAGATTCAACTGTTTTTGCTGCACAAAAACGGAAATGAAGTCATTCGGCCCAGGTCCCGAAATTATGATTTCATTATGGAGCCTGACTTTACCCAACAGTTTAGCCGTGGCGATGCTGGGGATTTTACCTACAGGAATGATCAGGGGGAGGACATGCTTGTTAACTATTCGGCATTGTCGATGAACGAGGATTGGGTCATGGTAAGTGTACAGTCCAAGGCTGACTTGTTGTCCCCCCTCCAAAAGATACGCTGGCTGATCATCCTGATCATGTTGTTTTGCATCTTGCTCGCACTCGGGTTGTCCAGCCTGGTGGCCTCCGCTCTGCTGAAGCCACTGAACAAACTGCGACGCCTGATGGTTGAGGTGGAGTCCAATGATCTGGATGTACGGTTTCGCAGCAAGTATGACGATGAAGTTAGCGCTGTAGGGCATCGTTTCAATCGAATGTTGGACCAGATTCAGATTCTGTTTGAAGAAGTACGGACAACGGAGCAAGACAAACGGCGGTTTGAAGTCAAGGCGCTTCAGGCGCAGGTTGATCCTCATTTCCTCTACAATACGCTTAATACGATGTTCTGGAAAAGTGAGAGCGGAGAGAAGAAGGATGTAAGTGAGATGATCGTCTCTTTATCCTTATTATTCCGTCTGGGACTGAATGATGGGAAAGACATCACCAGTGTGGAGCAGGAGATCAAACATGTCGAACAATACATGCAGCTTCAGCAAAAATGTTACGAGGATCTGTTCGTTTATCGGATTGAGGTGGGGGACCCCTCTTGTTACGCTGTTGATATTTTAAAAATATTGCTTCAGCCCTTGGTCGAGAATTCCATCCTGCATGGATTCAATGACAAAGAAGATTTGGGCGTTATAATCATTCGCATTGATCGTCAGGGTGACACACTACGGCTGGAGGTGGCTGACAATGGATGTGGGATGGATGTAGCCAGCATCTATGCTGAGGATGCTCCTGACGGGGGACGCAAAGGTTATGCCTTATCCAATCTCCATGGCAGATTAAGCCTGCACTATGGGGATGTGGCCTCGATTGTATTTCATAGCAGTACAGATGTGGGAACAACGGTTGTTATCACGATTCCGATCACCTGAGGAGGGGCAGTATGGGCCAATTGACGATGTGTGTTATGGATGATATCCAGGCGGTTGTAAAGGGCATATCTTCAACTATTCCGTGGGAAGATCATCAGGTTCGGATTGTAGGCACGGCGAGCAATGGAGAGCGCGGTTGGTCCTTGTTGCTGGAGCAGCAACCCGACATCGTGATTAGTGATATCAGGATGCCCAAGCTGAGCGGGCTGGAGCTAATGAAGCGGGCATTGGATGCCGGACTGCGAGCCAAATTTATTTTCATCAGTGGTTATTCGGATTTCCAATATGCACAGGAGGCCATCAAGCTGGGTGCATCCGATTATTTGCTCAAACCGTTTACCCCTGAAGAAATACTCGGTGCGGTGTTGAAGGTAAGACAGGTGATTAAGGAAGAGCAGGCACAGTGCAAACAGTTGGAACAGTTGGAGCAGAAGGTGGAGAGTAGCAGCCAGTACGAGCGTCACAGCTATCTCCTGGGCTTGTTGCGTCATGAAATCGGGGGTTTCCTGAATGAAAGTCGCTGGAACGAGCTGCATATTGATCTCGATTCCTCCAATCTTCTCGTCATGGTTATCGAGGTGGATGGTTATACGCGATATGGATACACGATGCATCTGGATGCCGAAATCGTTCCTTTTGCGGTCCAAAATATTGTGGGAGAAACCATAAACCGTTATACCAAGGGCGTTGTTTTACGGGAAAACCGATACCGGCTTGCAGCCATATTGAACACACCAAGCCACATAGATGTCTCCGAGCTACTGGAGCAATGCCGCCACAATGTGGAGCGATTTAGCAAAAAAACAGTCTCGATTGGTGTGGGTACGATTGCCCGCAGACCACAGGAAATCTGGACGTCCTACGCACATGCAGATCAGGCGATATCCTATCGCTTTTACAGTGAAGGAAATTGCATCCTCCAGTATGCTGAACTGGAGAATCAGGCCTGTGTGGCTCCGGTGTATCCTTTGGAGAAGGAGAAAGAGCTTTTTTACGCACTCAAATGTGGTAACGAGAGCACCTGTCACCGCATAATTGATGAAATTCTCGAAGAATGGCAGGTTTCCGAAGGTTTTCCCGAGTCGCTCACGATGATTCGTTTGCTGTCTGGACTGGCTTTTGCCATCTACCGTGCCTTTTGTGATGAGATTACAGCAGAGGAACGCTTGCGTCTGGAGGCCGACCTGACAGTGCTTGAGGCGATGCGCTCCTTGACGTTTGAGGGCTGGAGGGGATATATCAAACATTTTAGCAGTATGGGTTGCGAGATTATGGACAAAAAACGACTCACCGATGTCAAACAGGCGATTAGCAAAGCGAAGGAATATATCAGTCTTAATCTTGCAGAAAATCTGACGCTGCATGCCTGTGCCCAATCCGTACATTTAAGTCCGAGTTACTTTGCCAATGCCTTCAAAAAGGAAACGGGCATAACGCCGATTCAATATATAACTAAGATGAGGATGGAAAAAGCAAAAGAGTTGCTGGTTGCAGGTGTACAGGTGCAAGAGATCTGCCAGAGGCTGGGTTATGAGGACAGGCCTTATTTCAGCGGTTTGTTCAAGAAATATTGCGGCATGACGCCAACATGCTTCCGGCAAATGTATGAGAATTGAAACCGATACGGATCGTCATTTTTCCCACCATGCAAAGTCAGAATGTCCCTCACCTCCATGAAAGCGTAGCGATTATCATTACGTTAACGGATAACCAAACGGGTTGTCCAGACAAGCATAAGGGGGCATATCAATGGTTAAAAAGTGGATGGTGACTACGCTAAGTGCATTGCTGGCGCTAAGCTTGGCAGGTTGTTCTGCTGACAGTGGTACTTCGGCAAATAGCGAATCGGGGACCAGCGGGGAGAGTGCCGGAGGGAAAACCAAAATCATATATTGGACACCGGACCGCCATGATGCTGATTTTATGAAATCCAAGATCGATGAGTTCAACCAGACGAACAAGGACAACATTGAAGTGGAGATGACCGTGATGGGGGACAACTATCCACAGGCGGTCGATATTGCTTTTGCCAGCAAGCAGGCACCCGATGTGCTGCAAGTTAATGATTTTCAGACGTATTATCAGAAGGGGTATCTCGCCCCGATCGATGGATACATGAGTGATGAGATGAAGGCCGTGTTTAAAGACAGCTTGATTGAAAATAAAAACACGATTGATGGAAAAATATATTCCCTCCCCAATACAGGGCAGGTCTGGCGGCTTGTGTATAACAAAGATATTTTCAAAAAGGCAGGGATCGAGAGTCCGCCAAAAACGTTGGCTGAGATGGTAGCGGATGCCAAAAAAATTACCGAAGTTGGTAAAAGTGAAGGCATCTATGGCTTTGCCAGCCCATTCAAGAGCAGCAGCGGCTTCTGGAGAGCAGCCAATACGATTGCAGGTGCAAGCAATAATGTTGGTATTGATGGTTACAACTACAAGACAGGTCAATTTGATTTTGGGATGTACAAGGATATCGCAATGGCGCTTCGTCAGATGAATCAGGATGGCAGCATGCTGCCAGGAGTTGAAAGTCTGGACATCGATCCACTCAGAGCCCAGTTTGCTCAAGGCAAAATCGGAATGTACATTAACCACTCCGGTGAACCAGGTGTATATAAAGATCAGTTTCCTACAAAAGAAAATTGGGCAGCGGCTCCTGTGCCTACTAATGATGGAACGATCAAGGGCGCTTCGCAAGTCATCGGGGGCTCCTACATCGGCATCAATGCAGATTCTGCCAACAAGGAAGCGGCATGGAAGTTTATGGAGTATGTGTACAGCACAGATCTTCAGAGTGAGTATTATGAAAAGGGATACGGAATCTCACTGATTCCTGCTGTACTAAGCTCTGACAAAAAACCAAGCATTCCGGGCATTGAAGGTTTCCTGCCCAAACGTTATGATGCCATTTTCCCGGCAAATCCAAGTGTGATGACCGAGAGTTCACTGGAAGGCACCAAATGGAGTGAGGCTTTTTCAATCTTTGTATTCACGGGTGGTGATCTCGATGCTGTGATCAAGGATCTGGATACAAGGTACAATGCAGCTCTGGAGAAAACCAAAGCGGCAGGGCTGACCAACATAACTGCTGATCCTTCGTTTGATTCTTCCAAGCTTCAGGGTAAATTGTCCACAGAAGACTAATAAACGTTCATAGCGGCCGTAGTTTAACGACTTCGGTCGCTTATTCACAAGGAAAGGGGAAAAGCAAAATGATTATTAATCATGCGTCTACTGATGCACATATCGTGAACGAAACGAGTTCCCGCAAGATCTTGGGTATGGGCGGTACATTAATGATGGTGGAGGTTACCTTTGCTAAAGGTGGTATTGGAGAAGTTCACTCCCATGATGCGCACGAGCAGGTCAGCTATATCGTCAAAGGCAGCTTTGAGGTTCAGGTCGGTGAAGAAACTCGCATCTTAAAAGCAGGGGACAGCTTTTATGCCGGTTTTAACGTCCCGCATGGGGTTAAGGCACTGGAGGACTCCGTCATTCTGGATGTGTTTACCCCGTTCCGTCAGGATTTTCTTGAGGCGTCCCAATGAGCGATTTTTACCTTTCGGCAACGGACCTGCAACGGGCTGCCCAATATTATGAAAAACATTTTCCGGAAGAAGCCCGAAATTCCATCACGATTGCCAATCGTGCCATCCTGAATGAATTTATCGTTCCTTATACCAACGATCTGAATCGTTGGGTTCGAATGGGGACACCTGTGGACTGGCTTCACAACCCGACCAATGATCTGGAGTTCACATGGGGCATCAATCGACACTGGCATATGCTCGATCTGGGCAAGGCGTATCTGATGAAGGGCAATCCGCTATATGTAACAGCATTTATTGACCACTTTCGTAGCTGGAGACAGCAAAACCCGGTTCCTGTAAATCTGGTTTACGATGAGGCCGTGTTCTTTCAAAAACCCGGTCCGTGGCGTCTGCTGGAGACGGGACTACGTGTGCAATCCTGGATATCGGCATATAAATATATGGAAGCGAGTCCACTGCTGGACGAAGGTTTTCAGGCTGAGTTTCGACAAGGTCTGTACGAGCACGCCGAGTTTTTGACCCGTTACCTCGGCAGCACGGAAATCAATCATGCCATTATGCATATGCAAGGGTTGTTCATGATCGCTACGTTCTACCACCAGCACCCGCGAAGTCCACACTGGCGTCAAGTCGCGATGGAACGTCTTGAGTTGTGTTTGCTGCATCAGTTGGGTGAAGAGGGAATACAGGTTGAACTGACAACACATTACCACAATGCCAGCATCGAAATGTTTGGCACCCCTTATCGGTTGGGCGAGATATCAGGACATCCTTTCTCGGCATGGTATGCCCGCTGTCTACGCCAAATGGCCGCATTTACTGAGGCGCTGATCCGACCAGATCATCAGTCTACCGGTATTGGTGATTCGGATTGGGTTGGCGATGGACGACAACGACTGACCCTGCTTGGAGCGATCCTGGACGATGATGATTTGATGGCTCGCGGAACGGATAGCTCGGAGTGTCTCTGGTTGCTGGGTGTGGAGAAATATGAGCGATGCCTCAGACTACAGGCTTCTTCTTCTCCGGTTTTGTCTAGTCGAGCTTTTCCGCAGACAGGATATTATGTCATGAGGGACAAGTATCAATATCTTTTTTTTGATGCGGCTGCCATGGGCGGAGCACACGGACATGCGGATGCGCTGAATGTGGAGTGGATGTGGAAGAACCAGCTTTTCTTCACGGACACCGGACGATACACGTATGAAGAAGGGGAATGGCGGCGGTATTTCAAAAGTACGCGGGCGCACAATACCGTCACGGTGGATGGTCTGAATCAGACACCCTATCTCTCCACACAGCAATGGGGTGAACCGGAGGCTCAGGCCACAACGCTACGTTGGGAGAGCAATGACAGATATCACTTCATTGATGCTTCACAGGATGGATATACGCATTTGCCAGATCCAGTTACACATCGTCGGTGGATGCTGGCAGGGGTGGAGATCCCTTTACTACTCATTGTGGATTGGCTGGAGGCAGAAGCAGAGCATACTCTGGAGCAACGTTTTCATCTGCATCCGCAAGCGGATATTGCGTTGAGGATTAATGAAGCTGGAGAAATGACGGCGGATATGAGCTATGAGGCATCTTCCATAACGCTGACGATGCAGTGGGTTACGGCAGGCATCGGGAAGGGAACCTTCGAGTTGACGGAGCAGCCCGGCTGGGTATCTGAGGTGTATGGTTCCAAGTCGGAAACATCGGTCATCCAGGGCAAGACTGATTTCTCGGGTAAAGTGGGGATTCTGACGTTGTGCCTGCCCGCGGATCATATTGATCAGGTTACACGTGTTACCACATGCGAACTAGAACCTGACCTGATGAGATTGGCATTATCTTATGTGCAAGGTGAGGAAAAAGGGTATATTGTGATTGACAACGACACACTGCAATGGACGAAAGAGAAGAAATAAAAAACAGTAAAGCAGGAGCAGATGCTCGCACTTGGCGAACATACACTCCTGCTTTTTCTAATCCACTCACTTGGCTTTCCTTTTTCTTTTTACTCTGGGTGATTTTTGCGTAACGGGCTTGGGACTGGCTGGCTTTCTGGCCGTTCCGGGAGGTCTGTTGCGATATACCCATAAGGCATACTCCAGCGGCTGAGTGATGGCTTTATAATAGATATCCCGCTCCCCGATGCGAGCGAATACTTCACGTGCAGGTTTGGGGTTAACTTCAAGCAGGTAGATACGCCCGCTTCTGTCGATCGCCAAATCCAGTGCCAACTCACATAGGTCCCCATACGTATCTTCCAGAAACGAAGCAACATCAATGCCGAATTTCTCTGCAGTTGTGTTAATTTCTGCCCGGAGGTCGTCATCTTCGATCCATTGCTTCATGAGTCGGTCCATCGCTATTGCCTGACCGCCGCCATGCAGATTGGAGGTTACGCTTTTTTCTGCACCCATGCGTCCAGCACATCCAGTAAGCTCCCATTGTCCTTCACCGTTCTTCTGAACGAGCATGCGATAATCATGCACACGTCCATTCGGAAGCTGAAGTTGAATGCCCTTTTGTACAAGATACTTGTCTTTCATGTTCCAGTGCTGGAGCAACGCGCCAAGTCGTGATAAATGAACTTTACGTGGAGTGATGATACGACGCTTCTGATCCCGCCCTTGAACAAGCACTGTATTAGCCTCGCTACTGCTGCGTTCAATGCGCAGAATACCACGTCCGCCTGTTCCATTAATGGGTTTGAGATAGACCAGAGAAGAAACTTTGAGCATCCGGTTTACATCGGACATATCCTGAAATAGAGCGGTTTCCGGCAGGTGTTCACGAAAGTTGGCTTTTTGCAAAAGGGTCTGGTGGATGGTCCATTTATTGCGCAGTGGCCTGTTCAGAAAGAGCAGATGCCCATATTTCTCACGAAAAGCAAGCAATTGCTGGAACCTTCGGTTACGCTGAATCCGGCAGCGATCAAAGATCAGGTCCGGGAATGATCGCCACTCCCTGGACCAGCCTTTTCCTTCATGAAAAACCATGGCTTCAATTTGTTTGCCGCCGGGGTGTACGTCGGCTGGTGTGAATACATAGATATCGAGTCCCCGCTTGCGCCCTTCAAGAATCATTCTGCGATAAACGCTTCGTTCTTCAAGAGCGCGATGTTCATTTAAGTACAACGTCATAATGCCCAGAACAGGTGAGGACACAAACAATCACCTTCTTTTTGCAGTATTCCTGTCTATCATCGTTTGGACTGACGGGCAAGATAAGCGCTGTAGTGAAATATACGTTCCAATGATCGCCGTCTGATCTGTGGTTCATCAAACTTCATGGGCTTTGCATTGGCTTCGAAGAACCAGAGTTCCCCCAGGTCATCAATGCCCAGATCCATGGACATTTCTCCGAGCGTGTAACCTGATCCCCGTTCTACCTGTCTTGCGATCATTAATGAAGTGGATTTCACACGTTTCATCAGGGTTGTTGACATTTCTTCGCCAAACAGCTCGGTCAGCAGCTTCTCAGGGTCTTCTACGCTCCCGCCGCGCGGCACATGAGTTGTAATGCTGCGGGAGCCAGCAAGTCTCGCTCCTACACCGGTTACGCTCCATTGGCCCTTGGTGTTCTTTTGTACAAGAACACGCAAATCGAAGGGGCGTTTACGAGAGGATGCCAGTTCAATGCCTTGTTGCATGATATAGGGCGTATGTCCGGTTTCTTTGCGAATTCGTGCCCATAACTTGGCAAGTGTAGATGCTTTATAGGTCGTGCTTCTACGTGTGGTTTGTATTTTGAGACGATAGGGAAGCCGTTCTTTTTCCTGAAATTTAAGCATCATGATTCCTTTGCCAGCTTTGCCGCTCTCGGGCTTAAGGTACAGATAGGGATACGCCCGTAGAACGGCACCCAGAGAAGAAGCACTTCTCATCCGCCGAGTATAAGGGATCAGTTGCTGAGTCGATTTGGATTTCCTGAGCCATTCGAACAGATCCCATTTGTTGAAAAAGAATGGGTTATACAGTTCGATTCCTGATTGCATGCATTCGTCAATTTTACGCTGCACGGAAGGTTTTCCTTCGTCTTCCCGGTTGGGAATACGATTGTACAGAACATGGGGAAGGGGGAAAGGTTGTGAAACCCACTTTCCACTCCCCTTGTTGTACGTATATCCTTTCACGGTGGGACCACTCACGTTCAGATCTCGTACAGTTACAATGTACACCACGTATCCCATGCTCTCGCCTGTCTGTAAGATATCTTGAAAATTTTGATGATTTCCCCTGAACATACGCTGTTTATCATGCATGGTCAAAACAGCAATGACAGGTTTGAAATCATCATGAAGGGTCATCAAATCTCTTCCTTCTTCCGGAACTTGCTCAAATACAGGCAGTGTTCCAAGATGTGCTCCACCGACGATTTGCCCTCCACCCGGAGTGAAGGGTGACGGAAAATGGAGCGCCCGGGTTTGGCGTTCGCTTCGAACATCCATACATGTTCCTCCTGATCAATGCCCAGATCAAAGCCAATCTCACCAATCAGATGCTGGTGCTGGGTTTCAATCGCCTGGGCCAGTGTAATAGCGACGGATTTGGCATGCTGAAGAACTTCTCCCGCACGATCGCCGAAGTTGCGACTGAGCGCCTGCTCAGGAGTCATTAGGGAGCCGCCATTTTTGATGTGTGTTGTGACGCTGCCACGTCCTGCCTTTTTGGCTCCAATTCCGACAACAACCCATTGATTGTTACCATTTTTGTGCATGTGAAAACGGAAATCAATTGGACATTCATCAATCTCAATTAGGCGTATTCCCTGCTGAACTACATATCCGCGTAACTGTTTACCATGTCTTCCCTGAAGCATGCGCATCAGACTATTGAAGGACCCAAAACGCAGGAGTGCATTACCGCCTTTTTTGCGATAACGTGCGAAATATCCACGTTTGGGCGAATAAGTCAGGCGGTAGATCCCGTTCCCCAGACTTCCTGCAGTAGGCTTATAGTAGACGAACTGATGGCGTTCCAACATTTCCTTCATCTGTTCAACAGAAGGATTGGTAATCGATTCAGGGATATACCGTCCTGCTGCCGGCTCGTTCTCCAGCAACGTATAGATATCCGATTTGTTGAAGAAGCTCCAGTTGAAGAACGGAATTTTTCGGCGAACAAATCGTTCCCGCAGCTGGTTGATGGCTGGTGAAAAGTCTGAACGACGGCTTGGTAACCGGTTGTAGACAACATCGGGCAGAGGTACCGTTCTGCGGGTAAAGCTTCCGTTATCATTCAGGAAAAAACCCGATACCGTCTCGTTCTGCCAATTGATATCCCGAGGAGTAAATGCGTAAATGTAGGATTTACGGCTGCCTTCACGGAGTAACTGTTTGATGAAACCAGTACGGGAACCGAATGGATTCGTGCTCGTCGCAGGCCCATCAGAGAGTACGCCGATCAGTGGACCTAACTGGACCTCATCATTTTGCAAATTCCGGAGATAAATACTGCCCCGTTTGGGAACGTTCATCATATTACGGATACCTGAAGCGAGATACAGATGTTTACCTGCTTTTTTAATTGGTTTGATCGTTGCAGGTACCCGGTCACGCCCGAAGCGAAGGTGCACCGTTTTTTTGCCGGACAGGTTGAGGCTCTTCATTAAAGCGTTGGATACATAAACCACTTTATCCGGTTGCTTGGTGAAATGCAGATTGCAAAAGGTCAAACTCATGATTTATCCTCCTATCCTGAAAAGATCCTTGGGCTCCATGGCAAGCGGGCGCTGCGGGCCTCAGCCGCCGTGAATCGGGATGGGTTTCAGGCCAGCTTTGCTGGATGTATTCGGCAATTTCATTGGACGAACGACGTCCGTGAGAACATGTTGTTGCAACAGATAACGGGCATAGGCAAGCGGCCGGGTATAAGTCAGGGTATGCATGCGTCGGTCGCCCGCTTCTGCAAATGAGGTGCGGCCTGGTTTGGAGTTGACTTCAATTAGCCAGAGTTGGCCCTCTGCATCTGCTCCGAAATCAAGCCCCAATTCGGCTAACCTGCCGAAACGGCTTTCCAGCAGGGTGGGGATAAGAGTAGCAGTCTGCCGGATGCTCTTCAGCAGAGTTTCCGTGCGGATCGTTCCATATCGCTGGAGCAGATATGCGTGGGCAGGATATGCTTTACCCCCACCGTGAAGATTGGACGTGAGTGAACCTTCGGGTCCTTCCCGTACCATACATCCGGTAAGCGTCCAGCGACCTTGCCCATTCTTTTGCATTAGAGCCCGTATGTCGAATGCTCTTCCATGATGGCTAAGCTCCAGATATGGCTGCACGATCATCTTACGTTCAGCCTGATGTAATGCTAGCCAGGAAGATACAGCCTGGGTATGGTTGAATGTAAGAAAAAAGGGTTCATTGTCCTCGTTACGCCCCTCCACGATCCATGTTGATGGAGTCGTTCCCCGAGACAGGCGAAAGGTATTTTTGCCATGAGTCCCGGATACCGGTTTGAAGAACAGTCCTTTGGGCCAACGGTCCAGCCATGTTTCCCAAGGAATATGCGATCCGATCCGGGTTGTGGGAGCAAGTTGTGACCTCAATTCAGGATTTCGGGACAACACACGATGTACCTCCCATTTTCCTGGAAGGGAAGCAGACCAATAACGGTGTTGATCTGTGCCGTTGGTTGGTATCCATTCCTTAAGCTGTTGTCTGGCGTACCTGGAGATAGGGCGAAGACAACGATCCATAATGAGATCGACTGCAGGAACAGGTACCGAATTCCACTTCCCTTGATGATAGACATATCCCCATTGAAGAGGGAGATGGACTGCATCATTTGATATCGGGATCACAATAATCTGAAGGGCGTATTTCATGCTCCCCAAACTGAGACGACGGCAGAAAAGTTCATCCGTAAAGGGAGGTGAGCCTTCGGTTGCACGTACCAGAATGGCCAGTGTCTTGGTCTGAGATGTTGGAAACATTACGCTGCACCTCTCCTCTATCAGATTTGTTTCCCATAGGGAATAACTTTTCAAAAACCCGCCAGGTACGTAGAATATTCGAGCATGGCTTTGACGGAAGGGCGGATCTTGCTCTCACTCAGTGGTGTATTATCATTCTTGGATGGTTTGGAGTTGACTTCGAGCAGCCATACGCGCCCAGTGGTGTCCAAGGCCAGATCAATACCAAGTTCACCAAAATGAGCAGGGATGGCACTCTCGATCCCTTTGGCGATATCCAATGCTGCGGTGTGCAATCCTGCATACGCGGAAGCTTTGGCTGATCCAGTCAACTGTGTTTTGGCAACAGCATCCTTGACGGTGCTGAGACTTCCACCCCGTGCCAGATTGGATACGTAGTGACTCCCGCCCGCAATCCGGGCGACGATGGAGGTTACACTCCATTTACCTGTACGGTTTTTTTGCACGAGCGCACGGAAATCCACGGGTCTGCCACTGTTGTCAATGAGAGTCAGCCCTTGTTGGATCTGATAACGCGTTGTTTTCATTTTCCCAGACATACTGGCATACAGTTTATCCAGAGAAGTATACGTTTGTTTCCGGGTACCCCCGACGCCAGTCGCCAGAGTCAGGAAGCTTCCGTCAATCTGACGTGAGACCCGGATGATCCCTTTGCCCAAAGAACCGCGGACGGGCTTCAGAAATACAACCGGATGTCGGTTGCACATCGTCTTGAGCATGGCAGACGTCTTGAGCAAATGAGACTCGGGAAGAACTCGTTTAAGCGTTGAAATGGACTTGAGTGCGTCAAACACTTCGTTTTTGTCCAGAAACTTTTCATTGAAGGTTTGCGTGCCGTAGAGCGATTTTACTTCTTTCATAAAATGCTGTACGCTAGGTTTGTTCTCAAGCTTGCGGGACGTTAGCCGGTTATTGACGACGTCTGCTACAGGCAGAACAGTCTTTTTCCAGCCGTCATCATACACCCAGCCTTTCATATAACCCGTTACCGCTCCAATATCCTCCGGTGTGAAAAAGGATACATAGGCGCCTTGCTTACGGCAGGCGTTCACCAGTTCTTGACAGAACATCGTGATGGAGCCAAAGGGCCGATCTGGCTGATCGGGATAATCCTGGCTAACCAGTACACTGATGTAGGGTCCAAGGCGAAGCGTACGGCTGGCTGAACGATAGGATACCCTCAGGACCGAACGTGGAACGAGACCGGTCTTGCTGGCAACTGTCTGATTGATGCGCAGCCCGTCATACTTTGGTACCGGAATAACAGTGACTTCGCGGCGGAAAGAGCCAAATTGCAGCTGAAGCGGCCTTCCTGAAGGGATTTTAAGCGCCTTAAGTACCCCTTCGCCCAGCATGATGACGTCGTCCTGCAGGATGCCCGAGCCGGTAACCTGAATCGTTACTTTTTTAGTGGACATCACGGATCTCCTTCCGGGCGGCAACTTGATGTCTGATCTCGAAGTTGAACGGCATCTGAACATGGCATGTGCTTCATCATATGAGGACATATAACCCTTGGTGATTGACCCATATGGATTAAATGCATTTGATTTCGAGGCAGGTTATGGATGGCCTGTTTCAGAGCGCCCTTGTTTGACAGGAGAGAAAAGCGTGTATTAACACGGATGAACAAACCAATCTGAGGAGGAATAATAGTGAACATTTATGACAAAGCCAATGATTTGGCCAAAGCACTGAGAGAAAGCAGCGAGGTGGAAGAGATTACTTCCGCGATGAAGCTGATTGAAGCTGATCCGGATGCAAAAGCAATGTTGGATAACTTCCGTGATCAACAAATGGAATTGCAACAACGTATGATGAGCGGGGATATGCCAGCTCCGGATGAGATGGAGAAAATGGAGAAGCTGTTTGAAGTACTGAGTTTGAATCTGAACATCCGTCGTTTGTTTGATGCGGAGCGTCGCCTCAGTGTCATCATTGAAGACGTGAATAAAATTATTGCTGATAGCCTGGGTCATCTGTACGGTGGCGCTGAAGCGTAAAAAGGTAGTTCAAAAAGGTTGTCTTGTTTTTTTACCTGAACCTTTCATATTAGCTCCTTATCGTTCATAGACTAGACATATAGAGTCGATCAAGAACGAAGGAGCTGTGAATGGTGAAGAGGTTGAAAAAAGCAAAACATGTGATCTATCTGCTTATTGCGTTGTCGATGCTGGTCATTGCACTGCCGCGGATTTCCTTTGCTGGAGGAATGGACTGGGTTAATATTTTTGGCATCGTATGGGTGCTGTTCTCCTTATTAATCGTTGGTGCACATCTGCATTTTATTCTCGGTGTGGATGAAGAGAAGAAGCGTGCACTGGAAGCCGTTCGCCGGGCGAAGCTGCGGCAGTGGGAGATGAAACTGCTGGACAAGCAGGAGCGGAGCGAGTCTGTATAAGGTACAGTATGAGATCCAACATGGAAGACCGGAATCCCTTGGTACAAAGGGGCCCCGGTCTTTTTTGGTACATACAGAATTAGAGGTTAATGGGATGATTAAATTCAGATGGCGAACTTGCCTGTGAGAATGGGTAGGGGTGGGGTTATTTTCCTAAAGCCGTGTTATAATAGATACAGTATAGTACAGATGCATCTTCGGGGGTGGTACAGATGGACGGACAAGAAGAGAACGTAACGAAGCATGAACAGTTACTTCAACATATTGAACAACTGAAGGTTGGCAGTAAAATATCGGTACGTGGGCTTGCGCGGGAGTTGGGTGTAAGTGAAGGGACAGCGTATCGTGCGGTGAAAGAGGCGGAGAACTTCGGGCTGGTCGTGACCAAGGAACGAATTGGAACGGTGCGGATCGAGAAGAGACCTCGGGGCATGTCGGAACAGTTGACCTTTGCTGATGTTGTGACCATTGTGGAAGGCCATGTGCTGGGGGGTAACGAAGGTCTCGCCAAACCGCTGCACAAGTATGTGATTGGCGCGATGAAGGAACAGGCAATGGCCCGTTATATTGACGCTGGGAGTCTGCTGATTGTGGGTAACCGTGAAGATGCTCACTCGCTTGCCCTCGAACAGGGAGCGGGCGTGTTGATTACGGGTGGTTTTGGGACAAGTCGTGAAGTAAGAATTATGGCTGACGAGCTTGGGCTACCAATTATTTCATCCAGACATGATACATTCACGGTGGCTTCAATGATTAACCGTGCGATCTTCGACCGGCTGATTAAGAAAAAAATTATGCTTGTTGAGGATATCATTGGTCAGAAACCTCGCTTGCAGGTATTGAAGGTGACCAGTTCAGCCGCAGATTTTCATATGTTGGTTTCAGAGACGGGTGAACATCGCTTCCCGGTGGTGGATGAATGGAACCGGGTCATCGGGATTGTGAGTCTGAAGGATGTCAGTGAGCTGAAAGAAGATCAAAGTATTGAGAAATGTGTGATACGCCGCCCGATTACGGCCTCATTGCAGACATCTCTTGCTTCTGCTGCCCAGATTATGACCTGGGAAGGTATCGATTTTCTGCCAATCGTGGATCGGAATCGCAAACTGATTGCGTCCGTCACACGCAAGGAAGTACTTCAGGCCATGCGGGATGCACAGAAGCAGCCACAACTGGGAGAGACGTTTGATCATCTGATCTGGAACGGGTTTGCCGAGGAGCGCGGTGAACAGAACGAATTGTTATTTCACGGATTCATCATTCCTCAGATGGCAACGGATCTGGGTACGATCTCCGAAGGTGTTCTGTTGAATGTGATGACACAGGCTGGCCGGCGGGCAGCGTGGGATGTTACAGGGAACGACCATGTGGTCGATAATGTAACGACGTATTTTGTTCGACCGGTACAGATTGAGGATCAGATCCTGGTTCGCCCGTTAATTCTGGAAACCAGTCGTCGAACGTGCAAAATGGACATTGTGGTTACCCGTGAAGGCAGTGTGGTATGCAAAGCGGTAATGACATTGCAGTCGATTGACCATGCCTAGCAGGGTACGTTGCCTCGGGCATATACAAAGAGAGTACTCCCTGATCAAGAAGCTCTGCCGGGTGGCGCTGTCGCGCGGTTCTGGCTTCGCTTAACGAAGGGGAAGTACTCTCTTTTTGCAGACACAATGATATAGCTTCAACGAATCATGCAGATTGTCCGGAGGTTTTACCTGATCCATTACTGGACCGTTGTTGAAGCCGCGCATAATAACTGCGGTTACGTATTCCGGCAAATACATTATACGCACCCATAATCAGAAATAGCGCTTCCACAATCACAGATAAAGTGGAGCCTGTGAAGACAAACATCAAAATCAGTGCAAGCACGACAAGCATGCCGCCCATCCAGATATTTGTCCACGAACGGTACAGACCGGCGCTGGTAGCATCCGAACTTCTGTGTGAACGAATACTGTTTAACGCTGCAAAAACCACGGCAACAGCAAAGATCGCGATTAGTGCATATTTGAGTACATCAATGAACACAAAGACGCAGCTCCTTTTCTGGAAAGCATTTACTGCCCTTATTGTACCATGCAGAGATGCAGACAAGGGCAGTTTTTTGCTGTTACGCAGGAACGTGCATGCGAATCTGTACCCAAACTTGCAGTACCCCTTCCATAACCAGCATCGTTTTGACCTGAACGGTGTATTCCTTTTCCCTGACTGAGTACACTTTCTGATTCAGCATGATTCGCGTCATTTTGCTATACTCATCGATGTTGAATACATCTCTGCCCCGAAGCACCTCAAGTTCGTCTCCGAGCTTCTGTAACATCACTTTCAGAGAAGCCTCGTCTGGCCCCTTATCCGATTCTTCTGCACGGACCTTGATTTCCTTGATAACGGTTTGGCGTTTACTGTATTTTTTCAGCGTTTTGATATCCTCCTCATTCTGATGCAGCTGAAGCTGCAGCTCCTGATTGTTCAGCCACAACGCATTGTAACTCAGGTGAAATACGCCGTTGTAGACGACACATCCAGCGATCATTCCCAGAACAAACACAGCGGTCATTCGCATCAGCGGGCGGTAACGAGAAAATGGCGGAACTCTCATGAACGCTGTTCCTGTCTCATATTAGCTCCGGCCTCCGCCGCACACCCATTTCACTAGCTCGGTTCCCATATGCGCGCCCATAAAAGCAGAGATCAGATACAGGATTTGTTTGACCGCCGGAGACAGGTTACCATCCAGAAAATTGCTCTCGATGACACGCATGGGATCTATTGTGCCGCCGACAGCGGCTGCGAGTGCCCATATCTTTATTTTTCCAGAAATATCGAGCATCGTCTGTGTCGGAGGCTGAAGAGAGATCACTGCTCCAATACCTCCGATCATCGCGCCGCCCAGCACGATTCCAAACGCAATAAAGAAATCAAGAATGGCTTTGGACAAAAATGTGCTCACTGGCAACACCCCTTTCAGACCTAGCAGCACACCTCCTGTCTTCGGTCTGTCACAGGGGGAGCGGCTTGTACTTCTATTGTATGGGCGTGCCCCCGAACGTTATGATAAAATAGAATAATAAAGTCTCCTTTTAAGAGGTTGTCACGAATTTTAATAGGAGATTCCATTTTTTTATTTATTTAATTCATATATATATGAGATAGATAGGGTAGCAGACGGATCAGAAGATCGATGCTGCGACTATCTGCGGCGAAAGGAAGAAAAAAACATGAGTTCTTTTGTGCATTTGCACGTTCACAGCGAATACAGTTTGCTGGACGGCGCTGCGCGTATTCCGGATCTCGTGAATAAGGCTGCAGATCTCGGAATGACGACACTTGCGCTGACCGACCATGGCGTGATGTATGGTGCAATTCCTTTTTATAAAGCCTGCGTTGAACGAGGTATCAAGCCGATTATAGGGTGCGAGGCATACATGACAGCAGGGTCCCGCAAAGAGCGGGGAAGCCGCAAGGATCAACCGATTCATCATTTGATTTTGTTAGCCAAAAATATGACGGGTTACCGTAATCTGATGAAATTGTGCTCGATTGGACATCTCGAAGGTTTTCATTACAAACCCCGTGTAGATATGGAAAGTCTGGCTGCACATCACGAGGGCATTATCTGTCTAAGTGCGTGTCTTGGTGGTGAAGTACCACAACACTTGCTGCATGGACGAGAAGAAGAGGCTAGACGTGCGGCGTTACGCTACAAAAATATCTTTGGTGACGACTTCTATCTTGAACTTCAGGATCACGGGCTGTCGGAGCAAAAAAGGGTAAATCCGCAGTTGATCAAACTGGCTGCCGAGCTGGAGATTCCACTTGTAGCCACCAATGATGCGCATTATCTGTCCGAAGAGGACGCGGAGCTTCAGGATGTGCTGATCTGTATCGGAACGGGCAAGACCGTGGATGATGAGAATCGGCTCCGAATTGGAACCAATCAGCTCTATCTGAAAAGTGAAGAAGAGATGGCTCGTTTGTTTCCTCATGTACCGGAAGCTCTGGCAAACACCGTCCGCATTGCGGATTCCTGTGAGTTGAAGCTGGAATTCGGCAAATCGATTTTGCCGGAATACAGACCGCTTCCTGATGGCCTCAGCCCTTCGGTGTATCTGCGTCAGCTGTGCGAAGAAGGAATGAAGGAGCGTTATGCGCAGTCCACACGTTGGACAGATGCAGAGCTTCGATCCGAACTCGAACAACGATTGGCGTATGAGCTGGGTATAATCGACAGCATGGGATTCTCGGATTATTTCCTGATTGTTTGGGATTTTATCGCCTATGCGCATAAACAAGGCATTGTTACTGGACCGGGCCGGGGCTCCTCGGCAGGTAGTCTGGTAGCATACACTTTGCATATTACCGATGTCGATCCGATGAAATACAACCTGCTCTTCGAACGATTCCTGAATCCCGAGCGGATCTCCATGCCGGATATTGATATTGACTTCAGCGATGAGCGGCGGGATGAGGTCATTGATTATGTCGCGCATAAATATGGCAAAGCCCATGTCGCCCAGATCATTACGTTTGGATCGATGGCTGCCCGTGCAGCCGTACGTGATGTTGGACGGGCCCTGAATGTGCCTTATGGTGAAGTGGACAAGGCTGCAAAGCTGATTCCGGCGCAACTTGGCATTAACATTGAGCGAGCCATGGAAGCTACACCTGAACTGAAGGCGCTGTATGAAACCAAGCCTAAGACACGTGAGTTGCTGGATATGGCGATGAAGGTCGAAGGTATGCCACGCCATGCTTCGACACATGCAGCGGGAGTGGTTATCTCCCGTGACCCGCTGACCGATGCGGTGCCACTTCAGGAGGGCAGTGAAGGGACAGCGTTAACCCAGTATTCCATGGAAAACCTGGAGTCTATTGGGCTGCTTAAGATGGACTTTCTTGGTCTGCGTACCCTCTCAATCATTGAGCGGTGTGTACGCTGGATTGGGGAACATGGAGAAATTCCGGATTTCCGCCTTATCCCCGATGATGATCCGTTAACGTACGAGATGCTTGGGCGAGGAGACACGATGGGCATATTCCAACTGGAATCTGCCGGGGTACGCCGTGTGCTGAAAGAGATGAAGCCAAGTAGTTTTGAAGATGTAATCTCTGTACTTGCCTTGTACCGTCCGGGTCCGATGGAGTTCATATCCAAATACATTCAGGGCAAGCATGGACAGATTGAAGTGGATTACCCCCATGTGGATCTGGAGCCTATCCTGAAAGATACGTACGGGATCATCGTGTATCAGGAACAGATCATGCAGATAGCCTCCCGGATGGCGGGTTTCTCGCTGGGTGAGGCAGATTTGCTCCGCAGAGCGGTCTCCAAGAAGAAACGGGAAGTGCTGGATCTGGAGCGTGGACACTTTGTACAAGGCAGTCTGAAACAAGGGTATAGCGAAGAAGAGGCAGACCTGGTCTATGATATGATCGTCAAGTTTGCCAACTATGGCTTCCCGCGTGCTCATGCCGCGGCATATGGTGTGCTTGCGTTCCAGACGGCTTATCTGAAGGCGCATTATCCGGTTCATTTTATGGCATCCATGTTAACAGCCGTAATGGGCAGTCATCGGAAAGTGGCAGAGTACGTAGTGGAATGTCGGCGTATGGACATGGAGGTGCTTCCGCCGGATGTGAATGAGAGCGGTATTCTGTTTACACCTGTATTTGTGCCGTCCGGCAGCGCAGGAGCCGGGGATCAGAGCAATGCATCGCAGCAGACTGCGGGAGCAGATCCAGAGAGTGACGCCGGAAGCCCTGCCGAAGAACATGCCACGAATGGTAACGGGAGTTCCTTGAGGGAAGATCGCGTTCATGAGCATGATGGGCATTCGGGACAAGCCGAATATGGTGAAGCACCTCTGCCGGATGATCCCGGTCCTGGACCGGAAGAGGACGGTGGTGGATATGAGTGGCAGGCAGCGACAACCATGCCTGAGGCATCCGACAACCGGAAGGAAACGGGATTGGTGACGGCTGCTTCAATGGAAAATGGTAATGACGAGGGACAAGAGGCGTCTTCTTCGCGCGCGGAGCAAGGGGAACTGTCCTCTGTGAAGAAAAACGATGCAGTGTCTAATGCAAATGCGGATGAAGATAAGGAAAAATTAACGGGTGCAATACGATTTGGTCTGGCCGCTGTGAAAAATGTCGGTACCCAGGCAATGGAAAGTATTATGATCGTAAGGCAGGAGAGACCGTTCGACAGTTTGCTCGATTTTTGTCGTCGTGTGGATTTGCGTGTATGCAACAAACGTGTGATTGAATCGCTGATCCAGGCCGGAGCTTTTGATACATTACCTGGGCACCGGGCCCAATTGCTGGCGATGCTGGATGAGACTGTTGAAGCAGCGTTGAAATGGCGCAAGGAACGTGAGGATCTGCAGATTCAATTGTTCGACTTTGTTGAAACGCCAAACTGGGAGATTGAATATCCGGAAATTCCTCCTTATTCCTCAGGGCAACAACTGGAGCTAGAGCGTGAGTTGTTAGGTTTGTATCTCTCCGGTCATCCGCTGGATGACTATGAAGATGTGCTGGAATCGAGTGGGGCTGACCGGATCATGGAGCTGACCGAGGCAGCCGACGACACGATGAGCGTCGCCGCGGGTATGGTTGTGTCTGTGAAGTCGATTACGACGAAACAGGGCAAGGCTATGGCGTTCATGGAGCTGGAAGACCAGATTGAACGCTGTGAAGTGGTTCTCTTTCCCGAGGTATGGCGGCGTAGCCAGCAACATGTCGGGAAAGGTGAACTGCTCGTCGTGCGTGCCAAAGTGCAGCAGCAGGACGAAGGGTTTAAGCTGCTGGCTGAGGAAGTGGTGCCGTTGTCACCGGCGGCACTGGAGCAGCAGCTGCGCAGCCGTGACCGGCGCGTCAAGCCCGGCAGCGGCAGCTCTTCGCGCCCGGCGCAGGCGGCTTCGCCGCGGCGACCAGCGGGCGCAGGAGCCGAAGCGCAGCGCAGCAGCGCAGGCGGGGATGTTTCCGCTGTGCGCAGCAGCGGGAGCCAAGGCTCGGCAGCGACGCGCAGCGATGGGGCGGGTACGGGCGCAGCCACGGCGGCGGCTTCCCCGCCTGGCGGTGCCGCTGAGGCGGCAGGCAGCCCGGCGCAGAGCCGCGAACCGCGGGCCGTGGAGCAGCGGGTGTTCGTGAAGATTGCCCCGCATGCGGAGAAGCCTGAGCTTCTGGCACGTCTGAAGCAGCTGCTTCAGGAGCATCCCGGACCTGTGGCGACAGTGCTCTTCTATGAGCAGCAGCAGAAACTGCTTGCGCTGAGTGATGCCTACCGGATTAAGCCATCACCAACCTTGTTCTCCGAGATGGAGAAAATGCTGGGTGAAGGCACGGTCAAAATTAAATAAGAGGCTGTCCTGTAAGTGATAGCACTTATCCATAGTATAAAACCTGTTTGGCTCAATGCTGAACAGGTTTTTTTTTGATTATTTTAGTGCGAGCGCGGTTCCCTGACGACAGGGTTTAAACAAACAAATTGCAGACTTGTTATAGGCCAGCTACAGACCAGAGCGGAATGTACAATCCTGCAACATGTCCAGGGTGTGACTGGTCTCAACCATCCGCACATTTTATGAACATTTTAACAGGTTGCTGCATACACTTGAGAACACCGAAGGACCTCGCGGTCCTCGGGGGATTGATGCGGGAGGTCGAGATATGTCATATGAAATCGTAGAAGCCATGCTGGCCCGGCGGGGTGTACGGATTGATGCAATCGCAGCAATTGTATACCGTCTGCAAAAAGGGTACCACCCCGAACTGACCTTGGACGACTGTGTAACCAGCGTGAAATCCGTTCTGCAGAAACGAGAGGTGCAATATACGCTCTATACGGGTATTGCTCTCGACGAACTTGCGGAGAAAAAACTCTTGCCCCAACCATTACAGGCTATTATGGAAGCGGATGAATCCCTGTATGGAGTGGACGAGACTCTGGCCCTCGGCATTACTCATGTGTATGGTATGATTGGTTTAACCAGCTTTGGTTACCTGGATAAAGAAAAAATAGGTGTAATTCATGATTTGAACGAACACACAACAGCCATTCATGTCTTTTTGGATGATCTGGTCGCAGGGGTGGCCGCTGCCGCTTCTGCCCGGATTGCACACAAAAATATTAAAGCCAAAAAATACCCCTCAGACCTTTAACCCCCTGTATTTCCATGCTTGTCTGTTATGGTCAATCTAATGGCTCATATGAAGGTCTTCAAGGGCGGCTGACGCTGCCCTGATAAGCTTGCGGCTGCTTATGGAAGAGGTATGAACAAGAAGATTTCGTCAACCATATGAGTTATTCGTGGGGGACTAATGTCCCTCATGATCCCAAATTCTCCCCAAAGGTCCCGAACCCTTTCTTGCAGAAAAAAAGTGAGGTATGTTATCATTAGTCCAATATACGGGCTCTGAACATTAGCTTAGGGGGCGGACAAGGCATGTGGACGGTGATTTACATTGCACCGACAGCAAAGGTTGCGGACAAGATCAAGACCAAGCTTTCGGAAGAAGGTTTTCTGGTACAGACCCGTCCCATCAGTTTATCCAAGCAGCAATTTGAGATTCGCGTCCCTTCTGGGGAATTGGAAGAGGTCCAGGAAGTGCTGAATTCCATTCTGCATTCCTGATTTGTTCGACATCAACGTGCCTTGGCAGATGAAGAAGTACCATCGGTACATAAGGGACTAATCGCGTAAGCGGAGAGAGGAATCGACTTGCATGTATTGTATGCTGCTGTCCTTCCTTCTTTTTTTGTTAGGACAAGGACCGACCTGGTTGCTCCCGGAGACCCTACCAAGATAGATTCAAACATCGGCGCAACAATCTTTCGGTTTTTGCAGGTAACATCAATCGTGCTGACAGAAGCCGGTGATCCTTGCCCTGTACCGGCGGATTTTTTTGTTGTGAATGCTGGACAAGGCCCATGGCAGCGTGTGGGTCGTAAGCGGTTTACCGTAACACGCGGATGAAGCTGCCACAAGCAGCGCTCTGCAGGTTGCGGCCATCAAATCAACGGCTGGAGAGGTGTAGTTGTGTTCAAAGATATATTCCAGAAGAAACGGAAGTACGCTACCATACCTTCCGAGCGTGCACTTCCCGGCGAAGGCCAGGAAGTCCTAGAACGCCCAAAACGTGAAATACCTGAAGGGCTTATGAACAAGTGCAGCAAATGCGGCACGATTCAATATAGCAAGGAATTGGAGAAAAATCTGAAAGTATGTCCTGCCTGCGGTTATCATATGCGTCTTAACGCTATGGAGCGCATTGCTATGGTACTTGATGATCAAGGATTTGTTGAGTTTGACGCTGATATGATATCGGTTGATCCACTTGGCTTTCCTGGATATAGCAACAAATTGGAACAACAGCGTCTGAAATCGGGCCTGAAGGAAGCGGTAATTACAGGGGAAGGAACCATTGATGGCCTGCCTGTAGTTGTGGCTGTCATGAGCTTTGATTTCTTCACAGGCAGCATGGGTTCTGTTGTAGGGGAGAAAATTACCCGTGCCATTGAGCATGCCACAGAGAAACGGTTGCCATTGATTATTTTCTCAACATCAGGTGGTGCGCGGATGCAAGAGAGTATTCTGAGCCTCATGCAAATGGCCAAAACAAGCGCAGCGTTATCCCGTTTGGATGAACAGGGCGGGCTGTACATTTCGGTCATTACGGACCCAACGACAGGTGGAGTCTCGGCAAGTTTTGCGAGCCTGGGCGATATTAACATTGCCGAACCTGGCGCTGTATTTGGTTTTGCCGGCAGAATCGTTATCGAACAGACGATCCGTCAGAAGTTACCTGATGATTTCCAGACGGCTGAATTTAATATGCAACATGGTCAGTTGGACATGGTTGTGCACCGGAAAGAGCTTCGGGCCACTCTTGGCAAGCTTCTGGATATGCATAGTGAAAAAGGAGGGGTCTAAATGGCGGGTGAGTTGCCATATGAAGCGCCTCTGGTTGAGATGCGCAAAAAGATTGATGAACTCGTACAGTTTGGACAGGAAAAAGGGATCGACTTCACGGACGAGATTGCCCGCCTGGAAGAACGTTACCATAGACTTGAAGAAGAGATCTACACTGGCATAACAGCAGCTCAGAAGATGCATCTGGCCCGTCATCAGCAACGCCCAACGGCGCTGGACCTGATCCAACTGATATTTACGGACTTCATTGAGCTGCACGGTGATCGCATGTTCGGAGACGATCTTGCGGTTGTTGGCGGACTTGCCAAGTTGAATGGAAAGACAGTAACGGTAATCGGACAACAGCGGGGGAAAGACACGAAGGATAATATCGCCCGCTTTTTCGGCAGCGCTCATCCAGAAGGTTTCCGAAAAGGACTGCGTCTGATGAAACAAGCGAACAAATTTGGCCGTCCTATTATTACGTTTATTGATACTAAAGGGGCGTATCCGGGTAATACTGCAGAAGAGAGAGGTCAATCGGAAGCGATTGCTCGCAACCTGATGGAAATGGCGAAGCTATCGGTTCCTGTTATTGTTGTGGTCATCGGCGAAGGTGGAAGCGGCGGTGCCCTCGCTATGGCTGTGGGTAATCGTGTGTTGATGCTGGAACATGCGATCTATTCTGCAATCTCTCCGAACGGCGCTGCTTCGATTCTCTGGAAGGATGCATCCAAGGCAGATCAGGCGGCTGAAGCAATGAAAATAACAGCCAAAGACCTGTTGGAGATGGAAGTCATTGAAGAGATTGTCCCTGAGCCACGCGGCGGTGCTCATCGGGATTATGAAGCGTCTGCTGCTTTCATCAGTGAAGCTTTGGTCCGTCATCTCGACGATATGAAGGGTTGGAGCGGGGATCAACTGAAACAGGATCGTTATGAGAAATTCCGTAAAATTGGATCGGTCACGTTTGAACCTCAAGCATCCATTGAAGCCCCTCAAGAGCTTGTAAAAGTCGATGTTGCGAGTAATTTGTCGGGAAATGCTGAATAATGTGACGAATTTCCTATACAAATGAGCAAAAGTATAGTAAATTTAATAGTTGGAAAAAGAAAAATAGATAAAGAGTAATACCTTTAAAATCGGAGGAAACCCAAAATGCGTAAAACGAAAATTGTATGTACCATTGGTCCATCCAGTGAATCTCTGGAGAACACCAAAAAATTGATTATGGCCGGTATGAATGTGGCCCGTCTGAACTTCTCCCACGGTGATTTCGATGAGCACGGCGGACGGATCATTGCGATTCGCCAAGCATGCGAAGAGTTGAACAAAACAGTAGCGATCCTGCTGGACACCAAAGGACCGGAAATTCGGACAGGTAAACTCGAAGTTGAACCGATCGAATTGGTTCAAGACGAGTACATCACTTTGACAACAGAAGAAATTCTGGGCACCAAAGAACGTCTTTCCATTACGTATACAGATCTTCCGAATGATGTTGAACCGGGATCTACAATTCTGATCGACGACGGTCTGATCGGACTGACTGTGGTGGAAGTGCAAGGCACCGAGATCAAATGCCGTATCGTTAACGGCGGATCGATCAAAAGCAAAAAAGGTGTTAACGTTCCGGGCGTTGCCATTTCTCTACCGGGTATCACCGAAAAAGACGCTAACGATATCGTATTTGGTATCGAACAAGGTGTCGATTTCATTGCGGCTTCTTTTGTACGTAAAGCAAGTGATGTACTTGAGATTCGTGAATTGCTTGAAAAACACAATGCTGGACATATCCAAATCATCTCCAAAATCGAAAACCAACAAGGTGTCGATAACCTCGACGAAATCCTTGAAGTGTCTGACGGCCTGATGGTTGCTCGTGGAGACCTGGGTGTTGAGATTCCTGCGGAAGAAGTACCATTGGTACAAAAACGCATGATCCAAAAATGTAACGTTGCAGGTAAACCGGTTATCACAGCTACACAAATGCTGGATTCCATGCAGCGTAACCCGCGTCCAACACGTGCGGAAGCAAGTGACGTGGCGAATGCGATCTTCGACGGTACGGACGCAATCATGTTGTCCGGTGAGACAGCTGCGGGTAAATACCCAGTTGAATCTGTTCTGACCATGTCCCGTATTGCTGAAAAAGCAGAATCTGCTCTGCCATACCAAGAGTTGTACCTGAAACAACGTGTTGCTCAACAAACAACAGTTACAGAAGCAATCAGCCAATCGGTTGCTCTTCAAGCTCAAGATTTGAACGCAAAAGCGATCATTACTTCGACTGAATCAGGACATACTGCACGCATGATTTCCAAGTATCGTCCAGAATCTCCAATCATCGCTGTGACAACGGAAGACAGAACTTCCCGTCGTTTGGCTCTGGCTTGGGGTGTAACTCCTGTCAAAGGAAGACTGGTTGATTCCACGGATGCTTTGTTCGAAAATGCAATTGAAGGCGGCGTAAAATCCGGACTTGTTAAAGAAGGAGACCTGGTTGTGATCACAGCAGGTGTACCTTTGGGTCGTTCCGGTTCTACCAACCTGATTAAAGTAAGCCAAATTCCAAACAACGCTTAATAGCGTCTTGGATGGAGAAGCAACAGGAAAGAAGCAATGGGGCTTTATTGTCCCGTTGCTTTTTTTCCATCTTATTGACACTTTACAACGAGGTAACACGTATGAATGATAGAACGAAGGAGGCCGATAACGTGCGAGAACAGAGCAATGGTAACTGGTATGCGGCACGTCTTCGTGTACGCTATCAAGAAAGTGACCAGATGGGCGTGGTCTACCACGCGAACTATTTGAATTGGTTTGAAATCGGTCGAACTGAGATGATTCGCCAAATGGGGTATACATATCGTAAAATGGAGGAACAGGGGTTACTGCTTCCCGTAACCGGACTGGATGTGAAGTATCACAAGCCTGCCCGATATGATGATGAGATTATCATTTTCACCCGTATTGCTGCATTTAGTGGTCTGCGACTGAATTATGAGTATGACGTAAGACGCATGTCTGAAGAACCTGATGAGCATATGGCGATTGGAGAACGGGTATGGTCAACTGATGAATCACTCCCCGGTGAACGGCTAGTTACAGGTTCTACACAGCATGTATGGGTGAATGGGGACTGGAAGCCAGTTCGGCTGGATAAGGCAGCCTCTGAGTTATACAGCGCGCTTGAAAAGGTGTGGCTTTCGGGAAAGGGGTAATACGTCAATGCGAAAATGGATGTGGGCTTTACTCTTAATCATTCCGGTGATTGAATTATTTGGTTTTGTTCTGATGAGTGACTGGATCGGAGCCGGAAAGACATTGCTTCTCATGATTCTCACGTCCTTGATTGGTATAGCAATGTTGCAGTTTGAAGGGCGAAAGGTACTTGTGGACGCCAAATCCGAGATGGAGCGTGGCAAGGTACCTGGAAGAAAAATGGTCGATGGTCTTTTTATTTTTGTCGGTGGTTTCTTGCTTTTGATTCCAGGCTTTGTAACGGATCTGATCGGGTTCACACTGGTATTTCCATTAACACGTCCGGTGTACCGTCTGTTCTTCCTGGGGTGGCTGGAGAAAAAAATGAAAAGTGGCAAAATTACGTTTTATCGTCGTCCGAAATGAAACACCAGTTGTTATGCAAAATGGCTCCGCTCAGCAGATGATTTCTGTTGAACGAAGCCTTTTTCTATTTTCCTGGGTGCTCATAAGATGATGCCTCATCGGACACGACCGTTGATGATATACGTTCTGAGGTCGCGTAATACGTTAGCCCGATTGAACGCATCCAGAATCACGAGACTGACAGGGCCAATAATCAAGCCCAGAACACCGAACAACTTCAAACCCACAAACATGCCAACCAGCGTGGCGAGTGGGTCGAGCCCTACACTGCTTGCAAGTACCTTCGGTTCAATAATCTGACGGGCGATCAATAAGATCAAATAGATAATACTAATCCCAATGCCCAGATACAGATCCCCATTCATAAAGAGGTACGCTGCCCAAGGCACCATGATAAGGCCAACACCCAGATAAGGAAGCAGATCGACCAAACCAATCATCAGAGCGATGGTGAAGGCTGAATTGACTTGCAATATAAGCAGTCCAATCATGACGAATAGTGCTGTAATCGAGATCATGATCAATTGTGCTCTTGCGTATCCGAACAGTGCCTTCTTAAGGTCGGTCCAGATGTCGGATATCGGCTTGCGAATGGAAGAGGGTACCCATCCGGATACGGTGATGTTGTGCCTGGTCCAGCTTTTGCTAATGAAGAATGTAGACAACAGAACAACGATTAATACCGCACCCATGTTCGGCAGGGAAGTCAGCAGACTCAGAATCATGTTGAAGAATCCGGTGACCAGATCTGTCACGGCTGTACCCACCGTTTCAGTTGTTTTACTAATATTGCTGTTGATGGTTTCCTGGTAGTTGGGATTTTCCTTGTAAAATTCATTGATCTGCGCAGTCAAACTCTGAATGGTGTCATTCTGGGTCCAGCGCACAAACGTGTCCTTGATCTCATCAACATGAAGATCAAAGCTTGTCGTAAGTGAAATGACTTCTTTTACCATGCGGGTAATCGCCGCAGACAGCACCACCGCAATGGCTCCAAAATAAAGGATCAATGAAAGAGTCACAGCCAGCCAGCGCGGGAATCGTGCTCGATGCTGAAGCAGTTTCACTAAAGGATTCATGGCATAGGCGATAATCCAAGCAATCGCAAAAGGGTACAAAAGCGGGAACAACAAGTATATGGCAACGGCGATCAGAACGGCCGCAATGATAACCCATAAGCCACGGAGCAGGCGTTTCATTATTATTCTATCCAAGCATCAACTCTCCTTATTTCAATTAAGCCGACCTATGTATGATCCATGAAGCAGTATTAAAAATAGATGGCTATCTTAATTAATATAGAGCATTTACAAGGTTTTGAAACGCCGGGATGTTACCAGATCTTGTTCAAAAGTGGATTTTTGAACAAGATCTACGGGGATTCTTTCTTTTGCCTAGAGTATGCCTTAGTATTACAGAATATAGCAATAGAAAGTTCTTCATACGACAGGATTGGTTAAAAAACATTAAATGTCAACCTTGTTTTTGTAAAGGCTTTCAAAACTTCTTTATCGGTCCGATAAAGAAGTTTGATGTGCGAATGAACTCTCATCGTGTTCACATAAACGACAAAATCCAGTATGATGTTATAAGTAAATACCGATTGACAGATAGGAAAACCGTAGTTTGAAATATTTGTTAATTTTAAAATGAAAATGTTTACAAAAAGAGAATAGGTGCATTTTGGCACTTATATGACACTCTGGAATGGTTCCTGATTTCGCTTATTAAAGGAGAGATGTAATATGACAGCTACCAAAGGTCTGGAAGGCATCGTTGCGACAACCTCTTCGATCAGTTCTATTGTAGACGGTGTGCTCACATACCGTGGTTACGATATCGACGATTTGGCTGAACATGCCAGCTTTGAAGAAGTTGCCTATTTGTTGTGGTTTGGTAAATTGCCAACAACGGATGAACTGAAATCCCTTCGTAAAAGCCTGAGCGATTACGCGCCGATTCCGAGCGAGTTGATTGCACAAATCCAATTGTATCCGAAAAACGTCAGTACCATGGCAGCACTTCGTTCCGCTGTCTCTGCACTTGCACTGTACGACGAGCAAGCGGATGAGATGACAACGGAAGCGAATGAGAACAAAGCGGTTAAGTTGCAAGCACAGTTGCCAACGATTGTGGCAGCCATCGCCCGTATCCGTCAGGGCAAAGAACCTGTGGCACCAAAAGAAGGCGCTTCCATCGCAGAGAACTTTTTATATATGATGACTGGTGAAGAACCATCCGAGACCGCAGTGAAAGCATTGGATCAAGCCCTTGTCCTGCATGCGGATCATGAGTTAAACGCTTCGACATTTGCAGCCCGTGTAACGGTTGCTACGCTGTCGGATATCTATTCCGGTGTAACTTCCGCCATTGGCGCACTGAAGGGACCACTGCATGGCGGTGCTAATGAAGCCGTTATGAAAATGTTGAATGAGATCGGTACGCCTGATCGTCTTGAAGCGGCAATTCAGGAAAAACTGAATAATCGTGAAAAAATCATGGGCTTTGGACATCGGGTGTACAAAAACGGTGATCCACGCGCCAAACATCTACAGAAGATGTCCAAGGAACTTGGCGAGATGAACAATGATACGCGTTTGTATGATATGTCTGTGAAGATCGAGGAACTGGTAACAGGACAAAAAGGACTGAAGCCTAATGTAGACTTCTATTCTGCTTCTGTATATACCCAACTGGAGATCGAACAGGAATTGTTCACTCCGATCTTTGCCATCAGCCGGGTGTCTGGATGGACTGCGCATATTTTGGAACAGCTTGCGGACAATCGCATCATTCGTCCACGTGCGGAGTACACTGGTCCTACAGAACAGAAATACGTTTCTATTGAACTTCGCTAATAGCCGCAAAAACAGTATAATAATATGGACGAGGTGAAGGGTTGGAAAGCAGAGGCTTTACTGGCTTAAGCTCTCAGGACCCTTCTCTCAACAAGACTAGTGGTATGATGAATACTGCATATACGAAACTTAGGAGGAATTTTAACTATGAAATTAGAAAAATTTGCTCACCCAACTGAAGGCGAAAAAATCCAAATTGATAACGGTACACTTCAAGTACCTAGTAATCCAATCATTCCATTTATCGAAGGTGACGGTACAGGCCGTGATATCTGGAAAGCTTCCAAGCGTGTATTGGATGCAGCTGTTGAAAAAGCTTATGATGGCAACAAAAAAATCGCATGGTATGAAGTGTTTGCTGGACAAAAAGCATTCGATACATACGGTGAGTGGTTGCCGAATGATACACTGGAAGCCATTCGTGAGTATATCGTAGCGATCAAAGGACCATTGACTACGCCAATCGGTGGTGGTATTCGTTCCCTGAACGTAGCCCTGCGTCAAGAGCTTGACCTGTACACATGCTTGCGTCCTGTTCGTTATTTCGACGGTGTACCTTCTCCGGTTAAACGTCCTGAGTTGGTAGACATGGTCATTTTCCGTGAGAACACGGAAGATATCTATGCAGGAATCGAGTATGCTGAAGGTTCTGAAGAAGTGAAAAAAGTGATCCAGTTCCTGCAACAGGAGATGGGTGCTAACAAAATCCGTTTCCCTGAGACTTCCGGTATTGGTATCAAACCAGTTTCTTCCGAAGGTTCGAAACGTCTGGTACGTGCAGCAGTGCAGTACGCAATTGACCATAACCGTAAGACGGTTACACTGGTACACAAAGGTAATATCATGAAATTCACAGAAGGTGCCTTCAAAAACTGGGGATATGAAGTGGCTGAAGAAGAGTTCGCTGACAAAGTATTCACATGGGCACAATACGACATCATCAAAGAAAACGAAGGTACAGATGCAGCGAATGCAGCACAAAAAGCTGCTGAAGATGCTGGTAAAATCATCGTAAAAGATGCGATTGCCGATATCGCTCTGCAACAAGTATTGACTCGTCCAGGCGAATTTGATGTTATCGCAACATTGAACCTGAACGGTGACTATCTGTCCGATGCACTTGCAGCGCAAGTTGGCGGAATTGGTATCGCTCCTGGAGCGAACATCAACTACGTAACAGGACATGCTATCTTCGAAGCAACTCACGGTACTGCACCTAAATACGCGGACAAAGATGTCGTGAACCCTGGTTCCGTTATTCTGTCCGGAGTAATGTTGCTTGAGCACTTGGGATGGCAAGAAGCAGCTAACCTGATCTACAAAGGTATGGAAACATCCATTAACAATAAAACAGTAACGTATGACTTTGCACGTCTGATGGACGGCGCTACTGAAGTGAAATGTTCTGAATTCGCGGATCAAATCATTAAAAACCTGTAAGGGGAGATGTGAATCTTGACTATTCAGCGCAAAAAAATCACAGTAGTCGGCGCCGGTTTTACCGGTGCTACGACCGCATTAATGCTTGCCCAAAAAGAACTCGGGGATGTTGTGCTGGTTGATATTCCTCAACTGGAGAACCCGACGAAGGGGAAAGCACTCGATATGATGGAAGCAAGTCCTGTTCAAGGATTTGACAGTCATATCGTCGGTACTTCCAACTACGAAGATACTGCAGGTTCTGAGATTGTAATCATCACCGCTGGTATCGCCCGTAAACCGGGTATGAGCCGCGACGATCTGGTCAATACGAATGCGGGTATCGTGAAGTCCGTTTGTGAAAATGTGAAAAAATATTGCCCTGATTCCATCGTCATTATTCTAAGCAACCCGGTGGATGCGATGACTTATGCAGCTTATCAGACCCTTGGTTTTCCTAAAAACCGTGTTATCGGTCAGTCAGGTGTTCTGGATACAGCACGTTATTGTACCTTCATTGCGCAAGAGTTGAACGTATCTGTTGAAGATGTTCGTGGATTCGTTCTTGGCGGCCACGGAGACGACATGGTGCCACTCGTTCGTTATTCGAGTGTAGGTGGTATTCCGATCGATACGTTGATTCCGGCAGACCGCATTGAGTCCATTGTTCAACGCACACGTGTTGGCGGAGGCGAGATTGTGAATTTGCTGGGTAACGGCAGTGCCTATTATGCACCAGCAGCTTCGCTTGTTCAGATGACCGAAGCCATTTTGAAGGACAAGAAACGTATCATTCCAGTGATCGCTTATCTTGAAGGTGAATATGGCTATAATGATCTGTTCCTCGGTGTACCAACCATTTTGGGTGGTAATGGCATTGAGAAAATATTCGAACTAGACCTGACAGCGGAAGAAAAAGCAGGATTGGACAAATCTGCTGATTCGGTTCGCAACGTCATTTCGGTAGTAAACCTGTAAGTTTGAAAACTTTTTGAACAGAAGCTAAAAGAAAACCTCCGGTAAACCCGGAGGTTTTCTTTTCTTTGGATAAGTTCCCCAGTATAATGGAATGTGATGTATAGCACACCGAAAATGTTGAGGAGGATGAAAATTTTGACAATGATTATGTATTTGCTCCATATTGTTGGAGCACTGGCGATGGGATTCTATTTGATTCTGCCATTTGTGGTCGGTAAAATCCGTACCCTGAATGCTGCAGCACAAGAGGGAGCCTTTGCATCACTTCGTTCTTTGAACAAAGTCGCGCAGTATGGACTTGTAATCCAACTTCTTACTGGTGGTTACCTGATGACCAAAGGTGAGTATTCTCATGTCTGGATGGCTGTCGTTGTTGTTCTGCTCTTGGCTATTGCGGCTATTGGAGGAATTATGGGTAAACCGCTGCGACTCGCTGCAGAAGGTGTGAAAAACAAACGTGATGTGGGTCCTGAGCAAAGCAAGATCCGTATGTTCAGTACACTTCTGGCTGTATTCTTGCTAATCATGGTGTACCTGATGGTGAATAATCAGGTGATCTAAAGTGCGTTGTGGACGGTTAACCCACCTTACGAAGATGTATTGTTAGTCGTTGGTTAAGCGTTTGCAGACGTAATTAGGACAAGCCGTATGAGATGTAAGATGGTGTTTCGTTGAAACAAACAAAAAATAGACAGCCTCATTGGCTGTCTATTTTTTGTTATTACCAAGATGAAATTAACAGTCCTCGGTTTATTTGAACTGGAACTAGAGGGATCACTACCAGGCATAACATCATGCATTACCATCTGACATGGTCTACATTGGTTAGGTTGTACTCACAGTATACGCACGCACTGCATTTCGACCATTACGTTTGGATTCGTACAAGGCAGTATCAGCATCGCGTAACAAGGACTCCAGCGAATCTGCCCCTCCATTGTACTGGGCAATACCAAAGCTTGAGGTGAGCGTAATAGGCACTCCCTTAACATCCAGGGGGTCATTCAATAAGGCAACTCTCAGTTGTTCGGCAAGTTTCTCGGCTTCTTGAAGCGAGGTATTCGGAAGAGCGATGACAAACTCTTCGCCTCCATATCGGGCAAACAACATCTCAGGGCTTAAATATCGATTACAGACAGAGACTACATGAATGATGGCCTGATCACCAACATCATGCCCGTACGTATCGTTGATACGTTTAAAGTAATCAATATCAAATAAAATAAATGAAACAGGTTGCGGATTAAGCTGAGCTTCACTCAAAATCTCCCGTCCTCTATGCAAAAATTGAGTGCGATTATAGATTTTGGTCAGACCATCGAAATAAGCCAGTTGTTTCAACTGTTCTTGCAAGAAGCGTTGTTCCGTTATATCGATTAACATAATTAGACTGCCCACAGTCTGTGCATCCTTGTTATACACGTAAGATGTCCTGACCTGATAACAGACGGTCTCTCCGTTTAACTGCCAGTACAGATCGGTTTGCAATCCTTCTCTTCCGTATTCAACGGGAAACGTCTTTCCAGCAAGATTAAGCCAGATTTCATCCAAGGGTTGGCCAATCATGGTTGTATTAAGCTCTGGCAACATGTCACGCAGAGATCTGTTGTAATCGACCAGTCGATTGAAACTATCCAGTACAATAACACCTTCACGCATACTCTCGAAAATACTGTCTTTGGCGATGGGTACGATGGTCAGTAGACGTGAGGATAGAATCGCCCAGATATACATGGCAGATGTGATACACATGAGTACGGGTACGGGGTCCATCCCGCCGGGGGTCAAACCAAGCAAATACAGAAAAGCTGCGACCATAGGAATAATCTGTGAAGTAATGAGAGTAAGTAATTGACGACGATACATCTTCTTGGTGTGTCTCCATTGTCCGATCAAAATGAGGCAGGCACATAACAGACAGGAGAAGGTGAATGCACCATGTACAACATACCATTGGCCCACTGCGATATCCATCAGAGGAACGGGACTATCTTCTCTCAGCCATACTTTTTTATAAAATAGATGATGAAAGTCATTGGTTGCAACCATACCTAGTGTAATGGAAGGGATTACAAACAGCGAGGCAGTTACCTTTTTGGATAACGTTTTTCCAGTGTACTTTATCATCAACATGAGGCCAAGAGATGCGGAGAAGGGCATGCCTATATACTCCACGGTGGTCCAAAACATCATCTGCTCCAGCGTGTTGCTGGCTAGCTCAATCGCATAACCAAAAGTATATATGGAGAGTGCTGCTGTGTAGAGAATGAATATTTTGGAACTGGGAATCTCGGATCTTCTGAAATAGGTATATAAACACAAAAAGACATTCAGCACGGCTGAAGTAGCGACGAGTGTTATATATGAATTAATATGCGATTCCATTGTCAGGTCTCCATGTTAGGTTAGAATGATTAAACCAATAAAGATGAGAGTTAAAGCACATCAGTATACTGTACATTGTACATCAGCCCAAGCAGCATAGGAATACACTTTGTATCATGAAACAGTCTAATTTCGAATAAATTTCGAATTTTGGCCAAACAGGCATTAAAGCAAATTGGTTGTTTGATATCCAAAGAGAGTGGTAAATAACGATTAGAGACAGCACGCTGAGGCTTAAGTTGCTGTTCATCGCAGAAGAATAATCTGAACTGTTCATGCCATCCTACAGAATGAGACTTTTTCAGAGAACGAAAGACAAGGAAGTATACAGTTAGGGTCCATGTCTTCTGTAATCCAAACATGTTCACATTTTGAGAGGAGAATGTTAGATGTCAACCAACACACAACAAAATCAAAAAACAATGCCAGCACAGCATCAGGATCAACGCCCCGGTATTGAATCGGAGATGCATCCCAGACCGGAATTTGAGAAGCCTGAATACAAGGCAGCAGGTAAACTGACGGGTAAGGTGGCCCTTATTACAGGGGGTGACAGCGGAATTGGACGTGCTGTTGCTGTTACGTATGCCAAGGAAGGCGCGGATGTCGCCATTGTATACCTGAGCGAGCATGAAGATGCCAAGGAAACGAAACGTCAGGTCGAACAAGAAGGACGCAAGTGCATCTTGATTGCAGGTGACATTGGTGATGATGCCTTTGCGAAGAAGTCGGTTCAGCAGACAGTAGATGAACTGGGCAAACTGGACATTGTCGTGAATAACGCAGCAGAACAGCATCCACAGCAGAATCTGGAGGATATTACGCCAGAACAGCTGGAGCGTACATTCCGTACCAATATCTTTGGCATGTTCTATGTGACACAGGCAGCCCTGCCACATCTGAAGAAGGGCAGCACGATTATTAATACAACCTCTATCACAGCCTATCGCGGAAGCCCAACCCTGCTTGACTATTCATCTACCAAAGGGGCAATCACTTCGTTCACTCGTTCATTATCGATGAATGTGATTGAGAAGGGAATTCGTGTCAATGCCGTTGCACCAGGGCCGATCTGGACACCACTCATTCCATCCACATTTGATGAGAAAAAAGTAAGTGAGTTCGGCGCAACGCAGCCAATGAAGCGGCCAGGACAACCGGATGAACTGGCTCCCGCTTACGTATACCTTGCTTCGGATGACTCTTCGTATGTGAGCGGACAGGTGATGCATGTAAATGGCGGCGAAGTGGTGAACGGATAATACGTTAAGGACGTTTAGATTCAGGATAAGATTGATTATATAGAGAGGCGTATCGCTTTCAGCATGGCTGAGCGGTGCGTCTTTTTTATATCAGGTGAATATGTATGTCAAAGATGCGGTTAGCACCTGTTTACACAAGTCGGCATCTCTGTTGATACAACTATGATATTTTATTATTAGCCTTGTCTGACTGGAAACTCTCTAATCTGTGATATGATAGATCGAGCAATTATACTCGGAGGGACAAGTCATATGAAAATGAGCAAACAGAATGCAGCACATTATATATGGGGTGCACAGTGCGACGGTTGGCATCTCGTTCAAAATGAAACACTGAGCATTATTCATGAACGAATGCCCGCAGGAACGGCTGAAATACGACATTATCATTCGGTAAGCCGTCAGTTTTTTTTCATCCTTAGCGGTGAAGCGTGTATGGAACTTAATGGAGAGACGTTTGTGCTGGAAACCCATGAAGGAATAGAGATTGTACCCGGAATGCCGCATCAGATGATGAATCGGAGCGACGAAGAAGTGGAGTTTCTTGTAATTTCCAATCCGGGTACCCGTGGGGACCGAATTGAACTGGATTCAATGTAGAGCAATTCATTAGATATTAATCTGATCATAAAGGAAGAGATAGATGAGACCGTTCCGAATTCGCCTTGCCATCATTATGATGGTGCTGATCGGCGTATCCGTCATTGTGGCTGGATATACGATGGGCAGAGTGTTTAAGACTACGCATATAGCCGCATTGGAGCAAACCATGGTGCGCGAGATTAATTTGCTCAAAGCAACTTTTCCATTCCATGATGCAAGTGATCCAACCTCGGAAGCCACACGAAAGTATTATTCAGATCGGGCGCTGGAACTGGACCGTCTGACGGATTCCCGGGTAACCTTCATCAATAAAGACGGCATGGTCATTGGAGATTCCGAGAGTGATCCGGCATCCATGGATAATCACTTGAACCGTGAGGAGATTAAGGGTGCCGTCGGAGATGGATACGGGCAATCCATACGTTACAGTGAGACACTGGGACAAGACATGCTGTATGTAGCACTACCTGTGAATTCGGATCAAAGTGACATGATTGAAATACCTAGCGGCAAATTTGATGGTTACATTCGTCTATCCATGAGTCTACAGGCTGTGGATCAAGGACTTCAGCGTGGTTGGATGATTATGTTTGCTGCACTTGGATTATTGTTCTTAATTGTCGCGTTTGTCAGTTATCGGGTTGCACGCGGATTAACCTCCCCGATTGAGCATATTACAAAAGTGGCCCATCGGATCACCAAGCTGGAATACGATGCCAGAGTTGATGTAACGCGAAGAGATGAGATCGGACAGCTGGGGCTTGCGATAAACGGAATGGCAGACAGCTTGCAGTCCCAGCTGAAAACGATCCGTGACAATGAAGCGTTGTTACAGAGTGTCCTCGCGAACATGACCGGAGGTATTGTCATGATCGACGCAGGGCAATCCATTGCACTGGTCAATCGGGAAGCGGAGCGTATGCTTGGTATTCAGGCAGGAAAGGTTACGGGTAAACCTTATACTGAATTGAAAAGACACTACGAATTAACACGTACCATCGAAGAGAGTGTTGCACTAAAAGAACGGATGCATGAAGAAGTGAGTGTGTTCAATCCGGAGGAAAAACTGATCCGTATTGATGGAGTACCGATGTCCGAAGATGATGGTGGATATCGAGGCATGTTGTTCCTGTTGCAGGACGTGACGGCAATCCGCCGATTGGAGTCAATGCGCAGTGAGTTTGTTGCAAATGTCTCTCATGAGCTCAAGACACCAGTCGCTGCGGTCAAAGGGTTTGCCGAAACGTTGCTCAGCGGCGGGGTACAGGATAAGGAGACAGAGCGATCATTCCTGAAAATCATCTATGATGAAGGAGATCGACTTAACCGATTAATAGGGGATATTCTGGAGTTATCCAAAATTGAATCGAAACGCGCACCGCTGCAATGCTCACCTGTGCATGTACACTCTTTCTTCGAAATGGTGCTGGGCACCTTGTCCAAGGTGGCGGAGAAAAAGCAAATTCGTCTGGAAATGCATGTTCCGGAGGAACTGTACATTGAAGCGGATGAGGACAAGATGAAGCAGATTTTCATCAATCTGTTATCCAACGGCATCAACTATACCCCCGATGGTGGACGAGTGAAGTTACAGGTGACGATGGATAATGATGATGAAGTTGTCTTTGCGGTGTCAGATACAGGAATTGGCATACCGAAAAAAGATTTGCCGCGAATCTTCGAACGGTTCTATCGTGTTGATAAAGGCAGATCCCGTAATTCAGGGGGCACAGGCCTTGGACTATCCATCGTTAAACATCTGGTGGAACTGCATCATGGCAAATTGTCTGTAGAGAGTGAACTGGGCATGGGGACAACGTTCCGTGTGATCCTTCCATTCATTCAGGAAGAAGAGATGTAGGCGTCTAGTATCAAAATGTAAAAAGTGTGTATTGTTTTACACCGCGTTAACAAATTAGTGCTATGATAGAAAAAGTGTTGTGGCAACAGACAACCTATGAAGAGAGAAGGGGTATCATGGCACAGCGTTTACTAGTTATTGAAGATGAACCTACATTATCAAGATTACTCACGTATAACCTGACACAGGAAGGTTATGACGTTACGGCAGAGGATCACGGATCTGCAGGATATGATCGGGCCTTGTCCCAGGAATTTGATCTCATTTTGCTGGATTTGATGCTTCCGGGCATGAATGGTCTGGACATTCTGAGCAAGTTAAGAATACAGGGTGTTAGTACACCGGTTATCATTCTGACGGCCAAGAACGGTGAAGCCGAGGTTGTACAGGGACTGAAATCAGGTGCCGATGATTATATTACCAAACCGTTTGGTGTATCTGAGTTATTAGCCCGAGTGGATGCGGTATTAAGACGTTATTCCAATGGTGAAGATTTACCGCAGCTTGAGGACAAGGATGGCTCACGAATTATTCTGGGAGAGCTGGAGATTTATCCTCTGAAATATGAAGTGACACTGGGTGGACAATCCATCAGTCTGCGTCCGAAAGAGTTCGAAGTACTTCTATATTTGGCCAAAAAGCCGGGTGTGGTACTGACAAGGGATGATCTGATGAACGCTGTGTGGGGCTTCGATTATATCGGAGGTCAACGAACCGTGGACGTTCACGTCAGTTCATTACGTAAAAAGCTGGAGCTGGACCCGGAATCGGTTCACATTGATTCCATTCGTGGTGTAGGTTATAAATTGGTTGTCAAAAGAAAAACTCCCCATCATTCAAGTTAGCAATGATCGGGGAGTTTTATTTTACGTTCATTTAACATAAAGGAAGATTTTTCTTTACGTAGAGGGAGTAGCATGGACTTATCTGAGTGATACTTTGTACCTACATAACCCACCTCAAGACGGAGGTATTACGTAAAGGAGATTGCGCATTTATGCCCATGTTGCTCGAAGTGAAACCTGACCAGCCTCATGTTGTTTTACATAATGAAGAATTAACGACACCCATAATGGAGCAAACTGAAGTAGCACTAGTTGCTGAAGAATCTGTGATCCATTTGCATGACTATTATCGTCAGGTACCTGTCGCCGGAGTCCATACCACCTGTGGAGAAGCTGCCACGATGATGAATCAGGATCAGGAACACCCATGTATCGTATTGTGTGATGAGCAGATGAAACCTACTGGATTGTTAATGCGAGAGACGTTATATCGGATGTTAAATGGCCGTTTTGCCGCAGATCTATTCTACCGTAAGCCGGTCATACAAGTAGTGAATACATCTCCGGTTATTGCAGATATTCATATGGAAGCCGCAACGATTATTGATATCGCACTTGGACGGAATGAACAGCATTTCTACGATTGTCTGTTGGTTACGGACCAAGGCAGACTGCTTGGTGTGTTGACGATGCGGGACGTAATGTCGCTATCTCGCAGATTGCAACAGGCTGTTACGGAAGAGCGCATACGTACAGTAACCGAGAGCAGACAGGAGATATCCAGAATCAACAATGCGGTCACCAAGCTGGTGAATGCAGCGAATCAGACTGTACATGAGGCCCGTGAGATCATGGCATTGTCCAAGCAGGGCGAAGAGAGTTTGAAACACGTTGATGCTTCCTATAACCGGGTACATCAGCATATGGAGAGTCAAGGACAACATGCGGATCACATGCTGAATTCGATCAAAACAGGCTCAGGCATGGCACATTCTATTCGATCCCTGGCAGATCAGAGTGGTCTCCTCGCCCTGAATGCTTCCATCGAAGCAGCTCATGCCGGTGAATATGGACGAGGTTTTCAGATTGTTGCAGGCGAGATTCGAGCGCTCGCAAAACAGACCCGTGAGGTTGCGGGGAACATGTCTTCATTGTTAGAGAATATTGGTGGATTGACCCTTCAGACTGTTGAACTGGTTAAGGCAAGCGGAGCGGAGATTGACGACAGTTCGGTGCATGTCACCGCAGGGGGAGCAACGTTCCGACAACTGAACAGTGCGGTGAGAGATTTGTCTCGTATAGCAGAGGAGATCGCCATGGAAGGCGGGAAAGCTGGAGAAGTTGCAGAGCACATTCGTACGAAGCTGGATGAGATGGTTTCGAATAGTGAGTAAACTATAAAGTAGTCAATAAAGCAGGCATCAGCAATCAGATTGATCCATCAAGCAGATCATGAAGGTTAAGGATGTCTTTTTTACATTCCGTTAACATGAAAGTGATACTGTTTTTACAATGAAAGGGTAGGATATTAAAGATGGCCGAGCAGCGATGAAAGATTATCAGTATCGGTCTCAACGTAAAGGGAGTTTCCGTGTCCCTGCAGCGAAGGAGAAGTGAACATCCATGAAGGACCTCATTCACATTGAAAATCTTAATTTATATTATGATACGCATCACGCGCTTAAAAATATATCGATGGATCTGCCGGAAAAAACCGTTACTGCGTTCATCGGGCCGTCAGGTTGTGGTAAATCGACATTGCTTCGCACGTTAAACCGGATGAATGACATGATTCCGGGTGTTCGTGTGGAAGGACAGGTTATGCTGAATGGCTCTGACATTTACAGTAATGAGATTGAAGTGGAGACACTACGCAAACGAGTTGGCATGGTGTTCCAACAACCGAATCCTTTTCCAAAATCCATATACGATAACGTGGCTTATGGACCGCGCTTGCACGGGGTAACCCAAAAGGCTGAACTGGATCAGTTGGTGGAACAAAGTCTTGTCCATGCTGCCCTATGGGATGAAGTAAAGGATGTATTGAAAAAGTCGGCACTTAGTTTGTCCGGCGGACAACAACAGCGTCTCTGTATTGCACGGGCGCTGGCTGTACAGCCTGACGTTCTGCTGATGGATGAAGCAACGTCTGCACTCGACCCGATCTCCACATTGAAGATTGAGGAGCTAGTGAAAGAATTGCATCACAAGTACACGATCGTTATGGTTACCCACAATATGCACCAGGCGGCACGGGTATCTGGACGCACGGTATTTTTCCTGAATGGTGAAGTGGTGGAGGCAGCTGATACGGAGACGTTATTCTCCACACCGCAAGATTCCCGGACCGAGGATTATATATCTGGAAGGTTCGGTTAAGCGAGCTGAATTGGAATGATCCCGGCATACCCGGAGATGATGGATAAGGAGGACATGAAATCTATGATTCGCAGAAAAGAATTTGATCAGGAGCTTGAAGAGCTGCGTACCTTGCTCAAACAAATGGGTGAACATGTAGGAGCAGCATTGGATGGTGCTATTGAGAGTTTACAAACGATGAACGCGGAGAAAGCTCAGGTCATCATCAAGAATGATGCGAATCTGAATGCCCTTGAAGACAAAATTATGGAACTTGGCTCCAAACTGATCATCACACAACAGCCGGTGGCAAAGGATCTCAGACGTATTATCGTGGCATTCAAAATCTCCAGTGATCTGGAGCGTATGGGAGATCTTGCGCTCGACGTGGCGAAGGTGACACTCCGTATGGATGGACAGAAGCTAATTAAACCTTTGGTGGATATCCCGCAAATGGCAGAAATCGTGAAATCCATGATTGATGAATCCATCGAATCTTTCCTGAAAGAAAACACAGACCTGGCCTACAAAATGGCTCAGACAGACGATCAGGTCGATCAACTGTACAGCCACATGATCAGTGATCTCTACACGTTAATGTCAGAGCATCCTAATCAGGCTTCACAGGCTATGCTGCTGATGATGGTTGGACGTTACATTGAACGGATTGGCGATCATGCAACCAACATTGGTGAGAGCACGGTATACCTGGTGACAGGTAAACGCCCGGATCTGAATCAATAGGAAGAGCATTACTTTGGAATTGGGGAATCAGTACTGATTAAGTAATGCAATCATATGAATGGAAAAGGACTTTCTCTCAGGTAGGCTGTGTACAGCTGTCTGTGGAGAAGGTTCTTTTTTGTGATTAAATGTGAAGTGAAAGAGGCTATTCTTTTTGATGTGACAGGTGGGTATGGTATCATGAGAGTAGATGTAATTTGAAGAGGTTGACCATATAATACGCGAGGTGCTGGAATGGACAAGTTTATTCTCATAGATGGAAATAGCATTATTTACAGGGCGTTTTTTGCAATGCCGCCTCTGACCAACTCGAAAGGTCTGCATACCAATGCGGTATATGGCTTCACTACGATGCTGCTGAGATTGCTTGAAGAGCATAAGCCTACACATGTCATGGTTGCATTTGATGCAGGCAAAATCACGTTCCGCCACGAAGGGTATCAGGAATACAAGGGTGGACGGGAGAAAACACCACCAGAGTTGTCAGAGCAATTCCCTTTGCTCAAAGAACTGCTGAAAGGACTTGGCATTGCTCAGTTTGAGCTCGCTGGATTTGAAGCGGATGACATCATCGGAACGTTAACCAAACGCGCAGATGAAGCGGGTAGACAGGTGCTCGTTGTATCGGGTGACAAAGATATGCTGCAGCTTGCTTCCGAACATGTACATATCGGGCTGACGCGTAAAGGGGTAACCGATATTGAGCTGTATGATCCTGCTCAGATTAAGGAGCGTTATGGTCTGACGCCGCTGCAAATTATTGATCTCAAGGGTCTGATGGGCGATGCGTCCGATAACATTCCAGGGATTCCCGGGGTTGGAGAGAAAACAGCGTTGAAGCTGCTGCACCAGTTCGGATCGGTAGAAGATGTGCTGAACGGCACTAGTGAGCTGAAAGGCAAGATGAAAGAAAAGATCGAGGCCCATGCCGAAGATGCCCGGATGAGCAAACAACTCGCGACGATTCACCGGGAAGTTCCGCTGGAGCAGACGTGGGAGGATATGCAATTCGCTGGATTAAAAGAAGAAAATGCGGGCCCTGCATTGGCCAAGCTGGAATTCAAATCCTTGCTCGAACGCCTGTCGTTCAGTGGCAGCATCGGTTCTGAACAGGAAGCGGTCCCTGCTGCCGAAGTTGAATCCTCCATTGCAACAGAGGACAACATCAGTGAGCTGTTCAGTTCCCTCGATTCCATTGATGTGCTCCACGTGGAGACACATGGGGATAACCCGCACCAAGCGAAACTGATTGGACTAGCTGTAGGTTCCGCTGGAATGTATACGTTCATATCTCCCGAATTGCTTCATTCCGAGGCTGCTGCTCCAGTGCGGGCATGGCTTGGTGATTCAGAGCAGCCGAAGCGCGGTTATGATCTTCATCGTGTGGACCTGGCCCTGCATGCGCATGACATTGAATTCGCTGGTGCGTCATTTGATGTACAACTGGCAGCGTATTTGCTTGATCCAACGGAATCCAACCAGACGATTAGTGGACTCACGACCAAGTATGGTCTGCCGTCACTTGTGGAGGATGACACGGTTATGGGCAAAGGGGCCAAGTACAAGGTACCGGAAGTAGAAATACTGGGGGATTTCCTATGTCGGAAGGCTGCTGCAGTAGCAGCCATTATTCCACTTCAGGAGCAGGTGTTGGAAACCGATGAGATGAATTCACTGTTCCATGAACTGGAGATGCCTTTGTCACGCATATTGGCGGACATGGAGAAACAGGGTATCAAGGCCAATACAGCCGATCTACAGGCTTTGGGCAGTGAGTTTGAAGAACAGATCAGCAGGTTGATGGCTGAGATTTACAAGCTGTCAGGAACGGAATTTAATCTGAATTCACCAAAGCAACTGGGTGAGATTTTATTTGATAGACTGGGCTTGCCAGTGGTGAAGAAAACAAAAACGGGTTATTCCACAGATGCGGAAGTATTGGAGAAATTGGCTCCTTATAATGATGTGGTCAAGCATATTCTGCAATATCGTCAGCTTGCCAAGCTGCAATCCACTTATGTGGAAGGATTGCTCAAAGAGATATCCAATCGGGATGGCAAGGTGCATACGTATTATCGTCAGACCATTGCTGCAACGGGACGACTTAGCAGTCAATTCCCGAACTTGCAGAACATTCCGATTCGGATGGAAGAAGGTCGCAAAATCCGGAAGGTATTTGTTCCTTCCGAGCCAGGATGGTCCATTTTGGCAGCAGACTATTCCCAGATTGAACTGCGAGTACTGGCCCACATTTCGGACGATGAGCGCTTGAAGGAAGCGTTTGTCAACGATATGGATATTCATACAAAGACAGCTTCGGATGTATTCGGTGTGAAGCCTGAGGATGTGGATGGGGATATGCGTCGTTCCGCGAAGGCAGTTAACTTTGGTATCGTGTATGGCATAAGTGATTATGGCTTATCACAGAACCTGCACATTACACGTAAAGAGGCCGCGCAGTTTATAGATCAGTATTTTGAAGTATTCCAGGGTGTGCGCCGATATATGGATGATATTGTGAAGGAAGCTCGCCAGGATGGTTACGTCAAAACGCTGTTGGAACGTCGTCGCTACCTGCCAGAGATTAATGCCAGCAACTTCAATCTGCGTTCCTTCGCAGAGCGTACGGCGATGAATACACCGATTCAGGGAACAGCGGCAGATATCATCAAGCTGGCCATGGTACAGATGGATGAAGCGTTGCGGGAACGCAAGTTGAAGAGCCGTATGTTGCTTCAGGTGCACGATGAACTTGTATTCGAAGTGCCTGCGGATGAATTGGAACTGATGAAAGAGTTAGTACCTTCTGTTATGGAAAAAGCTTTGGAACTGTCGGTTCCGCTGAAAGCCGAAGTCAGCTTTGGTGATAACTGGTACGAAGCGAAATAAATCAAGTGCTGCGCGGTTTTTCCGGTATTTTACAATAGGCCCTTCCATGTTTGAGATATAAGAAAAGGGTCCCGCTGAGCGCTATCTTCCGTTATAATATAGGGGAGGTGAGAACATCATGCCGGAATTACCGGAAGTCGAAACAGTCAGAAGAACATTGAATCAACTTATTGTGGGCAAAACGATTGATCATGTTACCGTTAGCTTGCCGCGGATTATTCAGCGGCCGGACGACATAGATGCATTTGCAATGGAACTCGCGGGACATACCGTCATTGGCGTGGAGCGCCGCGGCAAGTTTTTGCGTATTTTGCTGGACGGGCTGGTGCTTGTCTCCCATCTGCGGATGGAAGGAAGGTACGGTGTGTACGAGCAGCATGAAGATGTGGAGAAACATACACATGTGATCTTCCATTTTAATGATGGTACGGAATTACGTTATAAGGATGTGCGTCAATTTGGTACGATGCATCTGTTCAATGCAGGTGAGGAACTGGTGTCCAAACCTCTGCTGAAGCTGGGACTGGAGCCGCTTGATCCAGCCTTTACGGTAACTGCATTCCGCGAGGCGGTTGGCAAGCGTACAACCAAAATCAAGGCTGTACTTTTAAATCAGGCATATGTGGTTGGTATCGGGAATATTTATGTGGACGAGGCTCTATTTCGCGCAGGTATCCATCCCGAGACCATCGCCAAGACACTGACCGAAGCTCAGTTAACGGTGCTTCATGAAGCGATTGTGGCTACGCTGCAAGATGCAGTGAATGCAGGTGGATCATCCATCAAGTCCTATGTGAATGGACAGGGTGAGATGGGGATGTTCCAGCATCAACTGAAAATCTATGGACGCAAATCAGAACCTTGTACAACTTGTGGTACGTTAATTGAAAAAACGGTGGTTGGTGGCCGTGGCACGCATTTTTGTCCGAACTGTCAGCTGCTGTAACATGAACTGAATGAACGAAATGATGAAATCATAGCACCCTTGGATTCCTCCCTCCATATACTGATATGGCAGAAATAAGCGGGCGTATACCCATACTGGCATCTTCAGTTGGCACGAGTACCGCACAGAGGAGGAGTCCGGGGTGCTGCATCATTTTATTTCATTGCTGGCGCTTGCTTTGGCGCTTAGTTTAGATGGTTTTGGAGTCGGGATTACATATGGGTTACGGAGGACTAAGATTCCCCTGTTATCTATCGCTGTTATTTCGATCTGTTCAGGATTGGTTATTGCCTTGTCGATGCAAGTAGGTGTGTTGTTGTCCCATGTGGTGTCACCGGATATCGCTTCGATCGTGGGAGCCGTCATATTGATAGGTATTGGTGCATGGTCACTGTTGCAACTAATTCGAAAGCAAGGCAAAGAACAGCTGGAAACAGACACTGGAATGGGTGAGGCAGCAGAAGCAAAGGTAACTGGAGTGGGAGAAGCACAAGAGAGACTGTCGGATTCAAAGGGCAGGAATCAGGTGCTTGCACTGGATCTGGAGCAGTCGGCTTCAAATGGATCACTGGAACGAATGGTATTTACACTGGAGCTGCGCAAGCTGGGCGTTGTCATTCAGATCCTTCGCAGTCCCTCCAAGGCGGATATGGATAACTCGGGGAGTATATCTGCTCAAGAAGCGATGTGGCTGGGTATTGCCCTGTCTCTGGATGCGTTTGGAGCAGGTTTGGGAGCGGCACTTCTGGGATTCCCTACACTATGGACAGCACTCATTATTGCACTGTTTAGTGGGGCTTTTCTGTCACTCGGCATGAAGGTTGGCCTACGATTCTCAGCTCTGCGCTGGATGCGAAGACTGTCTGTATTGCCAGCGCTATTGTTAATGATTATGGGAATAATGAAGTTGTTATGAGGTGAAACGATGAATATAGGCTTAACCGGCGGGATCGCGACAGGCAAAAGCAGTGTTTCCGCCTATCTCGCCAGTAAGGGAGCGTTGCTCATCGATGCAGACGTTATTGCCCGGGAAGTTATGATGCCCGGGCATCCCGTGTTGGCCGCCGCTGTTAAGCGGTTTGGACAAGCCATACTGAACGAAGATGGAACACTGGATCGGAAAAAGCTTGGAAGTATTGTTTTCGAACAACCAGAGGAACGAAAGGCATTGGAGGCTATCACACATCCGGCGATCCGAAGAGAGATGCGCGAACGGGCTGCTGCATACGCGTTGCAACATCCGGATAAACTTGTGGTATCTGATATTCCTTTGCTCTACGAATCAGGTCTGGAGGACGGTTTCGAGGAAGTCATGGTTGTATATGTTCCGAGATCGGTGCAACGAGATCGCTTGATGAGTCGGGATGGAATGACTGCAGCACAGGCCGAGGCTCGAATGGATGTACAGATGGATATTGAGCGCAAAAAACAGCTGGCAGACATTGTCATCGATAACAGCGGCTTATGGCCTGCGACGGAGCAGCAAATTGACTCATATCTACAGCGTAAGGGTTTGTTATGAGAATATTGCGTAAGAAACGTTTACTGCTGTTGATGTTTGTGTCCTTTGTACTGGTGTTATTTCTGAATACAAACTGGATGGCATGGTTCTATCCCATACATTATAAGGAAGAGATCCGTGCCCAATCTCAGAGTTATGAGGTTGATCCGTTTCTGATTGCTTCCATTATCAAGGTGGAGACCAATTTTAAGACAAGCAAGGAATCCAAACGAGGTGCCATTGGGCTCATGCAACTGATGCCGGACACGGCGAATTGGATACTGGAACAAGCCAAAATTCCCGACACTTCGCTGGAGGAATTGAAGCACGAGCCTGAACGAAATATTCAATTAGGTACATGGTATCTGCGGAATCTGTCTGATCAATTCGATGGCAATGAAGCAGTTATGATCGCTGCATATAATGCGGGACCAGGCAAAGTAAACAGTTGGCTTAGAGATGGTGTATGGGATGGCTCGTTCGATACAGTGAAAGATATTCCGTTTGGTGAGACGCGTCACTATGTACAAAGAGTCATTTACTATTATAATCAGTATGTAAAGATCTATAATACGTTCTAAGTATATAAGTAGAAGCACAGAGCAGGCCGGTTATTCACCGGCCGCTCCATGCTCCTCTGTGTAGCGTATTACGATGCAGATATTATTGGTATTGACCTGCCAATTGCTGTTCTGCAATTGTTACCAGACGCTTCGTGATGTATCCACCGATCGAACCGTTCTCGTAAGAAGTCATGTTACCTTGGTATCCGTCTTGTGGGATGCTGATTCCGAGTTCTTGAGCAACTTCATATTTCATTTGCTCGAGTGCTGCGGAAGCTTTAGTTACCACCAAGTTGTTGGAGTTACCATTGCTTTGTGCCATTGCTGTTCACCTCCTCGCGGGTTGGTAAAAGTATTATGTGTCGGCAATGCGTTTTTCATTACAAAATCAGTACAGGGAATATGTGGTAAAAAGTAAAACGTGGGAAGTGATCTGTTTTGAAGTGTCCTTATTGCGGTTATATGGGTACCAAAGTGCTTGATTCGCGTCCGGCCAACGAAGCAAAATCCATTCGTCGTCGCCGTGAGTGTGAGCAGTGTGCCCGAAGATTTACAACGTTTGAGATGATTGAGGAGACTCCACTGATTGTCATTAAGAAAGATGGCAGTCGTGAAGAGTTCAGCCGGGACAAAATTCTCCGCGGGCTTATTCGTGCCTGTGAGAAACGTCCAGTCTCCGTAGAGACCCTGGAGATGATGGTATCTGAGGTGGAGAAATCTCTGCGTAATACAGCCGATGCTGAAGTGGAGAGTCGCCAGATTGGTGAGCTATTGATGGAACAGTTGTTTCCAGTCGATGAAGTGGCTTATGTCCGTTTTGCGTCGGTATACCGCCAGTTCAAAGATATCAATATGTTCATGAAAGAACTGAAATCCCTGTTGTCCAAAGACGATCTGGAGGATTAGTGAAGTTGGTAAAGGGAGAAGAGCAGTCTGGAGTTCCAGTCCGTGTGTACCAGAGAAATCGGTTGTTCTTCTCCAATCACTTTGGATCTTGAAAAAGTGATTGACAGCGAAAGCTGGATTTTATATGATATAGAAGTCGCCTGTGGAACGTAGCAGTGCTGGACAAGTTATCTATTTTATATCTTGGGGCCTTAGCTCAGCTGGGAGCACACCATGCAGCGTAAACCAACCAGTGAAAATAAGGTTTTGAAGTAAGGATTATTGATTTGGGGAATTAGCTCAGCTGGGAGAGCGCATCGCTGGCAGCGATGAGGTCAGGGGTTCGAGCCCCCTATTCTCCATAAGAGTTTGGCGAGAAAACGGCAGAGATGCCGTTTTTTTCTTTATCATTGTGGAGTAAAATTAAAGTATTAGTGCTTGCGTAAGGTAAAGAGAACTAGATTATGATGAGGCTCCTGCCACTGGTGGGGGTCTTTTGCTGTCGTAAATGGAAAAATATTCTCGTTTTTGCAATAGGAATAGGATACAATAACTATATGATTATAGCGAAACAAGAAAAATTTGAGCCAGAGGTGATTCTCTTTGAAGTTAGTGAAGGTAATAATTAAGAACTTTCGTTCTTATAAGAATGAAGTGCAAATCCCTTTTGATAACTTTACAGCTCTAATTGGAAAAAATGATGTAGGAAAATCAACTGTTCTTGAAGCACTTGAGATTTTTTTTAACAACAGTTTGGTTAAAATAGAGCAGTCGGATGCATGTGTATTTAATGAAGACAAGAAAGTTGTTATTGGTTGTGTATTCGCTGAACTTCCAGATCAAGTAGTTCTTGATACGGATTCCCTGACAAGTTTTAAAGGCGAATACTTATTGAACTCGCAGGGAGAACTAGAAATTCGTAAAGAATATGATTGTAATTTGAAGACACCTAGAGAAGTTGTGTACTCTTATTCGAGCCATCCAAGCATAGATGGGGCTAATGATCTAATTAAATTAAAAAATGCCGATTTAAAGAAACGTGCACGTGAACTAAGTATTGATTTGACTGGTGTTGATCAGAGATCTAACCCTCAATTAAGAAACATTATTAGGAACAGCTTTCAAGACCTCCAAATAGAAGATGGATTGATCTCTCTAAATGATGACAACGCTAAAGCTGTATGGGGAAGTATTTTAAAAAAACTACCGCAATATGCACTTTTTCAGGCTGATAGACCAAGTAAAGATGATGATTCTGAGGTTCAAGATCCAATGAAGTACGCCATAAATGAGGCAATAAAGAGTGTGGAGGATGAACTCGCAAGTATAAAGGAAACGGTTCGGAATCAAGTAATCAGTGTTGCTCATAGAACGTTGGACAAGCTAAAGGAAATGGATGCTGATCTTGCTAATGAATTGGAACCCCACTTTAAGACAGAACCCAATTGGAATGGGCTATTTAAACTTTCGCTCACCAGTGATAATCAAATTCCAATAAATAAGCGGGGTAGTGGAGTTCGTAGGCTTATTTTACTCAACTTCTTCCGCGCTGAAGTCGAACGTAGGCAATTAGAAGCAGGGTCGACTAGTGTAATTTATGCAATTGAGGAACCTGAAACTGCACAGCATCCTAACAACCAGAAAATGTTGGTAGAGGCGCTGACACAACTCTCAAATACAGATAACTGTCAAGTTATTACTACTACCCATGTGCCGGGGTTGGCTGGTCTACTCAATGTGGACAATCTACGTTATATCGAAGCACAACCTGATAGAAGTAGGAGGGTTAGACATAGTGAGCCTGATGTATATAAAAGAATTGCAGAACAACTGGGGGTATTACCTGATAGTCGTGTGAAAGTATTTATTTGTGTAGAAGGCCCTCATGATGTTCGTTTCTTAAACCATATTAGTAGAATGCTGAATAGGCAAAATCCAATTTTCCCAGACATTGAATCTGATCCTCGAATTGCTATTTTTCATTTGGGAGGAAGCACATTAAAGGATTGGGTTAGTTCAAATTATTTGGGAGGGCTTGGGATTCCAGAGATACATATTTATGATCGTGACGAAGGAGCGACCCCGAAATATCAAGCTCAATATGAAGAAGTAAATCGACGTAAGAATGGTTCTAAAGCATTTATAACCGAAGGAAGAGAAATGGAAAACTACCTTCATCATGATGCCATAAGACAGGAATATAAATTTGAGATTTCATTTTCTTCAACGGATGATGTACCGGAATTAGTGGCAAAAACAATGCATGAAAGTTCATCGGAAAAGCCATGGAATGAGCTGACTGAGGAAAAACAAAAAAAGAAGATTTCAAAAGCGAAGTCCAGATTAAATAATGAAGTAGCTACTATCATGACGTATGAACAGTTATGTCACATGGATTCTAATCGGAATGTGGAGAGTTGGCTACAAGCAGTAAAGGTTCATCTCGAACTTCAAGAGTATCAAATGTTAGCAGCTGCAGGTACTGCTGATAAAGCTGAGGAGAACCACTAGAGGCTCAATAGAAAAATTATTGATTGTTTGCGGTATACTACTAAAATGAGGTGTTTGATTTGAATAATTTAAATGATGTCCGGGAGCATTTAAAGGATTTTGAGACTATCTGGAAATGTAGGATTGTCTCTGGAAGCATTAATTTAGATATTAACCAGATACCAGTCAATGAAATAAATTTTAAGAAATTTCCTGGAACAAGTTTTATTTCAGCGATATCAATTACAAGTAAATCGGGTTCTCCAGAGTTTAATTTCTATGCTAAAGACATCAGCGTAGATGAAATTGAATCTGATGGAGATCTAATAACAATTCACTTAAAGCCAGAAGGAAAAATAATATTAATGTGTACTAAGCCTTCAATTTAATGTGTTTTTGTTTTCAATAGTGAGTTCTTTATTATTTTTTAGAAATGTAAGTTTTCAGATTTAAGGATCAACTTTAAAATATGTAAATTAAGGGTGTGTAAATGACCATCCGTGGTAGAGCGCATCGCTGGCAGCGATGAGGTCAGGGGTTCTATTTCCTTAGGCTCAATAAGAGTGTGACAAAAAAACGGCAGATATGCCGTTTTTTTGTTGGAATCAATTGTTTCTGATGTCACAGAAGGAAAATTTGTTTCTGTTTCTCTGTGGCTAATAACGAATGTAGGTAATTGACGCACAATGTTCTAGTGGAGTACCTATCATAGC
>NZ_MKZL01000058.1:0-691 GCF_002803315.1 Paenibacillus sp. GM1FR | reverse complement strand
TGGAGGCAACGTTGGGATACCACCCTGATCGTATCTAGGTTCTAACCTGGTACCGTAATCCGGTGCGGGGACAGTGTCAGGTGGGCAGTTTGACTGGGGCGGTCGCCTCCTAAAGAGTAACGGAGGCGCCCAAAGGTTCCCTCAGAATGGTTGGAAATCATTCGAAGAGTGCAAAGGCATAAGGGAGCTTGACTGCGAGACCTACAAGTCGAGCAGGGACGAAAGTCGGGCTTAGTGATCCGGTGGTACCGCATGGAAGGGCCATCGCTCAACGGATAAAAGCTACCCTGGGGATAACAGGCTTATCTCCCCCAAGAGTCCACATCGACGGGGAGGTTTGGCACCTCGATGTCGGCTCATCGCATCCTGGGGCTGAAGTAGGTCCCAAGGGTTGGGCTGTTCGCCCATTAAAGCGGTACGCGAGCTGGGTTCAGAACGTCGTGAGACAGTTCGGTCCCTATCTGTCGTGGGCGTAGGAAATTTGAGAGGAGCTGTCCTTAGTACGAGAGGACCGGGATGGACGTACCGCTGGTGTACCAGTTGTTCCGCCAGGAGCACCGCTGGGTAGCTATGTACGGACGGGATAAACGCTGAAAGCATCTAAGCGTGAAGCCCCCCTCAAGATGAGATTTCCCAGTATGTAAGACCCCTTGAAGACGACGAGGTAGATAGGCTGGGGGTGGAAGTGCAG
>NZ_MKZL01000056.1:0-760 GCF_002803315.1 Paenibacillus sp. GM1FR | reverse complement strand
TTATGGCTTTAGCCAGTTGAGTGCGTGAAACGCGCGAAACAAAAAACCACCCGCTATGCGGGTGGAGGGATCGAGGGTTTGACCACCAAGACCATTCCGATAAAATTGAGATGTTCAGGCTCAAAAGAAAGGAATGGTCTTCGATGGCAAACAAGAGCTATAGCCTAGCTCACACAAAGTGGATGTGCAAATACCACATTGTATTTACCCCGAAGTATAGACGGAAAGAAATCTATAATCAAGTGAGAAAAGATTTAATCGAAATTTTCAAACGTCTGTGTAAGTACAAGGGAGTAGAAATTATAGAAGGTCACATGATGCCCGATCATGTTCACATGTTGGTAGCGATTCCACCGAAAATGGCAGTCTCCACGTTCATGGGATATCTAAAGGGAAAAAGTTCACTAATGATATTCGAGAAGCATGCCCAGCTCAAGTATAAATACGGCAATCGAAAGTTTTGGGCAGAAGGGTACTATGTGAGTACAGTGGGTCTAAATGAAGCAACGGTAAGAAAGTATATTCGTGAACAAGAAGCACATGATCAAGCGTTAGATAAGCTGAGTGTAAAAGAATACGAAGATCCATTCAGCAGTAATCGGAGCAAAAAGAAGTAAAACCAGTTTAACTGGTGAGTGAAAGTGACAAATAACACTGAGCCTGAACAGCCCTGCTGTCAGGCTAGCGTCTTTAGGCGCAGTTTGGCAACAGGGGGTTATACCCCAAGAGCAAACCACCCGTTGGACGGGTGGTCCTGATT
>NZ_MKZL01000055.1:0-780 GCF_002803315.1 Paenibacillus sp. GM1FR | reverse complement strand
GTAATTTCAATCCACGCACTCCATACAGAGTGCGACGGCGAAGTCACCGGCGTAATTATCGCGGCCAAAACATTTCAATCCACGCACTCCATACAGAGTGCGACCATTGTTTGTACGGGCTGTGTTGTAGTTGACACCTATTTCAATCCACGCACTCCATACAGAGTGCGACGCTTGACCGTCACTCTATCTGTACTGGAATGGCGAATTTCAATCCACGCACTCCATACAGAGTGCGACCGTTGCGGGTGTTGTCACGACTACGGTTAACGGATTTCAATCCACGCACTCCATACAGAGTGCGACTACGGTGGACAAAACTGGTACATTATATTTAGTGGATTTCAATCCACGCACTCCATACAGAGTGCGACTATGGTCACTTTGGATCGGACGTTTACCCATCAATATTTCAATCCACGCACTCCATACAGAGTGCGACTTTGACCGTGATCGAAGTCCAACTTTTCTAGACCATTTCAATCCACGCACTCCATACAGAGTGCGACCATTGGCTGTAACGTGTGCCGCGATTGCTGGGAATATTTCAATCCACGCACTCCATACAGAGTGCGACACTGCGCGGAGAATAATGCGCTCAATGGGATTGCATTTCAATCCACGCACTCCATACAGAGTGCGACCTGTTGCGGTTCGGCGTAACCAATAGTTCCGTTTGCATTTCAATCCACGCACTCCATACAGAGTGCGACTCGCGGCCATACGTTGCTTGATCGCCAGGTTAACATTTCAATCCACGCACTCCATACAGAGTGCGAC